>NZ_JBELMJ010000045.1:0-25444 GCF_042095875.1 Sphingomonas sp.
ATGGCGGCGTGACTCACATCCAACGGCCTCCGGCAAACCCGGCGCGGTTCAAAGTGACGGCTCCACCGCTCGTCGTTCGACAACGAACGGAAATGAACGATAAGTCTGCTAGAGCACAAGCGTCCGGTCTGACGCGTGTCGCCTCGGCGCACGCTCCGAGCAGCTTCATCCCGACCAGCTGGCGCTGGAAGAGGCCGGCCAAGCGGTCGCGCGCGTAAAGGCGAGGCCCGACGCTGTCCTGGCGGACACCGGCCGCGCAAAAGAGCGCAAGCGCAACCGCGGCAACCTGCCTATTCACCTCGATCAGGTAGAGCAGGTTGTCGACAGTGCGCAGAAGACCTGCCGGTGCTGCGGCGGCGAGACGGCGCATTGAAGCACGATTACCGCGTCTTCAACGGCTGCGCGCTGTGCCGCACGGATGATTGGCCGGCACTAATTGAGCAGCTCGTGCGCGACATGTTCGAGAGCCGCTGCGACGGCCCGCACTGAGAAACCTGAGACGGCTAACCCGGATTACTGCGCGATCTACCGCAGCTTCGCTGGCGTGCTCGCAAGTAGCATCAACGCCGATCGGCATGGGTGCTGCGTGCTGTGCACCAGCAATGACTGGGAGGAGCTTACTAGGGTGGTCCGGCAGGCGCTATGGAAGAGCCGGCGAGCGGTGGGTGATATTGCCTGGGCGAACGCGGGATGGTGGAGGGAGAAGTACGCGCAACTGGCGGAGGAGGGGGGCTAGCCTGAACGGGCGGGCGGTTTAGTTGCTGTCGGGCTGATCTGCGTTACTGTGCCCGCCGCCGGAGTTCGGATCGAAAATGATTCGTCCCACAACTAATATTGTGATCGCCCCCATTACCGCCAACGCCCAGGGTGGGGCGGGAAGTTGATCGTCTAAATCACTTTTATTAACGTTCGGCGAGGGAGCACGCTTGAGTACCTTGCTCACGGACAAAGCCGTGACTGGGCTTGCTGCGGCGATTGTCGACGAGGCTACAACAAGCGCGATCGAGAGTGCGGCTGTGGCGAATAACTTCATGGCGACGCCTTACCATCGATGCAGCGTCTGGCCTAGTTCGAGGAGCTAGGCCGCGTGGACATAGTTGACGTGGTAATCTGAGGTTGGTTTTTCGCTGCCATTTGGAGGAGGCGCTGGGTGAGCGGATCGGGTTGTCGGATGCGGAGTGGGAGATCGTTGGCGCGCTGCTGCCGGCCGAGCGAGGTCGAGGCTGCCGCCTCGCGCAGGAAAACCGGCGCTAGCTTGAAGGCATGATGTAATCGCGTGCACGGGCGCGCAGTGGCGGCGGCTGTCAAACGACTATGGCAAGTGGAACAGCGTGTTCCGGCGCTACCAGCGCTGGACGACGATGGGTTTGTTCAATGGCACACTAGAGACGCTGGCCAAGGTGGTCGAGCGGGACGGCAGCGCCGACATGATAGACAGCACAGTGGTGCGGGCGCACGACTGTGCGGTAGGAATGAAAAAGGAACTGGGCACGCCAAGGCGCTCGGCCGCTCGCGCGGCGAGTTCACGACCAAGCTCCACGCCAGATGCGATGTTCAAGGCCGCTCACTCGCCTTCGTCCAGACGCCAGGGCAGACGCATGATGTTCAGGGCTTCCGGCCGCTGATGCGCATGGTCGCCGACAAGGGCTACGATGCCGACGCGATCCGACATGAACCGGCCAACGCCGAGGTGAAGGCGGTGATCACCGCCAAGGCCAACCGCCGCAACCCTGCGCCGCACGACCTTATAAAGTGCCGCTGGCGCAACCGCATCGCGCGGCTGTTCAACAAGCTCAAGGTTTGGCGGCGCATCGCCACCGGACACGACAAGACCGCCTCATCTTACATCGGCTTCTGCGGTCTCATTTCAGCATTGCTCTGGTTGCCCTTTTGTGCACGCCGCCTAATATGTGGTTTTAAAGCTTGCGATTGCTAATCCTCGTTCGCTCGCAAGCGCTTAAGGACCGCTGTAAGAGTTGGGTTTATAGTACTTTTGCTGGGCTCTTCAACGCTGCGTGCCGCTAGCCGTTCAGCTAATACTCTATGTACCTCTGCTGACCGCATATGCTCTTTGATATCACCGGCGTAAACTGCTGCAGTAAGTTCGGCCACCCACTCAGGCCAGAGTGATGCCATTGGGCGGCCAGACCGAACAGGCTCACTTGACGGATTGACTATGTCGCCGATGTCCCGTTTATGAAACTTGACGGAGTTGTACTCAGTTGATGCATTGTACGTTACTAGGCTTTGATTATTGCACTTAAAAAATCCGCTCTCCCAGCGCCACTGATTGATATCAATCTGAGTGGCTAAAATCCAAAACTGGATCGGTATCAGCTGAAGTTCTTCATGCGGCTTTCGCGCGATTTCTATAATAGTATTTCTAGGTGCCGTGACTTCGAGTCCTATCGCCCGCAACTCTCCGCTCGCTAATGCACCAACTAACGTAGCTTGTGCCTCTTCGTATGAGCCACAAACTTTAATCAGAGTTGCGATGGCTTTTCGTGACTCGATGTAGTTTTGCTTGCAAATGTGTACGGCCATGCTGACAGCGTAGAAGGGCCCCGAAGAGCGGGCAACTCCTTAATTAGTGCTTGTGCTGCTGACACTCAGATAGGCCTTATCGCCTTGCTTTGACGGGGTAAACTTCAACTCCATCCACAGTCTGCGAAGGGGTGCTCTGAACATGGCAAAACGGTAGTTTAATAACGACAACTTGTTGTCCGCGTTGTGTAATCTGCGCTGGGTAGCAATGACCATCCCTACTACAAAAGGCTAGTTCGCCAGTGTTGGTGTTATGAAGAAGGTGCTCAATATTCTCGAGAACACTTCCTTCAGCTAAAGTTGCAGTTGGTTCACCAATGGCGGTAATATCAGCGGAAACTAAGCCTTGGCAGTCGGTTGCGTCGCCTTCACCTGTTTCGACAGGATTGGCAAGCTCACTTTGATTGAAGCGGAAGTCTTTATCGTCGCGCAGCGCCTCGATCGCTGCGGCGTTCGCCTCAGCCTCATCTGCTTCGGCCTGGGAGGCAGAGGTTCCATTTACCGGTAAGTCTGCTACTTCGGGGACGTCAGCAATGGCGCTATTGTTAGAGGCGATAGCTTGAGTACTGCCGCTATTGCTACGTCGCGCTGAGCCGTGAATGGCCATGTACGCGACCAATGCGACCAGCACGCAGACGACGACGAACAGCACGCCTTGCAGCTGGTGATTGGAGCGCTTCATCGGTCCGACTCCCGGCTAGGGCGCGCGTCCGCTATGCGGTTTAGCGCGTCTCTGATGTCGTGCGCGGCGTCGGTCAGCTCCGCGTGGCGGTCGTGGAGCGAAATGATGATGGCCAAGCCGCCAATGCTCAAGACAAAGACGATCGCAACAACGATGGTCGCGGCGATGACCCACTCAGGATAGGCACCGCCGGTCGGGCCAGACGCGTCGATGAACGCGAAAAATGCGAACGCCAGCGCAATGATGGTGATGCCGCACAGTGCGACGAGGATGTAGCGGTAGAGGTCGACGATGAAGCGCATGTCAGTTCCCCTCACGCACGTTGATGATGCCGAAGGTCCGCCAGCACATGTTGTCGCCGCGTAGGTCTTCAGTGACCCCCTTCAGCCGCACGCGCATGCTGACCAGGGCGATGCCATCTTCTTCGCGCCGGATGCTGTACGTTATCGTCTCGGTCGCGCGCGCGGGCACACGGAACGTCAGCAAGCCCGTGCGTTCGCCCGTGACGCCGATCGAGCCGCGCAGGCCCAACTGCTGCAGCATGGCTGCTTCAAGCCTACCCAGGTCGGCGTCGATCAACTTGGGCGAAGCGGCATTGATGTCGTCTGCGGTTCGGATGTTTTGCAGCGTCTGATCACTACGGACGCAGTACAGGCTTGTGTCGTCAGACAGGCCGACGCCAGCAGCCGCCAGCGCCAAAGCTATGGTAATTGAAAACATGGTAAGCCTCCGTTCGTCACGGCGGCGCCACGCATTGCTTCTCGCGCCGTCTCTATGTCCCCTCGAGGCGGCGGCCGAAGCCGGATGTTGGAAACCTGATCAGCGAGCAGGCGCATGCGCCTTTACCGACCGGAGCCGGCTGGACATGCGCGCATGCCACCCGGCCCTCGCGAGAAGCGGTGACCGAGTTGGCTGATCGGGGTTTCCACGCCCCACGCTGCGGCTTTCACGCAGCGCGATTGAGAGACTAGCGGCGGCGGCGCGTCATGCAAGCGGCGCGTGCTGTCGTGACTGGTGATAGTTTGTGCGTAATGAAATGAGTGGGGTCGGTAGAGCCAACTATCTAGCTGCCGGCACGTGGTCGTCATCCAGCTCGGCGAGGATCCGCTCGGCCGCTTTCCAGCTGACACGCAACTGGCACGCCAACCACGACGGTGACGTGTTGCAGTGCCGCTCGATCAAGAAGCGTGCGACCAACAGCTCGACGTCAGCCATGCTCATGCTGCTATCGCCCGCGAACGACGCACTCGTCCGTTTGCGCGCGTGATAGCGGTGCGCGTCTAGTTCGACTGCCGTAGGATCATCGCTCGGCACGATGTCGACGCGGTAGACGCCTAAGCCGTCTGCCAAGTCGCACGCGAGCATGCGCAAGCGCGCTAAGTTAAGGTTGCTGCGCTCTGTTGATTGCAGACTGAACGTCGACGCATCGTCGTTGATGGACGAGAGCGTAACGGCGAGTGGTGCGCCTAGGTCGCTGAGCACGGCGGTGAGCACGCGTGTTTGATGCACGCCGAGCGCGCGCAGATCATCGGAAACCATGTGGAAAAGCCTTTCCGTCTCAGTAAAATAACAGTTTGGCGTCTCGGTCGTCGGCACATGCCATCACGGCGGCATGAGCTTCTGCGCTTCACGCAGCTTCTCGGTCGAGCCGTGCCAACCCTCGGTCAGGTACAGCGGCGAGTTCAGATACCCATCAGCGCAGGCACGCCACAGGATCGTGTCGATAGTCGAGACGCGGTAGCCACTTTCTCTCGCCAGCCGCACGCACAGGGCGGCAACTGTCACGCCCTCCGCGCGTGCGAGCCGTTCCATGTGGACGTCGGGCTTGGCGACGTCGACGCCCAAGTTTTTGGCTAGGTGGAACTTGGTGACTGGCCCGATCCACGGCAGTGTCGCGCAGAAGCCCAGCTTGTTGGCAGCGACGTCGAACGCGGCAAACAGCACGGCTCTGTTCTGCCAGATGAAGTCGATTGCCGGGGCTTTGCCTGGATGCCCGAACGCCGTCGTGGCTGACTGATCTGCTTTCAGTGCCTCGACGACACGCCAGTAGATCGCGTTGGCGACGCGGTACGCCATGCCTGAGTTGCAAATGACGTACGTCACTTCCAGCGCGAACGCGTCGGCATCCTGGCATTGCTTGATGTTCTCGCTCCACGCGATCGTCTCCGCGTAGCCGTTGGCGCGCAGCACGGCGTCGAGCTGCTGAAACTGGCTGAGCGTCAACGTACGGCGAAAACGACGTGAGCGGCGGCGCGGCTTGGGCGTGCGCTGACCGGGCGCTTTGAAGGCGCCGCCGCTCGGCGGGGGAGGAGGCGCGACGTTATGCTCGTCGTCGCCCCCGTTGCCGTCGTCTGCCACGTCAGTATTCCGACGCCAGCATGATCGTCAGCACGCGCGTGGTAACGGAAGGGTCGGACGGGTCGGGCGAGCCGTAGCGTCGCTCGGCATCGTAATAGTCGATCTTCCACAACACGCGTTCGCTGGCGACTTCCACCAGCCCCATGTCGTGTTCGTCATAAGGGTCGTTATCGCGCGTGAATGTGTCGAACTCGCGCACTGCGCGCAGCACGGCGCCTAGTCGCTCTTTGCCGAGTGCGACAATGCCAGACGTCACGCACATAACCCCTGCTCGCGGGAAACGACGCGCGTTGTCGTTGTGATGGCGGATAATTGCCGTACGCTCGGCTATGGTGCGTGTGGCTTGGACGTGCGTCATGCTTTCGCTTCCCATGGTGGGTTGCTCCTCTTCGAGTTTCAAAATGTCGGGGTGGTCAGATCAGGCGGATCAGCTTGCGCTGTGCGTCGCTGTCGCCGTCTATGTAGCGCTGCGTCGTGGCTAGGTCGGCGTGGCCGACGAGTTGCTGAATGTCGCGCAGCGACCCGCCAGCGCGGGTGACGAGACGCGCCGAGCGGGTAATGAATGTGCGACGGCCCGAGTGCGACGAGCAGCCGTCGAGTCCGAGCGCAGCGTAGGCGCGCGCGAACCAGTTGACGATGCTACGCGCCGTCATGTGGCCGCCGCGCTCGGAAGCGACCACTGGGCCGTCACGTGGACGGCCGCTGCCTCTATGGAGCGCGACCAGCGCTGCGCGGAGCTCTGGATGAAGCGGGATGGAGCGCCGTTGTCCATTCTTGGCGATCGTGCTGGCGACGAGTAGCTGGTCTGCGACTTTGCCGTTCGCGGCTAACGTCATGCTCCAACTTAGCCCGGCGATTTCGCACGCGCGTAAGCCTGCCTTGAAGCTGAGCAAGACGATCGCGCGGTCGCGTAGTGGATGTCTGTGCGTCTGGATGAAAGCGAGTAGGCGCGACAAGTCGGCGCCTCCCACGACCTTGGCGGGATGCGGCATCGGACCTCAGCGATGTTGCTAGTGTAGTACTATACTAGCACACGTGGCGCTGAGTGTCAAGGAGTGAGGCGGTTTGTGGTTGGAGAGCGAAGGCTTTTGCTACGATCCAAGCTGTGTCCTGCGGCGTATTCGAAAACCTAAGTTCGCGCACTAAGTCGATTGGGGGAGGGCAGCGTGTCGCCTCCCAATTGAGAGTGTCAGAACTGGTATCCAAACCCTGCTTTTGCGCCGCGGTGACCGCGGTTGTCGTAGGTAGTGCTACGGCGCAGGGATGAGCGCTTGTCGGCAAGGAACGTCGATCCGCCGAACGCAACCGCCGCGACTTACGACGCGCGAAGTAGGTCTCTCACAACAGCGATAACTATAGCTGCCATGAGCAAGTATTCGAGAACTGGGAGCATGGTGCTGTCTCACGTAGGGGCTTTAACCGTTCGTAGAACTCGTTGAGCACATGTTTGTCGCCGGGTCAGAAATGAGGCCTACAGGCACGGGGAAAGCAGACTTGCCGGATCGTTCCTTATTCGTTCTACTCGACGCATGGAACGGTTCGACCCCGCCTCGCTCGCCAGACCATCCTCCAAGCACCCGGCTGGGTGCGTGTCGGCATCACTGCCCCCGTGCAGCGAATACGCGAGCAGGCGGCCTATGAGTTGGCATGTACAATCTGTGAGGCGGGCAGGGCGTCGCCTCTAGACAACCGCGACCAGATCCCGCTGCCACTATGAGGCAGGTTGGTCATGCCGAGCTGATGGTGCGCATCAGCTTCCAGGTGCGCCGTTTGTCAGCGAGCCTGCGTAAACAGCTCAATTCCAGTGATCGCGACAAGCGTGAGCAGGCGGAGCAGGTGGTCGCCGCCACAATCATCGATAAGGCGCTATCGTCCTACGAGATCCTATCGAACGCCCCCGTTTGTCATCCAGCAGCGATCTGTTCAGCGCTGCAGCGTACGGGAAAGGGGCCGGGCGTGCACCGATGATTGAGGATGATGAAACGTCATAGTGGTGATGTCGTTACCGGATCGAAGCGCGGCGGCTATTTCCGCCTCGGTGGCGACGTGATCCTCGATGATGCAACGGAAGTCCAATCCAGGCATTCCATGATCTGTCGGCACGGTAGCTTGCGCGATGATCAATCCGTCGCGTGACGTGAGCGCCGAAACTCTGCGATCGGCTGCATGCGGATAATGAGCATGATACGCATAATCGCCGGTTAATGCGACGACCCAATCGTTTGGATCCACGATCGAGATCGACGAGGCGCTGCCATCTTTACGCAATACGCTCATGATCTGTTCGACCTGGCCTTGAAAGTCGTACTCCAGATAGCAGGCGCCGATGTTTACGCCGTCTGCGATCGCCGGTGCGACATAGACCAGCACCTTGCGATGGTTCGACCAAGGGTTGTCCCAAACCTCGTCTGTGAACCACTCATCCTCACCGTGGGCGCGGATCACGCGTTCAAACTGTGGCATGCCTTTGAAGCTAACAGATCGAACGGAAGCGTTCTCGTGCGCGCAGGCTGCAACATCGCCAGATGCATCCACAAGGAATGCATTGAGGAAGTAGGGTGAGAGGCGCAGCAGCTTGCGAAGCCTCGCGAGTGCATTTGCCTGATGGCGCTCAGATGCACCCTCCAGCATGAGCGCATCACGGATGGAGTGATCGGAGGCCAGCATTCGAACGTCCACGGAGCGGTCGTAGAGCGTGCGTGAGAGGCTGTCTGCGATGGACTGCGCCAACTCCCGCAAACGCCCGCCTTCGAACTCCTCCAGCAGCTCGTTGGCGATCTCGACGCCTTGCTGCAGCCGTTCCGTGATCTCAGCCCGGAACGCGACGGACGATTGCCGCGCGCTCATGGCTAGGCTCTTCACCTCATTTGCGACGACGCCGAACCCGCGGCCGGCGTCTCCAGCGGGAGCGGCTTCGATCGCAGCATTCAGGGCCAGCAGATTGGTCTGCGCGGCAATTGCTTCTGAGTTGGTCGCATGGGAGTCGACGTCGGAGCGGAGGGTCGAGATCAACGATCGAAGGCGTCCCGGCATGACGCTAAGCCCTAATTGCTGATCGTTAAACTTGGCTTGAGGTGTTCCAGGTCGGCTCTCCTGGAGCTGCGCGGGTCCAACAAACGGCAATGATATTTACAATTCGCCCAACCGCCCTGCGCCTAGGACGAAACGGGGGCTGCACTGCAGCAGAAACGGCCTATGATGGATGCGAGGCATAGCGTGTCTTCCTGGCTCATCATGTGTCGGTCGGCGCGCTTCCGGGGGGAAATATGACCGAGAAGAAAGTTGCGCTGATCACTGGTGTCACAGGGCAGGACGGCGCGTATTTGGCTGAGCTGCTGTTGTCGAAGGGCTACGAGGTACACGGTGTGAAGCGTCGTTCGTCCTCGTTCAACACCGGCCGCATCGAGAACATCTACCAGGATCCGCACGAAGAGAATCCGCGGTTTCACCTCCATTACGGTGATCTGACGGACTCCACCAATCTGATCCGTCTTGTGCAGCAGACGCAGCCTGACGAGATTTACAATCTGGCAGCGCAGAGCCACGTGCAGGTGAGCTTCGAGACACCGGAGTACACGGCAAACGCGGACGGTATCGGCACGCTTCGCATCCTTGAGGCGATCCGCATCCTCGGCATGGAGAAGAAGACCCGCTTCTACCAAGCGTCCACCTCCGAGCTCTATGGTCTCGTGCAGGAAGTGCCGCAGAAGGAAACGACGCCCTTTTACCCGCGCTCGCCCTACGGCGTGGCTAAGCTTTACGGCTATTGGATCGTGGTGAACTACCGCGAGGCATATGGCATGTACGCATGCAACGGCATCCTGTTTAATCACGAGAGCCCGCTTCGCGGAGAAACCTTCGTCACTCGCAAGATCACGCGAGCTGCCGCGGCGATTAAGCTCGGCCGCCAGGACAAGCTGTGGCTCGGTAATCTCGACGCACAGCGCGATTGGGGTCATGCCCGCGAATACGTTCGCGGCATGTGGATGATGCTGCAGCAGGACACGCCCGACGACTACGTGCTGGCTACCGGTGAGACGACGCGGGTTCGCACGTTCGTTGAATGGGCGTTCGAGGATGCTGGCATCACGCTCCGCTGGGAAGGGGAGGGCGAGAACGAGAAGGGCTATTGCACCGAGACGGGCAAATGCTTGGTTGAGGTCGACCCGCGCTACTTCCGCCCAACGGAAGTCGAGCTGCTGATCGGTGAACCGACGAAGGCGAAGAACCAGCTTGGCTGGACGCACGATACCAGCCCGCGTGATCTCGCCCGTGAGATGGTACAAGCCGATCTCGTGCTGATGCGCGATGCTCCTATCGGGAAGGGTGCCTAAGATGCTTGGGGGTAAGTTCGACCTGCAAGGTAAGCGTGTCTACGTCGCCGGCCATCGCGGGATGGTTGGTTCAGCGCTGGTGCGTCGTCTTGCCGCCGAGGATTGCGAGATCGTCACTGCAAGCCGCGCTGAGGTAGATCTCAAAAATCAGGCAGCAGTGCGCGCCTGGTTTGCTGACAAGCGCCCTAACGCGGTGTTCCTAGCCGCAGCAAAGGTCGGCGGTATACTCGCGAACGACACGTACCCAGCTGACTTTCTGTACGACAACCTGATGATTGAGGCAAACATTATCGAGGCAGCGCACAGAGCCGATGTGGCCAAGCTTTTGTTTCTGGGCTCCTCGTGCATTTACCCAAAATTTGCCACGCAGCCAATTACCGAAGACGCTCTACTCACGGGAACTCTTGAGCCGACGAACGAGTGGTACGCCATTGCAAAGATTGCCGGCATCAAACTCGCCCAAGCATACCGTCGCCAGTATGATCGCGATTTTATCTCAGCGATGCCTACCAATCTATATGGCCCAGGCGACAATTTCGATCTGAATTCGAGCCATGTGCTGCCGGCACTCATTCGCAAGGCACATGAGGCGAAGCTGTCGGCCGCTCAGTCGATTGAAATATGGGGTTCGGGTAAGCCGCGCCGCGAATTCCTCCACGTGGACGATCTCGCCGACGCTTGCGTGTTCCTAATGAAAGTCTATTCGGGTGATGAGCATATTAATGCCGGCGCCGGCGAGGACATCACAATTTTCGACTTAGTTAAGCTAGTAAACGAAGTAGTTGGCTTCACCGGCGAAGTCCGTAATGATTACGAAAAGCCGGACGGCACGCCGCGTAAGTTGATGAGCTGCGAGAAGCTTGCCGCGATGGGTTGGCGTCCTCGCATCAAGTTGCGTGACGGCATCAAAGACGTTTACCGAGAATATCAAAGTCTCATATAATGTAAGTTGACAATTGTAAAAAGGCGCAGCTTAACGCCCCACGAGTTTTCAAGATGATGTGTAAGGCCGGGAAATTGGGTTGGCTATAACGGCGTAGCACAGATGGGCCATGCAAGTTACGTATAGCGATTTCGAAATACGGAAGTGAAGAAGCGACTATGCACATTCAAGACCGTTCTGCCCGAGACCGGAACTGCAGTCGAAAACGCCTATGCGTCTATGGGTACTGCGAAAAGGTGTTAAACAGCCATTCTGGCACGTCGAAGGCCTAATTATATGGCCGTTCACTTTCGTGCGATCATTGGTAAGGGGCTTACAAAGCGTCCAAGAAAAGTATTTGCAACTGTTCTAGTCTCGATTGCCGTTGCAGGGTTTGTCTTTATGCAGGGTATCGTGGTGTCCTATTTAGTTCATCCAGAAGCCCGCGGGATCTTGGGTTCCGTCCAAAATACATTATTCATCTTTGTTCAAGCGTTAGGATTTGGTATTGCTCGTTCTCGACACGACGAGCGACCGATGGCGGTTAAAGAGGCACGGTTTTCACCGGTAATAGCCTTGGCTCTATTTGGCTTCTCCACGGTCCTTGCAGTATTCTCCTTCGTCCATGACCAGATCAGTACTGCCTTTTATCTCAGCGCTATTGTCGCTCTCTGCGGTATCGCTGCCACGATCCAGGTAGCTTTGCAAACCGCTGCGATGGTCGAAGGCCACATCAACATTCTTAACTTGATGAGGCTGGTGCAGCCCATCTTCTATACTACAGTGCTGACTGCATTAATGCTGCTCACATGCAGCCAGGGCGCACCACTGCTTGTAATCTTCGTACTACTCGCCTCTAGCTACGTGGCTGCTACTATTGGCGCTGGAATTAAGAACAGCCCTTTTGTACAAAAGGTTCGGAGCGGGCGCTGCCGTGTTGATGTTTTTGTAAGCACGTTTTTGGCTGTGCTTCTCTCATCCATTTCAGCAAGAATGGATGTATTCGCCATATCGACAGGCATGAGTCTAACTGACCAAGGATACTATTATACGTCTTTGTCCTTTGCATCTGCTTTGCTAGTTGTTCCCAATGCCGTAAACATGAACTTCTTTAAGAAGCTTAATGGGGCGAGCCGCTTGTTCATCGTGAGGTACACGGCAGGAACTACTGCACTCTGTGTGGTTCAGTCGCTTTTTGTCATCGTAGTCGCGCCGATCGCGGTGCATTATCTATTTGCAGCGGAGTATGGCGGGGCTCTAGCAATGCTGCCCTTAGCTGTTCTTTATGTATCGCTTGGTATCGTAGCTAGCGTGGCTGAGCAGGCATTGCTAGCTAGATCTAAGTCTAGAACAGTCGCTATATGCAAGGGCGCGCAGCTTTCGTTATGTGCAGTTCTGCTCTTTGTTCTGCCGAGGCAAACCACAGATTACCTGCTTATGCCCCACATCATTGCAGCTGTGATAGGCATGCTGCTGATGCATGGTGCTCTGTACATGTCCTCATCCTCCAGAGCGGGGCAAGAAACGTGAAAATTAGCGTCGTCCTACCCTGTTTTAATGCCATGCCCTTTCTAGAGGAAGGGGTCCAAAGTATCCTTTCCCAGAGCTATAGCAATTTTGAATTCTTGATTGTTAATGATGGCTCCACAGATGAGACGTCAACTTACTTGAATTCTATCAACGATCCGCGAGTCAAGGTCTTTCATCAAAATAATCAAGGCTTAGGCACAACGTTGAATCGTCTGTTCCAAATGGCGACGACAGACTGGATTTTTCGAATGGATGCTGACGACGTCGCTATGCCTCAGCGACTTGCGCGACAGGTTCAGCATATCACCCACGCGCCTGAAAACTTAGTTATGGTCGGAACTGGCTTTCACATCATCGCCGGCGATAAAGCTATGCCTTCTTCCACGGTTGAGGTGACGAACGAGAAGATTGTGGATCTGTTCGCCAATGGCTACGCCGGGATCTGCCATCCCACCCTCGCATTTCGACGATCAAGCTATTTAACGTTAGGTCCGATGCGTATAGCTGGCGCTGGAGAAGACATCGACTTCTGTCTCCGCATGTCGGAGCAAGGCCTGTGCTCCAATGTTCCCGACGATTTACTTGGCTATCGAATGACTCGCAGTTCACTGTCGTACTCCAAGCTGAAGGAGTTAGCGGTAGGATACGACTATGCGATTGACGCATATCGTCGTCGCACGCAGGGAAAAAGCGAAATTGGGATTGAGGCGTTCTCACAACATTGGAGCAAATCGCCCACTTCCTTACTCTCTTTAGTTAAACGTCGCGGAAACATGCTTTATCGTGAGAGTCTGATTAGCAAAGGAGAGGATCGGCGATTGCGATCGTGGGCCTTTCTTGCTGCAGCGGGCTTATGTGACCCTAGCGCAGGTCTACGTAAATTTATGAGGCTTGTCAGATGAAGCTTTCGATAAGGCAGCGAGTGCAGTCCTTTATGCGACTAACCCTTGCGACCCGTAGCAGCACTGGGCGGCTAACTTGGGGCAGAAATGTTTATATTGGACCCCGATCAACAGTAGCGGCGATCGGCGATCTGTCGCTAGGGAGTAATCTCTACGTCGGTAAAGGCGTCACAATAGAGGTGGGAGGCACTATTGGTGACGGCTGTATAATTGCGAACAACGTCGGCATTGTGGGGCGTAAAGACCATGACCCTGGTTACGAGGGTGACATGTTCTGGGCGCCATCTGCCCGTGACACAAAAAGTCTTCAGCTCGAGGTCAAGATCGAACATGGAGTCTGGATAGGCTTCGGTGCGATAATTCTATCCGGAGTAACAATTGGGAGGCGTAGCATTATAGCCGCTGGCGCTATTGTCACTCAGGACATCCCGGCACAATCTATGGTGTCAGGTGTAAACGTAGTTATTGCACGACGAAAGGCTAAGCAACAAACTTAAATATGCACCGGAGCTAGTGGAAGAGTTGTGGTGTTCGCAACCATAAAGTCAGCCACTACCGCTAAGTGGAGTTCAAACCACCTTATCAATGCACTGGATTGGGCGTGATTATTTATTATGAAGTGTTGGTAGTCGGCCTGGCCGCCGCTGTTTTTGTGTACTATAAATGCCGGGCGAGCTTAATCTATGCCTTGGTTCCGGCGTTTTTAACACTGCCGGTGGCTTTGGCAGGAAACAGCATGAATGCTGGCATTTTCCCTATCCATCTTTCGATGTTAGCTGTAATATTTCGCCTCTCTCAGCCGCATACTCTGTACAAGATTGTATTCAACAGGTTCTCCGTCTGCGCATATGGCATCGTATTGATCGCGTTGGCGCACGTTCCTATTGGAGAGTTTACAAGATTTTCTACTTACGGCACTCTTAACTTAATATTGTCGATAATATTTCTTGGTGCCATTTATTATGGAAGGCAGACAAGTGTAGACTCAGGCGCAGGAATGAAGACTTTTCTTATCTGTGCAATGCTCTATAGTCTGGCTTGTATTATTCATAATCTAAACATTGTTGATCTAAGCGCAAAGTACTACTTTGGACCCCGGCTAGCTGACATAACGATGTCGATGGGAACCGCGTACCTATTTCTAGCATCTTACAAGATTACCACCGGCGGTCTGTTAACAATATCAGTATTCTGTGCTATAGCTTCATTGTTTCGTGGAGGTAACAAAACGCTCGGAGTAGCTTGCTTAGCCTTATTATCGTTTGCACTTTTGCTTACTAACAGTCGCACTGACTTAGTCGCACTTGCAGTTTCGCTAATATTTCTGCAGCTTCTTCTATACCCCGGTGCTTTTTTAGTCGTTATAATGGAAATCTTTTTTGTAGTTGCAATGTTTCTAATGACGACACCAGATATGATACTTTCAATAATCGAGACTCTCGGACTGTCGGACGAAGAAGGCCAGCGATTTGTCCAAATCTTCTCGGGAGACGTTGAAAACTCCTCGGCTGCAGGTAGGCTAAATGACGTTATAGCAGTTCCACGGTTTATTGTAACACAACCACTCCGTCTTTTTATCGGGCAGGGGTTTGGTAACTTCCGAGTTTTGCAGGAAACTGGTGTAGCTGAAAACGCTTTTGGGCATAATATTTATCTAAACTATTTTGGAGAGTTGGGACTTCCAGGGCTGGTCCTACTAATTTGCTTGATCGTTATGTTGATGAGTGTTCCAGTTTCGCGACTCTTCAAGGTCAAGAGGATCCAAGCAAACAAAGCGTTTGCAGCCCGGTTCACAGCCATTGCGGTTGCATTTTGGATTGATCGCTTGATCGCGGGCTGCACTGCCGATGTCATCTTTTACTATGATGGGACAGCTGCGTATAGCTTGGCGATGGTTATGATGTTAGGCATGGGCCTAACGGTCGCAAGGCAGTTAGACCGGGGACGACATGCCGCTATGCGGTACCAGGGTGTGGGCGGTAAAACCGTGCCTTGAAAGTGTTGATCGTACGTATTTTCGTACCTCTTCTGAGTGAGGGCCGATAAACTTTGTGAGGGTTCACACGGGACTCGGCAATGAAGAACTCGAGCGGCGGCGAAGGTAGATCGCGTTTACGTAGAAGCAAACGGATGGGGTTTAAGGGGGGGCGAATGAGCGTTGGTATAGCTGGTGCGCTAGACGCGATCGCACATTGAAAACTTCCTCGTTGATATTGTCGTTGCCCCCTAAATGCCTGACGGGGCCTCGCAGGTTTGCGTGATGTACTCGTGGGGCGATCGGTAGCCCAGCGCCTTGTGGGGGTGGACCTCGTTGTAATGGGTCAGCCAGACCGGCAGCTGCTCGATGACGGTGCGTGCGTCGGGCGTGGGGTTCACGCGGACATAGTCGCGCTTGAGGGTGCGGACGAAGGCCTCGGCCATGCCGTTTGACTGCGGGCTGCTGACCGGAGTGGTGCGCGGGACAAGACCGATGTCGCGCGCGAAGCGCCTGGTGTCGGCGGCGACATAGGGGCTGCCGTTGTCGGTGAGCCACTCGATCGGCTCGGCGAGGCGGTTCACGGGACCGAAGCGGTGCTCGACGGTGGCGACCATCAGGTCGCGGACGTCCTCGGTGGTGATGCCGCCGGTTGTCGCCACATGCCCCATCGCTTCCCGGTCGCAGCAGTCGAGCGCGAAGGCGACGCGGACCTTCTCGCCGTTGTCGCAACCGATCTCGAGCGCATCGGAGCACCAGCGGATATTGCGCCGGTCGACCGATACCCGACCGTCGTGACGCCGCTCCTCGCCCTTGCCGCTATGGGGCTGGAGCAGCAGGCCATGGACCTTCATGACGCGGTAGACGCGCTTCGGGTTGGGACTTTCGCGCCCGAACTGGTGGGCCTGACGGCGCAGCAAGGCATGGACGCGGCGATAGCCGTAGGTGGGCAGATCGGCGATGAGCATCCTGATGTTCACGACCAGCTCCGCGTCTGGCAGCGGCGGTCGCCCGCGTGCCGGGACGGTGGTCGGTTGTGCATCGCGGATAGATGCTGGCGGCTGATGCCGATAGCGTCGGCGACCGCGGTCACCGGCCGTCCCCCGGCAACGAGGTCGAGCGCAACAGCAGTTTTTTTGGGCCTGCGGCACGGGACACGGCCTCGCGCAGGATCTCGGCTTCCATGGTCTTCTTGCCGAGCAGGCGCTGCAGTTCGCTCACCTGCGCCTGCAACGCCCGTGACGTGACCCCCGTTTCTTCATCCACTTGGAACTAGAGACCGGCCCATCGAAGGGACGGACGGAATGAAGCGGAAGCAGTTTTCGGAAGAGCAGATCATCGGCATTCTGAAGGAGGTCGAGGCGGGTGCGGTGGTGACGGAGCTGTGCCGCAAGGACGGGATGTCGAGCGCGACCTACTATGCATGGAAGGCAAAGTTGGGCGGCCTGGAGGTGTCCGACGCAAAGCGCCTGCGGTCGCTAGAAGAAGAGAACGCCCGGCTCAAGCGGCTACTCGCGGACACGATGCTCGACAACGCGGGTCTGAAGGATCTGCTGTCAAAAAAATGGTAACGCCCGCCGCGAAGCGGCAAGCGGTCGCGCATCTCCAGGCGACGTTGGGATGAGCGAGCGGCGGGCATGCGCAGTTGTCGGAGCGGATCGCACGAGCATGCGGTATCGCTCGTGCCGGGCAGATGATGGCGACCTGCGGTCGCGGCTTTGCGAACTGGCGCAGCAGCGCCGGCGGTTCGGTTATCGACGCCTGCACATCCTGCTGCGCCGTGACGGCATCACGATCAACCGCAAGAAGACCCAACGACTCTATCGCGAGGAGGGTTTGACGGTCCGGCGTCGGAAGGGACGAAGGCGTGCCGTCGGCGCGCGGGCACCCGCACCGGTGCCGGCGCTCCCCAACCAGCGCTGGAGCCTGGACTTCGTCCACGACCAGCTCGTCACCGGTCGGCGGTTCCGCGTGCTCAACATCGTCGATGACGTGACGCGTGAATGCCTCCGGGCGGTGGTGGACACGTCGATCTCGGGCCGCAGGGTCGTGCGCGAGTTGACCGATCTAATCGCCGAGCGTGGCAGACCGAAGATGATCGTCAGCGACAATGGGACCGAACTGAAGTCGAACGCGGTTCTCGCCTGGTCGGGAGATGTCGGCGTCGAGTGGCATTACATTGCGCCGGGCAGACCGACGCAGAACGGGTTCGTCGAAAGCTTCAACGGCCGCATGCGCGACGAGCTGCTCAACGAGACGCTGTTCTTCACGGTTCGCTAGGCCCGCTCGATCCTCGCCCGCTGGGTCGACGACTACAACACCGAGCGGCCGCACTCGTCGCTGGGCTACGCTACCCCGGCTGCGTTCGCTGCCGGGCTCGAACAGCAACGGACGGGGTTAACCCCGCCCGTTGCTTCACCTGCGCTCATGCGCGACAACACCGGTCGGTTTCTGGTCGCAGCTGGATGAAAAACTGGGGTCACGTCAGACCGTCGACCTTTGTTCACGTAGCCTATCTTTTTACTTACCTATTGTTCAAACAAGCCGCTTAGGCTCCGCGTCCCCAGCCTCGTCGCGTCACCATGAGCACAAACTTGGGTGCGAGTACCAGATAGCGACGCCACAATCGGCGCGGCTCACTAGCAAGGCGATGAAGCCACTCAAGTCCTCGTTGATGCATCCATACAGGTGCTCGCGTTACGTCTCCAGCATAGAAATCAAACGCAGCTCCCACTCCAATTAGAGTCGCACCGGGGATACGAGCGGTATGATCGCGCATCCAGTACTCTTGTTTGGGAGTTGAAAGGCCCACCCAGACAACACCCGGCTTTGTAGCTGCGATACTAGCGGTAGCTGCAGCGTCTTCCTCAGCGCTTACGGACTCAAATGGCGGCGTTCCGACGCCCACAACCCGAAGGCCAGGGTGTCGCTTGATCAACGCCATTGCCATGCGGTCCGCTACACCTGCTTTACCACCATAGAAGTAGTGACCAATTCCGCGCTCGACCGATGCTTCGCAGAGCGCGGCAACCAAGTCGGCGCCGCACACACGGGTCACATTGGCATGGCCCCGCCAGCGCGCAAGCCAGACGAGGGGCATCCCATCGGGTGTTACCATGCCTGCTTTATAATGAATATTCATCAAATCAGGATCTTCTTGCGCGCGCATCACGCCATGGACGTCGCGGATGCAAACGTAGTAAGACTCCTCACGATCAATCCACGAAAAGATTGTGCTGATCGCATCCTTCATATTGGTCAAAGTTACGGGAACATTCAGCACACGTGTTGCGGACAGGCCGGATGCAGTCTCTGTAAGGTTGACATCGGAAAGCATAGAAACTCCAAAGTCGCCGTACTCGGCAGCGCGATCAACAGGTACGGTGTACCTACTTAAACCTTAAGGGGCGCAATTTATGAAGATGGAAAAGCATTAAACCGCATTGATCTCGTCCGCAAGCATGCCGCCCCTTATAACGAGGTAATTATTGGTAGCATGTGATGGTTCCTAACTGCGATAACCCGCGGCCGATAACGAGGTGCGGGTATTATGATGTAATCCTGAGTAACATGCCGCTTAGTGTGCTGCCAGGTCTGGCGGAGATGTGGGAGAATGTGAAGTCAGCAAGGTAAAACTTAAGACAGACAAAAACTTAGTATTCGGAGCGTTTGGTCGATTTTATGTTTGAATGAAATCCGTTCTTTTGCCTGTCTTTCTGATCGCGGAATTAATCGTCTAGTTAGACGAGTACCTACGCCATTTAGCTCACGGCTCTCAAACAAGTGTCTTTGCGAGACTATGCTGTACTATGCGGCTCTCCCAAAACTTAATGTCGCTCTTGTGCAAGTTAATGTGGACGCGGAGAATCTGTTTTCCGACCGGTGATAGACAACTTTCGCGCTGTCTTCCTCTCAGCCTTGTCGACCAGACGGATGCCACGAAACTAAAGGTGTGTCGAATGCGACAGACACGTATAGTTGACCTCAGCTGACCTGCTCCCCGAAAATCATGCCATTGGTAAGTTAGCTTGTCATATGGAGTCGGGCGATGCGGCGAGGCCGTTTTACCGAGGATCAGATCATAGGCGTGCTGCGTGAGCACGAGGCTGGCGTGAAGACCGCCGAGCTGTGCCGGAAGCACGGCATCAGCGATGCGACGTTCTACAACTGGAAGGCGAAATACGGCGGGATGACCGTGTGAGAGGCGGCACGGTTGCGGACGCTGGAGGATGAGAACCGTCGGCTGAAGAAGCTGTTGGCGGAGTCGATGCTGGACGTGTCGGCGCTGAAGGATCTGCTGGGAAAAAACTGACCCGGTCTGCGGATCGCTACGCTACGGTGGAGAAGCTGATGGCCGACCACGGCTTCTCCGAGCGTCGCGCCTGCAGGCTGATCGGGGTCAACCGGTCGGCATGGCAATATGAGCCGCTTCGCGGGAAGGACGATGCTGTCCGCGAGCGGATGCGCGAGATCGCGAACGAACGTCGCCGGTTCGGCTATCGCCGGCTGGCGATCCTGCTCAGGCGTGAAGGCAAGGGCATGAACCTGAAGAAGGTGTACCGGCTGTATCGCGAGGAGCGGCTGACGGTGCGCAAGCGTGGCGGCCGGAAACGGGCGTTGGGCACGCGGGCGCCGATGGCAATCCCGCAGGAACCCAACCAGCGCTGGAGCCTCGACTTCGTGTCGGATGCATTGGCCTGCGGCCGGCGGTCCCGGGTACTCAACGTCATCGACGACTACAGCCGGGAGTGCCTGGCAAGCATCGTCGATACCTCGTTGTAAGGACGACGTGTCGTGCGGGAATTGACCGCCGTCGTCGAACATCGCGGGCTCCCGTGCATGGTGGTCAGCGACAACGGCACCGAACTGACCAGTCATGCCGTGCTCGCCTGGTGTCAGGATACCGGCGTCGAGTGGCATTATATCGCGCCCGGCAAGCCGCAGCAGAACGGCTTTGTGGAATCGTTCAATGGTCGATTGCGCGACGAGTGCCTGAATGAGCACCTGTTCCCCTCGCTGGCTGCGGCGAGACGGATCATCGAGGCATGGCGGACGGACTACAACACCGTGCGTCCGCACAGCAGCCTCGGCGGCATGGCACCCGCCGAGTTCACCAACCGCCCCCCGCCAAGGGCATAAGGAAACCGAAGCTAACTTATCAGCGGCCTGAAAATGGGGAGCAGGTCATGAGCGGCATCGTTTTCGTCAACCGTAACGGGCTGCGCTGGTGCGATGCGCCGAAGGACTACGGCCCGCACAAGGCGCTGTACAATCGGTGGAAGCGCTGGGGAGAGAAGGGCATCTTTCTCCAGATGATGGAAGGGTTGGCTGCTGCAAGCCCTGATCCGAAGACCGTCATGATCGACGCGACCTACCTCAAGGCGCACCGCACGGCATCGAGCCTGCGGGTTAAAAAGGGGGCTCGGCCGCCTGATCGGCCGCACCAAAGGCGGGATGAACACCAAATTGCACGCCGTCAGCGATGCCGACGGCCGCCCGCTTAGCTTCTTTATGACCGCGGGCCAGGTCAGCGATTATACCGGCGCGGCCTCCCTGCTGGACGAGATGCCAAAGGCGCAGTGGCTGCTCGGCGACCGCGGCTATGATGACGACTGGTTCCGGGACGCTTTGCAGGCCAAAGGCACCCAGCCCTGCATCCCAGGTCGGCGGTCCCGCAACGAGCCTGTCAGGTACGACAAGCGACGATACAGACGCCGCAGCCGCATCGAGATCATGTTCGGCCGCCTCAAGAACTGGCGACGCGTCGCCACCCGCTACGACCGGTGCCCTACCGTCTTCCTCTCCGCCGTCGCTCTCGCCGCCACGATAATCTTCTGGCTGTGATCAACGAGTCCTGAGCCTAAGCAGTTAATTTGCTCCTTCTGGACTTTTTACGTGTAGAGGCTCAGGATCAGGTACGTCTAAGTCCCATCCCGACAGCGCGGAAGTTGTAGATGATAAATCAAGAGAAAACAGAAGCGATTCCCTCGATCGCTCACATTGTGTGGTTTGGCAAAGAGCAAGACGATTATGTTATCCGAAAATGCGCGGCTTCACGGCAGGCTCACTTGTCCCACTTCGAGCACCGAACGTGGAGTGAAAAAGATGTTGCAGAGCAGGTCTCTAGTCCAGAAGAGCGCAAGATGATTGAGACTCTCATAGCTCAGAAGCGGTACGCTTTTGCGTCTGATATTTTTCGACTGAGGATTCTACATAAATTCGGCGGAATCTATCTTGATACGGACGTAGAAGTTGTCCGGCCGTTTGATGAACTGCTAAGTAACAAAGCCTTTTTTGGAGCTGAGGCCAGAGATAGGCCCAACACTGCTGTTTTTGGTTCTGTTAAGAATCATGAGTTTCTTCAGCAGTGTCTTGAGATCATCCAAGAACGTAATAAAAGGGGTTTAAACTTTCTCATTGCTCCCGAATTGATTAAGGTGGCAATATCGAGATCATCAAAGGATGTGCGCATCTATGCGCCAGAATATTTTTATCCCTACAACCCCTTTGACGAAGGTCGTGACGGAGATACGCTTTTCTACTCTGATGTCACTAGTAAGACATTCGCTATTCATCATTGGAATGCCTCGTGGAAATTAAGCTTCTGGGATCGTTTGGTGCGACGATTGCGAAATCTACGAGAACCTAACACAAATGTTTGATGCAACGGTTACTTACGGAAAGACAGGTATGTCAATTTATCGAGATTTAACTCGGCAGCCTTTACCGAAGTCAATTGTAGCGACTGGTGTCTGGGCAGCGCGCGGATTGCTAAACCAGCGGCCGGGATGCCGCATTATAGTCAATTCGTTTCCCAAATGTGGGACACATGCGGTCGCTATGATCATCCGTGATCTCACAGGGCTACAAATAAGTCCTCATATTCTTGCGGAACATTCCTTAAAATTTGAAATGATCCCTAAGGTACAAAGGCATGCAAAACTAGCGGCTCTTTCGCAACCAGTAGTTATGGCACATTTACGCTACGATCTAGACACTGTTCGTATGTTCGATAGAAACGACATTTTCATTAACGTGAAACGTGATCCACTTGAAGTGCTATTCTCATACACAGCTTGGATACAAGTGGAGAAGAAGTTTGTTTTACATGAGCACTTTGCCAATCGCAGTGAGGCGTATATTCGAAATAGTCTCGTAAATGGGTTTCAGTATGGTGGCCGCAGATATTTTCCTCCTTTGTTTGATCAAATGACTTTGTGGACGCCCTGGCAGGAGAGGCATGAGAATACCACTATCTCATTTGAAGACATCATAGCAGACCAAGGTAGCGGCGAGGGGCTAGGCGCTGTTATTGGCGAGAAATATCCAAATTTGGTTCAAAGCCTTGTAAATCTTACAGGGAGAGAGCTTCGTTATGGAGCTTCGCGGACGGCCTCCTCTACGTCTGCAACGTTTATAAAAGGGCGGGGCGCAAAGAGCTTAACCGCTTTCACTCTTCCTATTAAAGAACGGCGCGATCTACTAGCCCAAGCTAATCCGATCCTTGATAAGTGGGGATACCTACAGCAATATGAGAAACTGTTGGATAAATAATCAACATTGAGAGTTGAGCTTTAGTTGAGCAACGCTGCACAAGGTGGGACGGCATTAGTCATGTATGGCAAGCAGCAAATAAAGAAGCTGTATTTCAAGATCTATGATCTTTGTGATAACGTTCGCTATTTTGTATTCATGATAAAGACGTTACTTCTTTCGAAAGAAAAACTTTCACCTGAGCCAAAGGTGTTCTATTTTGCGCACGCTGGTCTTGGAAACAGGCTGCGCGCTCACTTGGTAGCACTATATGTCGCTAGCAATCTAGCAATGTCGGTAGCTCCGTTCTGGAGGCGGAACTTTCACTGTGATGCAGACATCTGTGACGTACTGGAGCTCGATTCAATGTCGTTGCTTGATGATAGCTGCGCTCAATCGTCGGTGGAAGACCTTACTGCGATAGTGCAGGTCAAAATTCACGGTGTTAAAGAAAGCTTGTTCCTTGATCGTAGTGCGCAGTTCATTCCATACAGCACTCTTAAAGAAATTTGTTCAACGCATTTCGGCGGACGGCTGGCGCAATATGTTCGGTTCAATGCCATTGTGCGGGCACGTGCGAAGAGCATGCCGAGTGGCGAGGCTGCCATAGGAATGCACATTAGGCGTGCGGACTTCGCCCGAACGATCGAAACGGCCGCGCTCGTAGCAGCCGTTCAGGGCATGGTGGCTAAGCACGGCGTTAAGCTTGTTAATCTTTTCACTCAAGGTGAGCCGCAATCCCTGGTGTCAGTATTAAAAGGTTGTGTCGAGGGTCTTCAAGTTATCGTTGTTTCCAGCGGATCAAATGAGCGCAATGCAATCATTGACAGCGCTGAACTCATTTGCTTGGCAGGACATAGGCTTATGATCCTAACCCGTGGGTCGACGTTTAGCGAATTCGCTGAAGTCTACGGCGACCCGGAAGACGTGACGTATATTTAACGTTGGATGTGAGCTTTGCGATGAAGCCTAAGGTTCTCTTAATTGCTTTCGCCATCTCTCCCAAGCGTGGGGGCGAGGCTGCGCTCGGCTGGAACATGGCTCGTGAGATTGCAAGGCATGTCGACCTGACCGTCGTCTCTGCAGCGCGGGATCATAAAATAGACTACCGAGCAGAGCTAGGGCAGTATTTAAGTGAAGGTGCTAGCCTTAACTACAAAATCGAGTTCATCGATCCGCCTAAGATTAATAAGATTCTCGAATACTTTCACGACCGCGGACTTGTTGCGGTTTATCACTTCTGGTACATCAACTATCAAAAGTACATGTACAAAGCCTTTAAAGCGCAAGCTGAAAACTTTGACATCATTCATCAGTTTAACATGATTGGATTTCGATACCCAGGAACCTTTTGGAAACTAAGTAAGCCGTTTATATGGGGGCCGGTAGGAGGACTTGCTCAGTTTCCTGCTGATTACTTTACGCATCTTGACCGTAAGGATGCTTTTCGGCTGCGTCTTCGCAATTGGATTAACAAGAGGGCGCAAAAAAGCAAAATTGTGCAGCGTGCTAGGGCGGCAAGTTCGCACATCTTCGCCGCGACGTTGGAGGCAAAGAACTTTTTCGACAATACGGCACCCTGTCCGGTAACTCTTTGCCCGGAAACTGGAGCGCAAGTTGAATCGAATATTGCAAATCGCTGCGGGCCCACCGGTCAACGATTGCAAGTTGGTTGGGCAGGCGTGGGTCACCCACGTAAGATGCCTAACTTAATGCGTGATATTGTGCGCCAAGCGCATGAATGTGATTTCCATATTTTCGGTGAAGGATCTAATCACTTTTCGTCCGACTATCTTCCCAATGCTAGAGTCTTTGGCATCTTGCCACGTGATAAATTTGTAAAACAACTGCGTGAGCTGGATGTTCTAGTTCACACCAGCCTTCTAGAGGGCTCACCGCACGTAATCGCAGAGGCACTAGCCGCTGGAGTGCCATGTATAGCACATAATTGCTGCGGGATGGCATTAATGATAAACAAAAGCTGTGGCGTTCTTGTTGATGTAGTAAACTATGAACATAGTTGTTTTGCGTTTAGACAGGCTTTGCTAGAGTTATCAGCCGACGCGCTAAAGCTTGAAAATTTGAAAAGGGGCGCAAGAGAGGCGGCGGCGGCTATGAGCTGGGAAAAGAAAGCTAGTAAGATAATTCTGACGTATTCACAGGCTTTGCTCAGTTCACGTGAATAGATGTTTGGAAGGCAATGCACACGCCGAGTGAGCTGCTTCCCGGAAGTCGTGCCACTGGCAAGCTAGCTCGTCAGCTTGTTTCTATGCGACTCGGAGCGCATGCTCATGATCCCACGGCCGGGTTGAACGTGCGCCGACCCGCACGGTGCAGGTGCGGTGTTTGCTCTTGCTTGCGTTGGCTCTTGAGAAGGTTGGAGTCCGAATTGTCATTCGTTCACGCCAGCCTGGGATCAAAACAGATCTCGAATCATGACCCCGATAAAACCTGGGGGCCTTTATGGGGGCCTTGAACCCTTTGGCGCAATCAATCCTAGCGCACAACCTCCACCCAATGAGGTGAAGCGGGTCCTCTTCTGGGCAGCGAACTGCGGAACAGCAGTCAGCCTACAGAATGTCTCCAGCTTGCAAGCTCGCTTGTTCATGGTTTGAACCGCGCCGGGTTTGCCGGAGGCCGTTGGATGTGAGTCACGCCGCCATA
>NZ_JBELMJ010000046.1:0-24697 GCF_042095875.1 Sphingomonas sp.
TCGACCAGTCGACGCAGATGCAGATGCGGATCGAGGATGCGTTGAAGACGCTGCCGGAGGTGGCGCTGGTCTTCTCCAAGAACGGCAACGCCGACCTCGGCACCGATCCCATGCCGCCCAACTCGTCGGACACCTATGTCATTCCCAAGCCGGAAAGCGAATGGCCGGCGGAGGTAAAGACCAAGGAGGATATCATCGCCCGCATCGAGGAGCGGATGAAGGGGGTCATCGGCAACCGGACCGAAATCCAGCAGCCGATCCAGATGCGCTTCAACGAGCTGATCGCCGGCGTCCGCGCCGACGTGGCGATCAAGCTCTATGGCGACGACCTCGATGCAATGACCGCACAGGCCCAGAAGATCGCCAATGCGGTGCGCACCATCCCGGGCGCGGGCGACGTCAGCGTCGAGCAGACGGACGGCGCCCCCACCTTCGACGTGCAGATCGACCGCCAGGCTGCCGGACGGCTTGGCCTCTCGGTCGAGGAGGTGGCGAACACCGTCTCGGCCGCGCTGGGCGGCCGGGAAGCCGGGCTGTTATTCGAGGGCGATCGGCGCTTCTCGGTGGTGGTGCGCCTGCCCGACGCGCAGCGTGACGACATCGATACGCTGGGCGCGATCCCGGTCATGCTGCCGACGCCCGAGGGACAGACCGCGCGCTCGATCCCGCTGCGCGAGGTGGCGCGGTTCAATTATACGCAAGGGTTGAATCAGATCAGCCGCGAGAACGGCAAGCGCATGATGACCGTTCAGGTCAATGTGCGTGGACGCGACCTTGGCGGCTTCGTCAAGGAAGCCGAAGCCCGCATTGATGCGATGCCGCTTCCTGCCGGCATGTATACCGGTTGGGGCGGCACCTTCGAGAGTCTGCAATCGGCGCGGCTTCGCCTGATGCTGGTGGTGCCGATCTGCTTCTTGGCGATCTATGCGCTGCTCTACATGGCGCTTGGCGGCTTCATCCCCGCGCTGATCGTCTTCTCCGCGGTGCCGATGGCGCTCGCGGGCGGCGTCTTCGCCCTGCTGCTGCGCGGCATTCCCTTCTCGATCACTGCCGCAGTCGGGTTCATCGCGTTGTCGGGCGTCGCGGTCCTCAACGGCCTCGTCATGATGGGCGCGATCCGCAAGCACCGCGAGGAAGGCGAGGACGATGATCGGGCTATCGCCGATGGTGCGATGGAGCGGGTTCGTCCGGTTCTGATGACGGCGCTGGTTGCGTCGCTCGGCTTCGTACCGATGGCGCTCGCCACCGGCACGGGTGCGGAGGTGCAGCGCCCGCTCGCCACGGTCGTCATCGGCGGCCTCATCACGTCGACCGCGCTGACGCTGCTGGTGCTGCCGGCGATCACCGCATGGGCGTCGCGTTTTCAGCGACGCCGCAAGGTGGCCGAACCAGTCCTTGCCTAGATCGGTGCCGCCAGTCGCTCGAACCGGCGACTGGCAGCATCCCAGCTCAGCACCTTCATGTACGTATCAACGTAATCGCCGGCCTTCGCGCCATAGTCGATCGCATAGGCGTGTTCGTACATGTCGAGCGCCAGAAGCGGCGTTCCCCCTGCCAGCGTCATCGTATGATCGGCAGCCCATTGGTTCGTCAGACGCCCGTCCCGTTCGCTCCAGGTGAGCAATACCCATCCCGACCCGGCAGCCAGCGCCTTGCCCATGCCGGTAAACTCGGCCGCCCAGCGCGCATGGCTGCCGAAGTCGCGTTCGATCGCCTGCGAAAGCCGTGCGCCCGGCCGCGAAGCACCGCCCAAGCCCGCGAAATAGATTTCGTGCAGGATCATCGAGTTCCAGGCGATCAGCTCCTCACGCTTCAGCCCGTTGAGCGTGAAGCCCGGTGCCGTCATCGGGTCGAGCCTGGCAAACTCGGCCTTGATCGCTCCGAGGCGCTTGACCGCACCAATATAGTTGTTGTCGTGGTGGCTGGTCAGCAGCTTGGCGGACAGCCCGGGAAGCGTTGCTGCATCGAACGGTAGCGGCCGGGGCGTGAAGGCTGGCGCCGGGTTGGCAGGAGCTTGTGCGGCCACAGGCCCGCCCAACGAGGCGGCACCCGCTGCGATCCCCAGACCCAGCGCCGCACGACGATCGATCGCATCCATCGACTTCTCTCCGCTATTCATCGGATTACCCCAAGCCCATAAAGCGCCAGCCCCACAGCCGACGTCGCCAGCAGGGTCGTGATGACCCCCGCCCGCGTCATGAAGATCGCGTAGGCTGCGCCCAGCGAGAGGACGAAGGCGGCCGGATCGATGCTGGTCAGCACCGGCGCATCGAAGCGGAACGGCCCTGCTGCCACCATCGTCGTTTCGCGAAACAGCGTATGCAGCGCGAACCACACCGCGAGGTTGAGTACGACGCCCACGACCGCCGCGGTGATCGCCGACAGCGCGCCCGCGACGGCAGCGTTACCGCGCAGTCGCTCGATGAAGGGCGCACCGAGGAAGATCCACAGGAAACACGGCACGAACGTTACCCAGGTCGCGAGCAGCCCGCCGAGCGTCCCAGCCAACAGCGGGGACAGCCCGGTGGACCCGCGATAGGCGCCGAGGAAGCCGACGAATTGCAGGACCATGATGAGCGGCCCAGGCGTCGTCTCCGCAATGCCAAGACCGTCCAGCATCTCCTTCGGCCCCAGCCAGCCATGATTCTCGACCGCCTGCTGCGCGACATAGGCGAGGACGGCATAGGCCCCGCCGAACGTCACCATCGCCATCGTCGAGAAGAAGGTCGCGATGCGGCTGAACACGTCATCGGGACCGAGCGCGATCAACAGCGCCGCGACCGGCACGAGCCAGAGAGCCAGCCAGACCAGCGCTGTGCGGACCGTCTCAGCCCATGTCGGCCGGGCATGGGCGGGCAGCTCTTCGCCGAGTAGTGTATCCGCGTCGGCTACGATCGTGCCCTTGGACGCGCCGTGCCCTCCGCCCCTGAAGGCCGTGCTGCCTTGCCGGGTCGACCACCATCCGATGAGGCCGGCACCCAGCACGATCAGCGGAAACGGCGCGCCGGCGAAGAAGATCAGGACGAACGCCAGCGCGGCAAGCGCCCTTGCCGGCGTCGACTTGAGCGCCCGTCCGCCGATCCGCACGACCGCCTGAAGCACGACGGCCAATACCGCGCACTTGAGGCCGAAGAACAGCGCCGAGACGATACCGACGCGACCGTAGAGGACATAGACCCAGCTCAGCGCCATGATCGCGACCGCGCCGGGAATAACGAACAGCACGCCGGCGACGATGCCGCCCTTCGTCCGGTGCATCAGCCAGCCGATGTATGTGGCGAGCTGTTGCGCCTCTGGCCCTGGCAGCAACATGCAATAGTTGAGGGCGTGCAGGAACCGCTGCTCCCCGATCCAGCGTTTTTCGTCGACGAGGATGCGGTGCATTACCGCGATCTGTCCGGCAGGACCGCCGAACGAGAGCATCGCGATGCGCAGCCAGACCCAGAAGGCCTGGCCGAGCGTGACCGGTTCCGGGCGCGTCGGCGTCGCGACGTCGGCTGTCACCGCGGTCATGACGACACCTTCCCGCGCGCCGGCTGATGCGAGGACCAGTTGTGCTTCTCGCCCTGCGCGTCACGGCACCAGCGATAGAGCGCATCGTATACCGCCATGCCGGCTTCGAGCTGGGCGTGATCGTCACTGTGGATACGCGACAGGCCAAGCGAGATGGCGAGCAGTCCAGCAGCCTCGGGCACAAGGTCGAGCCGATCGGTATCGGCGCCCCGCACGATCGTCGCGAGGCGGACCAGCGGTTCGTGCGCGTCGAGGCCGAAGGCCTCGACCATGATGTCGAAGGTGCAACGCTCGCCGCGATGGCTCCAGAATACGCCTTCGTCCGCGACGTCGAACGGCTCGGCCTGTTGTTGCTTGGCGACGGTCAGCACGTCACCGGGCGCGACGAACAAGAAGCGGGCCTGCGGATCGACGAACCGTCGGATCAGCCAGGGACAGGCGATGCGATCGACCTTGGGCCGCGCTCGTGTGACCCACCATGTTTGGCCATCGTCATGTCGTGGCGGCAGATGGACCAGGGAAACGGTAGGCAACCCGCTTGCCGCCCATGCGGCGAACCCGCCGTCCAAGACTTCGGCCGCTACACCCTCGCTGCGAAGAATGGCGGCCGCTGCAACTGCCAGACCACTACCATCGGTGTCGATGAGGACCGCTGATGACCCGGAGGCATATCCCCATTGGGTCGGATCAAGGAGAACTGGAAACAGTGATCCCGGAATGGCTTCTGTCGGTCTGTCGCGCAGATCGATGATACGCGGCGCGCTGGGCGATGCGACAAGGCGGGCAAGTTTGTCCGGTGTTATAGCGTTTGGAGCAGGCATGACGCGTCCCTTGCGTGTTCGTGCTGGACGCGATTCTCTGGCTGACGCCTCGTGGGGAGATCGCCATCCCCATACGCTTAATCAGCCATGCTCACCGTGCGATGTCAATCACCGTCGCCACTGTCCCAATTCTCGTAGCCGACGAGTTTCGAGAAGCGATTTCGATTCCCGCAATTCGATCCAAATCGGGATAGGTGACAGTCTCCTCGACAAAGCGGGTTACGCCAGCTCGCACGTACGTCCCTGCTAGGTACCATCACCCGATATGCAGCTGGTCGAGCACGGCCGCTTCGAGGGCGCCATCTTCCAGGTCCTCGGCATGGATCGTCACCACCGGAGCGATCTCGCGGAGCTTCTCCACCTGTCGCATCTTGAGGCCCAACGTGTCGGCGTCGTGCCCGGTGACCACCTCCAGCGCCGCTTCCATGACCTCTCCTGTTGTGAAGTCACGTAGATCGAGGAGCAGATCGGGGCGGACCTCGCCCGCACTCGTCGCGACGTCGAAGAGCAGCCTTTTGAACCCGATGCCGATGCCGCGCCGGCGGAGTCGGTATTGCAGATCGAGCAGACCCACGATGGTCTCGCGCTCCGCTGCATTATGCACGGCAATGAAGTTGGAGGGGCGAGCGACAGGCTGCGCATACGCCCGAAGCGCAGCATAGCCCTCGCGCGGGTTATGTTCGCCGATCACTGCGAGGACCAGGAACGGAGGCCCGATCCGGCGCTGATGAACGCCGATGTGCCTGACGCGATTTTTCACGATGAGCTCGCGTCCGCCCGCCAGCGTCACCGTCGTTCCCGAAATATCGACGGCGTAGAGCAGGAGGAATGCCTGTGGCGCATGTTCGGCGGGCCAGTGGCGCGCCGCCTCGCGCAGCTTCGCGAAGACGATGCCGCGTTCGTAGGGGTCTATATGAGTGTAGAGGTGGCGTGCGAGCGGAATGCCGGGAGCTATCTCGACGCGCTCGGCCGCGCTGCGCAGCCGTCCGAACTCCAGCGCCATCGACGCCTCACGAGGTTCTCCCCTACCCAGCGGCTCGACAACGTTGACCCGAGCCATTTCCATTAGCTGCCAGAGCAGGCGCGCAAGGCGCGGTATCGCAACGCCGCGCGTGCGATCATCTGGCTCGTCGTCTTCAGGAAGCTGGGCGAGCTTCTCAGGCGCGAGCCGGTGCGCGGAGAAGAGACCGTCTGGCTCGTTGATGGTGCGCGGCGTCGCGGTCGCCTTCTCGCGGATGCGGGGAGGTGCCTGTTCGCGAAAGAACGGGCAGTCGACATGGTGCTCCGGTCGCCGCTGCCGGATGCTCGTAAGGCGCCTGAGGTAGTATGTCTCGGCCTCAGACAGATAGGCTGGCGATAGCAGTGGTGGGTCAGCCGCGTCCCCGAGGCAGTCGCATGCGATCCACTGATGATGATCGCGCGCTTTGACCACCATGATGACCGAAGCCCGATGATCGCTGTCTTCGCCATCGCCGCTGTACCAGCGCACCAACGCGCGTCGCACGACGTCAGGGACGCCGGTGCGTGACGTAAGCCCTCTGGTGTCGCGCGGTACGAGCCACATGAGCGGGATCATATCGGAAGATCAGAGGGTGAAAAGGTGCCGATGAACACTTGCAAGGTCGCAGATGTTCACGTTACGTTCGGAGGACAAGAGGATTAGGTCATGAAGCTTCAAGATTTCACCGGGCCGATCGATCTCGACCTCACGTTGCGCGACGCCTCGCTCAACCCCGATGTCCGACCGACCCGCCGCGCCATCGCCGCGGCCTCGATCGGTATCGAGCCGGAGGATGCCTACTATTCCGTGCGTGAGCTGCGGGAGGCATGCGAGTGGATCCACGAGGGCGACTCTGCCGGCAAGGCGAAGCTGGCGCAGATGCTCGGCAATCGCTGCGACGATTATCAGCGGTGCATCTACTACAATCTCGCGGGTCGTGGCGTGTGTGTGCTGATCGATGATCTGCTGTGGCTGGAGGCGCTGCTGCTCGGACGGGGACGCGTGGCAGGGTATCTGCATCGCACGAAGGCGCCGAAGCGGATCGCGCCGGCTCCCTACGTGGCGGCCGAGCCCGATGGCCCGGTTGGCCGTTTCGAGGCCGAGTTTGCGATCGGCGCCTCCTGGTCGCACGACCCGGGTCCCGACTACGATCCGATCGATCGTCCAGCAAAGCGTGATCGCCCGGCATAGGGCTGGAGCCTACCAAACAAAAAAAAAGCGGTCCGGCATCGTCAGCCGGACCGCTTTGTGTAGCGGGTACAGGCATCAGGCCCGCTCGCATGTGAGGCGTTCCCCGCGACGCCATTTCTCGGGATCGATCCAGGCGCCGGCATGGGCGCCGCGCTTGTTGGTCCTCGCATCCTCGTAAGCGCTCATATACCGCCCGGCGCGATCCGGATCGCTCCTGAGATACTTCGTGGCCGGCACCGCCCACCCCTGAGCGATCAGTTGCTCGCCCAGGTCAGAGCCGTTCACACTGACCACGGCAACCGGTCGACCGTAGCTGCTACTGCCAACCAAACGGATCGTCGCCTCCCCCGAGCGGAGCATGCGGGCGGTCGCGTCTTGCGCGAGCTTGCCGCAAGGATAGCAGCCGCTGGAGATCTGGCAGAGTTGCTTCCGCTCGAAGGCGTCCGCCCCTGAGAACCGGAAGTCGATGCTGATGGTGTCGCCGTCCAGCGCGCGGCCTCGTCCGGTGAGATCCTGTGCGGGCTCGTGCCCGGGCTCGGCTGCCCCGCAGGCCGCAAGTGCGACAAGGGCAAGGAGGATCGCCGTCTTCATGCGTAACGCAGCTCGAGCTCGACGTTCGGATCGTCGACGAGCGCCGGGATGACCCGGAAGGGCTGAAGGATATCTCCGGTACGCACGACCGAGACTTGGCGCGCCCCAGCGTCGAACATGCGGGCGGCGACCGCCTGCGCGTTGGCGCGGCTGCATAGATGCGATCGCTTGGGGCTGATCGGAGCGGTGAGGTCATCGTGACGAAGCATGGGATCGATCCTGATGCTGGACGGCTCGGCGATCAACCGAACACCGTCTTGTGGACGCGGGTCTGGGTCGGCGGGGGAACGATGGTCCACGGCATGTCGCGCAAGCCAGAAATACGATAACCCGGAAAATCGGAACCGAGCTTGGCGAGCGCGATCTTTCGGCCGCGCTTGTGGACGACGAAGTCAGTGCCCTCGTGCCCGTCAACGAACTTGATGGGGTGTGGCAGCCGGATGTGCATGCCGTGCTCGAGCGGCCGCTCGGATCGCTGGGCGAGGCGGTCGAGGCAGCGGCGCCGCCAGTTGAGCGCCGAGGCGTTGTGGGTGTCGCCGAGCAGGGAGAGGATACGCTCGGGGCACGCGGCCTCGTTCGGCCCCATCGTCTCGTCCATATCCTTGTAGGCGAAGACGAAGCCGTCCTTTGCGCGGGGGTTCCAGCTGACCAGGCACACGACGGCGATGGTGGGCTCGTCGATGCCGTCGGTGCTGGGCGTGACGGCGGCGTACCAGACCTTGTTTCGCAGGCACGACGAAGCGACGACGCGCAGCGCCCTGCCCTTCCCCTCCGCGTCGCGCCGGTCGTACGTGAATTGCGCGTCGAGATAACTTTTGGGCGTCGAATGAGGGGTCATCGACGACCGTGGCATGCTGAGCCAACCCATGGCGATGTTCCTTGCTTATAGGGGTCGAAGACGGACCCGATCAGTCCGCCAGGAGCGCCGGCGCCGGCGCTGACGTCGTCAGCCGCAGCTCTCGCTGCAGTCGTTCAGCGAAACGCTCGGTCGCGAGCAGCTCGCGTGCCATGGCGTAGCGGGCACGATCACCCAGATGGTCGTGACGGCCGCGAACACGACGATAGTTGACCTCGTGGCCGGGACCGAGTGCGGTCAGCGAGAGTTGCACGCGCACCTCGTCGGTGTGGAGCGTGATCTCGCCGGATTGAGACGCGTGGCCGCGGTTCGATCGAAGGTCGTAATCGCCCTCGCTCAGTCCGAGTGCGATAGCGAGGCGGTGCAGGGCCGCGTGTCCTTCGACATGGAAGAGATCCTTCGCAGCCGCATCGTAGGCGACGCCCCGGATAGCGAGCGTGGCGAGTGCCGGGTGCTTCTTCAGCTCGGCGATCTTGTCCTCGCAGCGGCGTCGCAGAAGAGAGTCATCGGATCCGGCTCCGGCGATGTGGCCGAGGTGACGCGCGAGGAGCAGCACGCCGGGATCTGCGTCGAACGGCACGCCGGCGTTGCGACAATCGTCGATCGCGGTGGTGACGGCGTGCAACGCAGCGACGATGGTCGTCAGCGCGCTTGGATCGAGTGCCTGCTGGTGGCGGAAGGCGACGTCGTAGGGCATCGTGGAGGTCTCCCGAGCGCCACATCGCGCTCGAAACCTCGCTCCCCCTTCCCTCTTCTCCCCCGGCTGGATCACGGTGCTCGGAGGTTAATGGCGCTCACGTCGACCGGAACGATCCACGCCCTAGTCGGAAGGCCCCCACGACGGTCCCGCCATCCCAGTGCCCGCCGAGGATCCCACGCCGTGGCACGCTTCCGACGGGGTAGCGCCGCGCCGCGAGCAGTCGGGCTCGTCGCGTGTCGCGGTCGACAGGCGTGTCGGTCATGAAGTGAGTCGCGAAACGAAGGGGAAGCATGGGTCACCTCCTATCGGGCAGCTGCAAGCAATGTCGGCTTCACAGCATGAGGCCAAGCGGGTCGCTGGAATGGGCCGCGGCATCGAAGCCACGATGCCAGGCACCTGCCAGTCGGCTGCCGCGGCGGTAGCAGCACGCGGAATTGCCCATCACCTGGGCGCGCCAGCCCGCCTTCTCTGCCTCCCATTCGGCATTCGAAGGACCGGGCGCCAGTAGGTCGAGGAGATGGTGCGTCACCTCCCGCCGGCCAACTCGTCGGCTGCGATCATGATGGTGATCGCTTCCTCGAGCGCGGCGTCATCGCCATTGACCACGCGCGCCGCGGGCTTTTGACGCTTGATCGCGGACGCCACGGTTTCGGCCGGTCGGCCCTTGAGCGGGTAGGACCAGACCTTTCCATCCTCGATGACGACGAGCTTGTTGCGGAAGGTGCGCCGGAGCCGCTTGGCTTCCTCGATCCGGGTCATCAGTGCGGCGACCTCGAACTCCAGCGTGTGCTTCAGCACAGTGTCTCCGAAGCGGGTTGGCGCGCGGTTGGCGGCGAGCCACACGTCGACGTCGGCTTCGCTGAGCGAGCCTACCGGATGGAACATGTCGGCCGCGCCGTGACCATGGTTGGACGCGAGGAAAGCGCGCCGCCCATCCACCCAGATCTCGGCGCTGTAGCAGGTCGTCTCCTCCGACAGCGCGGCGACGATCTTCAGCTTGCGCAGCTCGATGTGCATGGTCTGGGCTCCTGTGATGACGCGCGGTCATGCCGCGAGCGCTTGCATGTTGCGGGCTTGGGACCCCTCGTCAGCGGCGTCCCTGAGCCACGCGACGGCCTGCTCGGCCTTCGACGCGGCCTTGATGATCGCGCTCGAATCTCCCTTCAGGATGCGCAGCCAGTGATCGATGTAGCTGGCGTGGTTGTCGTGCAGTTCGCCCGGCAGGCCGAGGTCGGCGCAGATGAGGCACTGCCCGATCGAGGCGACGAGCTCCTCGAAAGCGTAGGCTTGATCGCCGAACTTCTTGCCGAACTCGCGATTGAGCCGCGACTGCGCGCCCGAATAATGAACGTATTCGTGGCCGAGGGTGCTGGCGTAATGATCGTCCGACCGGAACATCGTCCGGTGCGGCATCTGGATGTAATCTCCGATCGGCGAGAAAAACGCCTGGTCGCCACCATGCCGCACGGTAGCGGGCAGCGCGTCGAAGAAACCGTCGATAGCGGCACGATGCACGCTTTCGACCCGCGGTTCGGGCGGCGCGGCGACCGGATAGTAATAGACCGGCAGGCCGTCGATCTGCTCGACGTTGAAGACGGTGTAGGAGCGAAGAAAGCGGATGTTCTTGTTCGCCTCCTCACCCGTAACGCGATCGGTCTCGGTCTTCGAGAAGCTCGAGAAATAGACGCTGTGCGAACCGTGCTCGCCGCGGCGAACCTGGCCACCGAGTTCTTCGGCCTGACGGTAGGTCATCCAAGTACGCGCGGAGTAGCCGCGTGCGTCACCGATCGCCCAAAGGTAGAGATTGTTGATGCCGGTGTACGGCGTGCCGCAATGGCGCAGCGGGCGCCCCCCGGCGCCGGTGAGACCCCACGGGCGAGACCATGGCAGGACGCCGGACTCGAGCTTCTGGATGATGAGGCTGGTGATCTCGGCCGCGACGTCGCGGCGCGGTTTGTCGACGGTTTTCCGACGAAAGGTCATGTCGAGGTTTCCCTTGTGATGGGAAATGGCGGCCGCCCCTTTGTGAGAGACGACCGCCAGTCTGGCCCGGGAGGTCCCAGGCAGCGGGATGGCGCTGGACCTATTCGGCCGCGATCAGCGCGTGGTCGTCGTCGTTGACCGAGCCGAGCGCGCCCTCCGCCTCGTCGCTATCGCCATCGGCGGGATCCTCGATGTCATTGCCGCTGGTGACATCGTCCTGCGCCGTCTCGGAGGTTTCATCATCGACGCTCTCGTCGAACTCGGCGTCAGCGACCGCGACCACCACGTCGAAGCGCATCGCGTCCGGCACCCACGCAAGGGCGGCTTCCTTGGTCTCCGCCTCGGTGATGGCCTCGCCGGCGAACAGCTTCTCGCACGACGTCGAGATCTCGCCCTTCTTGGAGCCGACATAGCGTGCCGCCAGCACCGGCCCACCAACGTCGGTGAGAAGGGCGAGTAGCGTTCCCTTCGACACACGGTCGAAGAAGTTTGCGGAGGTCGGCCGCCACCATTTGGCGACGTCGATCTCGAGGATCGAGGCGAGGCGGGCGTGGAGCGGATTGGTTTTCGCCGAGCTGTAATCGGGCTTCGCCTCGAGCGACGACGCGACCGTGAGGGCCAACCAGGATGCCTTGGCATCGTCATCGAGTGCCCGGAACGCCTCGAACCGTTCGACCGGGCTGCTCGACGTGGTCCAATCGCTGTTCAACGATTCACGCGCCTCGGCGATGGCGAGCTGCGCCTGGGTCGCCGGCTGGTCCTTGGGCATCTGAGGATCCTGCGGCCGACCGGCAGTGACGGTGGTGCCATAGCGACTGTAGCTGCGGCTCTGGTCCGTCATCGCGAACAGCATGTAGTCGAGGGCCAGGCCGGGGTCGGCGAGGATCGATGCCGCCAGGATGTCGCGACGCTGTACCGCGAGCTCGTCGTGGAGGCGTGCACTCAGCGGCTTGCCGCCGGGAGCAACCGCTTCGGGCGGAAGCGACGAGGTGTCCCGAGCGCTGCGGGTCAAGCCGGACGTGCCGTCGCCGGCCGAGCCCTGGAGCGGCGTTTCGCTGAAGTAGGTGGTCTCCAGCGTCATCTTGCCGTCGCGGCCGAGGGTCAGGAAGGTGCCCACCTTGCCCCTCATCTCGTCGGAAAGAACGGGCGGTCGCGAGTGCAGCGTCTGATATTCCTCACGGAGCCGCTCGAACTCCTCCTCCAGAGCCGCGTACGCCGTCTCCTCCATCTCCTCGTCGGCCATCAGCTCCTCGAGCGTCTCGCAGCGCGCGACGATGGCGTCGGAGCGTGCCGCCTCATCCTCGCCGAGCGGCGCGGGCTCGAGCGTGACGCGGTGCAGATCAGCGGTGGCGCCGTACAGGCTGGTGGTCGCGATCGGCCGGACCCAGGCGAGGCCCTGCTCCTCGCCGACGCGCTTCGCCTCGGCCTCCATGATCGCGGCCGCGAGCGTCCGCGCAAGCTCCGGATCCGACCAGCGATCGCCGTCCTCGCTGAACAGGTCGCACTCGACCTTGCCGCCTGCAGCCACATAGGCGTCGGTGCCGACGAGGACCGCGACCGGGTCGCTCGCCTTCATCGTGTCGTTCACGATCGCGCGGCGGATTTGATCGGCGTTCACGTAGGAAGAATGGGCGTACTGCTGGAAGACGCGCTCCTGCTTGGCCTGATCCTCGGTGGAGCCGTAAGCCTTGGCCATCTCCAGCGTGATGCGTCCCTCGCTCAGCGCTTCGAAGATCGGTTCGGCGAGATTGGCGAGCCGCAGCCGGCCCTCGATGAAGCGTCGCGTCTGGCCGAACCGGTTCGCGACGGCGTCGATGTCACCGTCGGATTTAAGGAAATGCTGAAATGCGACGCATTCCTCCGCTGCGGTCATCGGCTCGCGCTGAAAGTTCTCGGTGAGCGACACCTCCCGCAGGTCCGCGTCGTCGCCGGAGACGATCTTGACCGGCACGCCGTAGGTCGCCGCGTCGATCTCGCCAGCGTCGGCGAGCATCATCGCGCCGAGATAACGCCGATCGCCGGCGATGATCTCGTACGTCCCCTTGGGCCGTGCGGCGGTAACGAGCAGGTTCTGCATGATGCCGCGCGCACGGATGCTCGAGGCCATCGCCTCGATGTTCCTGGGCGGGGTGGTACGGACGTTCTTCTCGGAGCGCTTCAGCTTCGCGAGTGGCACGGTCTGGGTCATCGTCGTCTCCATCAGGTGCCCGGCCGCGCGACGTCTCGCCGCACCCAAACCGGACACCTTCCCGCTCCCCCTTTCCTTCCTTGTCCCGATCGCTCCGGTGCCCGCGCTCATGCGCGGGCGGCGCATCCCGGACGCCGTTGGCGGTAAAGAGGCTTCGCTCTCATCGATCGCCAAGCACACGCTGCAGGATCACGGTCGCCTCGGGCACCGGTACGAACACGCGTGTCTTGTAGGCGATCACCTCGGTGAAGCAGCCGAGGGACTTGAGCCAGGCAAGCTGGCTGGCGGGCGCACCGACGATCTCGATCCGCGGGAGGCCGTTCACGCGTGCCCGCTTGATCTCGCAGGCGAACGGCCGCTTGAGCGGGATGACATTGCCGTTCTCAACGGCCCGCGCGATCTCGCTGGGTGTGAGCGAGGTCTCCTCCGAGAGCCCGAGCTTGCCGAAGAGCTGGTGCAGGTCGCCGGGGAACACGATGCGGCCAAGCCACGACCGCCCCTCGGCGTCGACGATACGGCTGACCGCCAGATGTGTGCTGGGCAGCGCGGACCAGATCGGCAGGAGGAGCCCTGTTGCAAGTCGGATCGTCTCTGTGTCGACGTGATTGCGCGCCTGCTCCTCCTCTTCCGCCCACGCCTTGGCGAAGGTCTCGCGTGCGCACTCCTCCCAGGCGGTCTCATAGAGGTCGTCTGCAGCTAGGTACTCGCGGCGGGTGGGTCGCATCAGCTCGATGCGCAGCACGGGCATGCCGTCCTCCGTCATTCCGGCACGCGCCGGGGTTTTAAGGGCGACCTTCCCCGACTTGGCGTTCTTTACGAAGACCGCGGTGTCGTCGGCGTCGGCGAGACGCAGCGCTCGGTCGAGCGAGACCGGATGGCGACGACGAGCGACCTCGATCGTCAGCAGATGCGAGGTGGCACCGCTAACTGTGTCGGTTCGCAGAATGCGATCATCGAGGACGGTCGCGGTTTCCACCAGCATGGTCTCGACCCCGACATCGAGGGTGCCGGCATCCCGAGCGGCCGCAACGCGTGTCTCCACCAGCGCGAGAAACTCGTCAAAGATGACGTTCTGCAGGCCGATCGGCAGGGCTAGCAAGCGGTTGAGCCAGCGCTGAATGGGCGGGAGTTCCTCCTTCAGGACCCCATCCTGATCGGTCAGTTCGAGGCCGGTGCGATGAGTGAAATCCTGGAGGCTGGTGCTTTTCAGCTTCCCGCTCTTGAGAAGGTGATACCAGCTGATCAGGGCGGCCTTGGCGTACTCGCTTTCGAGATTGTCGGCAGGATCGAACAGGTTTTGTCCACCGGTCTGGCGCTGGCCGCGGGTGAGCGCACCGAGGCTGTCGAGCCGGCGCGCGATCGTCGAGGTGAACCGCAGTTCGCCCTTGCAGTCGGTGGTGACAGGGCGGAACAGCGGGGAGCAGGCCTGATGCGTGCGATGGGTACGTCCGAGCCCCTGAATCGCGCGATCGGCGCGCCAGCCCGGTTCGAGCAAGAGGTGGACACGCTGCTCCTGGTTCAGGGCGTCGAGGCTGGCATGATACGACCGGCCGGTTCCGCCCGCGTCGGAGAATACGAGGATGCGCTTGGTGCCGGCCATGAACGCTGCGGCGTCGGCTTGGGTCGATCTGCCCGATCGCGTCTCGAGTTTCTGGGTGCCGTTCGCGGCCGGGACGAGGCGCTTGGTTCGACCCGTCACCTCGGCAACGGCGTCGTGGCCGAAGTAGGTGAGGACGCCATCGAGCACCGCGGCGATCGGCGGGAGAGCGCAGAGCTGCTCGATGAGATCGTCCCGCGCGGCTTCGGCCTCCGGATTGGTGACCGCGTGACCGTCGACGTCGATCATCGGGCGCGAGCGCACCTCGCCAGTGTCGTCGCGGTAGTCCCGCATCTGCTGGACGGGAAACGCACGCGTCAGATAGTCGATAACCGCTTCGCGCGGTGACAAGTCGATATCGAGTTCGGCGCGCTCGTCGGGAGTGAGCTCACCCAGGCGACGGTTGAGGATCGCCTCGGCGGTGCTGACCAGTTGAAGGACGACGGATTGCCCGGCATCGAGATGCTGGCGAACCGCCGCAAGCACGGTCGGTAGCTTGCATGAGAGGAGCAGCGAGCCGAAGAAGCGCTGCTTGCAGCTCTCGAACCGGGAGCGCGCTGCCGCCTTGGCGCCGGCATTCTTGGTCGCACCGTCCATCGCGTCGACCACGCCGGTGATCTCGAGCGCCTTCTCCATGTTGCGATGGATGATGCCCCAGGCATCGGCGTATCGATCGTAGACGTCGATCTGTTCGGGGGTCAGTTCGTGTCGCAGGATGTCATACTCGACGCCGGCGAAGCTCAGCGCGCGCGCCGTGTAGAGGCCAGTCGCCTTGAGGTCGCGGGCGACGAGCTCCATGGCGGCGATGCCGCCTTGACGGATCTCGGAGATGAATGCCTCGCGATCGGCGAAGGATGTTTCGGGTCCCCACAGACCGAGCCGGACGGCATAGGCCAGGTTGTTGACCTCTGAGGCACCGGTGGCAGACGCGTACAGCACGCGAGCGGCCGGGAGACGGTTCTGGAGGAGAACGCCGGCGATACCCTGGAGTGAGCCCGCCTTGGTGCCCATGGCACCCTCCCCGCCGGCGACGCCACCCATCTCGTGTGCCTCGTCAAAGGCGATCACCCCGTCGAAGTCGTCGGCCGCCCAGGCGATGATCTGATCGAGCCGCGTTGCGTCACCCCGACCCGACCGGAGGGTCGGATAGGTGACGAACAACACGCCCTCGCTCATCGTCACCGGCTCATCGATCTTCCAGCGCGACAGCGGCTGCACGTCAGCGGCCATCCCACCTAACGCCGTCCAGTCGCGAACCGCATCTGCGTGGAGCGCCTCGTTCTTCGACACCCAGATCGCCTTGCGACGCCCTGCGAGCCAGTTGTCGAGGATGATGGCAGCGACTTGGCGCCCCTTGCCGGCCCCAGTGCCATCGCCAAGGAAGAAGCCCTTGCGATACTGCCGACCGGCAGCGTCGAGGACGAGCGCCACGCCTTCCTTGTCGCAGGAGAACATCCCCGGGATGAACTGCGTCCAGGCATGCCCCGCGTAGACGACGGTTTCGAGCTGCGACGACGACAGGAGGCGGTCCGACACGGTGCGCTCCGGCAGGTGCGGAACGTGCGAGGGGATGGGAGCCGGGATGGAGCCCATCGCCACAGACTCGACCAGCGAGGTCGGATGCTCGCCGGCCGCGTCGAAGACGATGCGGCTAGGCCGGTACGGCAGATAGACCCCGACCTGCTCGGCGATAGGCGCTGGCGTGTCGAGCACCTTGTAGCCGACCGGTAGCACCTCGTTGCGGGTCGGCGCCCGGAAGATGCGCGGCGCGGCAGCCGGGCGCGACTTCATCGCTCGCAGGAGCGACACCGCCCCTCCCCGCTTGACCGCCGAGGATGCGTTGTCCTCCTGCAGGGCAGCGCGATCGGGAATGACAAGCAGGTCGACCAGCTCAGCCACGTTCCGACGAGCGATCGTGACCCCTGAGATGTCGCCCACGATCTTGTCGATCACGTAGATCCGAACCGCGACGCCGGTGCCGTGCTTTCCGTAGCCGTTCGTGAGGCGGATGGAGGTGCGAAGGGCCGTTCCCGCAAGTGTCGTCGTCCAGATATCGGCCATCCGTGCGGAATGGGCGAACCAGTCCGGCATGATGGCAACGAGGCGCCCGCCTGGCCGCAACCGCTTCAGCGCGGCTTGAAGATGGCGGACCGCGGCGAGCGCGTCGGCACCGCGACCGACCGAACGCGAGAAGGGCGGATTCATGAGGATGAGGCTGGGGCGCTGCAAAGCTGTGAGCGTACTGCCGATCGTTGCCCCGTCATGACCGGAGACGACGGCATGGGGAAATGTGGCGGAGAGCCGCGCCCGCCGCGCCGGATCGATCTCGTTGAGCTGCAGGGCGGCGATCGTCGACAGTTGAGCGACAAGCAGTCCGTTTCCGGCGCTGGGCTCGAGCACGACATCCGTCGGTCGTGCAGCCGCGAGCAGGACGGCCACGGCTGCGATGTCGACAGGTGTCGAGAACTGCTGCCAGTCGATCTGTTCCTCGCTGCGCACCGTTTGCGTCGGCAGGCGATCGAGCAAGCCGAGGGCGAGTGGGAGGTCGGCCGCAGTCTGGAGCGGCTGCGAACCGCTCACCAGATGGAGCGCCAGCGCATGCTCGAGCACCTCGAAGCTCTCGCGCTGCGTCCAGCGCCCCTCTGCGTCCGAACCACCGAAGGCGTGGACCATCGCCTCGTTGAGGTCGCGTCGGCTGAGCTTCGTCTGTCCGCCGAGTAGCGGCAAAAGCATGCGGGCAGCGTCGGTGCAGGCGGTTGCGCGGTCATGCTTGGGATCGAACAGGTCGGTCATGGGGTGGGTCTCCAGAACTGTCTGCGTGCTGCAGCTCAGTTCCCCCGCTCCCCCTCCCCTTCTCAGCTCCTCGGCCTCAGCACGTCGGCCCAGTCGCCGTACTGTTCCGGCGGTGGCATGCGGGCGAGCGCAAGCCCACGCTCCCGATAGGCTCGCCAGGCCTTGCTGCGCGCGCGCCGTCCTTCGGGATCGTTGTCTTCGGCGATAATCAGTCGTGTGACGTTGCTCGGGATCTGGATGCGATCAAGGCGGGCCGCCCCCAACGTCGCCCAGCATGGTATGCAATTGATCTGGGTGAACGCCGCAGCCGTCTCGAAGCCTTCGGCAATGGCGAGGGTCTCCCCCGCCCTGCCCCCCTGCCAGGCACCGGCAGCGGGAGCGCCGAGCATCACCTTGTCCAGGTAACCACCGTTCGTCGTGTCGAGGAAGATACGTTGGATCGCACGGAGGTGGGAGCCCTCTCGGACCGCTACGATGAGCGCGGGCAGAAAGCGCGTGGAAGGCTTTGGACCCCACGGGCAGCGTGGATGAAAGCGGATATCGTCGAGTGGCAGGCGCAGGCCCCGCCCGTCGAGATACTCAGCGGCTGCCGTACCGTCCGCGGGAAGGGCCTCCTCCCAGAGCCGTCCGACGTTGCTCCCGCCAGGGCGGTGCCGGGCGGGCGGTGGCTGATGGCTTCCGGAGGGTCGTAGGCGGGAGATTTCGCGCAGGACGTCTCCCGGATCGCAACCGGCAAAACAATGGACGAGAATGCCGTCGTGCCCCTGGCGCACGGACAGGCTGGGATCGCTGTCCTGGTGTGCTGGGCAGCGGCAGGTAGCGATATAGCCCCGCCAGGTGCCGCCAAGGGCACCCACGATATCGACAACGCGCTGGGTGGGTCTGAGAGCGATCAGGGACATTCCCGTCTCCTTTCACCCCCTCCCGCCCTCTTCCCTCCTACAGAAAAGCACATCGCAGGGTTTGCGAGTAGACGACGAAGCGGCAAGCCGATAAGACGGCTTTACGTTTTGCAGGTTTTACGATTACACGTTTCCACGGAAGGTGCCTCTCATGATCGTTGCGTTGCTCAACCAGAAAGGCGGCGTCGGAAAGACGACCCTGAGCGTGAACCTGGCCTCAAGCCTCGCACGCGACGGCTCGCGCGTGTTGCTGATCGACGCCGACCCCCAGGGCAGTTCGCTCGACTGGGCCGCGGCTCGCGAGGAGCAGCCGATGATCTCGGTGGTCGGCTTCCCTCGACCGACCATCCACAAGGAGTTGGACCAGATCGGCCAGGGCTACGATCATGTCGTCATCGACGGACCGCCTCGTGTGACCGAACTGGCGCGATCGGCGATCATGGCGGCGGATGTGGTGCTGGTCCCTGTCCAGCCTTCGCCTTACGACATCTGGGCCGCGGACGAGGTGGTCAAGCTTATCGTCGAAGCGTCCGTTTTTAAGGAAAGCCTGAAGGCCACATTTGTGGTAAATCGCAAAGTCGCAAAAACGGCAATTGGGCGCGACGTGGTTGAGGCTTTGGCAGCATATCAGATCCCGACCATGACGGCGCAGATCGTCCAGCGCGTCGTGTTTGCCGAGGCAGCGGCCACCGGGCGCGCTGTTTTCGAGATCGACGGCAAGAGTGCGGCGGCAGCGGAAATCGAGGCCGTACGGGCCGAACTGATGGAGCTTGTGGCATGACCAAGAAAGTGACGATAGGCCGACGCCCAACGGCTGGCGCGCCTCCCGCCGCTGGCGCCGATGCCTGGGTGGGAGCGGGAGCAGAGAAGCTTGCCGAACCTCCCGCCGCGGACGTCAAGATGAAGCGGTTGACGATCGACATACCGGAGAGCCTCCATCGAACGATCAAGTCCCAGTGCGCGATGCGGGGCACGAAAATCGCTGACGAGGTCCGTGACCTGCTGGTACAGAAATACGAGGCGCCGTAATTCCGCTTTTACGTATCGGCGTGTCGCCGCAAGGCCGGCAATGCGCCTTTCCGTATCGCCGGCTTTCCGTAAATGCGTTTTGCCAGCTGCAGTGTCGGCTAGGGCGATCCCACCTCCCTCCGATCGCGGAATAGCATCCGGTTCGATGAAAGGTTCAAGCGAGTGGCAGCAGCGCAGGGGTCCACCTTCTTCGTGCCGGGCGTTCCGGCCAAGGACCAAGAGCAAGCGTATAATGAGCTCGCGCTGGCCTGCGGGTGTGCACCGGCGCCGACAGGCAAACGCATCCGCTCAATCACTTTCCGATCGAACGGGGAGACGTGGACAGCCACAGTTGGCGAAAAGCTAAGCGGCTCGTCGACGAAGAAGAGCCGGGCAGGGGGGCAACGCATCGAACGCACCGTTCCTCTCTCAAACGGCTCGACCGTCCTCGCCATCTTCGCCGGCGTGCCCTTTCGGGTCTGGCATGACGGCGCGTCCGGGGTTTGGTCCAACCCAATCCTCGCTGGCGAGCCTTCCTCCGTCACTATGTTCGCGGACGGCGGAGCATAGCCACTTCGACAGCGATGTCGCCCGCATTTCAGCAGATGCGCTTCGTCGTAAATCTGTTTAAGCGCAAAGTCGGGTTCCCGATGCGCTCTCCTCCCGGGCAGGGTAATTTTTTTCCACGTTGACCATGCCTCCGTCCAATGGCTGTTTCGACAAATGAAGCACCCCGGCGCGCTGAGATTAGTCACAGGATTGGTCGCGGCTTCCGTCGCCCTCGGCCCTGCCGACGCGTCCCAGCGGCAAGCTGAACTGGTCGCATTCCGTGATTTGGCTGACGGTGTGGTGATTGATGTAGGCCGCACGGCGCCGAAGCCACTTCCACCATCAAGCGAGCAGCAGGGCGTTTCGCCGGAAGCCTTACAGGATGACTTCCGGAGCATCGCCCTGGCCGAGCAAGCACATACGACCACGGACGTTCCAAGCCCGCCGATTGCGATTCCGCTTTGGATGCAGACGGGGAGGGTGATGACGGGTGCGGCTCAGGTCGCTCAGAGCGTCGTCGCGCCTTACATGTACAGTCCGGCCGCTTGCTCGATGACGCCTTACCGTCCGCGAGGAGATTTGGCTCCGTGGCAGGAGGCACGCCGAGCGCGTTATTTCCCTCTCATCTCCGCCGTCGCCTGTGAGGCTGGCGTGCCTACCGGGCTACTCGATGCGCTCGTCGCCCAGGAAAGCCGCTACGATCCTTTGATCGTCTCCAATAAGGGCGCGGTAGGCCTGACACAGTTGATGCCCGACACGGCCCGCGGCTTGGGTGTTCTCGACTCCCGAGATCCGCTGGCCAATCTGAGAGGAGGGGCCAGATACCTTCGGTCTCACCTGGACGAGTTCAAGCGCGTCGATCTCGCACTGGCGGCCTACAACGCCGGCCCTGGCAGGGTACGAACCTTGGGAAGGATCCCACCCTTCAGGGAGACGATCGATTACGTTGCGGCGATCACCAAGGGGTGGAGCAGCGGTGCCTATCGAGCCGCATCCGTGCAAACCGCCGCGATGCCGAGTGCGGCAGGCTGGCGGGGCAGGGGGGTCCAGCTGCTGGCTTACACGTCGACGAGCGTGCCGAACCCGAGGTAATGGGCAAAGTAGATCGCGATCCCGAGTATAGCCGGTGCACCCAAGAGGTAGTTGAGCTGCCAACGAACCCACAGCCGCGGCGCGACGAGGACCTTGTCGAGCATGGTCGTGGTAGGCAGCCGGCTGTTTCCCGTGCGATAGTCATAGGCGGTCTTGATGACCGCGAAGACGGCGCACATCGCGACCATGACGCCGACGGCGGCATAGAGGGAGAGCCAGGCCTGGAGTGTCGCTTGGGGCATATTGACCACCTAGCAGCAAGATGCTGACGATCGCTTAACCCTCTTGGGGGTGCAAAGTTACCAACCTGCCCGGACGCGTGGGTGCTGATGACTGATGGTGGCAAGCTAACTGACTCGCTCCGGCATGGCCGACTGACTCGACGCGGCGTCGTCCACTCCGAGCGATGAACGGCCCCGGCAGCGATGCCGGGGCTTTTCGGGTCTGCTTAGCGCCAGAAGGGAGTATTGGGGTTTCGGCTGCGCTTCCGCTCCGGCAGCATGCCGTTGTAATTGTCATACCGGCGAGCATACCGTTCCGCCATTTTGGCGGACGCGTAACCCAGAGCCGCCGACACCATAAGCGCAGCCGCGTAGCGCAGCATCATCGCTCCGCTGTCAGGGGTCCGGGTGCCGAAGAAGATCAGCAGCATCTGCCCAAGCGAATAGCTCATACCGGCGACGGACAGGCTGGCGCTGAGGGTGAATGCCTTCATGCGCTTCTCTTCCTGCTCCTGCTTCTTCTGGTAGAAGCGGTGCGCTTCCAATCGACTGACGTTAGACATGGCGTTCTCCCTTCGTTCGACCAATTTGTGGCTTCGCAAATAGGATTCAAGGTGAGAGCCGAGCCACAATCGTGACCCGGTTCCCTGACTGAAACAAGCAGGCGAGGGGGCCGACGGCCGTCTTGTCGCGAACGGGGCAGACGTTGGCCATTAATGCGCAGCCATTCGCTCAGTCCTGAAACCCCATAGGCTCTTTTCAAGGTCGAGCTCGCCGCGCTTCGCCCGCGCGACCATCCCGGCGTAATAAGCGCCCGCTGTAAGGCGGATCTCATTGCGCGCCTCTCTCTCCGCAGTGATCATGACTGCGACAGCAGCGCCGTCGCGACCCAGCGTATCGATCGCATCCACCCACGTTCCGGAACGGATGCCGAGGTCATGCCGCAGGCGCGCCGCGGCGTTATGAACGTCGGGCCACCGCGGTCGGGCCTCCGTCAGATACATCGAGGTTGTCGGGAACATCTCCGCAAGATCGCAAGGCCGCACCTTGAGGCTGCTCTGAGAAGGGGAGGGGGGCAGCACCGCTTGATCGGGAAGGCTCACCTCCGGGTCAGAACTACATCCTCGCTTAGCATGTACGGTATTTTTAGAGGGAATGGTTTGTATGTGTATGTCGGGTGATACCGATGACCCCGACGGGTTATTTTCCTCTGTAAACATGAAGCGATCGATGGTCTCTCCGACGAGATCCTCAACGCCAGGAAGACGGTCGAGCGCGGCCTGGTAGCCTTCGCCGTCGCCCATAGTCCTGGCCTGCGCGGCAGCGAACGCGATCTCGTCAATCGCGTCCTGGAGTGCCATCCAGTGCGGTCCGGTGAGGCTCAGATCAGCGGCCTGCGCGAGTGCCTGTCCGACGATCCGGCGGACACGCGCGATCTCCTTCTTGCCGCTCTTGAAGAGCGCATAGAGGGCGTTGAGGCGATCGCCGGCTTCCTTCAGCTCGGCATAGCGCAGCCGGATGGGGGAGAGATCGAGGCCGTAGGCTTCGACGATGACGCCGTCACGGTTCCGGAAACCGCTTCGACGTCCCGAGGCGCTATCTCGCGCGAGGATCAAGCCTGCGGCGCGCAGCTCACGCAGCCGCGCCTTGATGCAGGCAACGGTTTTCCTGACCTCGTCCGCAAGATGTTGGTTGCTCGGCCAGACGACGAGCGGGCGGTCGGCGGCCCAGTCGGCCTCCCAGGTGAGCTGGACAAGATCCATTAGCGTCTCGATCGCGCCGTTGCTGACCGCGATCGCGCCTTTCAGCGCCTTCACGACCCTGCGAGCGTCTTGTTTGGATATCTGGACGGCGCTCTCGTCGACGACCTTCATCCTCCGGGTGAGCTCGCGCGTCAGTGCCGTGATCGGCCGCGCCCCGGTCCGGCCGGTGAAAGCCGTTTGCGTATAGTTCATCGTTCGCCCCCTCGGATGGAGGGACCGTCAGCAGGCATAACTCGTGCGTGGCGCGAATCGCGCTCCCTTGAACCAGGTGTCAGGATCGTCTAGATGGGAGGTCTATCGCGGACCGGTCAGCGTTTGGCGACGCTGCCCATCTTACGGTTCCAGGGTGCCCGGCCTTCGTGCCGGGCATTCGTTTATGTGGCCACGGTCATAGCTCCAGAAAATGCGACGGAAGGTCGCCCGAGCACAGTGCCGCAGATGCAAAGGTTAAGAAACCACGAGTATTCGTGGTATCGGCTACGCTCGCCGGAAAAGATTCGTGGTATCGACTACGCCCGCAGCGATAAGTTCGTGGTATCGACTACGCGGCAACGCAAAGTTCGTGGTATCGGCTACGCCTAAGCGAATGGTAGTTGGCCTTCAACGCGATCGGCAGTGCTGACAAGGCGGGCAGGGGTAATGAGTCGCGCCTCCCACTGTCGTGATCAAATCCGATCAGTTCTCGGAAGCAGCTTTCGATCGCTTCATCGGCGCCAGGACAGTCGGAACCTCGCGAATGACAACAACCTCGTCCGAGACCTTGCTGCTTTTTGAGGCGCCTTCGGCCGCCTGGATAGAAAACTCGAAGCCCGGGACTGTGCCGTTTGCAGCCTCGACAACGTAAGGCTTGAAGAGACGGGTCAGGCTTTGATGGCCGATCTGGTGTTGTAGATCACCCAACCTTATCGACGTCACGCCGGAGAAGCGCAGGAAGCAAGCGACTTCATAGAGCCGACGGTTGATCGGGCTCAGTTGGAAGTAGCTGGGTGCGTATTGCATGACACTTCGATCCTTGAGGATCGCCCGGAACAGCCAATCGCACAGACGAACATTCACGGCCTTGAGCCTGCGCTCGCCGGTTCGCGTCTTGGTATATTGAAGGCGGGCAGTCTCGACCCAGGAGAAGAATCCCGCTTCGCCCTCGCCACCAGTCTCGATGTCAGTCTTGATCTGCGTGCTCTGCAGTCGTTCCAATGCCTCGTACAATCTTGTGTACGCGTTGGATGACGGTGTAGCGCCGGTGACCCGGAAGAAGTCATTAGCAGTGAACTGGAAGTTTTGGCTTACTGGCTCGCCGTTCTCGATCTTCGCAGCCATAAGGCTGGCAATGTAGAGGATAACCTCTTTATCGTAGATGTTGGCGACACCCTTATGGCCAGGCTGCACCTCGATACTGATCTCGCCGGTGCTGTAGGCAAGCGGCTTCATCCATGCCTGCTTCGTAAGTGCGAAGAAGGGGTATGCCATCAGCGATAGCTCGCCATGAACACCACCGCGTAGTGGGCTGTCCATGGAGAAGAGGTCGCCTTGCATCGGAACCACTGCGTCTTTGGCAGTGCCGGCCGGCGCCCGATCTTTCGACAGGCCTGGTTCGGCCGCCTTACTCTTCGGCATGACCCACTCCGTCGTCAACCAGTCGGCTCACGCGCGTCCGAACCGCGGCGACACCATAGGCGTAGGCGATACCACGAGCCGGTCGACCCGTAAGGCCGGTCATGGGGTGAGGCGTAGGCGATACCACGAACTTCAGGCGGGTTTCGGGCGGAAAACACAGCCTTCCGAGTGGAGGGTGCCTGCCAGTTCGGTCCAACTTCGTACTATCGACTACGCCCACGAGACCCGCACCGGGGCTGGTCGGCTTCGTCGCAAACGACCGGGCCTGTTGAAAAATGCCGGACATGCTGGGTTGCTCCTTCGTTTCATGGCTGC
>NZ_JBELMJ010000047.1:0-20749 GCF_042095875.1 Sphingomonas sp.
GCGCGGCGCAGGCCCGACCGGATGATCCATGACCAAGCAAGCGACCGCGTGGAACGAGGCCGACGTCCGAACCTGGCTGACGAGCCGGATCGCCGCCGCACGCGCCGATCAGGTCGCCGCCGAGCGCCACGGCCGGGACCGGCAGGACGATTGCGACCTGGCGGCGGCGGAGGAGATGGTGTGCGCGTCGCTGTGCACGAACGCGGCGACGAGCAGCCAGGCGACGTTCACCGCCGCGCTCGACGCGCTGCTGGAGCGGGACGAGTATATCTGGCGCGGGGTGTACGACGACCGGCGCTTCGACCGCCACGTCCGCACCGCGATCAGGAAAATCCGCAAGATGGCGAAGACCAACACCGGCTTCGACCGGCTGCTGCGCTACCAATAGCAGCGCGTCCCGGCATTTAGTGCCGGGGCGGTACCTTTCCACTTAACGGACGTTAAGCCGGCGCTCGCGAAGGTCGCGGGCGGGAGGCGATCATGGCGAGCCGTACCGCGTCGTTGGGCAATCGAACGGAAACCGTGAGCCAGCACGGTGGCGGGGCGGGAAGCGGGCGCACGCTCGACGCGATGAACTTCTTCCTGGCGGACGTGCGCGACGGGCTTGGGCCGTATCTCGCCATCTATCTGGTCGCGGTGCGCGGGCCAGCGCACGGGTGGAACGAGCAGACCGTCGGCCTCGTGCTGACGATCGCGGGGATCGTCGGGTTGCTGTCGCAGACGCCCGCGGGCGGATTGATCGACCGCAGCCGCAACAAGCCGCGCGTGGTGATGATCGCGGCGCTGCTGGTGACGCTGAGCAGCCTGTCGCTGCCCGTCGTCAGCGGCTTCGCGGTGGTGACGGTGACGCAGTCGATCGCGGCGGCGGCGGGCACAGTGTTCGCGCCGGCGATCTCCGCGATCTCGCTGGGGATCGTCGGGCCCAAGCTGTTCGCGGCGCGCGTCGGGCGCAACGAAGCGTTCAACCACGGCGGCAACGCGGTGTCGGCGGCGCTGGCGGGCGCGCTGGCGTGGAAGTTCGGACCCGTCGTCGTGTTCTGGATGATGGCGGTTTTGACCGCGCTGAGCATCGCGGCGACCGCGCGGTTGAACAATCGCGACATCGACGATGCGGTCGCGCGCGGGCTCGACTGCGAGCCGGACGAGGATTGCGAGACCGAGAGCGCGTGGCGCACGCTGCTGGAGAACGGGCCGCTGCGCACCTTAGCCGCCATCGCCTTCGCGTTCCACCTCGCCAACGCGGCGATGCTGACCTCGGTCAGCCAGCAGCTCGCGCGGATGGTGGGCAAGGACCTGGCGACGTCGCTGACCGCGGCGTGCATCGTGGCGGCGCAGCTGGTGATGGTGCCGGTCGCGCTGGTCGCGGGGCGCAACGCGGACCGCTGGGGCACCAAGCCGATCTTCCTCGTCGGCTTCGCGTTCCTCTGCCTGCGCGGCGTGCTCTATACTTTGTCGAGCGATCCGTGGTGGCTGGTCGGGGTGCAGGCGCTCGACGGCGTCGGCGCGGGCATCTTTGGGGCGCTGTTCCCGATCGTGATCGCCGACCTGACCAAGGGCACGGGACGGTTCAACGTCAGCCAGGGCGCGGTCGCGACCGCGCAGGGGCTGGGCGCGGCGCTGTCGGCGTCGCTCGCCGGCGCGATCATCGTGCGCGCGGGCTATTCGATCAGCTTCCTGACGCTGGCGGCGATCGCGGGGGCGGGGTTGCTGCTGTACCTGTTCGCGATGCCGGAGACGAAGACACGGGCGAGTAAAGGCCGATCCTCGGCGCCACGATGACGGGTGGGAGAGAGTCGTAGCGGTGCGTGTCGACCCTACCCACCCCCGGCTCCTCCCTTCCAGGGAGGGGAGCAGAAGAGTCACATCGCCTTTAGCAGTTCCGCGATGTCGACGAAGGCGAAGCCGACCGAGCTGTCGGCGATGCCGTAGGGCATGAACAACTTGGTCCCGTGGCGCATCGCGCCGCAGGTGTAGACGACGTTGGGCACGTAGCCCTCGCGGTCCTGGTCGGCGGCGGCGAGGATCGGTTGCTGGGTGCGGCCGATCACCTTTGACGGGTCGTGCTTGTCGAGCAGCGCAGCGCCGATCGAGTATTTGCGCATCGCGCCCACGCCGTGGGTCAGCAGCAGCCAGCCCTCGTCGATCTCGATCGGCGGGCCGCAATTGCCGATCTGGACGAACTCCCACGGATATTCGGGCTTGAGGATCAACTGGCCGTCGTCCCAGTGGGTCAGGTCGTCGGTCGAGAGCAGGTAGAGGTTCTCGCCGTCCTGTCGTCCGATCGACAGGTAGCGACCGCCGACCGTGCGCGGGAACAAGGCGATACCCTTGTTGCGCGCGGCGGTGCCGGTCATCGGCACGAGGTCGAACTGGCGGAAGTCGCGCGTGCGCAGCAGCTCCGACTGGATCGTCGCGCCGTTATAGGCGGTGTAGGTGCCGAGCCACTCGACCGTGCCGTCATCGTGCGTGAAGTGGACGAGGCGCAAGTCCTCCAGCCCCTTCGACTGCGCGTCGGTGATCGGGAAGATGACGGTGCCCGACAGCGTGCTGTCGCGGTGGCGATAGACGGTGACGGGGCCGACCGGCGCCTCCTCCTCGTCATTGCCGACCGCGTCGGCGGCGGTCGCGAACGGCGGCTCGGGCGCGAGCTTCAGCTCGTTGTCCTCGCCGATGATGCCTTCGCGGAAAGCGACGGAGGAGATGTGCCCCTCGCCGACCGAGCGCAGACTCATCAGGATGCGCTGCGACCCCGGCGACATGCCCGACTGGTCGGGATGCGGCACCGCACTGGGGTTCATCAGCGCGGCGGCGGCATAACTGTACTCGTGGCAGAAATAGGCGCCGATCAGTTGGCGCTTCTCATCGTCGATCTGACTGCCGTCGAGCCCGTGCGCCGAGGCGATCTCGTCGTAGCGCGTCATGAACACGCGCCGCGTCTGCCAGTGACGCGCCTCGAAGTCCTTGAGCACGAGGTCGAGCTGATCGCGCGCCTGCTGCGCGTCCATCTCGAGCACTTCGTTGATAAGGCGCTGCGACCGGCTGATCCCGCTGCCGTTGGCGAGCCAGCCGATGTGGAACGGACGCACCACGACGCGCGACGGGTCGGCGTGAAGCCGCAGCCGATGATTGAACAAGTTCAAGAGAGATACGCCTCGCGAAATCGTCCTTGCGTTTGCGCGACGCGTTTCGGCTACGCGGCCGCGCGCGCCTTCCCTGCCACGGCTCCGGCTCGCTTTGAAAGCCCCGAAATCGCGCAACTCGCCAATTGCAGCGCCAGGATGCTCTCCGCCCCCTGGTTGCGGTTCAATCCGGCAGGCATCAGACCGTCGAAGCAGCCGCCGTCGCGCGCGGTGGCGAGCGGCAGGTCGAGGTCGTTGGCGCCCAGGAACCAATTGTACGCGCGCGTCGCCTCGGCGAGCCAGTGGCGGTCGCCGGTCGCGTCGTACGCGGCGGCGCACGCCTCGACCGTGCCCTGCGCCTCCAGCGGCTGCTGGTCGTAGGGCAGCGGCTCGGCATATTCGCGACCGAAGCTCTCCGAGCCGACCGCGCGGAAATGACCCTCGGGCGAGGTCTGCTTCGCCATGATCCAGCGCAGCGTCTCGATTCCGCAGTCGATCAGCTCCTGACGCCCGAGCGCGGCGCCGGCGCGGATCAGCCCCTCGGGCAGGCGCGCATTGTCGTAGGCGAGCACGATCTCGAACCAGCCCCACTCGGGCCGCCGCGCCTCGCTCAGCAGCGCGAGGTGCTGCGCGGGGAAGCGTTCCAGTATCTCGAGCGCGAGCGGGTGGTTGGGCGACGCCTCCAGCATTGACGCCGCGCCCAGCATCGCGAAGGATTGCGCGCGCGGGCTGCCGAGCTCGAAGGCGAGGCTCGCGGTCATGTCGAACATCGCGGTCGCCCAGTCGCGGTGCTTCGCCTCCGCCGCGTCGCGCGCGGTGACGCCTAGCGCCCAGAGCGTGCGGCCGTTCGAATCCTCCGAGCCGACCTCCTCGCACCAGGTGCGGTCGAAGTTCATGAAATTGCGGAAACGACGCTTGTCGGGGTTCCAGGCATATTGGACGAACGACGCGTAGATCGTCATCCACTTGTCGCGCGTGACCGCGTCGACGTCGGCCATCTGCGTCGTCAGGATCAGCGCGCGCGCGTTGTCGTCGATGCAGTAGCCGTGGCGGCGGTCGGGGATCGAGAAGATCGAGTGCTGGAGCATGCCGGTCGAATCGCTCATCCGCTCGACAGCGGCGAGGTCGGCGGGCAGTGCCTTGAGCGTCGCCGCCGGATTGGCGGCGAGCCGTTTAGGGTGCGCCGTGATGCTGCGTGCGATTTCGTTCATGGCCTTCTCCGCCACGGCGGGCCAGATCATGGTGCGCCCCCGTGCATAGGCGCGCTGCGAGAGCCGGCCCAGGTTGCGCTCGCTGCCGAGCAGGTCGTTGATCTCGCGCGCGAAGGCGGCGACATCCTTGAAGTCGACGAGGACACCGTGGCCATCCGCCAGGATCTCGGTCGCGTGGACGTAGGGCGTGGAGATCACCGCCTTACCGACGCCCACCGCGTAGGAGAGCGTGCCGCTCGTGATCTGCGCGGGGTTGAGGTACGGGGTGGCGTAGATGTCGGCGGCCTGGAGATAGTCGATCAGGTCGTCGTGGTCGACGAACGCGTCGATGAACGCGACGTTGTTGTCGACGCCCAGGCTCGCGGCGAGCGCCTTCAACCGATCGCGGTACGCCTCCCCCTCGTGCGCGACGAGGCTGGGGTGCGTCGCGCCGAGCACGACATAGGCGGCGTCCGGGTGGCGCGCGACGACCGCGGGCATCGCCTCGATCACCGTCTCGATCCCCTTGCCGGGGCTCAAGAGGCCGAAGGTGAAGATGATGCGCTTGCCCTGCCAGCCGAAGCGCGCCTTGAACGCGTCGGGCGAGACGAACGCGCGGTCGGGCACGCCGTGCGGGATCACCGCGATCGAGGACGGGTTGGCGCCGTAGACGCGCTGCAGGATCTCGCGACCGCGCTCGGCCATGACGATCACCTTGGCGGCGCGGCGCAGCAGTCCTTCGAGCACTGCGCGCTCCTGCGTGCCCGGCTTCTCCAGCACGGTGTGGAGCGTGACGATCAGCGGCACGGTGGTGCGGTCGAGCAGTTCGAGGATGTGCGCGCCCGCATCGCCGCCGAAGATGCCGTACTCGTGTTGGAGCCACAGAGCCTGCGCGCCGCTCGCCTCGATCGCACGGGCGGTCGAGACATAGGCCGCGCGGTCGTGCTGCGCGATCGCGCCCGTCACCGCCTCGGGATATTCGTAGCGGCCGGGGTGGTCGTCCATCGCGTAGACGTCGACGCGGGTGTCGGGAAAACGCTTTCGCAGGGCTTCGTACGTGTCGGTCGTGAACGTGGCGATGCCGCACTTGCGCGGCAGGAAATTCCCGATCAGGGCGATATGCTTGACCGCGCCCGGTTCGACCGACTGCTTCATCCTTCTACCTTTGCTGGTTCAGCGGCGCCCGCGACGGACCACCGCTCGCTACAACAAACGTGCCCGTGAAGCTTTGGTTGCACTCGCTTACCGCAGTGCAACATAGATCAAGCTGATCGCCGAACGGTCAGCCGCGCCCGCGATAGCCCGCAACCCCCTGATCGGGCAGCCATAACCCCTCGGGTGGCGTGCCCGACTGCCAGAACACGTCGATCGGCATGCCGCCGCGCGGGTACCAATAGCCGCCGATGCGCAGCCAGCGCGGGCGCATCTCGCGGAACAGCCGCTCGCCGATGCCGACGGTGCAATCCTCGTGGAATGCGTTGTGGTTGCGGAAGGAGCCCAGGAACAGCTTCAGCGACTTCGACTCGACGATCGTGTCGGCCGGCACGTAGTCGATCACGAGGTGCGCGAAATCGGGCTGGCTCGTCACCGGGCAGAGCGAGGTGAACTCGGGCTGGGTGAAGCGGATCAGGTAGGTCTGGTTCGGGCGCGGGTTGGGGACGTAGTCGAGCACCGCCTCGTCGGGCGAGGTAGGTAGCGGCACGGACTGGCCGAGGTGGGTGGGGGCAAGGGTCATGCGCGGCGAGATAGGCGCGCGCGCCGCCCGCGTCACCTGCCGGTTTGTTTCGCGCGCGCCCACGCGCTAAGGCGCACCCCGATCATGGCCGACCAACCCGACACCAAGCGCGACTGGCGCGACACCGTCTTCCTGCCGAAGACCGACTTTCCGATGAAGGCGGGCCTCGCGCAGAAGGAGCCCGCGATCCTGGCGCGGTGGCAGCAGATGGGGCTGTACGACCGATTGCGCAGCGAGCGTGCCGGGCGCGAGCGCTGGATCCTGCACGACGGCCCGCCCTACGCCAACGGCGACATCCACATGGGCCACGCGATGAACAAGGTGCTGAAGGACGTGATCGTCCGCAGCCGCTCGCTGATGGGATACGACGCGCCCTACGTGCCGGGCTGGGATTGCCACGGTTTGCCGATCGAGTGGAAGGTCGAGGAAGCGTATCGCGCCAAGAAGCTCGACAAGGATCAGGTGCCGGTCGACCAGTTCCGCGCCGAGTGCCGCGCCTATGCCGACAAGTGGGTCGCGGTGCAGGCGGACGAGTTCCAGCGGCTGGGCGTGATGGGCGACTGGGCCGACCCGTACCTGACGATGAAGTACGCGGCCGAGGCGACGATCGCCGGCGAATTGCTCAAGTTTGCCGAGAGCGGCCAGCTCTACCGCGGGGCGAAGCCGGTGATGTGGAGCCCGGTCGAGAAGACCGCGCTCGCCGAGGCCGAGGTCGAGTATGAGGACGTGGTGTCGACGCAGATCGACGTGGCGTTCGAGATCACGGAAGCGCCGAACGCGCCGGAACTGGTCGGCGCGCACGCGGTGATCTGGACCACGACGCCGTGGACGATCCCGGTCAACCAGGCGTTGGCGTATGGGGAGGATGTTGAGTACGTCGCCATCTCAGATGGCGGCAAGACTTACATTCTTGCACGAGACTTGATCGGCCAAGCGGGAGCGCGTGGTTGGCTTGACACTACGAACCTAGAGAAGCCGATCTGGTCTGGTAAGGGCTCGCAACTCGAAGGCGCCCTCGCTCGCCATCCGATGCACCACCTCGGCGGGTTCTTCGCCAAGCCGCGGCCGTTGCTGCCGGGCGACTTCGTGACGACCGACGCGGGTACCGGGCTCGTCCACATGGCGCCCGATCACGGCGAGGACGATTTCCTGCTGTGCAAGCAGTACGGGATCGAGCCGGTGTTCGCGGTCGACAGTGCGGGCTTCTACCGTGCCGACTGGGCGTGGCTGGGTGGCCAGGGCAGCGTCATCAACAAGAAGTTCGTGGCCACCGATGGTCCGATCTGCTCGAACCTGCGCGAGGCTGGGGCGCTGCTGGCGGCGTCGGATGATTTCAAGCACTCTTATCCGCATTCGTGGCGGTCGAAGGCCAAGGTGATCCAGCGCGCGACCCCGCAATGGTTCATTCCGATGGACCTGCCGGCGGGTCAGGCGCGGGCGGCGGGCTTGGCGGATAAGCCCTCTCCCCTTGGGGGAGAGGGTTTGGGTGAGGGGCTGAGCGGAAATGCTGCGCTCGGTGAGACTTCGGCCCCTCACCCAACGCTCTCCCCTGAGGGGAGAGGGTTAGAAGGGAACGCCCCCACCCTGCGCAATCTCGCGCTCGACGCGATCGCGCGGACGCGGTGGGTGCCGGCGCGCGCGGAGAACCGGATCACCGCGATGGTGGAGGGGCGCCCCGACTGGGTGATCTCGCGCCAGCGCGCCTGGGGCGTGCCGATCGCGCTCTACGTCCACCGCGCGAGCGGCCAGTACCTCGCCGACCCGGCGGTCAACGCGCGCATCCTCCACGCGTTCGAGGCGGGCGGCGCGGACGCGTGGTTCACCGCGGACCACCAGACGCTGCTGGGCGATCAGTATGGTCTGGCCGAGTACGAGCCGGTCAACGACATCCTCGACGTGTGGTTCGACTCAGGCTCGACCCACGCCTTCGTGGTCGAGGCGCGCTACGGCGAGGGCACGCGCGCGAACCTGTACGTCGAGGGGTCGGACCAGCATCGCGGCTGGTTCCAGTCATCGCTGCTGGAGAGCTGCGGCACGCGCGGGCGCGCGCCGTACGACGCGGTGCTGACGCACGGCTTCGCGCTCGACGGCAAGGGGCGCAAGATGTCCAAGTCGCTCGGCAACGTCGTCGATCCGCTGAAGATCATCGGCGAGAGCGGCGCGGACATCCTGCGGCTATGGGCGGTGTCGACCGATTATTTCGACGACATCCGTATTGGCAAGGAAGTGCTGGCGACCGCGTCGGACGCGTATCGCAAGCTGCGCAACACGTTCCGCTACCTGCTGGGCGCGCTCGACGGGTTCGGCGAGGACGAGCGCGTCCCGGTGGCGGACATGCCCGAGCTGGAGCGCTACGTGCTTCACCTGCTGCACAAGCTCGACCTGGAGCTGCGTAGTGCGGCGGACGCGTTCGAGTTCAACCGCTACACGCGCGCGCTGACCGATTTCTGCAACGAGGACCTGTCGGCGTTCTTCTTCGACGTGCGCAAGGACTCGCTCTACTGCGACGCGGCCGGCGACACGAAGCGGCGCGCGTACCGGACGGTGCTCGACACGCTGTTCCACGCGCTGGTGCGCTACGCCGCACCGGTGCTGGTGTTCACCGCCGAGGAGGTGTGGCAGGCACGTTTCCCGAACGCGGACGCGTCGGTCCACCTGCTCGAATGGCCCGAACTGCCCGAGCCGGCGGCGGAGGATATCGCGCAGCGCTGGCGCGAGGTGCGCGCGCTTCGCGAGCGCGTGACCGAGGCGATCGAGCCGCTGCGGCGCGAGAAGACGGTGCGATCGAGCCTGGAGGCCGAGGTGACGGTGCCCGAGGCGCCGCTGCCGCTCGACGCGCTGGCCGAGGTGTTCATCGTCGCGAAGGTGAGCGCTGGCGACACGGTCGACGTCGCGCGGACCGATTACCATAAGTGCGGGCGCTGCTGGCGGCACCTGCCCGAGGTGCGCGAGGACGGCGAGCTGTGCGCGCGGTGCGAGGACGTGGTGGGTGTCGAAGCGACGAACGGGGTCGCGGCATGACGCGGGTGACGCCCCGCGCCGGGCTGGCGCTCGCCGCGGTCGTGCTGGTGGTGGACCAGCTCAGCAAGTGGCTCGTCACCGGGCCGCTGGGCATCGACTTCCTCGGCGCGTCGCGCACGCTGCTGCCGATCTTCGACCTGCGTTTCGTGCAGAACAACGGCGTGTCGCTGGGGATGCTGCGCGCGGAGACGGCGACGATGCGCTGGCTGCTGGTCGCGTTCACCGGCGCGATCGCGGTGGCGGTGGCGGTGTGGATGTGGCGCGAGCCCAAGCGCGGCGACCAGCTCGCGCTCGGGCTGGTGCTGGGCGGGGCGATCGGCAACATCCTCGACCGCGTGCGGCTGGGCTACGTGGTCGACTTCGCCGACCTGCATTTCGGCGAGTGGCGGCCGTTCCTCGTCTTCAACATCGCCGACGCCGCGATTACGATCGGCGTGCTGATTCTGCTGGTGCGCGCGCTCCTGATCCGCGACAAGCCGGACGAGATTTCGAAGAATCCCTCGGAGAACGTACATGCGTAAGTTGGTGGTCACGGGCGCGGCGCTCGCCGCGGTGGCGTCGCTGTCGGCGTGCGGCAAGAGCGGTTACGACCGCGCGCGGCCCGACGAGTTCGCGGTCGCGCGCCAGGCGCCGCTGGTGATCCCGCCCGACTTCTCGCTGGTCCCGCCGCAGCCGGGTGCCGCGCGCACGCAGGGCACCAACACGCAGGGGCAGACGCTGGAGGCGCTGTTCGGCACGCCCGCGCCGCGCAGCCAGGCCGAGGCAGGCGTGGTCGAGCAGGCGGGCGGCGACGTCGCGCAGCCCGGTATCCGCAGCGCGGTGGGCGACCCGCAGACCAACGTCGTCGACAAGGGCCAGACGACGCGCGACATCATCGCCGCGCCGCAGGGCGACGGCCAGGGCGCGCGCGCGGTCGCGGGCGGCGCCAACGCCGGCGCGACGCAGGCGACCGCCCCCTCCCCCGCGGCGACCCCGACGCCGCAGCAGTAAGGCGACTGCGCCTCACCTACCCACGTCACCCCGGACTTGATCCGGGGTCCCGCTTCTTCGCGAACGGCAGCAGAAGGCAGCGGGATCCTGGACCAAGTCGGGGATGACGGGTCAAACCGCGCCGGCGATCACGCGCCGGGCGCCTGCTCCCCGACCTGCGGCATTTCCTTCGGCCACGACCGGACGTAGATGTCGCGCTGCGCGAAGGGGATCTCGATCCCCGCGTCCTTGAACAGCACCCACAAGCGGTTGAGCACGTCCGATCGGACGTTGCCGACCCCGCTCTCCGGATCGCTGATCCAGGCGAGGATCTCGTGCTCCACCCCGTCGTTGCCGAACGCGGTCAGCCACACGTTGGGCTTGGGGCTGGTCAGCACGCGCGGGCTGTCGCTCGCCGCCTTCATCATCAGCGTCTGCGCGAGTTTCAGGTCGCATGAGTAGGCGACGCTGACCGGGATACGCACGCGCACGTTGCGGTCGGTGAAGGACCAGTTCTCCACCTCCTGCGTCATCAGATTCTCGTTGGGGATCAGATGCTCCTTGCCGTCGCGCGTCACCACGCTGACCGCGCGCACCCCGATCTTGTTGACCCAGCCGAAGCTGTCGCCGACGACGATCACGTCGCCCGGCTTGATCGAGCGGTCCATCAGCAGGATGATGCCCGCGATCAGGTTGCCGACGGTCTTCTGCAAACCGAAGCCGACAGCGAGACCCACCGCGCCCGAGAAGAAGGCGAAGGCGGTCAGGTCGATGCCTGCGAAATCGATGCCGAAGAAGAACGCCGCGACGATGATGCCGATGCTCGCCAGCTTCTGCGCCAGCAATCGCTGCGTCGCATCAAGCGATCGCGCCTGCCCGATCGTGTGGGTGACGACGCGGTTGGCGAGGCGGACGCCCGCGAAGATGACGATCGCGATGACGAGGATGTAGATCAGCGCGAGGAGCGACAGGCGGCGGCGACCGACGTTGAAGCCGACCGCGTCAAGCGTGTCGGTGATCGGCCCCAGCCCGCCGACCGCGCGGCTGAGCAGCGCCACGAACAGGATGGTGGAGAAGGTGTAGGTCGCCCAGCGCGGCATGCCGAGCCCGCGCAGCACCGCGTGCGCGAGCGCGGCGGCGGCGGCGCCCAGCGCGATGCCGATCGGCAGTCCCGCCCAAGGAACCCAATCGTGCGACACGAGCACCAGCGCGAGCAGCAGCACGGCGCTGCCGTGGCGCAGGATCGCGGCCATGCGGCTCCACAATCCCTCGCCATGGTTGGCGACGTGCGCCTTCCACCAGGTGGCGGCGCGCGGCCCCACCACGCGGCCCGCGGTCAGCCCGAGCAGCAGCGAGACGAGCACCAGCCCGCCCGCGATCGCCATCTCGAGCAGGTCGAATTGCCCCGGCAGCGCGATGCCGTTCTCGTTCAGCCAGTCGGTGGCGAAGTTCATGCCCGCGCGTCCCGGAACGCGGCGAGCCCGCGCGCGAGATCGGCGATCAGGTCGGCCGGGTCCTCCAGCCCGATCTGCAGCCGAACGAGCGGGCCGCCGAAGTCTGGCGTGGTCGCGGTGCGATGGCGTGCCGGGTCGACCGGCAGCGCGAGGCTCTCGAACCCGCCCCAGCTGTAGCCGATGCCGAAATGGTCGAGCGCGTCGATCAACGCGGCGCGCGATCGCTCGTCGCCACCCGCCAGCGCGAAGGAGAACAGCCCCGACGCGCCGAGGAAGTCGCGCGCGAACGTCTCGTGCCCGGGGCAGGAGGCGAGCGCCGGGTGGAGCACGCGCGCGACCTCCGGCTGCTCCGAGAGCCAGCGCGCGATTTCCAGCGCGCTCGCCTGGTGCTGGCGCAGGCGCACCGCCATGGTACGCAGGCCGCGGCTGCCGAGCCAGGCGTCATCGGGGCTGGTGACCTGGCCGAGTTGAAAGCTGGTGTCGCGAAGGCTCGCGAAGCGGCCGGGGCCGGCGGTGACCGAGCCGAGCATGACGTCGGAGTGGCCGACGACGTATTTGGTGCACGCGAGGATAGAATAGTCGACGCCCTTGCCGATCGCGGGAAAGAACAAGGGCGTCGCCCAGGTGTTGTCGAGGATCGTCGCGATCCCGCGCGCCTGCGCGACCGCGACGATCGCGGGCACGTCCTGCACCTCGAAGGTCAGGCTGCCGGGCGATTCCATGAAGATCGCGCGCGTGGCGGGGCCGATCAGCTCGGCCATGCCGGCGCCCACCAGCGGATCGTAGAAGCGCGCGGTGATGCCGAACCGCTTGAGCAATCCGGTCGCCATCGCCCGCGTCGGGTCGTAGGCGCTGTCGGGCACGAGCAGCTCGTCGCCGGGCGAGAGCACCGCCATCAGGCAGGCGGCGATCGCGGCGACGCCCGAGGGGTAGAGAAAGGTTCCCTCCGCACCCGGCTCCAAGCTGGTCAGCGCGTCGGCGAGGCTCCACTGCGTCGGTGTGCCGCGGCGGCCGTAGAACAGCCGGTGGTGCGTGTCGGCCGCCCCGCTCGCGCGCAGGTGCGCGACATCGTCGTAGAGGATCGTCGAGGCGCGCCAGACCGGCGTGTTGACGACGCCTGCGGTCCACTCGCGCCGGCGCCCGGCGGTGACGACGTGCGTGTCGGGGTGCGTGTCGGGGCGGAGGTCTTCGTGGTCGCTCATGCGTCACCCGCCGCCTTGGGAGTGGAGGGGTCGGCGCCCCACTCGCTCCAGCTGCCGTCGTAGACCGCGGCCTCGTGGCCCAGCAGGTGCGCGGCGAAGGCGAGAATGCTGGCGGTGATGCCCGAGCCGCAGGTCATCACCATCGGGCGCGCGGGGTCGACCCCCGCCGCAGCAAAGGCGTCGCGCAGGTCCTGCCCGCGCTTCCACGTGCCATCGGGGTTGAAGACCTGCTTGTACGGCAGGTTGCGCGCGCCGGGCATGTGGCCGGGGGCGACGCCCGCGCGCGGGTCGGCCTCCGCGCCGGTGAAGCGCGCTCGCCCACGCGCGTCGACGACCTGCGCGTCGCCGTCCAGCGCGGCGCGGACCTCGGCCATGTCGGCGATGTCCCTGCCCTGCGCGCGCGGGGTCGCGTGGCGCGGGCGGACGATGTGTTCGCCTGTCTCGATCGGTCGCCCCTCCGCGCGCCACTTGGTGAGACCGCCGTCGAGGATCGCCACGTCGGTGAAGCCGAACGCGCGCAGCATCACCCAGGCGCGCGCCGCGGTGACGTGCGAGGCGTCGTCGTAGAGGACGATCCGCACCCCGTCGCCGAGTCCGGCGCGCGCCATGCGGCTGGCGAAACGCGCCGCGTTCGGCATGGTCGAGGGCAACGAACTGTCGGGGTCGGAGAAGCCGGCCAGGTTCATGAACACTGCGCCGGGTATGTGCCCCACGTCAAACTCCGCCGCGGCGTCGCGCTTCGGCTCGCCGGGCAGGTCGATGTGGTAGCTGGCGTCGGCGACGCGCAGGTCGCGGTCGGCCAAGTGATCGGCGAGCCACTGGGTGGAGACGAGCGGGTCCATGCCGGGCAGCATAGCGGGGTATGGGGATGGCGCCAGTGGCGGGGTGCGGCGGCCGGGTAAGGGAAAGCGGGATACCGGATCAAGTCCGGGACGACGTCGGGGTGCGACACCGATCGGGACCTGATCTACGCTGCAATCACGAGGTTCTCGTGCGCAACCCACCCACCCTCGACTCCTCCCTTTCAGGGAGGCGAGTCCCCCTAGGCGTGAGGGCTCGCCTGGCCACCAGGTTCAATAAGGCGGGCCGCTCGCGTCGAGTTGGTCGAGGAACGTCGCCGCCTGCGCGCGGGTCTCGGCCCGGCTCTCGGGCTTCATCCGATCCCAGGTGCGGTACGGCATCGCCATGCGGCGGTTGGGGCGGAGCTTGTCCTCGTTGCGGGCGAGGAAGTCCCAGTAGAGCGCGTTGAACGGGCAGGCATCCTCGCCGACGCGCTTCGATACGTCGTAGCGGCAGTTTGCGCAGTAATCCGACATGCGGTTGATGTACGCGCCCGAGCTCGCGTAGGGCTTCGAGCCGAGCAGCCCGCCATCGCCGAATTGGCTCATGCCGAGCGTATTGGGCAGCTCGACCCATTCGTAGGCGTCGATATAGACTTCGAGGTACCACAGGTGGACCTGCTTCGGGTCCGCCCCGATCAGCAGCGCGAAATTGCCGGTGACCATTAGCCGCTGGATATGGTGCGCGTGCGCGGTGGCGAGCGTCTGGCCGAGCGCCTCGCGCAGACAATGCATGTCGGTCTCGCCGGTCCAGTACCAGTCGGGCAGCTGGCGCGTGTTGCCGAAATAGTTGCGCTCGATGTAGTCCGGCCCCTCGCGCCAGTAAATGCCGCGCATATACTCGCGCCAGCCGAGGATCTGGCGGACATAGCCCTCGACCGAGTTGATCGGTGCCTTGCGCGCGCGGTACGCCGCCTCGGCGCGGCGGCACAGGTCGAGCGGATCGAGCAGCCCGGCGTTCAGATAGGGCGAGAGGATCGAGTGCCACAGGTGGCGCTCGCCGGTCAGCATCGCGTCCTCGTAATCGCCGAACTTCTCCAGCGCGTGCGCGAAGAAAGTGTCGGCCTGCCGCGCGGCATCCTTGGCGGTGACGGCATAGTCGAAGCCATCGAGCGTGCCGGGATGGTCGGGGAAGCGCGCGGCGACTAGGTCGAGCACGCCCTGCGTCGTCTCGTCGGGCTGGAACGCGAGCGGTTGCGGCATGAACAGGTCGTGGCTCGCGGGCTTGCGGTTCTCCTTGTCGAAGTTCCACTGCCCGCCCGCAGGGTCTGCACCGTCCATCAGCACGCCGGTGCGCGTCCTCATGGCGCGGTAGAAATACTCCATCGTCAGCACCTTGCGCGACGCGGCCCAGTCCTCGAAGTCGGCGTGGGTGGCGATGAAGCGGTCGTCGGTCCGGATGTCGACCGGCACGCCGAACAAAGTCTCCCAAGCGTCGAGCATCGCAGCGACGCGCCACTCGCCCGCCTCGGTCACGACGATGCGGTCGGGGGCGTGGCGCGCGACCGCGCGCGCGACCTCGCCGGTGAAGCTGCCGCTGTTGTCCGGGTCGTCGAGGCGGACGTAGTCGACCTGCCAGCCCGCCGCGCGCAGCGCCGCGGCGTGGTGGCGCATCGCGGAGAGGATAAAGGCGATCTTCTGCTTGTGGTGGCGGACGTAGGTCGTCTCGTCGGCGACCTCCATCATCAGCACGACCGTATCCGCCTTGTCCGCCGCGGCGAGCGAGGAGAGCGTCGGGGTGAGTTGATCGCCGAGAACGGGGACGAGCGTGGTCATGCGCGTCCTAACGCATGTTGCGGCGTCAGCGCTCCAGGATCGCGCGGGCGCGCGCGCAGTCGGCGTCCATCTGCGCCATCAGCGCATCGAGGCTATCGAACTTTGCCTCCGGGCGGAGAAACTCGATCAGCTCGACCTCGATTGCCTGGCCGTAGAGATCGCCGGAGAAGTCGAAGAAATACGGCTCGAGCAGTTCCTTCGGCGGCTCGAACTGCGGGCGGATGCCGAGGTTGGCGGCGCCGTTCAGCACGTGGCCGTCGGCCAGATGCCCGCGCACCGCGTAGATGCCGTAGGCGGGGCGCAGGTACTTGCCCATGTCGAGGTTGGCGGTCGGGTAGCCGATCGTCCGGCCGACCTTGTCGCCGTGCTGCACCACGCCCGAAATCGCGAACGGGCGCGTGAGGAGGCGCGCCGCGCCCGCCGGATCACCGGCGCGCAGCAGCTCGCGGATGCGGGTGGAGGACACCGTTTCGCCGCCGAGCGCGACCGCGCCGACCGTCTCCGCGGTGAAGCCGAGCGCGCCGCCGAACGCGGCGAGACCCGCCGCGTCGCCGACCTTGCCCTTGCCGAAGGTGAAATCCTCGCCCGTCACGACCCCCGCGACCTGGAGCCGATCGACCAGCCGCTCGCGCACGAACGCTTCCGCGGTCAGCGCGGCGAACGCGGCGTCGAAGGAGAAGACCACCATCGCGTCGGCACCCGCCGCGGCGAACAACCGCTCCCGCTGGTCGAGCGTGGAGAGGCGGAACGGCGCCGCGTCGGGGCGGAAGAAGCGCACCGGGTGCGGATCGAAGGTGGCGACGAGCGCGGGTCGTCCTTGCGCCCGCGCGCGCTCCACCGCGCGCGCGACGACCGCCTGGTGGCCGAGGTGAAATCCGTCGAAGTTGCCGAGCGCGACGACGCCGCCGGCGAGGTGCGGCGGGACCGGGGCGCTGCCGTCGAGGCGCTCCATGCCGCGCGCTCTAGGGGGCGCGGTGCCGGGCGGCAAGTCCGTGGGCGCTCACCGCTCGAGCCGGACGAAGCTGTAGGCCGGGCGCGTGCCCTCGGCCGGGTGGTCGGCGCGCGACACCTCGCGCCAGCCGGTGAACGCGGGCACGATCGCGTCGCCCTCGGGTGCCGCGTGGACCTCGGTCAGCTCGATCGCGTCGGCGCGGGGCAGGTAGAGCGCGAAGATCTCCGCGCCGCCGATCACCGCGACGTGTGCGCCGGCGATGCGCAGTGCGGCGGCGGAGTCGTGGACGACCTCCGCGCCCGGCGCCTTCCACGTGCGGTCGCGCGTCAGCACGATGTGCCGGCGGCCGGGCAGCGGCGCGGGGAAGCTCTCGAACGTCTTGCGCCCCATGACCATCGCGCGGCCGGTGGTCAGCGCCTTGAAATGGCGCAGGTCGGCGGGCAGGTGCCACGGCAGCTTGCCATCGACGCCGATCACGCCGTTCGTCGCGCGGGCGAGGACGAAGGTGACGCTCAAAGCGACTGCCTCACAGTGACTGCCTCACAGGGACTGCCCGTCGTCGACGTCGATCACGCTGCCGGTGACGTGCGCCGAGGCGTCGGAGGCGAAGAAGGTCAGCATGTCGTCGAGCGCGTCGATCGGCAGCAGGCGGCGGCGGTGCCACCCTTCGATCTGCGCGCGGCCACCCTCGGTCGCGAACCAGTCGCGGTTGATCTCGGTCTGGATGTAGCCGGGCTGGATCGTGTTGACGTTGATGCCGGTGCGCACCCACTCGCGCGCGAAGTTGCGCCCGAGATGCGCGACCGCGGCCTTGCTCGCCGCGTAAGCCGCGTCGCCGGTCGCGGTCTGGTGCGCCGTCATCGAGCCGATCAGCACGACGCGGCCGTGCCCCCGCTCGCGCGCACCCGCCGCGATCAGGCGGCGCGCGCCCTCGCGGACGGTCAGGAACACACCGGTAAAGTTGGTGTCGATCGTCGAACGGACGAGGTCGGCGGAAAGGTCGGTCGAGCGGCCGGGGTTGGCCTGCCCGGCGTTGGCGACGATCGTGTCGACGGTGCCGAAGCGCGCCTCGGCGGCGTCGTACGCGGCGGCGATCGAGTGCTCGTCGGTCACGTCGATGGCGAGCGGCAGCGCGGCGTCACCCAGCCGGTCGGCGAGCGCCTGGACCCGGTCGACGCGGCGCGCGCCGATCGCGACGCGGGCGCCGCGCGCGACGAACAGCTCGGCGAAATGCGCGCCCAGCCCCGAGGAGGCGCCGGTGATGAGCGCGACGCGCCCGCTCAGGTCGAATGCCATCGCTCCCTCCCCTTACACCGCGACCGGCGCGGCGATGTGCGGGTGCGGATCGTAGTCGACGACGCGGAAATCGTCGATCGCGTAGTCGAAGATCGACGGCGGACGACGCAGCAGTTCCAGCCGCGGATGGCCGCGCGGCTCGCGCGCCAGTTGCTCGCGCACCAGATGCTCGTGGTTCAGGTAGATATGCGCGTCGCCGCCGCTCCACACCAGCTCGCCGGGCAAGAGGTCGCACTGCTGCGCCAGCATGTGGACGAGCATAGCAGCGGAGAAGGCGTTGAACGCGAAACCGAGTCCCAGATCGCACGAGCGCTGCCACAGCAGCCCCGAGAGCCGGCCGTCGGCAACGAAGAACTGATAGGTCATGTGGCACGGCGGCAGCGCCATCCCGCTCAGCTCGGCGACGTTCCAGCCGGTGAACAGCAGCCGGCGCGACGAGGGGTTAGTGCGGATTGCGTCGACCAGCTCCGCGATTTGGTTGATGCCGGCGTCGCGACGGTAGAGGTCGTCGCCGGCGGGCTGGTACGTCGGCCAGTCGACCCATTGCTTGCCATATACGGGGCCCAGGTCGCCCCACTCGGCGGCGAACGCGTCGTCGGCAAGGATGCGCGCCTCGAACGCGTCGCGGGTCACCTGTTCGCCGGTCGCGCGGCGGTAGCGGTCCAGCGGCCAGTCGGTCCAGATGTGGACCTTCTGCTCGACCAGCGCACGGATGTTGGTGTCGCCAGTCAAGAACCACAGCATCTCTCGCGCGGCGGTCTTCCACGCGACACGCTTGGTGGTGAGGAGCGGGATCGCGCCGCCGTTAAGCGAGAAGCGCAGCTGCGGGCCGAAGATCGCGCGCGTGCCGACGCCGGTGCGGTCGCGGCGCTCGTCGCCCTCGTCCCACACACGGCGCAGGAGGTTCAGATACTGGTGTTCGTAGTGCGAGTCGGTCACGCCGCCGCTGCTACCGCCAGTCACCCGCCGACGCCATCCATAGCGCGACCGCCGCCGCGGCGGCGGTGTCGGCGCGCAGGATGCGGGGGCCGAGCGCTATGCCGATCGCCTGGGGAAGTGCGCGGATCGCGGCGCGCTCGTCGTCGTCGAAGCCGCCTTCGGGACCGATCAGGATCGCGCCCGCGCCCGGGGCGCCGCGCATCGCCTCCGCGGCAGGCGTGCCGCCCAGTTCGTCGGCGAAGAACAGGTGGCGCCCGGCCGGCCATTCGCGCAGCAGCGCGGCGAGCTTCACCGGCTCGGCGACCGTGGGCACCGCGGTGCGGCCGCACTGCTCGGCCGCCTCAACCATGTGCGCGGCGAGCCGTTCGGTATTGGGCTTATCGACAACGGTTCGCCTGGTGACGACGGGAACGAGGCGCGCGACGCCCAGCTCGCACGCCTTCTCCGCCATCCAGTCGACCCGGCCCTTCTTCAACGGCGCGGCGCAGAGCCACAGGTCGGGGACCTGCTCAAGCGGGGCGAGCTGCCGCTGCACGTCGAGCGTCACGTCGCGGCGCGCGACGTCGGTGGCGACCGCGAGCCACTCGCCGCTCGCGCCGTCGAACAGCTTGACCGGATCGCCCGGCTTCATCCGCATCACCGAGACGAGGTAATGCGCCTGCGGGCCCGACAGCGTCAGCGCGCCGACGCCGAGCGGCGCTTCCACGAACAGCCGCGGGGTCGAGCGCGGCGGCCAGGCCGGGGTGGCTCCCATCATTTCCTCCGTCCGCGCCCGATCAGCCAGCGCGCGACGAGAAACAGGATCGCGCCCGCGAGCACAACCCCCAGCACCGCGCCGGTTACGACCCCGGCAACGCGGACGATCGCGAAGAACAGCGCCTCGAAGAAGCGGCCGATCGCGACCGAGATATGGACCATCGGCTTACCTGGCCGCGACGCGGGTCCAGGTCTGCGACTTGCACAACCCCGGCAGCACGCAGCCGGTGCCGACCAGCGTGTTCGCGCCCTGCAATGACAAGGTGCCGGCGAACTCCTGCCCCAGATCGGGAACGAAAACCGTTCCCTGCCACACGCCACCGGCGCCGCGGCGGAAGTCGCGGAACAATTGCGTGCCGATCAGCCGGTCGGTGCCGCCCGCCGCCGCGTCGTCGCGCGCGCGCTGGTCGGCGGCGACCACGGTACCGCACAGACCCGCCCCGCACGGCGCCACGCGGATGCGCACGCTGTCGCGCGCGTTGCGCCACGTACCCGCGGGGCTGGCGGCGGGGCTGGCGGCCGGCGCGGCAGCGGCCGGCGAAATCGCTAGCGAGGGCGCGGCGACGGCGACCGCGAGGGCGGTGAGGATCAGGCGCTTCATGGATCGGCACATAAGCGCGCAATCGGCCGTATTTAAGGCCGCGGGCGCGACGATCATCGGCTTGGCTACGCGGCGCGATTGGCGGTAGGGACCGCGGCGTGACTGCCTCTCCCACCTCCGACATCACGCCCGACAGCGAGCATCGCGGGCTGGTCGCGCGGCTGCCGCAGCGCTTGCGGGGGTTCGCGCTGCTCGCGCGGTTCGATCGGCCGATCGGCTGGTGGCTGCTGTTCTGGCCCGGCGCCTGGGCGGTGGCGCTGGCGGGAGGCGCGGTGGCGCGCTGGGACCTGATCCTGTGGCTGCTCGTCGGCGCGGTCGCGATGCGCGGCGCGGGCTGCGTCTACAACGACATCGTCGACCGCGACCTGGACGCGAGCGTCGCGCGGACGCGCAACCGGCCGCTGGCGAGCGGCGCGGTGTCGATGCGCGCGGCGTGGGTGTGGCTGCTGCTGCTGTGCCTGGTCGGGCTGATCGTGCTGCTGCAACTGCACCTGCCCGCCGCGATCGTATCCGTCGCGGCGATCCTGCCGGTCGCGGCCTATCCGTTCATGAAGCGGATCACCTGGTGGCCGCAGGCCTGGCTGGGGCTGGTCTTCTCCTGGGCGGCTCTGGTCGGGTGGACCGAGGCGTGGGGCTGGCTGAGCGCGGGCGGCGTGCTGCTCTACGCCGGCAGCATCTTCTGGGTGGTCGGCTATGACACGATCTACGCGCTGCAGGACCGCGAGGACGACGCGCTGGTCGGCATCCGCTCGTCGGCGCTCAGGATGGGGCGGCACGTGCGCGGCGGCGTGGGCGTCTGCTACGCGCTGGCGCTGGCGCTGTGGGCCGCGGCCTTGTGGCAGGTGCGCGCCGATCCGCTGGCGCTCGCCGCGCTGCTGCCGGTCGCGGGGCATCTGGCGT
>NZ_JBELMJ010000048.1:0-19392 GCF_042095875.1 Sphingomonas sp.
CAGCTGACTCTTAATCAGCGGGTCCTTGGTTCGAGCCCAAGTGCGTCCACCACCTTCCCTCCTTGTGATAGTTGGATAATTCCCTTCGGGGGTCCTCCTCTGGGGGGTGCAACCGTGCGGTCGTTTCGGCACGATGCGGCACGAGGGGGGCGGGTAGCGGACTGCACCCCCTCGCAGGCTTCGCTCACGTGTCGAGCATGTCCCATTCGTCTCCCATGACCCACCGCAACGCACTGAGCTTGCCGTTGAGCATGCCCCACTCGAAATCGTCCCAAGGGCCGAGGTTCTCCATTCCAACCTCCTCCTCCGTGCGCTTCGCTGCGGCCAGGGCGCTGGCCCACACGGTGTCCAGCGTCTCATCGTTTTTGTAGGGGCTGGTCGAATACTCCGAAGCCGGCAGAACCTTGTGCCTGCCTTCCTCGATCGCGATGCGGAGGTTCCAATGGCGGTTATACCAAACCTGCCGGAATAGCAGCTCCTGGGCCTCGATGATTTCCGACAGGCGCCGAGGATGCTCCTCCCACTCGAACTCTGCCTGAAGCTCTTCGAGCCATTCGGGTGCTTGCTCATTCAGCAAGGTATTGAGGTTCAGGGAATAGAACGATCGCTCACCGAACAGCTCCGATATGTCCGGGTGAGGCAGGCGGGCGTCTCCCTCTACGGCGCTGAAGTCCGTTTTGTTGTGAGTGACGAAAGCGAACACGTCCTCGTTCTCGTCCTCCGCGATCATCCGACCGTAGAGTTCGATTAGGATCGCGTCGCCGATGCTGTTCTTGTGCCGGTGGAACGGCGCACGTTTGTCGACCGCTCGCTGCGCGGCCGCCAGCAGGGACGTGTCATCGGTCTCGATGACCGTCGCGCTAGCGAACAGGGCTTCGATCCGGCCGATGGACTCATTCACGGCTTCGCCGAGGATCGCGATGCGGTGATCGACGTCACCGAGTTGCTCCAGGACGTGATCCCGCCCTTCCTCACGGCCGAACTGCTTTACAGCCTCCTTGACCCGCCGGAAGGTAGCCGTGAGGCTCTGGCCGCTCTCCTTGATGATCCGCGCCTTGTTACGTGCGAATTCGTCGATCACCTGCTGCGGCACCAGGAGCTGCAGCACCGCGGCCTTCTTGAGTTCCTCCAATGCAGTGATCGTCGGTCGTTGCCGATAATCCTTGGCGAGCTCGAACCAGACGTCCGTGTCGACCATGAGTTGCAGCTTCGCAGGTGCTGCGTCGCCTTCCGCCAGCTCGACCACTTCGTGCATATTCTCACCTCTAGATCGTTCTCCCGTTCACTAGCGCTGCGAATGCGATGTGCTAAGCCAACACTGAAGGGGTGATTGGGATGGTTGAGATGGCGCGGCACGTTCGCACCAGGATCAGGTACGATGGCCCAGCGCTCGCCGGCCACGAGATGGACGTGCAGGATCTCGCTCCTGCCCTCCTGGCAATGGCTGAGATCGTCCAGATTGCAAACCGCAAGTTCAACGGCGACGCCGTATCGATCCGCGTCATGGTCGACGCCGACGTCGAGCAGCAGTGCTTCCAGCTAGATCTCAGCCTTGTCCAGTCGATCTTCGAACAGGCTGCCGTCCTGATCGGCCACAAGGACGTGGCGACCGCCAAGGACATCGCCGAATGGGTCGGTATCATCGGAGGGGCTGGTCTAGGCCTCTTCGGCCTTCTCAAGCGCATCTACGGCGACAAACCGGATGCGAAGCCCGGCATCACGCTGACCACCGGAAGCCAGACCGGCACGACGATCATCAACATCGCCGGCGACGTGCATGTCCATTCACTGGAGGTGTCCACTGAGACGGCCAAGCTGCTCGTCGATCCCGAGGTCACGAAGAACGTCAAAGCCGTCTTGAAGCCGCTCGAGCGCGAGGGATACGAGGACGTCACCTTTCTTCACGACGACCAGCCGGTCACAAAGATCGACAGGCAGACTGCGCGCGAGATTATTGCCGCTCCTCCAATTACGACCGAGGACGCGCCGACGGAAAGCGTGTCGAACATTCGAGGCGTGGTCCGTATCAAGGCTGCGCAGTACGAGGGCGGTGCGCGCTGGTCATTGCTCTACCAAGGTAAGGCGATCGACGCCGAAATGGTGGACAAGGCGGCCGCTTGGGTGGACGATTTCCAGCACAACCGCGTGGCTGCACCGCCGAACACGGTACTCGACGTCAGCATGACCGAGACCGTGAAGCTGAACGCGCAGGGGCTCGCAATCGGCAAGCCGAGCTATTCCGTCCGGGAGGTGCATGGCGCGACGCCGCCACCTGCCCAGACGGGTTTCGCCTTTTAGAGCAGCGGCGTGTCGTCGGCGAGCACCTTGATCGCCTCGGCCTGCCTCTCTCGCGTCTTCGCGACCCAGCCCTTCACGATTTCGGGCAGTCGCTCCTCGACCTCGCCGCCGAACAGGATTTCATCGACGTAGCCCATGTGAAGCATGTCGATCATGCGGCATAGATAGGCGCGGCCGCACTCCCACCACGTGTAATGGGCGTCGACCATCAGGACGTGCTCGACCTTGATGCCGGTCTCCTCGAGCATCTCCTCGAGCTCAAGCCCGTCGAGCAACGTCTCGTAGACGCCGTCGGCGACACGGCTGCCGAACGTCGTCGTGTGGTAGTACTCCTTGATCTCCCAGACGGCGACCGGGTTGACCGGCGACGGAAACGCTCCGTCGACCCGGCGTGCTAGGGTCCGCAGCGGCATGCCGTCGCGCGTGATCGTGGTGAGCTGTCGTGGGTCGTGATCGAACTCGAGGCCGTCCGCGTTCGCCTCGATCAGCATGTTCACTATGCCGGTCAGGTAGGCGATCTGCTTCTTCTCGCCCTTCTGCTTGTTCATCGTCGCGGCGAGTTTGTATTCCTGCTTGCCGAGCAGGTGCTCATACAGCGCCTTGGCTTCCGCCGCGTTCATCAGCTGATGCTGGACGGTGTCGTTGAGGACCTCCGCACGGTATGTGAAATAGTCGATCAGGGTGTTGGTGAAGGCTGTCGGCTTGCCCTTCGTGACGAGGTGCTTGCTATGAAGCTCGAGCTTCTCCATCCCGGCCAGAATCTGGGCGAGGGTCGGTATCTTGATCGTGCCCTTTCCGCGATCCGTATAGCCCAGCGTCTGCGATAGAGAACGAACATGCGCCCAAAACCCCTTGTCCAACCCTTTGAATCTGCCGTCGGCCCGCATGTGCCCCCCTCGTCACCGAATCGTGCCGACCATGCTTACAGGCAGATCTCGCTGGAGCTAGATGGCGGCCGTGTGGAGATGCCGCCGTTGAAGGGTCAGCTGCTGAAGTGGATCGGCAACAAGCAGAAGTTCGCCGAGGAGATCATCTCCTACCTGCCAACCACATACGGCACGTACTTCGAACCCTTCCTCGGGAGCGGTGCAGTCCTGGCGCGCCTCGCGCCGCGGCACGCCGTGGCGTCGGACGTCTTTGGACCGCTGATAGAGATCTGGCGCCAACTCCACGACGATACCGAAGCCGTGATCGGCTGGTATGCCGATCGGCACGCGACCATCAGTCGGATGGGCAAGGTCGAAGCCTACGAGAAGGTGAAAGCGTCCTATAACGCCGGACCGAACGGGGCCGACCTGCTGTTCCTGTCGAGACTCTGCTACGGCGGCGTCGTGCGTTTCCGCAAGGCGGACGGCTACATGAGCACGCCGTGCGGTCCGCACAATCCCATGTCCCCGGCTAGCTTCGCGGAACGGGCGCGGATCTGGGCGGCCCGTACCCGGTTCGCCGAGTTCGTGCACGCGGACTTTGAAAGCGCCATCGACCGCGCGCAGGACGGTGACGTCTGCTACCTCGATCCTCCGTACGCCGACAGCCAGACGATCATCTACGGAGCGCAGTCCTTCAGCCTGCCCCGCCTGTTCGACGTCGTAGCGCGTGCGAAGGATCGCGGGGTCCGGGTCGCGCTGAGCCTGGACGGCAGCAAGAAGTCCGGCGACCGAAAGATCGCCCTGCCCATTCCGAACGGGCTGTTCGAGCGCGAGGTGTACGTGCAGGTCGGCCGGTCGATGCTCCGCCGATTCCAGATGGACGGTCAGACCCTCGAATCCGAACACGTCTCGGATCGTCTTCTGCTGACCTATTGAGTGTTGAATGCCTGCAGGTGGAAGGTGCAACCATCTGGAGGGATGAAATGACGAAGAAGCGGACCTCGACGAAGCGCCACGATCTCATGGTCGAGATCGACGCCCTGCGGGATCAGATCCACGATGCCGCGGAAGCCGCCGGTGTGGCGCGCTACCTGATGGACCACGGAGCGATGACGGTTCGGCCGCATGCCGGCACCTGCTTCGACGCCGCCGACATCGCCGTGCGCTTCCAGCCGAACCACGGTCTCGAACACGAGATGACGACCCTGGTGACGTCCCCGGGGAGGTTCTGCGCCATCGACACGTACGCCAAGCGCCAGCGGATCGCCGACCTCTACGTGCTTCACATGATTGACCTGCGCGATCGCGCACCGGCGAGCGCCCGGACAAGGGACGCGATCGCGCGGGCCGCTAAGGATATGATCGAGGAGGCGGCGGGAGAAGGCATCGCCATGCGGCTGATGCGCATCGAACCGGCACCCTGCCACGTCTACGGCGACCCCGGCGCACGGGGTGATCTCGATCAGATCTTCCACGTCCACCTGCTCATGCCGCACAACGACGCCGGCGTCATGACCGAGGACGTGTACACCATCGACGCCGACCAGCCGGACGAGTTCGTCAGCTATCTGCGTCGCCGCGTCCTGCCGGAGCTGCGCGAGCTGCTCGCCGCCGGCCGCACCGAATCCGTCGCCGCCTGACCCCCTCCCCGGCGGCGGCGGACCCGTGGGCGGGTTGCACCGTGTTCCCGTTACGTTCTATCTTCGACCGCGCCTACAATCCCGGCCGATTCGATCGAGGACACGATGCATCTCGCCCACGACCCAGCCCTGCGTGCGACGGCGCGCGTGATCTACGATACCGTCTATCCGACGGATGATTGGGCTCCCGTCGGCTTCGAGGAAGCCGAGCGTTGTCGCACCATCCACTATCGCCAGGCGGTCGATGCCGCGATCATGGCTCGCCTGACGCTCGCGGTGGACCGGCAGGCTCAACCTCTCTTGCTTTAGCACCTCCTCGGCATGTTGACCCTGCGGAGGATCGCGACGATGATGTGGAGGATCGTACAGGAAGCCGTAGGAAACATGACCGAGACGGAAGCATACGACATCGCGGTGAGGTGGGTGACCTGCTCGGACTACGGACGGACCCTGTCGCCGGACGATCTGCACCGCGAGATAGCGGAGATGACCCGTCGCTTCATGGCTGCACGCGAAGAGGTCTACCTGCCCGCGGTCGATCCGGCGTCCGTACCACGGCCGGCCGTCGAGAACGTGCGGGAGCGCGCGAAGGAGTTCGGCCCGCTCCCGCACCACGCCCATCCCGCGAGCGCGTCCGGCCTGACGTCGGACGAACGACGCGAACTCTCGGTGACCGAGAATGCGATCGCCTGTCTCGAATGCGGCGCGGCGACGATCCTCCTCAAGACCCATCTCGGGCGCGCGCACGGCATGTCGGCCGAAGTGTACCGGGAGCGCTGGGGGCTGGACGACAGCTTCCCGTTTGCGCCCCCTGCGTACAGCCAGCGCAAGCGCGCGATAGCCGCCGAACTCGGCCTGGGCGACACGCTCGGCAAGGGAGACCGTACCGACGACGCGCGGCGTAGGCGCGCCGAGGAACGATCCGCAGCCCAGGCCCGCCGTCAGGAGCGCGGCGCGCTCAAGGTCGCCCGTGACGAAGCCCGGAGGCGATCCCAGACGATGCCCGTCGGCACACGCCTCGCGCTCGACGACGACGATTCGCGACGCGGCTCAGAGTAGGCCGGCGGAGCGCGCCTGACGGAGGTCGCGGGCGAACGCCGCGTCCCGCATGCCGGCATCGCCGACCACCGATCCGAGGCGGCGGATCACGTCCTCGACGCTGCGGAACCGCGCGCCCTTCTCGCCCATCGCGTCGATCGCGGACGCGACCACGTCGGCGTCGGCGAGGACGCCGGACAATCGTCGCATGGCGTGGGCGGTGCGCTCCTCGCGGATTGCGACGCCGGCTTCCCGGTCCGTCAGCGAACGTTCGCGACGACGCGCCTCGGCCTCCCACGCGGTCGCCTTGTCGGCCCTCTCCTGGACCGCCGCCGCGTCCGCCGAGACCCGCGCCTCCTCGTTGGCCAGCGCCCTTTCGCGACGCTCCAGATCCGCAGCCAGCGCCTCCAGCTCGGCCTTCGTGCGGGCGAACTCCTCCATGGCTTCGGCGGTCGCCAGCAGCCTCTCTTCGAAGTCGCCGCGGGCGCGATCATGCTCCGCCCTGGACGCGTCGTTCGCTGTGATCGCCGCAGCCAATTCCGCTTGGTAGACGCCATTCGGCTTGTTGGGCGTGCCGCTCCAGACCCTGCCCCGCTGGAGCTTCAGCGGCTCCATGAACCCGGCGAATATCGTCTGCTCCCGCGCCATCTGCCCGCGCCCGCCCATGCCCGCCCGGCAAGCAGTCTCGTACGCCGATTTCCTGTCCGCCTGCGTCATCTTCGGCAGCAGGTCGCCACGCGCGGACAGCGACCAGATCTCGTCGACGTCGCGGCGCCGACGGTCCACGCGCAGGCGGGCCGGAATGGCGATAATATGAAGGTGATTTGTCGTTTCATCGAGATGCCACATCATGCTGATGATGCATCGCGGATCCGGGTAGCGATCGGCCAGATACGCCCGTACCTGCCGCTCGATCGCGAGACGCTGCACGGCCTCCACGCCGCGATCCTTGGACACCCACCACGCCTTCGAAACGTCGATCATCAGCTCAAGCGCGACCACCGCGCCCTTGCGCGGAGAGATGCCAAGTTCGGCCAGCCTGGAGCGTACGGCGCGATGCGTGTCCGGGTCGCCGAAGACGACCAGCGGCGGCGCGCCGTCCGGCTCAGCGTTGCCCACCTCCTCCTCGCGGGAATTGTGCTGACGCGTCTTCACCAGCTCGTGCATCTTGAGCTTGCGCTGTCCGAGGATGGCATAGGAGACTGGCACGACGGTCATGGTGGCTCCCCTGTGGTACGGCCACGATTCTCCCGTGGTCGCGACTCGGCGACAAGTACCCGCTTAAGCATTTGTCTAGTACATAATAGACAAGTACCGCTCGGTTCAGGCGGCGTCCCGCAGCACGATGCGGCAACCGCCGGGCTTCAGCGACCAGCGCTTGGTTGCGACTAGGCGGACGATCGCGGCGTCGTCCGGGATCACTCCGGCATAGTCGCGGCTGGCGCGCGTCCGTCGCACGGCGGCGATCAGGGACCGTGAGGACGGCGCCATCAGTGCGTCGCCGGCATGCGTATGCACGCAGTTTGTCATCCTCAGATGACGTCGACAAAGAACGCGGTGCCGGAGAAGGCCGGCGTCCCGCGATCGCCTGCAGCCTCGCTGCGTTCCAGAACCGCGATGGCGCGACGTTCGTGACGGTTGGGGGCGAACCGTTGGGCGCGGGCCTCGTGTTCGGCGCGGAGGGTGGCCTCGAGGCCCTGGTGCTCGTTCGCATGCATCCGCGCATGGTCGCCCGAACCCGCCTTCCCGCGCTTGCCGAACTGCGTTGCGCGATGCAGGATCGCGCCATGGGCAAGGGCGGCTACAACGGCGGTTCCACGATCATCGGCCCCGGTTCGCGCGGCTGGTTCGGCAAGCCGCGCGCGAAGCCGACGCCGGAGGAGCACGCCGCATTCCTGAAGCGGCAGGCCAGACGCAAGGCGGCGGGGGCGGCGGAGCGTCGTGCGAAAGCCCTCGAGCGCGCAGCGGCGCATGCCGAGAAGATGGCGAAGCGGCAGAAGCATCGCGACCTGAAGGCTGCATCCCCGCCGCAGCAGGATCCCGTGATTGTCGCCGCGAAGCTTGCACGTCACATGGACGGCGTCATCGTCGAAGTGCGCCGCGACGGTCGTACGCGACCGAGAAAACCGGCAGGAATCTGATCAGCGGCCGGCCGTCGGGTCCGCCAAGGTCTGCACGACGTTGCGGATCTCGACGGGAGCGATCGCCGTGGCGGCGGCGGACGTCCGCCCCTCGCGCAGCCAGATGGCGACGACGGTCGCCAGTGCACCAAGCATGACGGGAATCGCCCAGCGGATGAAGGTTTCGCGAGCGGTGCGCACGTCGGACTCCGCGCGGCAGCGCGCCGACTTCACCCATGCTCGGTCCTCGTCCGTGGACTCAACGAGAAGATCGTCGACGCGCTGATGACGGCGGTCGTTTTCCGCCCGCTTCGCCACCCAGTCGTCGATGGCGTTGGCACGGCGCTGTGCCTCGCGGATGGACACTCCCGGGAAACAGCCATTCCCGCGAATGTGCGGGTCGGTGTCCATGGTCGCACGCGCGCGCCTTCCCGCGCCCGCTTAGGGCAGGTTTCGGCGGCTCAGGTGTATAAATGCGTTTTTACGCCGATTTACGCAGCCAAAGGCCGGGACTTGCGCCCCCCCCGCATGCCGTGCCGATCCCCCCTGGAAGGACCCGTGACAGCCATTCGGCGCAGCCCTTCCAGGAGCGGGTCAGCGGTCAGGCCAAGGCGGGCGCCGCCGGGCCGTCCTCGATCGCAGGGCCACTCGCACCCACCTGGCGCAGCGGTGCCTGGCCCACCATCCTGTTGACGATCCCGGCCATGGACTCGGCAGCCGTCCGATCGCCCGCCGAGATAACGGCGCAGTGCGGATGGGCGTTGCGGCCCGTCTGCCACATGATCTCGACACTGTAGTCGTGTCGCTGATGGTACGTAGTGGTGGAACGCCGGCCGAAAGACCAGCCTCCGCCGATCCCGCTGGATCCCATGAAGCCGATTATGGGCGAGCCGCTCGTCTTCGTCTTGGCGGTGGTGGTCGTCTCCACCTCGACGCTCGCCTTCATGATCTGGTCGGGCGTGATCTCGATTGGCTGATAGTCGGTGCAGGTGTGCACGAGGCCGATGCGATCGTCGCCAGTAATGATCATCGCGCCTGGTCGTGGGTTCCACCAGCTGTAGCCGCTGGCGACCGGCTGTCCTCGGGAAAGGTCATCCAGCATGCGCTTAGTCAGTCGCTTGAACATGGCGTTAGCCACCGGCTGCGCCAGAAGCCTATTAGAGATGCCGCACAGGAAGAAGGCGAAGATCGCCATGACGATGTCGCCGCCGTCGACGCCGTTGAGCAGGCGGGGTCCGACCAGCACGATCATCGGACTCCATTTGAGCGCCTGATAGATCAAGTCGATCTTCTTCGTCTCGGCTTTAATCTCCTCGTTAGTCATGCCCTCGATCCTCCCGTTTCGACATCAGACTGCATCGCCTAACCCTCAGGCGCAACTGGCTTATATTGAGTGAAGAAGGCACGGCTTGCGCGTGCGTGGAGGGGAAAGCGACGGGCCGGCGTAGCACGACACGCCCGCCTAGGAGACCACGACATGAGTAAGAGACAGCCCTTCAAGTCGCATTGGACGGCGGCGATCGGGGCACCCTCCGGTGCGCCCATGGTGATGACGGATGCCGGAGGGGACGTCGGTTGGGGCGTGCTACGGCGAACGCTGGCGGGGCGCGACCACACTGCCGACCTGCGCGAGTTCATGTGGACGAAGCTCTGCCACGGCAGGGTCGGACACTGGATGGGCGACTGGCACGCCACCGCCGCCCACAGCGTCATGCTCCCGGCAGATGCGCCGTCCGACCTGCTGGATGCCAAGCGACTGGCCGAGCGGTACGAGGCCGAAGCGTTCGTCGGCATCAAGGATCTGGCGTGCGTCGCCAAGTTCGACATCCACAAGAGCGATCGCATCCTTGTCGAGTGGCCGAGGATCCAGGCGTTCGCCCGGGTCGAGTTCTGCGAGAAGCGCGATATGGCGGTGGTTGCGGTTCTGCACGTCCCCGCCCGCAGCGGCGTCAGGCGGGACGCGCACGTCCATCTGGTAGCGCCGGCGCGGGAGCTCGGCCCGGACGGTTTCGGAGCGTTCCTCCGGCCGTTCGCCAGTGACGCAGGCGGGCCCGAGATCGCGAAGGCCTGGTCGGCCTGGTGAGGTGACGTCAGCGCCGTTTCTATGACGGCGCTGGCGTTAAAACTGCGAAACGACCGGCTTGTAGCGCTTGTCGCCGAACAGCTTGCTGGGCTGGCGACCAACATCGGGCCAGTGCGACCAGCGCTTCCAGCCGATTTGCCGGGCGATGTCATCGAGGACGATCGGATCGAGCACGTCACCGTGAACGTGCGTGATTTCATCAATGACCACGGCCATCGAACCGTGATGTATCAGGAAGCGATACCAGCGCTTCACCTCCTCGCCGGTCTTCTTGTCGTCAACGACGAAGTAGAACCTCTCGCCGGCATGCTGAAGTCGGCTTGGGTGATAGTCGCTGTGCTTGCTCTTGAACTCGCGGATGTAGCCTTCGATCGAGTTGTCCTGCGTGTGACGTGTCGCCAGTTCCTCGGGCGTGATCCTATAGTGGGTCTTGAAGCGCGCCCGGACAGCGTCTTCGGTGACGTCGAACTCCCGCTGAACGGCATCCATCGCCATCGTGACCGGCTCGAAATCCACGATCAGGTCGTGCAGGCGCTTCGTTGCTTCCGGCAGATCGTCCAGGTTCATGCGTGCCGTACTCCCTCGCCGTGAATGCTATCACCCTAAGAGATCGGCTGTCAGCCCCCGAGGATCGGCGCCCGCAGTCTGCCGTCGCTCCATGTAAACCTCAGAGGGAACGATCATCGCCGCATCGCTCGCCACAATTCGCGGTCGATCGACCTGCCCACCGCTACCCGGATCCGTGGTGCGGCGTACGCACTCACATCGTCCTCGAAGAGCAGCATCGGCGCGTCGAAGTCGACCTGGTCGCTGAAGATCAGGAGCGAGCCAATCCCGCGGCCGACGCCGGTCCGCTGGAAGACACCGCCATGCAGCTGGTTGCGCATGCGCGCCACGAAGGTTCGGGGGAGCGCCAGGGCCCGCTTGACCGCGTTCCGGCCGGCGCCGCCCAAATGGTCGCGCACGATCTCGGCCACCGGGGTGACGAGCGCCTCGGATCCGCTCCCGCGCGACTGGGCGGCGGCAGCGCGGTTCTCGGTGCCGCCCTCCTTCTGCCAGCGCAGATAGCGCGCACGCTTGTCCTCGACGTGGATCGTCGCCGCCGGGACTGCGTCGGCGACGGTGGCGCGAACGACCTGCGTGCCGCTGATCGTGAACTTTGACGGCCGGTCCAGGCGCTTCGGCATTTCGCCGCGCTCGTGGCGCATTGCGCGGAAGGCCACGTCGTTGAGCCCGCGTACCGTGCCGCGATGAAGCGCGCCGCCGATCCTGGTTGCTCGGCCGATCGCGCGGAGGGCTGCCCGGGCGTCGACGGTGGCGGTGGCGGTGGCGGTGGCGGTGGCGGTGGCGGTGGCGGTGGCGGTGGCGGACGTCCGGATCTCCAGTGACGACCCCGTGTCATCACAAACGGATCGTACCACCTGACATATTCCTATGCAATCGTATTCCGTAAGGTTCTCTTAGGTTTAATCGTTGCATAGGACCGGCGGCAGGTTCCCTGCCTTCGACGATGATCTCTGGTGCATCACCCTTGCGGTTATCGTGGGAGGCGCGATGTCGCGTGGCCGATATCCAGAGCACCCGGTCCATCTACCGCACCAACCCCACTCGCCCCGTCTTCGGTATCGCATCTCGATCCATATCCGAAGGGATGCAATCCCTTCCGGATATGTATCGTAGATACTAAAGGACTCTGTCAGTTGTCAGTTTTCCGGCAGCCCACCAAAGATGTCTTTCGTTTCAGTGGCTTATCTACTTCGCGGTTGATCATCCGCAAGCCATTATAGCACTGACGGCCGTTTGTCAGTTCTGACATCGGAGGCGGAAGAACGCCGCATTTCCGGGGTTTGGCGTATGTCGGCTCCCGACAACTGACAGCGGCGTTTGTCAGTTTGTCGGAAACCGACAGCTGCGGCCGCGACCTTGAGGCGCTGCATCAGGACCAGTTGGACAACAACGGAATGCTCATAGGAACTTGATAGTTGACGAGTTCCTATGCTCGGTACAGAGTGACCGGCGGCGCTGACGTGGTCGGCGCATCGGGAGTTCACGATGCACACCGGTTTCGACATGGAAGGATGCAGGGTGGCCACCAAGGCCGAGATCGACCCGCCGGGGGTTCCCACAATCGCGTCCCTTATCAAGGTCAGCCCCTCGCGTCAGTCGCGGGCGCTCCGCGATCGGATTCGCTTCCTCGCCGGCGACGATCCCGCTACGTTGCTGGGTCGCGCTGGGCTTGCCGTCGTCAACGAATTCGGCATGCCGGGCGCGGTCGCGATCGGCTGGACGCTGGTCCGGCATCGTTTCCGCACTGACGACGAGGAGATGCTCGCCAGCCTCGACGAGGATGCCGTCTTCGCCTCCGACGATCTCGCCGATCCCGCGTTCGATCCGGAGGCGGTGCCGACACGACAGTTCGTATGGGACAGACGCGCCCTCGCCCTCGCGGCGGTCGGCAGAATCCTGCTGGAGGGTGTCGTGACCGGGCTGGAGTGGCCGGTTGCCGACCGCATGGAAGCACACCGATGGGCGGAGGAGCTGGAATGCATCCTCAAGGTCCGCGCGATCGATGAAAACGATGACACGCTGATCGACGACGACGACCACCTTCTCCTCGATCAGGCTGCGGATTTGGCGCTGCTCGGCAACTTCACGCTCACCGGCCTCTCAGACCTCCTGCGGGTCGCCTTCGATCTCGCCGGCCGGACCAGGCCGATCGTCCTGCCGGCCGACTTCGGGTTCGGCACCGTCCTCCACGCCTGGACCCAGACCAGCCTGTGGGACACGCTTGGCCTGAGCCCAGAAGTGGATCCCATGCCCCTCCACGCGGCCCGCGCCGATCGGATGCGCCGCCCGCTCCGCCCCTCCCCCGCCGTGACCGTCCCCGGTCTCTTCGACTGAACGATCTGAGAAAATCGTCATTGAGGCAGGGAGGGCACCATGGCCACGAAGTTCAAGGATGCGGAGATCAGGGCGGCGCGCGACGCGGCGAAACGCGCGATCGACGCGCAGCTCGAGGCCGAGGACGCGACGCGGAGCTCGCCACCGCCGTCCTCGCCCTGGGCGGCCAACGACGCCGGTCCGCCCTCAAAGCGACCGACCCTCCTGCTCACCCGCGCCTATGCCCGCATGCGCGCCGCCCAGGCCGTCGCGTCGACCGCGCCGGACGAGAGGTTCGGCATCGACGGCTGGCACCCCTGGTCGGGCCTCTCCCCGCACTTCGGCCCGGCCAAGGTCGGCAAGACCTGGGCGATCAGCGGCATCGTAACAGTGATGGCGGCGATCGACACCGCGAGCACCGCCGCGCCGACGGCGTGGAACACCTTCGAGGTCATGCGTCGCGGCGTCACCTTCTGGTACAGCGGCGAGGAGACCGAGGATCGCGTCAGCCGCCGCCTGCGCAAGCTGTTCATGCGCATGGGCTACCGCGACGAGGATCTCGCGCTGGTCATGTCGCGGATCGTCAGCATCGCGCCGATCAGCATGTCGAAGGCGGAGTTTCCGTCGCTGAACCCCTTCCTCATGGAGTATCGGCGCGACGGCGAGAAGATGGACTGGCTGCCCACCGCCACTCACGAATGGCTGTGGGACTCGATCGAGGCCTGGAACGCCGAGGTGAAGGCGGATGGCGGACCGGCCGAGGACATGGTCGTCAACCTCGTCATCGACTCCGTGACCAGTTGCTCCGGCTTCAACAGCGTCGAGGACGTCGGGATCGCGAACATGCTGTTCCACCTCAATCAGAAGGGCGATCGCAACGAGGTGGCCATCATCGCGATCGCGCACACGCCGAAGGAGGTGAGGTACGCATGGGACGATCCCGATGCCGACATCCTTTCGCGGTTGAAGGGCAGCGGCGCATGGTCCGCACTGTCGCGCCTCATCGTCGAATGGGCGAAGCCGCGACCACAGGAAGCGATGCGCGCCGGCAGCGACAAGATGCGCCCCTGGTTCGAGGCGATGCCCCTGTTCAATCGAGGCATCGCCAAGTCTAAGCGCGATCTCGGCGACTGCCTCGTCGCCCGGTGTGACGGCAACGTGGCCTTCTCACGCGGCAAGATCTGGCTCAAGCGCGACGACGACGGCTTTTACACCGATTACACGGCGGTGATGCGCGGCGAGCCGCGCAACTACGAGGACTGGCTTGCCGCCGGCGGTGATCCCACGACCGGCCAGATCGGGGGCACCAGCACGCCGCCCATCGACACCCGGAAGGCCGCGCGCTTCCTTATCGTCACCACACTGCGCAAGCTCATCGCCGAGCACCGCGAAGCCGACAATTATCGCGAGATCCCGCACGACAAGCGCAAGGCCGTCACGAAGAAGGAGCTCGTCGAACGCCTGATGTTCCTCAAGGCCGAAGGGAAGACGCCGGTCCTCGGCCTGGCGCCGGCGAACGGGGGCATCGACTTCAACGAGGGGGCGAAACGCCCCTTCGGGATCACCAAGGATCTCGAGACGCTGATGGATCAGGGTCGCATCGTGAAGGTGACCGGAGGGTACGACGTGGGCACGATGAGCGGCGGCGGTGTCCATCCCGACGACGTGGCCGAGGTTGGGGAGGAAGACCGGTGAGCGACGACTACGCAACCAGCCCGCAGGGCGTCGAGGCCGCGCGCAGCTTCGCGCAGGTCAAGGCCGCGATGGCTGAGAAGGGCATCAGCCAGTCCGAGCTGTCCCGGCGCAGCGGCTACGCCCGCAGCCACATCAGCATGCTGTTCAACGATCGCCCCGAGGGCACTCAGCGCCGCGACGTGACGCTGCCCACCGCGCTGCATCTCGCGCATGCCCTCGGGCTGGTTCGGTTGATCGACGACGAGGATCGGTGATGGACCGCCAAACCGCGTTGTACCTCAATCGTTCGACCCTGGAGCGGATGCTGAGCGCCGCCACCGTACAGCCCGCGGGCGACGGGGGCCGCGGCTACGCAAGCCTCGACGTCGATCCTAAGCGGTTGATCAGGCGCTCCGACGCCAAGCGTGGTCAGGTGGCCATCCTGCGTGGCCGATACGACCAGATGCGCAGGACCCTGCCCCGCCACTGCGAGGGTATGGCGTGCCGGCTGGCGGCAATCCTCGTCTGCGCCAGCCTCTGGCCCGTCGGCATTGCACACTGGCTGGACATCGTCGGCGACGAGCTCGATCAGTTCACCAGCTTCATGCGCATGGACGTCATGCAAGCGATGCGGCTGATGGGAACGTGCGTGGCGGTCCTCGAACACGGTGACCGGGCGGCGTGACCACATCCATCGCCTGCATCCGCGAAGCCGAGACGCTGGTGGTCGCTACCGCCGGGGCCCTCACCGCCACCGTGTACGTTGAGGATGGTCTCACCGGCGTCGTGCAGATCGACCACCGCCGCGGCAAAGCCGACGAACTGGCGGAGGCGGACCCCGATCATTCGCGCTACTTCAAGCGGCTCTGGCCGCTGGCGCTGCGAGTGATCGAGGCTGCGGTCCGCGACCGGCCGGAAGCGGCCGAGGACGTGGCGGGGGTGCTGATGGATGCCCTTGGTGGACCGATGGGCGCGATGCGCTGGATCGGAGACATGCAGCCAGCGGAGGCGCGTTGATGATCGACAACTGCTACCGCGCGCAGCCCGCCGTCGAGGCGCACCTGCGTAGGGCCTCGACGCTCATCCGTGCGCGGCCAGACTGGACCGAGGACGTGCTCGCGGATCTGGTGGAGGGCGGCTGGCTCGACGGGGTGGTGGAGGCGATGCGTTGGGCTGCTCTCCTGCACCAATGCTCTGATCGGAACCCCGCTAGCCAGAGGATGGACTGAAGAACTGCTGAAATGCGTCCGGTCGTGATGGGGAGGAGCGAAAGGCGTACCGCCGAGCGCCCCCGCGACGCGCGGAGGGCGCATGCCGGAACTGTACGTCGTAGGTTCGATCCACGAGACCCTGGATGGGCTCCACGGCACCGTGACACTGCCGGACGGGCGCGTCTGGATTCTGGACGGGCGCCGCATGGCCGAGGCCGCTCCGGACCGGCAATCCGCGTATCGTCGCATGACGATCGCCGACGTCGACGCCCTGCTGGAATTGGGCGTGATCGATCTGACCTGCGCGCGCAATCAGGTCGCGAGGGTCCTGTGAGCGGCGAACGGCGGCGCGGCCGACCCATCGCCCTCCCGGTCCACTGGACATCGGTACGTGGCGTCTTCCTGTCGGACAGCGGCCTGAGCGGCAACGTGCTGACCAATCTCGACGTCATCATGGCCTTCGAGCAGCGCCGCGTGATCGAGGTCGACGTGCGCGGCTGGACCATGGTCGAGATCATCGAGGCGCTATGCACCCTGCGGACGCCCTCCTTCTCGAAGCCGGAACTCCGCCACCTGTGCGCGGCCGATCTCGAGCCGCTGGTCGCCATCGGCTCACTCACTCGCATCGACGTGCTGCGCCTGATGAGCCTCGTACCCGGATGGCAGCCGTGACGCCGGTGCGCGCCTGGATGATTCCCGCCGTCGCGCTTCTCCTGCTCGCGGCCTTCACCGGCCAATGGTGGCGCGACCAACCCGCCGGGGACGTGACGCTGCTGCTGGTGGCATGGGCGCGCGAGAGCTGCCCATCCGCCGTACCGGTCCTAAATCGTCCAGTCCGCGTCGCGGACGGTGCCCACGCGATCGACGCGATAGGCTGGCGGATCGCCGCTTCGGTCATGGGAGTGCAATCCCGCTGTCTCGGCGCGGGAAGGCTGGGACGCCGTACGGTGTCGGCATGACCTTCGCCTTCGTCCCCCGCCGCATGCGCGCGACCACCGCCGCCGCCTATCTGGACGTGAGCGAGCAGACCTTCCTGGACCGGGTCAAGGCGGGTACCTACCCGGCTGGGATTCGCGACGGCGGCGTGCGGGTGTGGCTCCGCGACGACCTGGATGCGATGATCGATCGCCAGTTCGGCGTCGCCGCCGGCGGCGCCGCCGGCGGCGCCGCCAACGACCGCGATCGCGACGCCGACCCGTTCGCCGCGCGCTTCGCGAAGGCGGGCTGATGACCGAGGTTCAGCTCCGCTTCCTCGACAAGCGACTGCGCAACGGACGATATCGATGGTACTTCCGCCATCCCCTCGTCGAGCGCACCCGCATCCCCGGTCAGCCCGGCGAGGCAAGATTCCAGCGCGTCTACGCGCCGCTCCTGGCCAAGGTGGAGGGCGAGATCCTGGCCAAGGCGCAGCGTGCGGACGAGGGGTCGATAAGGTCCCTGGTCGATATGTATCGCAGGAGCGACGAGTGGGATCAGCTCGCCGACAAGACGCGCACCGACTACGATCGCGAATTGGACCGCCTCTGCCGCATGGCCGGCGATCTTCCGTATGCCAGGCTCAGCCCCCAAGGCGTACAGAACATGCGAAGCCAGGTGAAGGCGGCGACCGTCGAGGCGCGCAGAGCGGCCATTGCCAAGCGCGAGGCCGACGATGCCGCCGCTGCCGAGGCGGGACGGAAGGGTTCGAAGCGCAAGCCGCCGGCCCCCGTGACGAAGACCACGGGCGCTCGGACGGCCGATTACTTTAAGTCGGTCCTGAGCGCACTGTTCGGCTGGGCGGTCGAGAACCACCACATCGCGCGGAATCCGGCGGGCGGCATGCGCAAGCTGCACCGGAAGAAGAACGTCGACGGCCGCAAGCCGTGGACCGAGCACCAGATCCAGTACGCGATCGAGCACGGCCCGCGACACATTCGCGACGGGGTCATCCTCGGCACCTACACTGGACAGCGGCTGAAGACCTGCTGCAACATGCTCAAGTCGCAGTCGGTCGGTCCGCAGGTGCGCATCCGGCAGGAGAAGACCGGCAACCTGGTCGACGTATACGCGACCGGTCCGCTCGTGAACCTGCTCGCCCGCAGACTGGGTGCGAACGATAAGGACGACGCGCCGCAGCTGCTCGTCCAGGACAACGGCAAGGCCTATTCGGAACGCCTGTACAGCGAGCACCTGCGATCCTGGCTCGACGAGCAGGGCTGGGTCGACATTTCGTTCCACGGCCTGCGCTACAGTGCCGCGGGCACGCTCAACGAGGCCGGCGCGACCGTCGCGACCATCGTCAGCGTCATCGGTCACAGCACCTACCAGATGGCGCTCAAGTATCTCGCCGCGCGTGAGGACCAGAAGCGGGCGGCGGCGCTCATGGAGGAGGCCGCGAAGCGTCGCGAATTTGGGGCTGACTAGGAACTGCGTGGCGACCCGATCGACGTTCCGCTAGCGTGTCGACGAGGGGGGACGAATCATGGACACGATGATGCCTGACGACGCGGCCAGCGACGGCGAGCGCAAGCTGCCACCCAAGGTTCAGCAGATCATCGACGGTGTACAGAACGGCTCCATCAGCGGCATCTCCGCGCAGGAGTTCATCCAGGTATTCCAGGCGATCGCCGGATCCTATGAAGCCGTTAAGCGCATCGCCGACATGGCGGCGGAGAGCCAGAGGGGCGCGCAGGACAGCATAAAGTCCGCGATCAAGGGTGATTCCGAGAGCCTGTCGCACATCGCCCAGAACCTTGAAACTGATCAGGCGCGCCTCGAGTTCACCAGGCTCTATCTCAAGCGCGAGCGGGAGAAGACGAGGCAGGCGAAGACCGCCGCCAAGGCGAATGACAGCAACAACAAGCTGTGGGCCACGCTGGCGACAATCGTCGGGGGCGTGGTACTCGGCGGCATCAAACTGCTCGCCGATCGCCGCAGCGCCTAATCAGTCTCCGTTGCAGACGTCGCATATCGCAGCGTCCTCGGTCACGACGCCGGCGCTGCTCACGAACTCATTGCCGCAGTGGAGGCAGACGTGCGCCGGGACACCGTCCGAACAACCGTCCGCATCGTCGTCGCCGCGTCGCCGGGCCTCGTGCCATGCGCGCCGTTCCTCTTCCGTGAAGTCCATGTCGGGAGCATGACGCAGCGGGGTTAATGGACCGTTGCGGATGGTCGATTGCACCCCCCTCGCCCATTCTGCACCCCCCTGCTTGAAAAAGGGCGTAAACGCGGGTAGTTGCCGGCCCGGTTGATGCGCGCCCGCTGACTCTTAATCAGCGGGTCCTTGGTTCGAGCCCAAGTGCGTCCACCACCGCCTAAATCGGCACCTTGCATCATCGGCGCGTAGAACAACCGGCAGCGTGACGGTCACGCTGCCGGTCGCGTCGTATCAGTCGCGGATCGCCGATCCCGCGTTCTGGAGCGCGGCGCCCGTGCGATCGGCGGCGCGGTCGCCGGCGCGCTCCATCTTCTCGCCTGCCCGGTCAGCGGCGGCGTCGGCATCGCGCGCGGCTTCCCTCGACTCGGCCGCGGCGCGGTCACCAGCCTGCTCGATGTTCTCGCCCGCGCGGTCGGCGGCTGCCGACACGTCGTCCGCCG
>NZ_JBELMJ010000049.1:0-19300 GCF_042095875.1 Sphingomonas sp.
TGGCGGCATCGTCGACGAAGCATGCTTGACGGAGTCCGACTTTCCCGCACGATAGGCGCCGTTCAAGGGGGCTGGTCGATGGGTGTGTTAACGAAGGTCGCGCGGTCCAGGCGCGCGGTCGCCGCGGAAGAGTCGCCGCTCCCGCTCGATCAGATCGTGCTGGGCGATTGCGTCGCCGCGATGCGCGCGCTGCCCGCCAAATCGGTCGACATGATCTTCGCCGACCCGCCCTACAACCTCCAGCTCGGCGGCGACCTCAACCGCCCCGATGGCAGCCACGTCGACGCGGTTACCGACGATTGGGACAAGTTCGACAGCTTCGCGTCCTACGACGCCTTCACCCGTGCCTGGCTGGCCGAGGCGCGCCGCATCCTCAAGGACGACGGTACCTTGTGGGTGATCGGCAGCTACCACAACATCTTCCGCGTCGGCGCGGCGGTGCAGGATCTCGGCTACTGGATCCTGAACGACATCGTCTGGCGCAAGGCCAACCCGATGCCCAATTTCCGCGGCACCCGCTTCACCAACGCGCACGAGACATTGATCTGGGCGTCCAAGGCCGAGAAGGCGAAATACACCTTCAATTACCGCAGCATGAAGACGCTGAACGACGAGCTCCAGATGCGCTCCGACTGGGAGTTCCCGATCTGCGGCGGGCAAGAGCGGTTGAAGAAGGGCGGGGTCAAGGTCCATCCGACGCAGAAGCCCGAGGCGCTGCTCTACCGCATCCTACTTGCCAGCACGAAGCCCGGCGACGTCGTGCTCGACCCCTTCTTCGGCACCGGCACGACCGGCGCGGTCGCGCGGCGCCTGGGGCGCCGCTGGATCGGGATCGAGCGCGAGCTCGGCTACGTCGACGCCGCGATGGAGCGGATCGCCGCCGCGCTGCCGCTCGACGAATCCGCGCTCGCGACGATGCAGAGCCCGCGCAGCGCGCCCAAGGTCGCGTTCGGCGTGCTGGTCGAGAACGGCCTCCTCACCCCCGGCACGATCCTCACCGACGCGCGCCGCCGCTTCACCGCCACCGTCCGCGCCGACGGCAGCCTGCTCTCGACCTGCGGGGCTTCGGGCTCGATCCACAAGCTCGGCTCCGCACTTCAGAACGCGCCGGCGTGCAACGGCTGGACCTTCTGGCACCACGAGGTCGCGGGCGCGCTCCAGCCGATCGACGCGCTGCGACAGACCTACCTGCTCGCGACCCAGCCGTGAGCGCCTGATGCACCTGCGCCCGGTCCAGTTCGTCGACACGCCCGCGGCGCACCCCGACGGCGCGGTCGCGCGTCTGGCGGGCGGGATGCAGTGGTTCGCCGCCTACGAGGTGCTGGACGCCGGGCGCCGCTTCACCATACCCGTTGCCGAGGTCGCCGCGCTGGGCGCGCGCGCCGCGACGCTCCACGCGCGCGTCACCGCGTCCCGGCCCGCGTGGCAGCTGGGGTCCCGCACGCTGCGTTTCGACCAGCCGCAGGTCGCCGGCATCCTGAACGTCACCCCCGACAGCTTCTCCGACGGCGGCGCGCTCCACGACGATCCCGCCGCGGCTGCCGCCGCAGGGGTCGCGATGGCCGCCGCGGGTGCCGCGCTGATCGACGTCGGCGGCGAATCGACCCGTCCCGGCGCCGCGCTGGTGTGGGAAGAGGACGAGGCGCGCCGCGTTTCACCGGTGGTCGAGCGGCTGGCGGGCGCGGGCGTGCTCGTCTCGGTCGACACGCGCAAGGCCGCGGTGATGGACACCGCGCTCTCCGCCGGCGCTGGCATCGTTAACGACGTCGCCGCTTTGCTATGGGACGACCGCGCGCTGGAGGTCGTCGCCCGCAGCGGCGCGCCCGTCATTCTGATGCATTCGCCCGACCCGAAATCGGGCCCGCACGGCGGCAGCGGCTACGCCAACGTCGTGACTGACGTGTTCGACTGGCTCGAAGCGCGCGTCGACGCGGTGGTCGCAGGCGGGGTCGATCGCGCGCGGATCATGGTCGATCCCGGCATCGGCTTCGGCAAGTCGCTCGCCGACAATCTCGCGCTGATCAACAATCTGGCGATCTTCCACGGGCTCGGCTGCCCCATCATGCTTGGCGCCAGCCGCAAGCGGCTGATCGGCGCGCTGTCCAACGAGGCGCCGGTGACCGAGCGGCTCGGCGGCTCGGTCGCGCTCGCGGTGACGGGCGCGCACGCCGGCGTGCAATTGCTGCGCGTCCATGATGTCGCGGAAACGGTGCAGGCGCTGCGCGTCTGGCGCGGCCTGCGCGACCGCGCGCTGGTCGGTTGACGCGACCGGCCGTTTCGTTGCCGCGCCTCGTTCAAGCAGTTTCAAAGCGTTTCTTGCCCGCACCGACGACACGATCCATGCATCCGTTCGGCGCGATAGCGGTTACAGGCGCGTCATGATCGTTACCTCCGTACCCCGCGCCAAGCAGATATTCCTCGAAGTCTGGAAGCCACTCACCGTTCTGTTCATCTGGGACGTGATCGTTACCATTATCTACATGCGCTTCCCATTCCGCGCGCCGTCGCTGCCGCTGACGCTGTTCGGCTCGGTGCTCGCGCTGTTCCTCGGCTTCCGCGTCAACTCGGCCTACGACCGCTGGTGGGAGGCGCGGACGCTGTGGGGTGCGATGATCAACGCGTCGCGCAACATCGCCCGCGCCGCGCGCAACTTCCTGCCCGATCCAGAGGCGCGCGACATGATCCGCACGATCGTGCTGCGCCAGATCGCCTACGTCAACGCGCTGCGCTGCCAGTTGCGCAAGCAGAAGGTCGACGACGTGGTGCTCAAATATCTGTCGCAGGACGAGGCGCACCTCTCGCTCAAGCGGGTCAACACCGCCAACGGCCTGCTCGACGGCACCGGCCGCCGCATCGAAATCGCGCGGCGCAACGGCTGGATCGACACCATCCAGCAGACGCAGATGGAGGCGGTGCTGGTCGACATCGCCAACGCGCAAGGCGGCATGGAGCGGATCAAGAACACGCCCTTGCCCAATCAGTACCGCTTCCTGCCGACGCTGTTCACCCACGTGTTCGCGATCCTGCTGCCGATCGGACTGGTCGAAACGCTCGGCTACGCCACCCCGCTCGGCTCGACCGTCGCCAGCCTGATGTTCCTGGCAGTGCTGGCGATCGGCGAGGACCTGGTCGATCCGTTCGCCAACACGGTGCACGACGTGCCGCTGACCGGCATGTGCCGCACGATCGAGATCGACCTGCTCCAGTCGATCGGCGACGACGCGCCCGCGCCGCTGCAGCCGGTCAAGGGCGTGCTGTGGTGAGCTAAGCGGTAGCGAGCTACAGCGTATAGCCGCCGTCGCACACCAAGGTCGCGCCGGTGATCAGCGCCGCGGCGTCCGACAGCAGGAACGCGACCTGCGTCGCGATCTCCTCGGGCTTGGCGTAGCGTCCCAGCGGCGTCGCCATCGCCGCAAGCTCCGCGAAGGCCGCATCGCGCCCGACCTCCGCGGCCCGGTCGGCGAACATCGGCACCGCGTCCCACACCGGCGTCTCGACCCCCGCGGGCGCGACCGCGTTGACGCGGATGCGATCCGCCGCGCCCTCCTTCGCCGCTACCCTGACGAGGTGGAGCAGCGCCGCCTTCGACGCGCCGTACGCCGCCACGCCCGCTTCCGGCTTGATCCCCGCGGCCGACGCTGTCGCCACGATCGCGCCGCCCGCCCCCTTCATCGCGCGCATCGCCGCCCGCATTGTCAGGAACGCGCCGTCGAGGTTGACCGAGACGATCCGCTGCCACTCCGTCAGCGACAGCTCGGTGATCGGCCCCGCACCACCCACGCCCGCGTTCACCACCGCCCCGTCGATCCTGGCGATGGGCGCGCGCGCATTCTCCCACATCGCCTCGTCACGCACGTCACCCGCGACCCGGTCGACGGTGACCGGCAGCTCGACGCGCGCCAGTGCCTCGGCATCGCGGTCGACCAGCACCAGCCGCGCCGCGCCGTGCGCCGCCAGGTGCCGCGCGCACGCCAGCCCGATGCCCGAGGCTGCGCCTGTGATGAGGATATGTCTCGCCATGCCGCCAGCCTAGCAGCGGCGACCGGCGCCTCAAGCCGCGCTGTCGATCCCCAGCTCGCTCAGCTTGCGGTACAGGGTCGAACGCCCGATCCCCAACCGTCGCGCGACCTCGGTCATCCGCCCGCGGTAATGGCCGATCGCCAGCCGGATCACATCCGCCTCGATCTGCTCCAGCGGGCGCAGATTGCCGTCCGCCAGGAACAAGGTGATCCCGCCCGACTGCGCCATCGCCACCGGCGCGCCGCGCGGCGATCGCCCGCCCGCGCGCGCGATCTGCGGGAAGTCGGCGCGGGTCAGCGCGTCGCCCTCGCACAGCACCGCGGCGCGGAACAACGCGTCCTGTAACTGCCGGACGTTCCCCGGCCAGTGATAGTCGACCAGCAGCGCCAGCGCGTCGTCGGTGATCCCCAGTTCGCGCAACCCCGGCTGCCCCGCGATCCGCGCCAGCAGGTGCCGCGACAATGCGGGGATGTCGCCCGCGCGCGCGCGCAAGGGGGGGATCGTCACCTGCACCGCGTTCAACCGGTAGAACAGGTCCTCGCGCATCCGGCCCGCCTCGACCTCGTCGGGCAAATTCTTGTCGCTGGCTGCGATCACGCGCACGTCGACGTCGCGCGGGTGGCGCGCGCCGATCGGCTGCACCTCGCCGGTGTGCAGCACCTGGAGCAGCTTGGCCTGCGCCTCCAGCGGGATCGCGTCGACGTGGTCGAGGAACACCGTGCCGCCATCGGCTTCGACGAGCTTCCCGATCTTGCGCTCGAACGCGCCGGTGAAGGCGCCCTTCTCGTGCCCGAACAGCTCGCTCTCGATCTGGTTGGCGGGTAGCGCGCCGCAGTCGATCGTGACCATCGCGGTGCGGCTGCGCGGGGACGCGTTGTGGATCGCCTCCGCCACCACTTCCTTGCCGACGCCCGGTTCGCCCTCGATCAGCACGCACACGCGCGCGCGCGCCGCCTTGGCCGCGATCGCCAGCGCGGCGCGGAATTCGGGTGCCGATCCGACGATCTCGTCGAACTCGAGCATCGCTGGAATCTTCTCGGTCAATGGGCGCAGCTCGCCCGCCGCGCTGCCCGCGACCGCCGCGTCCAGCGCCTGTAACAGGCGCTCGGGTGCCAGCGGCTTGACCAGGAAATCGGTCGCGCCCGCGCGCATCGCCGACACCGCGTGCGCGACCGAGCCGTTGGCGGTCAGCAGCAGGATCGGCAGCGACGGGCGGTTGGCGCGCAATTCGGCGATCAGCGTGGCGGCGGCGGCGTCGTCCGCCCAATGGTCGAGCAGGATCGCGTCGAGCTGCATGCCCTCGTGCGTGCCCAGCGTCGCCAGCGCCATCTCGCCGTCATTGGCGAACAAGGTCCGCCAGCCGCCGCGCGCGGCCAGTGCCGCGACCAGCCGGCGCTGCGCCGGCTCCTCGTCGATCAGCATCAGTAAGCGCTGCCCGTTGCGCGTCATTCCTACGTCCCCGACAGGTTCTCGGGGATGTAAATAGCGTAATGGAGTAAAGCTGAGCTTAAACCGTCCCATGATTAGACATGCGGCGCGTCTCACATCGGCCGTTGCCAGCGCGGCCACGCGTGCATAGGGTCGGGCACGAAACGACCAAGCCTCGAGAGGACCAAATGGCTGCTCAACCGTCGCAGTTGAAGGCGCACGTCTCCACCTACGATCGCGTGATCGCGATGTTGAAGTGGGGCACGGTCGCCGTTGTCATCATCGCCTTCTTCGTCATCTGGCTGATCGCCTGACCATGGTGAAGATCGCTGTCCTGGCCGAAGCCGCGGACGGCGAGCGCCGCGTTTCCGCGACACCGGAAACGGTGAAAAAGTTCGCGAGCCTCGGGGCGCAGGTCGCGGTGGAGGCGGGCGCGGGCGCGCGCGCGTCCTACGCCGACGCGGATTACGCCGCGGCGGGGGCGAGCGTCGGCGACCGCGCGGCGACGGTCGCGGGTGCGGATATCCTGCTGGGCGTGCAGGGCCCGAACGTCGCGACGATCGCGGGTGCCGCGACCGGCGCGTGGATCGTCGCCGCGCTCAATCCCTTCGGTGAGCGCGCGCGGGTCGAGAGCTACGCCGACGCAGGGTTTGAGGCGTTGGCGATGGAGTTCATGCCGCGCATCACCCGCGCGCAGTCGATGGACATCCTGTCGTCGCAGTCGAACCTGGCCGGATACAAGGCGGTGCTCGACGCCGCGGCCGAATATGGCCGCGCCTTCCCGATGATGATGACCGCGGCGGGCACGGTCAGCGCCGCCAAGGTGTTCGTGATGGGCGTCGGCGTCGCCGGGCTGCAGGCGATCGCGACCGCCAGGCGGCTGGGGGCACAGGTATCCGCCACCGACGTCCGCTCCGCCACGCGCGAGCAGATCCAGTCGCTCGGCGCGAAGCCGATCTTCGTCGAGAACGTGAAGGGGATCGAGGGCGAGGGTTCGGGCGGCTACGCGGGCGAGATGAGCCCCGAGTATCAGGCCGCGCAGGCCGAGCTGGTGTCCGCGCACATCGCCAAGCAGGACATCGTCATCACCACCGCGCTGATCCCTGGTCGCCCCGCGCCGCGGCTCGTCAGCGACGCGCAGCTCGCCACGATGCGCCCGGGCAGCGTGATCGTCGACCTGGCGGTGGAGCAGGGCGGCAACGTCGAGGGTGCGGTCGCGGGCGAGGTGGTGACGCGCCACGGCGTCCGGATCATCGGGCACAAGAACGTCGCCAGCCGCCTCGCCACCGACGCGTCGGCATTGTTCGCGCGCAACCTGTACAACTTCCTGTCGACCTTCTGGGACAAGGAACAGGGCCGCCCGGTCCTCGACGCCGAGATCGGCGACGCGGTCCGGCTGACCAGGGACGGGCAGATCGTGAACGCGAGGCTGTCCGCGTGACCTCCTGTCCTCCCCGGAACGGGGAGGGGGACCGCGCGCAGCGCGGTGGAGGGGGCGTGCAACCCGCGAAGCGCCCGGAAGTCGCGCTCGCGCGCCGGCTCCTGCGCTCCATGTCCTATCCCGAGGTGCCGCTCTGGCAGCGCCTTCGCGGCCAGGCGCTCGACCTGCGGTTCCGCAAGCAACATCCGATCGGCCCTTACGTGGTCGATTTCTGCTGCCTCAGCGCACGTCTCGTCGTGGAGGTGGACGGTGCCGTGCACGACGGCGTTCGCGCCGGAGCGGACCGGGTGCGTGATCAATTCATACGGGAGAATGGCTTTCGCGTTGTGCGGGTGAGGGCGAGCGACGTGACGCGGGACGTGGACGGCGTTCTCGCCGCGATCGTCTCGTGCGCGGCGCGCCCCCTCCACCATGCTTCGCATGGTCCCCCTCCCCATGTTGGGGAGGCTAACTGATGGACTTCGTCGCAATCCTGTCGATCTTCGTGCTGGCGTGTTTCGTCGGCTATTACGTCGTCTGGTCGGTCACGCCCGCGCTTCACACGCCGCTGATGGCGGTGACCAACGCGATCTCCTCGGTCATCATCGTCGGCGCGCTGATCGCCAGCGCGGCGGTGGGCAGCGCGGGGTCGAAGTGGCTGGGGCTGCTCGGGGTCGTGCTCGCCAGCATCAACATCTTCGGCGGCTTCGCGGTCACCAGCCGGATGCTCGCCATGTACAAGAAGAAGGAGCGGCCCGCGGTCGCCAAGCACTGACGCGCGCCGTCCGCGCGACAGCGGGCAGGGTGACGGAATTATCGGGGGAGCAACGAAGTGGAACAGGTCGCGGTCAATCCCTGGGTGGCGCTCGCCTACCTCGTCTCGGGCGTGTGCTTCATTCTGGCGCTGCGCGGCCTGTCGAGCCCGACGACCAGTCAGCAGGGCAACCGCTACGGCATGATCGGCATGGCAATCGCGGTCGTCACCACATTGGTCACGCACGTGCCGACCGTGTCGCTGATCGTCGAGGGCGAGGGTTACGCCGCGATCTTCTCGCGCGTCGACAAATCCGCGGTGTTCGAGATCCTGGCCGCGATCGGCGTCGGTGCCGCGATCGGCATCACCACCGCGCGCCGCATCGCGATGACTGCGATGCCGCAGCTCGTCGCCGCCTTCCACAGCCTCGTCGGCCTCGCCGCGGTGCTGGTGGCGGTCGCCGCCTACCTTAACCCCGTCGCCTTCGGGATCGCCCATGTCGTCACGCCGCTGATCGGGCAGCCGTTCGCCGTCATCCACCAGGTCAGCCGGATCGAGATGATCCTGGGCGTCGCGATCGGCGCGATCACCTTTTCCGGCTCGGTTATCGCCTTCCTAAAGCTCAACGGCAACATGGGCGGCGCACCGATCCTGCTGCCCGCGCGCCACCCGATCAATCTCGGCGTCGGTTTGATGATCGCCTTCTTCGCCTTCGGTTTCTGGCACACGCAGTCGCCGTTCGATTTCTGGATCGTCGTGCTGCTGAGCTTCGCGATCGGCTTCCTGTTGATCGTGCCGATCGGCGGCGCGGACATGCCGGTCGTCGTCTCGATGCTCAACAGCTACTCGGGCTGGGCCGCGGCCGCGATGGGGTTCACGCTCCACAATACCGCGATGATCATCACCGGCGCGCTGGTGGGCTCGTCGGGCGCGATCCTCAGCTACATCATGTGCCGCGCTATGAATCGCTCCTTCATCAGCGTGATCGCGGGCGGCTTCGGTCAGTCGGCGGAAGGCGGCAGCGGTGGCGGCGCCAAGGTCGACCGCCCGTGGAAGCGCGGCTCGGCCGAGGACGCGGCCTTCCTGATGAGCCAGGCCGAACAGGTCGTCATCGTGCCCGGCTACGGCATGGCGGTCGCGCAGGCGCAGCACGTGCTGCGCGAGATGGCGGACAAGCTCAAGGAGCACGGCGTCCGTGTCAAATACGCGATCCACCCGGTTGCGGGCCGCATGCCCGGCCACATGAACGTCCTGCTCGCCGAGGCGAACGTGCCCTACGACGAGGTGTTCGAGCTCGAGGACATCAACTCCGAATTCGCGCAGACCGACGTCGCTTTCGTCATCGGCGCCAACGATGTCACCAACCCGGCGGCCAAGACCGACAAAACGTCGCCGATCTACGGCATGCCCGTGCTCGACGTCGAGAAGGCGAAAACGGTCCTGTTCATCAAGCGCAGCATGGGCGGCGTCGGCTACGCGGGCGTCGACAACGATGTCTTCTACATGGACAACACCATGATGCTGCTCGCCGACGCGAAGAAGATGGTCGAGGAAATCGTCAAGTCGCTTGACTAGTATATAAATCTGCCAAGATAGTAAGCATCACTGATGTAGATTGCTTCGTGGGGGCACGGGCAACGGCGGGAGTGGTGATTGATGGCGACCTATCAGGCCGACTACGGCTCGATCATGCGCGAACGCTTCACCGCCGTGCTGCTGGGCGCGCGCGACGACGCGGCGCAACTGGTCGACGCGCTCGGCGGCAAGGTGGCGCAGGCCGGGTCGCCCGCCGGTGTGACGGAGATCATCGAGCATTTCACCGGCAAGCTGGTGGTCGTCTGCGACGTGGCGGACGCGGCCGCGGTCGACCGGCTCGAACAGGTCGAGGCGCTGGCGGCGGCGCGTGCCTGGCCGCTGATCGTCTCGTCCGACGCCGCGTCGATCGACGCCGTCGCCGCGATCTGCACGCACTCGACGCTGTTCCACCTGTGCGACCCGACCGAGGCCGACTGGGTGAGCGCGCTCCTTGAGGCGAGCTCGTTCGACGAGGCGCTCCACGACCGCAGCGTGCGCGAGAGCGAGTCCGCGCGCCTCACCCGCCTCAACGCCGAAGTCGCGCGCATCGCCGAAGTGGTGGCGCGGCTCAGCAATCGCGGCAGCGCCGAGCAGCGCCCGCCCAAGGAGATGGCGCTGCGCTTCGCGCCGCCGCCGGCCGATTTCCAGGTCACCGCCGCGCAGGTGCGCGAGGTGATCCGCGCCCGCCGCCTGCGCGACCGCTTCTTCGAAGGCGGCCTGTTCGAGGACCCGGCGTGGGACATGCTGCTCGACCTGCTCGCCGCGCAACTCGAACGCGCGCAGGTGTCGGTGTCGAGCCTGTGCATCGCGGCGGCCGTCCCGCCCACCACCGCGCTGCGCTGGATCGCCAAGCTGACCGACGCCGGGCTGCTCGACCGCGAGGCCGACCCGTTCGACAAGCGCCGCGCCTTTCTCAAGCTATCCTCCGCCGCCGCGACCGCGATGCAGCGCTACGTCGCCGCGGTGCGCGAGGCGAACCTGCCGTTCGTGTGAGGTGCGGGGGAGCTACCGACCGCTTCAACTCATCGTCGTCCCGGACTTGATCCGGGAACCCGCTGCCTTCTCCTGCCCCGGAGAAGTGAGGCCCCGGATCAGGTCAGGGGCGACGTCACAGGTGACCCCACTTACGGCTCTACTGACGTGCCCAGGCTCGCGTTGACGACGCCGCCGTCGACCGCGATCGTGTCGCCGATCACGTAATCGCCCGCGCGGCTGGCGAGGAAGATCGCGGTACCCGCCATGTCCTCCTCGACGCCGATCCGCTGCGCCGGGATGCGCTTCGCCACCGCGACGCCGTGGTCGCGCGCGGCGCGGTTCATCTCGCTGGCGAAGGCGCCCGGCGCGATCGAGGTCACGTTGATCGCGTCCTTGACCAGTTCCGCCGCCATCCGCTTGGTCAGGTAGATCAGCGCCGACTTGGACGCGTGATAGCTGTACGTGTCCCACGGATTGAGCCGCAGCCCGTCGATCGAGGTGATGTTGATCACCTTGGCCGGCTGCTCGCGGCTACCTGCGGCCTTGAGCAGCGGGTGGAGCGCCTGCGTCAGGAAGAACGGCGACTTGACGTTCAGGTCCATCACCTTGTCCCACCCGCTCTCGGGGAACTCGGTGAACGGCGCGCCCCAGGCGGCACCCGCGTTGTTGACCAGCACGTCGAGCCGCTCCTCGCGCTCGGAAAGCTTCGCGGCCAGCGCGCGACAGCCCTCGACGGTGGAGACGTCGGCGGGCAGGCTAATGCAGCGCTCGCCCAATTCCGCCGCGGTCTCATCGCACGCCGGCGCCTTGCGGCTCGACACGTACACGGTCGCGCCCTGCGCGACGAACCCCGCTGCGATCATTTTGCCGATGCCCCGACTACCCCCGGTCACCAGCGCGACGCGCCCGTCCAACCGGAACAGCTTGCTCGTATCCATCACTTCTCCCTCTCCCCACCGGGGAGAGGGCCGGGGTGAGGGGCTGCCCCAACCGCTACCCTCTCCCGTGAAATGCTGCTCGGCCGCCGCGTTTCCCCGGGCGGCTCAGCCGCCGCGTTTCCCCGGGCGGCTCAGCCGCCGCGTTTCATCGTCTCGCGCGCAATGATGATCTGCTGGATCTGGCTCGTGCCCTCGTAGATGCGGAACAGCCGCACGTCGCGGTACAGCCGCTCGATCCCGTAATCGGCGATATAGCCCGCGCCGCCGTAGATCTGCACCGCGCGGTCGGCGACGCGCCCGACCATCTCGGACGCGAAATACTTCGCCGCCGCGCTCTCCATCACCACGTCGTCGCCCGCGTCCTTGCGCGCGGCCGTTTCGAGCACCAGCGCGCGCGCGGCGAGCGCCTCGGTCTTGCTGTCGGCGATCATCGCCTGGATCAACTGGTGGTCGGCCAGCGGCTTGCCGAACTGCTTCCGCTCGGCGGTGTAGGCGACGCAGTCCGCGATCAACCGCTCCGCCACGCCGACGCACACCGCGCTGATGTGCAGCCGCCCGCGGTCGAGCACGCGCATCGCGATCTTAAAGCCTTCACCTTCCGCGCCCAGCCGGTTGGCGACCGGTACCGCGACGTCGTCGAAATTGACGTCGGCGACCTTGGCGCCTTTCTGCCCCATCTTCTTCTCGGGCTCGCCGATCGTGATGCCGGCGAGCGACTTGGGCACCAGGAACGCCGACACGCCGCGCGCGCCGGGCTCCTCGCCGGTCCGCGCCATGACGCTGAACAGGTCGGCCTTGTCGGCATTAGTGATGTAGCGCTTGGTACCCGACAGCCGGTACACGTCGCCGTCGCGCACCGCGCGGGTCTTCACGCTGCCGGAGTCCGAGCCCACATCCGGCTCGGTCAGCGCGAAGCTGGTGACGATCTCGCCGCTGGCGATCCGCGGCAGCCACTCCGCCTTCTGTTCCGGCGTCCCCGCCATCACCAGCCCCTGGCTGCCGATCCCGACATTGGTGCCGAATGTCGACCGGAACGCGGGCGTGGTCCGCCCCATCTCGATCGCGACCTTGGCTTCTTCCAGCATATCGAGCCCCAGCCCGCCGTACTCCTCCGCGATCGACAGGCCGAACAGCCCCATCTCGCGCATCTCCTGCACGACGGCGTCGGGGATCGCGTCGTTCGCCTCGACCTCGCCCTCCAGCGGGCGGAGCCGATCGGCGACGAAGCGGCGCAGGTGATCGATCAGCGCGTCGAAGGTTTCGGTGTCGAGAGCCATGTTCTGCCCATATCGGTGAAGCCCGCTCGCTCTATCGCGCCCGGCGTGCCGAGACAAGGCCGCCAAACCCGACATTCGAAGCGTGTGGGATTGACGACGCAATACCCCATACTATGATGCTGAAAACGCCAGCGAGGCTGGGGAACAGGAGAGCGGATGCGGCTTGCAGGTAGGCGCGCGGTCGTGACGGGCGGAGCATCGGGCATCGGCCGCGCGACCGCCATCCGGTTGGCCGACGAGGGCGCCGAGGTTTGGATCGGCGACATCGACGCGACCGCGGGCGATGAAGTGGCGGTGCGCTCGAACGGGCGCATCCATTTCCAGCACACCGACGTCACCAGCGCCGACGCGATCGCCGCGCTGCTCGGGGCGGCCGACGACGCCGGCGGGCTCGACATCCTGTTCAACAATGCAGGCGCGGGCGGCGCGCGCGAGAAGATCGACGCGATCGAACCCGACGACTGGGACCGGACACAGGCGCTGCTGCTCCGCTCGGTGGCGCTCGGCATCCGCTACGCCGCGCCCTTGATGGCGCGTCGCGGCGGCGGCGCGATCGTCAACACGTCCAGCGTGTCCGCGCTCGGCACCGGCTACGCGCCGATCGCCTATTCGACCGCCAAGGCGGGCGTGCTCCACCTGACCAAGCTCGCCGCGGCTGACCTCGCCCAGGACGACATTCGCGTCAACGCGGTGATCCCCGGCTTCATCACCACCGGCATCTTCACCCGCCACCTCGACGTGCCCGAGGACAAGCGCGCGCAGGCCGATCAGGCGATCGCCGGCATCGCCGCGCACGCGCAACCGGTGAAGCGCGCCGGGCGCCCCGAGGATATCGCCGCCGCGGTCGCCTATCTCGCCAGCGATGACGCCGCCTTCGTCACCGGCACGTCGATCGTCGTCGACGGCGGCCTCACGATCGGCACGCGCGCGAGCTGGGACGCGACTCAGCCGTCGCTCTTCTCCGCGCTGGAAGCGTTCCAGTGAGCGTCGCGGCCGGCGCCGATCCCGCGGGCACCACCCGCAGCAGCGCGCCCACCAGCACCGCGCACCACAGCACCGCGCCAAAAGCGCGCCGCCTCTCGCCCGCGACGATGGCGAGCTACGGCGTCGGCGCCGCCGCCTACGGGGTCAAGGACTCGGGCTTCGGCACCTTCCTGCTGCTCTTCTACAATCAGGTCGTCGGCGTGCCCGCGGCGACGGTCGGGCTGGTCATCATGGCGGCGCTGATCATCGACGCGTTCGTCGACCCGACCGTCGGCTTCTTCTCCGATCGCACGCGCACGCGTTGGGGCAGGCGTCATCCGTGGATGTACGGCGCCGCGCTGCCGATCATGCTCGGCTGGATCATGCTGTGGAATCCGCCGCAGGCGTCCGAGCAGATGATCCTCGGCTGGCTGTTCGCGGTTGCGGTGCTCGTCCGCTCCGCCGTCAGCGCGTACGAGGTGCCGAGCCAGGCGCTCGCCGCCGAACTGTCGGGCGACTATGACGAGCGCACGCGCATCATGGCGTACCGCTACCTCTTCGGCTGGGCAGGGGGGCTGCTGATGCTGGTCGGCGCCTATGTCTGGTTCCTGGCGCCCACGCCCGATTACCCCAACGGCCTGCTCAATCGCGCAGGATACAGCGGGTTCGCGCTCGCGGGCGCCTTGTTCATGGGCGCGACCATTCTCGTCTCCGCGCTCGGCACGCACAAGGAGATCCCCAACCTGCCCAAACCGCCCGCGGTGCGCCAGAGCCTCGCCGACAATTTCCGCGAGATGCGCGAAACGGTGAAGAACCGCGCCTTCGCGATCCTGATGCTCGCCGGGCTATTCGCCTATACGTCGCAGGGGATCAGCTACGCGATGACCAACTATCTCTACACCTACGTGTGGGGGTTCCGCGGCTTCGACTTCGTGTGGCTCAGCATCTCGCTGTTCGGCGGGGTCGCGATCGCCTTTGTCGCCGCGCCGCGCATAGGGGCGGCGGGCAGCAAGCCGCGCGGCGCGGCGGCGGCGGCGCTGCTCGGCATGGCGATCGGCACCACGCCCTACTGGCTGCGGCTCGCCGGCCTCTTCCCGGCGGTCGGCTCGGGCGTAGCGCTGCCGCTGCTGTTCGCGATCGCGGCCGCCGCCACCGCGTGCGGGGTCACCGCCTTTATCCTCGGCGCCTCGATGCTCGCGGACGTGGTGGAGGATTCGGAGGTCACCACCGGCCGCCGGTCGGAGGGCGTGTTCTTCTCCGGCGGCTTCTTTATCCAGAAATGCACCAGCGGCATCGGCATCTTCCTCGGTGGCCTGATCCTCACCGCCGCGTCGTTTCCGGCCAAGGCGGTGCCGGGGCAGGTGCCCATAGCCGTGCTCGATCGGCTGACGCTGATCTATGCCGGCTGCTACGCGGTGCTCGCCTGCCTCGCCGCCTTCTTCTACGCGCGCTTTCCCTTCGGTCGTGCCGAGCACGCGCTGCGCATGGAACGGCTGACCGGCGCACCGGTGATCGACCCCGCCTCGCCCGCACCGACCGCCTGACGCCCGAGAAAAGGTAAGCCTTTCTGCGCTGTTGAGCGGGTGAAACCCGGTTCGTCGCCGCGCCCACTCACTTCGTCCGAAAAGGTTCCGCGGGCGTTTGTTGTTTTCCCGACCCCCGGCTAGCAGCCGTTCAACACTTCCATTTGACCGGGGGGTCACCCGTGAACTTGAAGATTTTGGCAGCGCGTTTCGCGCTGGTGGTTTCGTGCACCCTGATGACGGCGGTTCCGGCCTCGGCCAAGTATCTGCAGTGCGTGCCCTTCGCGCGCGAGGTGTCGGGCATCGACATCCGCGGCAACGCCAACACCTGGTGGGGCCAGGCCGCCGGCCGCTACGATCGCGGCACCACCCCGGCGGTCGGCGCGGTGATGGCGTTCAAGGCGACGTCGCGGATGCGCGTCGGCCACGTCGCGATGGTCAGCCGGATCGTCAACGACCGCGAGGTGCTGCTGACCCACGCCAACTGGTCGCGCCGCGGCGGGATCGAGCGCGACGTGCGCGCGATCGACGTGTCGCCTGCGGGCGACTGGAGCCAGGTCCGCGTCTGGTTCGCCGCCAACCACGACCTCGGCACCTCGGTGAACCCGGTGCAGGGCTTCATCTACGCGCACGGCGCCCCGGCTGCCGAGCCCGCCGCGCCCGAGCCGGCGCTGCCGACCATGACCATCGCCACCAGCGCGCCGGTCTCCGTCGCGACCGGCATCCAGCTCGCCTCGGCGAACTGAAACCAGCCCAGTCATCCCGGACTTGATCCGGAATCCCGCTACCTTCTCCTACCCCGCGGTAAAGCGGGACCCCGGATCAAGTCCGGGGTGACGAGACAATGCGGGTCAAGCTGGTCGGTGAAGCGCTCTGATCCCCGCGTCACGCCGCGCGAAACGTCATCGCCACGCCGTTCATGCAGTAGCGCAGGCCCGTCGGCTTCGGCCCGTCGTCGAACACGTGGCCCAAATGCCCGCCGCAGCGCGGGCAATGCACCTCCGTCCGCGTCATCCCCAGCGTCGAGTCGCGCCGCGTCGCCACCGCGTCCTTCAACGGCGCCCAGAAGCTCGGCCAGCCCGTGCCGCTCTCGAACTTGGTCTTGCTCGAGAACAGCGGCCGCGCGCAGCCCTTGCACGCGAACACGCCCGCGCGGTGCTCGCTGTTGAGCGGGCTCGAGAACGGCCGCTCGGTGCCTTCCTCGCGCAGCACCCGATAGGCGGCGGGGCCGAGCTGCGCGCGCCATTGCGCCTCGGTCTTGGTGATCGGGAAATGCTCCGCCGCCGCGGCCGAGCGGGCGCCGCACGCCATCAGCGTGGTCGCGGCGGCACCCATGCCGGCGAGGGTGAGGAAGCGGCGGCGATCGACGGGCTGGTCTGTCATCCAACCCATGTAAGCGCCCGCGCGCCCGCCGCCAGTGGTGGCGCGCCGCGCGGCCGTGCGTCGCTGCCGCGTTCATGCTAGTGCGGCGCCACGATGCTCGACCCCGACGCTCCCTCGACCCTGATCGCGCGCATGGGAGAGGCCGCGCGCGGCGCCGCCGCGACGCTCGCCATCAGTTCGGACGCGCGCCGCGCCGCGGCACTCGCCCGCGCCGCCGACGCGCTGCGCGCCGCGCGCGCGCGCATCCTCGACGCCAACGCGGTCGACGTGGCGCGCGCGGACGCGGCGGGGCTGGCGCCCGCGATGCTCGATCGGCTCCGGCTCGACGACGCGCGGGTCGAGGGGATCGCCGCCGCGGTCGCCGCGGTCGCCGCGCTTCACGATCCGCTGGGCCAAGTGATCGACACCGCGACGCGCCCCAACGGCCTGGTGCTCAGCCGCGTGCGCGTGCCAATCGGCGTGATCGGCATCGTGTACGAGAGCCGGCCCAACGTCACCGCGGATGCCGCGGCGCTGTGCGTGCGCGCGGGCAACGCCGCGATCCTGCGCGGCGGCACGGAGGCGATCGAGAGCAACCGCGCGATCCACGCCGCCTTCACCGATGGGCTGGTCGCGGCGGGGCTGCCGGCCGAGGCGGTGCAGCTGGTCCCCACCACCGACCGCGCCGCGGTCGGCGCGATGCTCGCCGCCGACGCGCATATCGACCTCATCATCCCGCGCGGCGGCAAGAGCCTCGTCGCGCGCGTCCAGGCCGAGGCGCGCGTGCCCGTGCTCGCGCACCTCGACGGGATCAATCACGTCTACGTCGACGCGTCCGCCGACGCCGACATGGCGCGCGCGATCGTGCTCGACGCCAAGATGCGCCGCACCGGCATCTGCGGCGCCATGGAAACGCTGCTGATCGACCGCGACTTCGCCCGTCCGCCCATGCTGGTCGCGGCATTGCAGCAGGCCGGATGCGAGGTGCGCGGCGACCAGGCGCTCCGCGCGCTGGTGCCGGGCACGGCGGCGGCCGAACCCGCCGACTGGGACACCGAGTATCTCGACGCGATCTGCTCGGTCGCGCTGGTCGGCGGCGTGGATGAGGCACTCGCGCACGTCGCGCGCCACGGCTCGGGCCACACCGACGCGATCGTCGCGTCGAACCCGCGCGTCGCCGAGCATTTCCTCGCGCGCTGCGACAGCGCGATCGTGCTGTGGAACGCCTCGACGCAATTCGCCGATGGCGGCGAGTTCGGACTGGGCGCGGAGATCGGCATCGCCACCGGCCGGCTCCACGCGCGCGGCCCCGTCGCGCTCGAAGGACTGACCACCTACAAGTGGATCGGCCGCGGCAGCGGGCAGGTGCGCGGTTGACCGGAACCGTGCGGGCGCGCGCGTGACGCGCCGCATCGGCCTGCTCGGCGGATCGTTCAACCCGGCGCATTCGGGCCACCGCCGCATCTCGCTCGCCGCGATCGACGCGCTCGCGCTCGACGAACTGTGGTGGCTCGTTTCGCCCGGCAACCCGCTCAAGCCCGCCGCGGGTATGGCGCCGCTCGCCGCGCGGCTCGCCTCGGCGCGTGAACTGGCGCGGCGCAGCCGCATCCGCGCGACCGATCTCGAGACGCGGCTCGGCACGCGCTACACCGTCGACACGCTGCGCAGCATCACGCGCCGCTACCCGCGTCACCGCTTCGTCTGGATCATGGGGGCGGACAATCTCGTCCAATTTCCCGCCTGGCACCGCTGGCGCGACATCGCGCGCGCGATGCCGATTGCGGTCGTCGCGCGCCCCGGATATAATGCGCGCGCCGCCGCGGCACCCGCGATGGCGTGGCTCAGGCGTTTCGGACACCCGTCGGCCCGTGCCAAGGACTGGACCGAATGGAGTGTGCCGGCACTGGTGCTGCTGCGTTTCCGCCCGGACCCGACTTCCGCGACGCTCAGGCGCGCCGCCGATCCCCGCTGGCATGAACGGTTCATGCCCGGCAAACACGTGGCACGAACGGTTCATGCCACCCATATCCCGACCTGAACCGGCAAAATCTAGGAGCAACCTTGCCCGCCACTCCCGCACCTGCACTCGACGTCGCGAACCGATCGACCGACCCCGATCACGCGGACGCGCTGCACCGCATCGTCATGCAGTCGCTCGACGACGACCAGGCCGTTGACACGATCTCGATCCCGCTCGCGGGCAAGTCCTCGATCGCGGATCACATGGTGATCGCCTCGGGCCGCTCGACGCGCCAGGTCGCCTCGATGGCTGCCAAGCTCGCGGAGAAGATCAAGCGCGAGACCGGGCGTTCCGCGCGGATCGAGGGGCTGCCGACCGCCGATTGGGTGCTGATCGACGCCGGCGACGTGATCGTCCATCTGTTCCGTCCCGAGGTGCGCACCTTCTACAACCTGGAGCGCATGTGGTCGTTCGGCGACGCCCCCGCCGCGCCGACGCCGGACGGCGCTGCCGCGCCCGCGCCTGCGCCTGCGCCGGGGAACGCCTGACCTGCTGCTCCACGTCGTCGCGCGCGGACGCATCGGTCGCTCGCCCGAGGCCGAACTGGTCGACCGCTACCTGAAACGGATCAGCTGGCCGACGCGCGTCACCGAACTGCCCGACGTCGGCGGTCGCGAGCCCGATCGCGTGCCGCACAGCCGCCGCGTCCTGCTGGATGAGAAGGGCGAGGTGCTCGGCTCGGTCGCCTTCGCCGACCGCTTGGGGCGCTGGCGCGACGACGGCGTGCGCGAGGCGCGCTTCCTCCTCGGCGCGGCGGACGGCTTCAACGACGCCGATCGCGCGGAGGCCGACCTGCTCGTCTCGTTCGGCCGCGCGACCTGGCCGCACCTGCTCGCGCGCGCGATGCTGGCGGAGCAATTGTTCCGTGCCACCAGCATCCTCGCCAACCACCCCTACCACCGCGAGGGGTAGCGCGCTGCGCCGCCTCCTCTCCGCGCTCGCCGCATTGTGCTTCAGCGGCGCGCTGCTCGGCGTCGTCGCGCAGGCGACCGCCGCGCCCGAGTCCGCGCCCGCCGACCGCGCGGAGGCCGCCGCGCTGCGCGAC
>NZ_JBELMJ010000050.1:0-18328 GCF_042095875.1 Sphingomonas sp.
ATATGGAGCGGCACTCGGTCAGCCGGCTGATCGGTGCGCCCCCGGGCTACGTCGGGTTCGACCAGGGCGGCCTGTTGACCGACGCGGTCGACCAGAACCCGCACTGCGTACTGCTGCTCGACGAGATCGAGAAGGCGCACCCGGACCTGTTCAACATTCTGCTGCAGGTGATGGACAACGGGCGGCTGACCGACCAGCACGGCAAGACGGTCGACTTCCGCAACGTCATCCTGATCATGACGACCAACGCGGGCGCGAGCGACATGGCGCGCGAGACGGTCGGCTTCGGCAACCTGACGCGCGAGGGCGAGGACGAGCAGGCGGTGCAGCGGATGTTCACGCCCGAGTTCCGCAACCGGCTGGATGCGATCGTGGCGTTCGGTTACCTGCCGCCCGAGGTCGTGGCGCGGGTGGTGGACAAGTTCATCCTCCAGCTGGAACTCCAGCTCGCCGACCGCGACGTCCACATCAAGCTGGACGACGAGGCGAAGAAGTGGCTGACCGACAAGGGCTACGACAAGCTCTACGGTGCGCGCCCGATGGGCCGGTTGATCCAGGAGAAGATCAAGCAGCCGCTCGCCGAGGAACTGCTGTTCGGCAAGCTGGTCCACGGCGGCGAGGTGACGGTCAAGCTCAAGGACAATGCACTCGCCTTCACGATTGAGCCGGCGGCACCCAAGCCCAAGAAGAAGGGCGGCAAGAGGGCGACCGTCAAGGCGTGAGCCGCGATGAGCGTTGAACGGGACGAGCCTCGGCCGGGTGACTGGCCGGGGTTTTCTTTCGTTGGATCGCCCCGTTTGCGTCGCCCCGGCGTTGAGCCGGGATCCCGCTTCTATCTGTCACCGCCGCTGAGAAGAAGCGGGACCCCGGATCAGGTCCGGGGTGACGAGTGGATGGGGAGATGGGTCGTGCCGAGCGGGCTCGGCGATGCAGGCCCGCCCGCAGTTCAGCTGGCGAGCGCCTCGCTGAAGTGGCGGCGGCACAGCGCGACGTAGCGGTCGTTGCCGCCGATCTCGGTTTGCCTGCCCTGCGCGATCGGGCGGCCGGCGTCGTCGACGCGCAGGTTCATCGTCGCCTTGCGCCCGCACGCGCAGACCGACTTGATCTCGACCAGCGAGTCGGCGAGCGCGAGCAGGCGCGCGGAGCCGGGGAAGAGCTGTCCCTGGAAGTCGGTGCGCAGGCCGTAGGCGAGCACCGGCACGCCGAGCGTGTCGGCGAGCCAGGCGAGTTGATCGACCTGCGCGTCGGTGAGGAACTGCGCCTCGTCCACCAGCACGCACGAGACCGGCGCGCGGGCGTGCTGTCCGGCGACCTCGGCGGCGATGTCGGTGGCGGCGTCGAATGGGGTGGCGGGGGCGGACAGGCCGATGCGCGAGGTGATCGTGCCCGCGGCGAAGCGGTCATCGATCGCGGCGGTGAACAGCATCGTCGCCATGCCGCGCTCGCGGTAGTTGAAGTCGGCCTGGAGCAGGTTGGTCGACTTGCCCGCGTTCATGCTGGCGTAGTAGAAATATAGTTTGGCCACCGCCGCCCCGCGTTATTCGGCGTCGAGGTCGCGCGCGACTTCCGGGCGACGCAGCAGCGCGTCGATATGACTGCCCGCGTCGAAACTCTCGTCGGCCAGGAACTTCAGCTTCGCGGCGTATTTGTTCTGCACGCGGTGCGCGACCTCGCGCTGGAGATAGGCGGTATTGGTGCGCAGCGCCTTCAGCACCGCCTCCTCGTCGCGGCCGAGCAGCGGCTTCACGAACACGGTGGCGTGGCGCAGGTCGGGCGACATGCGCACTTCGGTGACGCTGACCATGTGCTTCGCCAGCGTCTCGTCGTGCACGTCGCCGCGCTGGAGGATCTCGGACAGGACGTGGCGCACCTGCTCGCCGACGCGCAGCGTGCGGACGGATTTTTCCTGCGGTTCTTTGTTCATCTGCAAAAACTCCCTCTCCCCCCTGGGGAGAGGGGCGGGGTGAGGGGTAGAAACCTCATAGAGGGCGGCGCGTAGCTCAGCCCCTCACCCAACTCTCTCCCCGCGGGGGAGAGGGTTTTATGCTTATCAGAGCGTGCGCTCGCGCAGCTCGACCTCGTAGGTCTCGAGGTAATCGCCTGCCTTGATGTCGGTGAAGTTCTGCGTGAACGTGACACCGCATTCCAGACCGGCGCGAACCTCCGCCACGTCGTCCTTGAAGCGACGAAGCGACGCGATCTCGCCCTGGTAGATGATGACATCCTGACGCGTGATGCGCGCCTTGAGCGACTTGCGGATGACGCCGTCGGTGACGAGCAGACCCGCCGCGCGACCGTGCTTGCCGGCCGAGAAGACCTCGCGGATCTCGGCGCGACCGACCACCGTCTCGAACGCCTCCGGTCCGAGCTCGCCCGCCATGCCGGCGCGAATCTCGTCGATCAGGTCGTAGATGACGTCGTAATACTTCAACGCCACCTTCTGCCGCTCGGCGATCTCGCGCGCCTTGGCGTTGGCGCGGACGTTGAAGCCGATGATCGGCGCGCCACTGGCACCCGCGAGCGTCACGTCGCTCTCGGTGATGCCGCCGACGCCCGAGTGGAGCACGCGCGCGCGGATCAGGTCGGTCGAGATCTTGTTGATCGACGCGACGATCGCCTCGACCGTCCCCTGCGTGTCCGCCTTGACGACCAGCGGATACTCGATCGCCTTGTTCGCGGCGAGCGCGGAGAACATGCTCTCCAGGCTGGCGGGCGCGGTGGTGGTGCGCTTCTGCGTCAGCACGCCCTGGCGATATTCCGCCACCTCGCGCGCGCGCTGCTCGTTCTCGACCACCTGCATCTGGTCGCCCGCCGACGGCGTGCCGGTAATGCCGAGCACCTCGACCGGCATCGACGGACCCGCGACCTTGAGCTGGCGCCCCTTGTCGTCGACGATCGCGCGGACCTTGCCGCTCTCCGCGCCGACGACGAACACGTCGCCGACCTTGAGCGTGCCGCGGGTGACGAGCACGGTCGCGACCGGACCGCGGCCCTTGTCGAGCTTCGCCTCAACCACGCTGCCCTCGGCGTCGCGATCGGGGTTGGCGCGCAGTTCGAGCAGCTCGGCCTGGAGCTGGATCTTCTCGATCAGGTCGTCGAGCCCGGTCTTCTTGATTGCGGAGACTTCGACGTCCTGCGTCTCGCCGCCCATCTCCTCGACCTGCACGTCGTGCTCGAGCAGCCGCTCGCGCACGCGCTGCGGGTTGGCGTCGTGCTTGTCGACCTTGTTGATCGCGACGATCATCGGCTTGCCCGCCGCCTTGGTGTGGTTGATTGCCTCGATCGTCTGCGGCATCAGCCCGTCGTCGGCCGCGACCACCAGCACGACGATGTCGGTCACATCGGCACCGCGCGCGCGCATGGCGGTGAACGCCTCGTGGCCCGGGGTGTCGAGGAAGGTGACCTTGGACTTGTCCTTGAGCGTCACCTGGTACGCGCCGATGTGCTGCGTGATGCCGCCGGCCTCACCGCGCACCACGTCGGTGCCGCGCAGCGCGTCGAGCAAGCTGGTCTTGCCGTGGTCGACGTGGCCCATGATCGTGACCACCGGCGGACGCGGCTTCAGATCGTCGTCGGCATCCGGCGCGGTGTCGAGCGCGAGATCGATGTCCGAGTCAGACACGCGCACGATGTTGTGACCGAACTCGGTCACCAGGAGCTCGGCGGTGTCCTGATCGATCGACTGCGTCATCGTGACGGGCATGCCCATCTTGAACAGTGCCTTGACCAGGTCGGCGCCGCGCTCCGCCATGCGGTTGGCGAGCTCCTGCACCGTGATGACCTCGGGCACCTGCACGTCGCGGACCTGCTTGGCCTGCGGCTCGCGCGGGCCGCCGAAGCCGCGCTTCTCCTTCTCGCGCGCGCGCTTCAGCGCGGCGAGGCTGCGCGCGCGGGCGCCGTCCTCGTTCAACGCGCGGTTGACGGTCAGCTTGCCGCCGCGGCGCTCGTCCGACTTGCGGTCGCGCTGCTGCGGGCGCGACGGCGGCGCGGTGCGCGAGGCCATCGTGCCGGCGGGCATCGGACGCGCGGCGTTGCCGCCAGCGCTCGCGCCGGCCTGCGGGGTAGCAGCAGCGGCCGCAGGCTTCGGCTCGGGCTTGGGCTGCGGCTTGGGGATCTCGGGACGCGCGACCGGCGAGAAGCGGCGCGGCGCGGGCATCGCGGGATCGCGGGCGAGCTCCACCGTCGGACGCGCCGCGGGTGCGGGCGTCGGGGCAGGAGCGGGTGCCGGGGTAGGGGCGGGCTCGGCTGCCTCGACCGGAGCGGGCGCCGGGGTCGCGGCGGGCGCGGCTTCTGGCGTCGCGGTCGGCTCGGGCGCGGGCGGCGTCTCGCGCACCACCGGACGGAAGCCGCGCGCACCCATCGGGGTCGCGACGGTCGGTGCCGGGGCCTCCTCGGGTGCAGGCGCGGGCGCCGGGGTCGGCGCGGGCGTCGGTTCGGGTGCGGGCGTCGCGGCGGTCAGTGCCGCCTGCGCCTCGGCCTCGGCGCGGCGCTTCTCGTCGGCGCGCGCGCGCTCGGCCTCGGCAGCCTGCTGACGCTCGCCTTCCTGGCGACGACGCGTTTCCTCCAGCGCGTGCATGCGCTGTTCCTCGGCCTCGCGAAGCAGGCGTGACTGGCGCTCCTGCGCGGTCTCGTTGCTCACAGGCGCGCGCTGCGGCGCGGCGGCCTGCGGTGCCGCGGGGGCGGGTGCCGGCGTCGGTTCGGGCGCGGGCGCCTGCTCAGGGGCCGCGCCTTGCGGACCGAGCACGCGGCGACGCTTCACCTCGACCACCACCGTATTGCTACGGCCGTGGCTGAAGCTCTGCTTCACCTTGCCGGTCTCGACCGTGCGCTTCAGCCCCAGGGGTGCACGCATTCCGAGTTTCGGCTTGTCGTTGTCGGTCTCGCTCACTCAAATTCCTCGTTCATCGTCACGGCCGTAGGCATCCGGTCGGGACCGGGCGCCGATGCGCCTTGCGAGGCCGTTTCGCAAGGTGCCGGGGTAGGATCAGGGCCGATAAAGTGCAGCCAGCGACCGAGCGCCTCGCCCAGTCGATCGGCCGCCGCGCGGTCGGTGACACCGATATGTACCACATTCTCGCGGCCCAGCGCCAACGACAATATGGGGCGCGCGAGGGGAAGAACCAGACCCTTCAAGTCGCTTCCTTCACGATCGGAGCCGACGCGCCACGCCTGCGCGAGCTTGCGCGCGCCGTCCTCGCCCGCGTCGGCGGCGTGGAAGAGCGCGCGCACCTGGCCGCCGCGCGCCGCCTTCTCGATCCGCTCCGCACCCGTCAGCAGGTGACCGGCGCGCGCCTCCAGCCCGAGCCGGTCGAGCGCGTTCTTCTCCAGCGCGGTCTCGATCTGCTGCGGCAGCGTGTCCGCGACCTGCATGTCGCTCGACTTGAACGCGCGCGCGAGCGCACCGCGCAGGCGACCCTTGACGTAGGCGGCTTCTAGCTCGCCGCGCGTCACCCCGATCCAGGCGCCGCGACCCGGCGCCTTGGCGCGGACGTCGGGGTAGACCTGGTTATCGGGGCCGAGCACCAGCCGCACCAGCGCGTGCGCAGGCGCACGGTCGCGGGTCAGGATGCAGGAGCGGGTGGGGCCGTCTATCTCAGACGGGACGGGCGCCTCATGATCGGGGTTCCGCATGTGCGTCTCCCTTGTCGGAAGCGGCAGGAGCGGGCGAGTCGCGGTCGGCGATCAACTGCCCGCCCGCGCCGTAGTTCTCAGGCGACACTTCCTCGATCACGACCTGCACCGCGGCCGGGTTCTTGCCCAGCCGCGCGACCAGCGAGGAGGTGACGTCAGCCACGATCCCCGCCTTCTGCGCCTTGGTCGCACTGCCTGCGAGTCGGATCGACACGAACGGCATTAGTCGCGCGCCGCCTCCTGAACCGCGGGCTCGGCATCCTCGCGGGCCTGCTCGTCGGCCTGATCCGCCGCGGGCTCGTCCTCGAACCAATGCGCGCGCGCGGCCATGATCATCTCGTTGCCCTGCTCTTCGGTCAGGCCATAGGCACCGAGCACGCCGCCCTTGTGCTCCGGACGCTTGGGCGCGTCGTCGTTGCGGCGACGCGGCTCCTGGCGCTTCTTCTCGATCAGCTCGTCGGTGGCGAGGTCGGCGAGATCGTCGAGCGTCTTGATCCCCGCCTTGCCGAGCGTGACCAGCATCGCCTCGGTCATGTAGGGCAGCTCGGCGAGCGCGTCCTCGACGCCTAGCGCCTGGCGCTCCTCGCGCTGCGCGGTCTCGCGCCGCTCCAGCGCTTCCTGCGCGCGGCTCTGCAGCTCCTGCGCCAGGTCCTCGTCGAAGCCCTCGATCCCCGCCAGTTCGTCGAGTTCGACGTAGGCGACTTCCTCCAGCTCGCTGAAGCCCTCGGCCACCAGCAGCTGCGCCAGCGTCTCGTCGACGTCGAGCTCGTTCTGGAACGTGTCCGAGTTCTTGACGAACTCGGCCTGACGCTTCTCGCTCGAGTCGGTCTCGGTCAGGATGTCGATCGCCTTGGCGGTCAGCTGCGACGCGAGGCGCACGTTCTGGCCGCGGCGACCGATCGCGAGGGAGAGCTGATCGTCGGGCACGACCACCTCGATCCGGTCCTCTTCCTCGTCGATCAGCACGCGCGCGACGTTGGCGGGCTGCAACGCGTTGACGACGAAGGTCGCGGTGTCGGGCGACCAGGGGATGATGTCGATCTTCTCTCCCTGCATCTCCTGCACCACCGCCTGGACGCGGCTACCCTTCATGCCGACGCACGCGCCGACCGGATCGATCGAGGAATCGTGGCTGATGACGCCGATCTTCGCGCGGCTGCCCGGATCACGCGCGGCGGCCTTGATCTCGATGATGCCGTCGTAGATCTCGGGCACTTCCTGCGCGAACAGCTTCTTCATGAAGTCGGGATGCGCGCGGCTGAGGAAGATCTGCGGACCGCGGTTCTCGCGCACCACCTTCAGGATCAGGCTGCGGATGCGGTCGTTGACGCGCACCACCTCGCGCGGGATCTGCGCGTCGCGGCGGATCACGCCCTCGGCGCGGCCGAGGTCGACGACGATGTGGCCGAACTCGACGCGCTTGACGACGCCGGTGATGATCTCACCCGCGCGGTCCTTGTACTCCTCGAACTGGCGCTCGCGCTCGGCATCGCGCACCTTCTGGAAGATCGTCTGCTTGGCGGCCTGCGCCTGGATGCGGCCGAACTCGATCGGGGGCAGCGGATCGACCAGGAAGTCGCCCAACTCGGCGCCGTCCTGCAGCTTCTGCGCGCCCTTCAGGTCGACCTGCTTGTAGATGTCATCGACCTGCTCGACCACCTCGACGACGCGCCACAGCCGCAGGTCGCCGTTGTTGGGATCAAGCTTGGCGCGGATGTCCATTTCCTGACCGTAGCGCGTGCGCGCCGCGCGCTGGATCGCGTCCTCCATCGCCTCGATGACGATGCCCTTGTCGATCATCTTCTCCGACGCGACCGAATTGGCGATCGCGATCAGTTCCGCGCGGTTCGCGGTGACGCCCGTGGCCATCTTACTGACTGTCCTCTTCTTCGAATTCTTCTTCTTCCGCGCCCTCGAGCGAGAGCGGGACGGTGGCGGCGATCAGCCGGTCGGTGAGCAGCAGCTTCGCGTCGGCGACCTGGTCGAACCCGATCGTCATCGGCTCGTGCTTGCGCACGTCGATCGTGATGCGGTCGTCCTCGACACCGACAAGATCGCCGGTCAGTTGCTTGCGCCCGTCGACCGGCGCGGTCAGGTGGATGCGGGCCTCGTGCCCCTTCCAGTCCTGGAAATCCTGCAGCCGCGTGAGCGGGCGGTCGATGCCGGGGCTCGATACCTCAAGCCGGTACGCGCCGTCGATATAGTCGCGCCCGGCCTCTTCCGCCGCGTCAAGCTGGTCGGAGATGCGGCGCGACAGATCGGCGCAATCGTCGATCGTCAGCTGGCGCGTGTCGGGACGCTCGGCCATTACCTGCAACGTGCGCTCGTCACCCTTGCCGAACAGGCGCACGCGCACCAGCGCGAAACCGAGCGCCTCGGCCTCGGGTGCGATCATGGCAGAAAGGGCGTTTACATCGTCCAAGCGGATCATCCGAACATGCGTTTGTCGCCGCCGCGGAGCAGGCCCCGCAGCCCCTTGCACCTCGCGATGTAAGAGAAAGCACGGATGATATAGCCCGAACGCGGCGCCCTCGCAAGCCGGCAACGCTTCGTGACATGCCCGGGCCGGAACAATCCCGCGCGGCTCGCCTTTGTTGCTGATGACACCACGTCCAATGGGGAACAAATCCGTGCGCCTGATCGCCTTCACCGCCGCGCTGCTCGCCTCCACCGCCTGCTCGGCCCAGCCGCAGGGGCAAGTGGGGGCAGGGGCGGGTGCGGCCAGCACCGTCACTCCGGCTGACGTGACGAAGGGACCGCAAGGCCCGCAGGTCGCCGGCAGCAACGATCCGGTGCCCAAGAACGCACCCGCGCCGACCGCGACCAACGTGCCCGCGACGACCGGTCGCGCGAACACGCCCGCGACCCAGCCGCCGGTCGCGATCGCGGAGATGGGGCAGTTCGACGCGCCCTTCTCGATCGCGTTCCTGCCCGACGCCAGCCTGCTGGTCACCGAGAAGGCGGGCGCGCTCAAGCACCGCGCGTCGGACGGGCGCGTGACCGACATCGCTGGGGTGCCCGCGGTCGCGGGCGGCGGGCAGGGCGGGCTGCTCGACGTCGCGCCCGCGCCCGATTTCGCCACCAGCCGCACGATCTACCTGACCTACGCCGAGCCGCGGCCGAACGGCGGGTCGAGCCTAGCGCTGCTGCGCGCGCGGCTGGACGGCGAGCAACTGCGCGACGGGCGCGTGATCTGGCGCGCGGGGTCGGACGGGCCGGGCGGGCAGTTCGGCGCGATCATCGCCTTCGCGCCCGACGGCAAGTCGCTGTTCCTGACCTCGGGCGAGCGGCAGCGCTTCACGCCCGCGCAGGACCCGGAGCAGTTGCTGGGCAAGATCGTGCGGCTGACGCCGGACGGAAAGGCGTGGCCGGGCAACCCGATGTACAAGGCGGGCGGCGCGCGCGCGATGACCTGGTCGAGCGGGCACCGTAACCCTTATGGCCTCGTCTTCGCGCCCGACGGCCGGTTGTGGGAAGAGGAGATGGGGCCGCGCGGCGGCGACGAGCTCAATCTGATCGAGCCGGGCAAGAATTACGGCTGGCCGTTGGTGTCGAACGGCGAGAATTACTCGGGCGTCGAGATCCCCGATCACCCGTCGCGCCCCGAGTTCCAGGCGCCGGTAGCGTGGTGGAACCCGGTGATCTCGCCCGGCGGCATGATCGCCTACACCGGCGCGATGTTCCCGCAATATCGCGGATCGCTGTTCATCACCGGCCTGTCGAGCAAGTCGCTGGTGCGCGTGGCGGTGAACGGCGATCAGGCGCGCGCGGCGGAGCGCTGGGACATGGGCGAGCGCATCCGCGACGTGGCGCAGGCGCCCGACGGCGCGATCTGGGTGATCCAGGACGGCGGCAAGGGTGCGGCGGGCAAGCTGCTGCGCCTGACGCCCAAACGCTGAGCCGCGCGCGCTCAGTCGCGCTCGATCAGATAGTTCATCCGCGCCGCCGCGATCGGGCGGGCGCGGTCGTCCTGCCACGCGAACGCCTCGACGTTGGCGACGCGGGTGCCGAGCCGGGTGATCGTGCCCGCCGCGCGCGTCTCGCGGTCGCGCCCGCCGCGCATGAAGTCGATCGTGACGTTGATCGGCTTGACGCGCGCGCCACCTTCCTCCGCCAGCGCGTGGTGGAGCGCGGCGATCGCCGCGACCTCGAGCAGGCCCGAGATCGCGCCACCCTGCAGGAAGCCGGGGCGGCCGACGACGCCGTCGTGGAACGGCATGACCATGACGGGCGAGCCGTCCTCGGCCTGTTCCAGCACCGCGCCGAGCACCGCGGCATAGGGGGGCAGCTTCATGCCTGCTGCTCCTTCGTGGCGGCGGCGCGCGACGGGCGGGGGTACTGGCCGCTCGGGATCATGAAGGTGGCGGCGACGTGCGCGATCGGATCGTCCGGGTCGCCGTCGTGCGCGATGCCGCGCGTGAACGCGATCGAGCGCGCGACGCGCAGGCACTCGGCGCGGCCGATCACAATGTGGTCGGGGCGCGCGGGGCGCAGATAGTCGATCCTGAGATCAAGCGTCGCCTGCGGCACGAACACCTGTATGTCGTTCCACACCGCGAAGCTGGTCGCCATGTCCATCATCGCGATGATCGGCCCCGAGGCGATCACCCCGCTCTGCTCGTCGCCGATCAGCGCCGGCGAGTAGGGCAGAGCGAGCTCGATCCAGTCGTCGCCGCGCGCGTGGAAGCGGATGCCCAGTCGCCCGCCGTGCCCGCCGAACTTGGCGAGGTCGAGCTGGTCGAGCGTCATCGAGAACGGGTCCCATTTCATGCGTCGTCACCTACACCGCGCGGGCGTTCAGGCAAGGTTCGAAGCCGGTTGCGGGACACGGGCGCGCGCGCTAGCCCGTCAGGCCACGACTGGGCGAGGGGCACGCACATGACCGACACGCACGCCGCGACCGACGCGGGCAGCAGCGACCGCGTCTCAATCACGCTGGCGGACGGCATCGCCGACGTGCGGCTGACCCGCGCCGACAAGATGAACGCGCTCGACCCCGCGATGTTCGCCGCGCTGATCGAAGCGATCGAGCGGTTGAAGGGGATGCGCGGCGTGCGCGCGGTGGTGCTGTCGGGCGAGGGGCGCGCCTTCTGCGCCGGGCTCGACATGGCGTCGATGGCGGGTGGTGGATCGGGGCTGCGGCTGGACGAGCGGACTCATGGGCACGCCAACACCGCGCAATATGTCTGCACCGGCTGGCGCGAGCTGGGCGTGCCGGTGATCGCCGCGATCCACGGCGTCGCGATGGGCGGCGGGTTCCAGCTGCTGTCGGGCGCCGACATCCGCGTCGCGCATCCGGCGACCCGCATGGCGATCCGCGAGACCTACTGGGGGCTGGTGCCCGACATGGGCGGCTTCGTGCTGTGGCGTGGCACCGCGCGCGAGGACGTGCTGCGCGAGCTCGTCTACACCAGCCGCGAGTTCAGCGCCGCGGAGGCGCAGGGCTGGGGCCTCGTCACTCACGTCGACGACGACCCGCACGCCCGCGCGATGGCGATCGCGCGCGAGATCGCGGATCGCAGCCCGAAGGCGGTGCGCGCGGCCAAGCGTATCTTCAATGCCGTGCCCGACATGGACGCCGCCGCGATCCTGCTGGCGGAGAGCGAGGAACAGCTCGCGCTGATCCGCAGCCCCGAGCAGATCGAGGCGGTGCGCGCCAACATGGAGAAGCGCGCGGCGGTGTTCGAGGACTAGGCGCGGGCGGGATCGCCCGCGGGCGCGCGCATCAGCTTGCCCGACAGCGCGGCGCGGAAATCGTCGGGGATGCCGCCCTCTTTCGGGTCGGTCATGACGAGCACCGTGTCGCAGGTCGCGATCGCGCAACCGTTCTGGTGCATCACCGCGTGGATCTCCCACGACCGCGTGCCGATCCGGCCGATCCCGGTCGCGATCTCGACGTCGGCGGGAAAGCTGCCCTCCGCGAGGTAGTTGACCGCGTTCATCGCCACCACCGCGCGAAAGCCGTCGTCGCGGTTGAAGCGGCCGAGCGTCCAGTTGAACCGCACGCGCGCGGTCTCGAACAGCGCGGCGAAGGCGACGTTGTTGATGTGCCCCATCGCGTCCAGGTCCCCGTAGCGCGTCGGCACCGTTTCGCGCGCCGGGTAGGAGTCGAGGTCGAGGCGGTAGGGGGCGGGGCGGGGCATGGCGGCTTTCTGAGTGGGGGGTGAAGCTTGGTTCGTCATCCCGGCTGTGAGCGGGAGCGGGCTAGTTGATTAATTGCGGAGTCGCCGCTGGGGTGGTTCCTGACCGACTGATCTCACCGTCATCCCGGACCTGATCCGGGATCCCGCTGCCTTCTGCCTGGTCCAAGAAGCGGGACCCGGGATTAAGTCCGAGGCGACGAGGGGATGGGCACTGGCTGGCTGGGAATGTTTCAGTTGATTGGTTAGGCGAACAGGCGGGCGGCACGGGCCGGCGCGGGAGCAAGTCCCGCGCCGTCGGACGGGTTCGGCGTGGCCGACCCGCCGGCCGGCTTCGCGCGTGGGCGGCGCAGCGTGCGCCGGTCCCGCGCTTCAGCGCGGCGCCATCCTGATCCCACCGTCCAGCCGCACGTCCTCGCCATTAAAATAGCCGTTCTCGATCATCAGCAGCGCGAGCGCGGCGTATTCCGGCGGGTTGCCGAGCCGCTTGGGGAAGGGGACCGAGGCGGACAGCGCGTCCTTCACGTTCTGCGGCGCGGCGGCGAGCAGCGGGGTGTTGAAGATGCCGGGCAGGATCGTGTTGACGCGGATCGCCTCGCCCATCAGGTCGCGCGCGATCGGCAGCGTCATGCCGACGACGCCGCCCTTCGACGCCGAGTACGCCGCCTGGCCGATCTGCCCGTCCTCCGCCGCGACGCTGGCGGTGTTGACGATGACGCCGCGGTCGCCGTCCTCGGTCGGATCGAGCGTCAGCATCCCCGCCGCCGACTTGGCGATGCAGCGGAACGTGCCGACCAGGTTGATTTGGATGATCGCGTTGAACGCGTCGAGCGGGAAGTGCTTGATCGAGCCGTCTTCCTTCGATCGGCTCGCGGTCTTGATCGCGTTGCCGGTGCCCGCGCAATTGACCAGGATGCGCTCCTGCCCGTTCTCCGCGCGCGCTTTCTCGAACCCGGCATCGACCGACGCCTCGTCGGTGACGTTGACGCGGCAGAACACGCCGCCCAGCTCCTGCGCGACGGCCTCGCCCTTGTCCGCGTTCAGGTCGAACAGCGCGACCTTGACGCCCTTCGCCGCCAGCGCGCGCGCGGTCGCCTCGCCCAGCCCCGAGGCGCCGCCGGTGATGACCGCCGATATCGTGTTGTCGAGTTTCATTATGTCCCCTTTCTCTTTGTCTCAGGCCGCGTCGACGCGCTCGATAATCGTCACGTTGGCGACGCCGCCGCCCTCGCACATCGTCTGCAGCGCGTACCGCCCGCCGCGGCGCTTGAGCTCGTGCACCAGCGTCGCCATCAGCTTGGTGCCGCTCGCGCCCAGCGGATGGCCGAGCGCGATCGCGCCGCCGTTGACGTTCAGCTTCTCCGGATCGGCGCCGGTGTGCTTGAGCCACGCCATCGGCACCGGCGCGAACGCCTCGTTGACCTCGTACAGGTCGATGTCGTTGATCGAGAGGCCCGCACGGCTGAGCGCCTTGTCGGTCGCGAACAGCGGCTCCTCCAGCATGACGACCGGATCGCCCGCGGTGACGGTCAGGTTGACGATCTTCGCCAGCGGCGTGAGTCCGTATTTCTCCACCGCCTCGCCGCTCGCGATCAGCACCGCCGAGGCGCCGTCGCAGATCTGGCTGGAGGAAGCGGCGGTCAGCACGCCCTTCTCGGACAGCAATTTGACCCCCGCCATGCTCTCCGCGCTGGCGTCGTAGCGGATGCCCTCGTCGCGGGCGTGCTGCGCGCTGCCCTCGGGCGTCTCGATCTCGATCGCGACGATCTCGTCGGCGAAGCGGCCCGCCTCGCTCGCCGCCATCGCCTTCTTGTGCGAGGAGAGCGAGTAAGCGTCGGTGTCCGCGCGCGAGAAGCCGTATTTGCGCGCGATCATCTCCGCGCCGACGAACTGGCTGAACTGGATGCCCGGATACTTCTCCTCCAGCCCCGGCGACTTGTTCTTGCCGAGCCCGGCGTCGTAGAACAGCTTGTAGGTCGAGCCCATCGGCACGCGCGTCATGCTCTCGACGCCCGCCGCGATCACCACGTCCTGCGTGCCCGACATCACCGCCTGCGCCGCGAACTGGATCGCCTGCTGCGACGAGCCGCACTGGCGGTCGATCGTCACCGCCGGAGTCGATTGCGGCAGCCTCTTGGAGGCGAGCACCGCGTTGCGCCCGACTTGTCCCGCCTGCTCGCCGCCCTGGCTGACGCAGCCCATCACCACGTCGTCGATCGCCTCGGGCGGGATGCCGCTCCGCTCCACCAGCGCGTCGAGCACGTGCGCGGCGAGGTCGACCGGGTGGACCCCCGCCAGTTTGCCGCCGCGCCGCCCCCCGGCGGTGCGCACCGCATCGACGATAAAAGCCTCCGCCATCTTCCGCCTCTCCATAACAGATGTTATCTCGCGCCCTGATTACGCGAAACGACGCGAACGGCAAGAGCGGAGACGGTGCGAATGGACGTGACACAGGCGATCGCGGCCAGGCGCTCGGTACGCGGCTACCTCGATCGCGCGGTCGAACCGGCCTTGCTCAAGCAGATCGCGATCGAGGCCGCGCGCGCGGCGACCGGCGGCAACATCCAGCCGTGGCACGTCGACCTGATCCACGGCGACACGATGCGGCGGTTGAAGGAGATCATGGCGGACAAGCTGGCGCGGCGCGAGAAGGAAGCGCCCGGATACGACATCTATCCCAAGGAGATGGACGACCTTTATCGCCAGCGCACCTTCGCGATCGGCGAGGAGATGTACGGCCGCCTCGGCATCCCGCGCGAGGACAAGCGCGCGCGCGCGATCTGGTTCGCGCGCAACTTCCAGTTCTTCGGCGCGCCCGCCGCTTATTTCGTCACGGTGGACCGCCGCATGGGGCCGCCGCAATGGGCCGATCTCGGCATGTACCTGCAGAATTTGATGCTGCTCGCAGTCGAGCATGGCCTCGCGACCTGCCCGCAGGAATGCTGGGCGATGTTCCCGCAGACGGTTGAGACGTTCCTGTCGACGCCGGCGGAGCGGATGCTGTTCTGCGGCGTCGCGATCGGGTACGAGGACACGGACGATCCCGCCAATCTGACCCGCTCGGCGCGCGCGCCCGAGAAGGAGTGGCTGACGATCAGCGCGTGATCGCGCGCATGCGAGAAATTTGACCTCGATCAAGCGCCGACGCGGTTGGAACACGACACACTTGCTGCCATGAGGGCGGCGATGGTTTCTCCCCTGCGCGTCGGCGTTCTCACCTTTCATCGCTGCATCAACTACGGTTCCTACTGGCAGGCGCGCTGCCTGGTGGAGGGGTTGCGCGCGCGCGGGCACGACGCGGTGCTGCTCGACCACCACGACGACGCGGTCGCGCGCGCCGAGTGGCGTTGCGCGTTCCAGCCGAGCCTGCCCGAGCGGTCGCGGACAGAGGACCTGCCGCGCTACAAGGAGAAGGGGCGCAAGTTCCTCGCCGCGTTCGACGCGCTGCCGCAGAGCGCGCGCTTCCGGCTCGACCAGCCCGAGACGCTCGACGGCTACGACGCGGTGGTCGTCGGCAGCGACGAGGTGTGGAATTTCCGCCACCCCTGGTACGGCGGCAAGCCGATCTTCTTCGGCGAGGGCGTGCAGGCACCGCGGTTGATTTCGTACGCGGCGAGCTTCGGCAACCACGACGCGGGCGACGGGATCGGGGCGGAGTGGGCGGAGCGGCTGGCGCGCTTCACCGCGATCTCGGTGCGCGACGACAATGCGCTGCGGTTGGTGGTCGAGGCGTTGGAACAGGAGCCCGCGATGGTGCTCGATCCGTGCCTGCAATTCCCCGAGGTCGCGCGCGCCGCGCCGGTCGAGGCGGAGCGGCCCTACGCGCTCGTCTACGGCCACGTCTTCCCGACGTGGTTGCAGCAGCAGGTCACCGCGTGGAGCCGACGCAGCGGCGTCGAGCTGGTCAGCCTCGGCTACCGCAACGACTGGGTCGATCGCCACCTGATCGAAGCGGGGCCGCTCGAGTTCGCGCAATTGATGGCGGGGGCGAGCGCGGTGGTGACCAATTTCTTCCACGGCTGCGTCTTCGCGCTGGTGGGTGGCAAGCCGCTCGTCACCTCGCCGAGCGAGTATCGCTTCAACAAGGTGCGCGACCTGACCGCCGCGCTCGACGCGCGCGAGCACGTCGTCACCGCCGACAGCGACGCGGCGGCGTTCGACCGCCTGCTCGGCACGCCGCCGGCGCCGCGCGTGGCGGCGGCGATCGCCGGCCTGCGCGCGCAGTCGAACGCGTTCCTGGACGTGGCGCTTGGCTGAGGCGCCCGCGCTCGCCGCACCCACGCCCGCCCCGCCCACGCTCGCGCCGCGCGACATCGTCCGCTCGGGGCTGTGCATCGGCTGCGGTGGGTGCGCGGCGGACGAGCCGCGCGCGACGATGGCGTGGGACAAGTACGGGCAGTTGAAGCCGACGGGCCCGGCGGACTGGTACGCCCGGCCCAGCGCCACCTTCGCCGCGCGCTGCCCGTTCTCGCCGAGTGCCGCGAACGAGGACGTGATCGCCGCCGCGCGCCTGCCGTCCGCACCGCACGCCGACGCGCGGATCGGGCGCTACGAGCACGCCTGGGTCGGGCACGTCGCGGAAGACACGTTCCGCGCCGACGGCAGCTCGGGCGGGATGGTCAGCTGGGTCGCCAACGAGCTGCTGCGCACCGGTTGCGTCGACGCGGTCGCGCACGTCGTCGCGACCGAGCCTGCGGGGGAGGGCGCGCGCTTCTTCCGCTACCGCCTGTCGCGCACCCGCGCCGAGATCGCGGAAGGCGCGAAGTCGCGCTACTATCCGATCGACCTGGCCGGGATCGTCGCCGAGATCCGTGCGACACCCGGCCGCTACGCGGTCGTCGGCATACCGTGTTTCATCAAAGCGGTGCAGCTGCTCCGCCGCAGCGATCCGGTGATCGCCGAGCGGGTGACGCACACACTGGGGCTGTTCTGCGGCCACATGAAGAGCGCGCGGCTGGTGGAGAGCTTCGCCTGGCAGCTCGACACCAGCGTGGAGCAGGTGCGCGCCGTCGATTACCGGATCAAGGACGCTGGGCGGCCGGCGAACTGGTACCGCGCGCACCTGACGATGGCGGACGGCAGCGCGCGGGCGCAGGATTGGTGGCACCTGGCGGACGGCGACTGGGGCGCGGGGTTCTTCCAGAACTCGGCGTGCAACATGTGCGACGACGTGGTCGCGGAGACCGCCGACATCGCGTTCGGCGACGCCTGGGTCGAACCCTATTCGGCGGACGGGCGCGGCAGCAACGTCGCGGTGGTGCGCTCGGCGGAGCTCGCAGCGCTGGTCGCTGACGCGGTGGCGGACGGGCGGCTCGCGCTGACCGAGGTCGACGCCGATTACATCGTCGGCACGCAGGCGGCAGGCTTCCGCCACCGGCGCGAGGGGCTCGCCTATCGGCTGACGTGGTGGCGACGCGGGATCACGCCGGTCAAGCGCGTCGCGCCCGGCGCGGGCACGCTGACACCGCGCCGCCGCCTGGTGTACCGTACCCGCGCGGTCATCGCGTGGTGGAGCCACCGGCTGTTCCGGCTCGGCCGGCGAACAGGCTGGCACGGCGTCTACCTGCGCCCGGCGAAGGCGGTGCTCACCTTCTACCAGGCGCTCGCCTGGTCGCAGGGGAAGCTCGGCACGTGGTTCGATCGCTGGGAGAAGCGCGGCTAGCGCGAACGCGCCGCACCGGCGAGGGTGCGCCGTCGCCCGGGTTTCAGCCGCCGAGTGCGGCCGAGATGCGCGCGAACGGCTCGCTCAGCGCGACGTGGAGTTGCGACGCCAGCACGTACGCGCCCCCGCCGGTCGCCGCGGTCAGCGCGATGAATTGCAGCGCGGAGGAGAGCCGCCGGCTCCGTTCCGCACGCGCGGCGACCGACAGCGGCGCCCGCGCGCGTCCGGCACCGCGCCGCTCGACGGCGTTGCTCGCACCCGTGCCCGCACCTGGGCGCTGCGCCAATCGCGGCTCGTTGACCAGCGCGTGGGCAGTGACGTTGTCCTGCGTGCGGATGCCGAACCGCGCCCCGCGTGCCCACGACACGCGGCCGATGATGATCAGGGTGCCGCGCCGGATGTCGACGTAGCTGCCGACCTCGAGCGCGCCGGTGCTGGAGATCACCAATAGACGCGGCGCTACCTGATGGATGCTGGCATCGCACCACGTCGAACCCACGTGCAAGCGGCAAGGTACGAGGACGGTCTCGCTCCGGCGTGCGTACATCTCGTAGTCCACGGGCTAGCGTAACAGCGAAGACCGCGCGGCGCAGCACCGCTTTTTTACAGATGGAGGCGAGCACGCGACGTATGAACCGGGCAAGCTGATCGCGACCGCTGGCCGTACTTGCGTCAACTGCTCGCCGGTGGCGCACCCCGCATAGCGAATGTGGGCACTCAGATCATTGGCAAATTTCGGTTCGACTGGAATAAGGTTGAGCTGAGTCTGACGCATCGCGATCGAATCAGAACCCGTTTTGTCATTGCTCGAGGGTGTTGCCGCTGCCTAGCGGCAGGGGCTGACGTGACCCCCATTTCTTCATCCACCTGGACCTAGAGACCGGCCCCTTGAAGG
>NZ_JBELMJ010000051.1:0-17873 GCF_042095875.1 Sphingomonas sp.
GGTAGCTCCAATACCATTGGTTGCCGATCGCCTTCAGCGTCACCGCGCCCGCGGGCGCGGGCTTGAACTGCGCCTGGAGCAGCCCGATCGAGGGCACCGCGATCGCGAGCAGGATCAGCACGGGGGCGAGCGTCCACACCACCTCGATGAAGGTGTTGTGGCTGGTCTTGGACGGGATCGGGTTACGCGCGGCGCGGAACCGCACGATCACCACCACCAGCAGCAGTAGCACGAAGATCGACACAACCGTGATCAGCGGGAACAGGATCTTGTCGTGAAACCAGTTGGCGCGCATGCCGTTCTTGGTCACCTGCGGCTGGATGCGCATCAGGCCGTCGGTCGGCTGCCCGATCTTCGGGTTGATCACCATCGCGGGGCCGCCGTCCTGGCTCAGGTCGATCGCGCCGGGCGCCTCGTCGGCCAGCCGGGCGGGCGTCGCGGCGTTGAGGTTGGGCGCGGCGGGATCGACCGCGTTGGCGGGCTCCAGCGCGGTCGGCACGCCGGGGGGCGTGGTCTTGATCTCGGGCGCGGACACCGGCGTCTGCGCGTGGGCGCCGCCCACGCCCCCGCCCGTTCCCAGGCCGAGGCCCGCGAGCGCGAGCCCGCCTGCCAAGATCATCGTCTTCAAGCGGTTCATCGTGCTTCCATCACCCCTGCGTCGTGGCACGGGAGTGCCCCCCCTGATACCGTTTGGGCATTGCCGCCCATTACGCCCGCCTATACGCGCGGCCTCCCCCTGTCTCAAGCCCGGTTCTCGAGCCCGGTCGACCCAGCGGCGCGGAGTTGCGCGAATTTCGCGAGGTCCCCGCGTTGCGTCGGCGCGACGGGGCTCGTATCTGCGCCGGTGAACGGGGCTTGGAGTGCGCGCGCGATGACCGAGGACGAGGTGCTGGCCGAGTTCCGCGCCGCCGACGCGCTGCTGGAAGGGCATTTCATCCTGTCGTCGGGCCTGCGCTCGCCGCGCTACCTGCAATGCGCGCGCGTGCTGATGGACCCGCGCCGCGCCGCGCGATTGTGCGAGTCACTGGCCGCGACGATCCCCGCCGACCTGCGCGACCGGATCGGCGCGGTGGTCGCGCCCGCGATGGGCGGGGTGATCGTCGGCTACGAGATGGCGCGCGCTTTGGGCGTGGAGGCGATGTTCGTGGAACGCCCGACCGGCACGTTCGAGCTGCGCCGCGGTTTCCGTCTGGAGCCGGGACAGCAGGTGCTGATGATGGAGGACGTCGTCACCACCGGGCTCTCGTCGCGCGAGGCGATCGCCGCGATCGAGGCGGCGGGCGGGCGCGTGGTCGCGGGCGCCGCGCTGGTCGACCGCTCCAACGGCGCCGCCGACATCGGCGTCCCCTTCTTCCCGCTGCTGCGGCTCGACGTGCCGAGCTACGCCGCCGACGCGCTGCCACCCGCGCTCGCCGCCATCCCGGCGATCAAGCCCGGCAGCCGGGCGGCGGCCTGACCATGCTCCAGCCGCTGCGCCTGGGCGTCAACATCGACCACGTCGCCACCGTGCGCAACGCGCGCGGCGGCGCGGTGCCCGATCCGGTGCGCGCCGCGCTGCTCGCGGCGTCGGCGGGCGCGGACGGGATCACCGCGCACCTGCGCGAGGATCGCCGCCACATCACCGACGACGACATCGCGCGCTTGGTCGAGGAACTGCGCGTGCCGCTGAATCTCGAAATGGCCGCGACCGAGGAGATGCTCAGCATCGCGCTGCGCCATCGCCCGCACGCCGCGTGCATCGTGCCGGAGAAGCGCGAGGAGCGAACCACCGAGGGCGGGCTCGACGCCGCCGGGCAGCATGACGTGCTGGCACCGATGGTCGGCGCCTTGCGCGACGCGAACGTGCGCGTGTCGCTGTTCATCGAGCCATCCGCCGAGCAGGTGTCCGCCGCGGTGTCGCTCGGCGCGCCGGTGGTCGAACTCCACACCGGCCGCTACGCCGAGAGCGAGGGCGAGGCGCGCACCGCCGAGCTGCGCCGCCTGACCGACGCCGCGGCGCTCGCCGCCAAGAACGGGCTGGAGGTCCACGCCGGCCACGGCCTCACCTTCGACAACGTCCAGCCGATCGCCGCCATCCCGCAGGTGGTCGAGCTCAACATCGGCCACTTCCTGATCGGCGAGGCGATCTTCGTCGGGCTGTACGACAGCGTCCGGCACATGAAGGCGGAAATGGCGGCGGCGCGGTGAGCGGGCTCGCGTGATCGTCGCGCCATGATCATCGGCCTGGGCTCCGATCTGTGCAGCATCGAGCGAATCCAGGCGTCGCTCGACCGCTTCGGCGATCGGTTCGAGCAGCGCGTGTTCACCGAGCTCGAGCGCGCCAAGGCGGCGCGCCGCCCCTTCACCCGCGCGGGCACCCTCGCCAAGCGCTTCGCCGCCAAGGAGGCATTCTCCAAGGCGGTCGGCACCGGGTTCAAGGCGGGCGTGTTCATGCGCGACATCGGCGTCGTCAACGCCCCCTCCGGCGCGCCGACGCTGGCGCTGACCGGCGGGGCCCGGGCGCGGCTCGACGCGATGGTTCCTGCGGGCTATGCGCCGCATATCCACCTGACCCTGACCGACGATCATCCCTGGGCGCAGGCCTTCGTGATCATCGAGGCGCTCCCGACCGGATGAACCCGCACGTGGCCGACGACCTGACGCTTTCCCGCAACGCTCCCCCGGCCGACACGCCGCGCGCACGCGACGGTTTCGACTGGTGGGGCGAGGCGAAGGGATTGTTCTGGCTCGTCCTGGCGGTGCTCGGCTTTCATTCCTTCATTGCCAAGCCGTTCTACATCCCCAGCGAGTCGATGCTGCCCGGCCTGATGGTCGGAGACCGGCTGGTGGTGTCGAAATGGGCCTATGGCTGGTCGTTCGTCTCGCCCACCATCCCCGATCCGGTCGCGATCGTGCGCGACGTGGTGCTCCACCAGCCGGTCGAGAGCTGGTCGGTGCAGCTGCCCTTCATCCCCGGCCGCGTCTGGGGCAGCCTGCCCGAGCGCGGCGACGTGGTGATCGTCACCCCGCCGGGCTCGTCTAGCGACTACATCAAGCGCGTGATCGGCCTGCCCGGCGACACGCTGGAGGTACGCGGCGGCGTCGTATTCCTGAACGGTGTCGCTATACCGCGCGGGGCGCTGCACTTCCGCGACCTGCCGGTCGACGCGAACGCGACCTGCGACCCGGCGCAATACCCGGGCGCGCGGCGTACCACCGCCGACGGGCGCAGCGTCTGCCACCTGCCGATCGTGACCGAGACGCTGCCCAACGGTCGCCGCTACGACACGGTCGATCTCCAGCCCGATTCGCCCGGCGACGATTACGGGCCCGTCCGCGTGCCGGAGGGGCGCGTGTTCCTGATGGGCGACAACCGCGACCGCTCGGCCGACAGCCGCTTCGCGCTCGGCGGGTTCGAGCGCGGGCTGGGCGGGCCGGTCCCGGTCGAGAATCTCGGCGGGCGGGCCGAGTTCGTCACCTTCTCGGTCGACGGCAGCGCGACGCTCAACCCGCTGACCTGGTGGTCGTCGCTGCGCGGCGGGCGCGCGGGCGCGTCGCTCCACCCGGAACGCACGCGGTGAGCGGCGCGCACGACGACCGCGTCGACGTGGTCTCGGGCGCGAGCCCGCACGAGGTACGCGACTCCGCGATGCGCGCCGAGTTGAAGCGCGCGGCGGTGTGGCTCGGCCTCGCCGGCGCGATCGCGCTCGTCGTGCTGCTGGTCCAGCCGCTGCTCGTCATCTTCGCCGGGCTGGTCTTCGCGGCGCTGCTCGACGGCGGGGTGCGGTTGCTCGGGCGCGTGCTGCCGATCGCGCGCGGGTGGCGGTTGCTGATCGTCTGCCTGCTGACGCTCGTCTTCATGGTCGGCACCTTTTATCTCGCCGGCGTCCAGATCACGCAGCAGGTGATGCAGCTGCGCTCCACCGTCGAAACGCAGGTCATCCGCGCATCGGGCTGGCTCTCGTCGCAGGGGCTGATGCCCGGCGCGTCGGACCTGAACGGCATCGTGCGCCAGGCGCTCGGCTCGGTCGGCAAGGTGACGGCCTGGGTCGGCACCGCATTCGGCGCGCTCACCACCATGTTCATGATCATGGTGATCGGGCTGTTCGTCGCGATCGACCCGCGCGTCTACGATCGCGGTTTCCAGTGGATGATCCCGGAGGACAGCCGCGGCGAGGTCGCGGTGACGATGCAGCGGATGGCGCGCACGCTGCGCCGCCTGCTCGCCGGACGACTGATCGGCATGGCGTTCGAGGGCGTGGTGATGGGCGTCGCGTTGTGGATCGCGGGCGTGCCGATGGCGCTGATCCTGGGCATCGTCACCGGGCTGCTCGCGTTCATCCCCAACGTCGGCGCATTCGTGTCGGGCGCGATGACGATCGCGGTCGGTTTCTCGGCGGGCGTGCACACGGGCGTGCTCGCGGTGCTGATCTACATCGCGATTCAGGTGATCGACGGCTATCTGGTGATCCCGATGGTGGCGAAGCGGGCGGTCGACCTGCCGCCCGCGCTGACGCTCGGCGCGCAGATCCTGGCGAGCGCGCTGTTCGGCATCATCGGCCTCGCGCTCGCCGATCCGATGACCGCGATGCTCAAGACCGCGATGGAGCGCCGGTCGGAGAAGGTCGGGGGCGACGCCGACTCCGACTCCGATCGGGGAGACACCGCGTGAGCGAGATCGTGCTGCACGATTACTGGCGCTCGTCCGCGGCGTATCGCGTGCGCATCTGCCTCAACCTGAAGGGGGTGCGCTACACCTCCGTGGCGGTGAACCTGCTGGAGGGTGCGCAGCGCGGGGAGGACAATCGCGCGATCAACCCGCAGGGGCTGGTGCCGACGCTGGTGGTCGACGGCCACGCGCTGACGCAGAGCCTCGCGATCGTCGACTGGCTCGAAGCGACCTTTCCCGAACCCGCGATGGTGTCCGCCGACCCGCTGGTGCGATCGGGCCAGCTCGCGCGCGCGCTGGTGATCGCGGCCGACATCCACCCGATCGACAATCTGCGCGTGCTGAAACGCCTGGAGCAGCAGTTCGGCGCCGATCAGCGCGCGCGCGACGACTGGTACCGCCACTGGGCGGTCGAGGGGCTGACCGCACTGGAGGCGATGGCGGCGGACACGCCCGCGGGGCCGTTCCTCGGCGGCGCGGCGCCCGACATCGCCGATTTGTGCCTCGTGCCGCAGCTCTACAACGCGCGTCGCTTCGACGTCGCCTTGGACGACATGCCGCGGCTGCGCGCCGCCGACGCCGCGATGGCGGCGCTGCCCGCGGTCGCCGCGGCGCATCCCGACCGCGTGCGGCCCGCCTGACCGGCTCCGTCAGCGGCAAGGATTCGACGCCGCCGTGACATCGTTCCGTTACACGACGCGCCTACCGGCGGCACGATGATGGTGGTGGGCGGAGGTTCGCCAGAGCAGGCAGGTACCGGCGCGGGCGAGCGCCGCGAACCCGCGCGCCTGCACGCGCTGGAGCCGATCCGCCGCCACGCACCGCGCTGGCCGCGCGTGCTCGCCACCGTGATGACCGGCGCGATGCTCGCCGGGATCGCGCACGAACTGTTCGACGACGGGCTGGCCGGGCTGACGCGCACGCTGCCGCGCGCGCCCGGCTTCTACCTGCTGTTCCTCCTGTCCTACTTCACCTTGCCCGCGGTCGATTTCCTTATCTTCCGCCGCTTGTGGCGCGTGCCCGCGGCGGCGTTCGGCGCCTTGAACCGCAAGCGCGTCGCCAACGACCTGCTGATCGGCGTCACCGGCGACCTGTATTTCTACGCCTGGGCACGGCAGCGCTTGAACATGGTCGCCGCTCCGTTCGGCGCGGTGAAGGACGTGACGCTGATGTCGGGCATGGCGGGCAACACCGCCGCGCTGCTGCTCGCCGCGGTCGCGCTGCCGCTCGGCCATCAGCTGATCGACCCCGACGTGCTTCGCGCGATGCTGTGGTCGCTCGCGCTGACAGGCGCGGTGGTGGGGCTGGTGCTGTTCCTGTCGCCGATCGTCTTCTCGCTGCCCGCGCGCGACCTGTGGTGGATCTACCGCTGGTCGCTCGCGCGCATCGCGGTCGGCAGCCTGTTGCTGGCACTCGCCTGGCATTTCGCGCTGCCGGACGTGTCGGTGCTGATGTGGGTGTTCCTGATGGCGGGGCGGCTGCTCGTGTCGCGGCTGCCGTTCCTCCCTAACAAGGAGGCATTGTTCGCCAACTTCGCCATTCTCGCGATCGGCCACGACCGTGCCTTGTCGGAGCTGATGGCGTTCACCGCCGCGTCAACCTTGCTGGCGCATATCGTGGTCACGGGCGTGTTCGGCGCGGGTCCGGTGTGGCAAAGGATCGAGGCATGGCGAAAACCTGGATAAGCGGCATGCTCCTCGCCACCGCCGCGTGCGGCGCGGGGCCGGCGGGCGCGCAGGTGCTGGGCGGCGACGCGGCGGCGTGCGCCGGCGGGCAGGGGCCGGCGATCCTCGCCACCGTCACCGGGCTGAAGGACGCGCGCGGCATGGTCAAGCTGGAGCTGTACCCCGCGAACGAGGCCGACTTCCTTCAGGACGACAAGAAACTGCTCGCCGCGAACAAGGTGTTCCGCCGCGTCACGGTCGCGGCACCCGGACCCGGCACCGCGCGGCTGTGCATCCGCGCGCCGCGCCCCGGCCGCTATGCCCTGTTCTTCGGCCACGACCGCGACGGGCGGCGCAAGTTCGACTTCTGGGTCGACGGCGCGGGCTTCCCCGGCAACCGCAAGATTGGCCGTTCGCGCCCCCGCCTCGCCGACGCGCTGATCGACGTCGGCCCGGGCGTCACCGCCACCACCATCCGCGTGCAGTACCTGCGCGGGCTCGGCGGCTTCGGGTTCTGACGCGCGTGCGCATCGTCGAGGTCAACGAGCTCTATTCCCCGACCGGCGGCGGCGTCAGGACCTACGTCGATGCCAAGATGGCGATCCTGGCCGAAACCGGCCACGAGTTGATCGTGATCGCGCCGGGCCGCCGCGACCAGGTGATCGAGCGCGCGGGCGGCGGGCGCGTCATCTTCGTCAGCTCGCCCGGCATCCCGTTCGATCGCAACTACGGCCTGTTCCGCGACGCCGCGCCGATCCACGCGCTGCTCGACCAATTGAGCCCCGACGTGGTGGAGAATTGCTCGCCGTGGCGCTCGGCCGGAATCGTCGCCGACTGGCCGGGACCCGCGCTGAAATCCTGGTTCCTTCACAACGACAATCTCGACGCTTATCCCAAGCGCTGGTTCGGCCGGGTCGCGTCGCCTGAGCGGATCGAGCGCGCGTTCGACTGGTACAACCGCTTTCTCGACCGCTCGTTCGCGCGCTACGACGCGGTGATCGCCAACGGCCCGGTGCTGTTCGACCGCTACCGCGCGCGCGGCGTCCGCGTCGACGCCGTCATCCCGCTCGGCATCGAGCGGCAGCGCTTCTCGCCCGACCTGCGCGACGAGCGGCTGCGCGCCTCGATGCTCGCGGCCTGCGGTTTGCCCGAGCACGCGCACCTGCTGCTCGCGATCGGGCGCCATCATCCGGAGAAGATGTGGCCGACCGTGATCGACGCGGTGCAATGCGCCGGCGCGCGGATGCCCGTCGGCATGATGATGCTGGGGCAGGGGCCCGACACCGCGGCGCTCGAGCGTCACATCGCGCGCAGCCCGCACATCCAGCTCTACCGCCCGGTGTATGACCGCCGCCAGCTCGCGACCTTCATGGCGAGCGCCGACGCGCTGATCCACGGCAACGCGACCGAGACGTTCGGGCTGGTCGCCTCGGAGGCGCTGGCGAGCGGCATGCCGCTGATCGTGCCCGACGCGGGCGGCGCGCACGCGATCGCGCGCCCGACCTTCGCCGAGATCTACCGCAGCGGCGACGCGCGCGACGCGGCCGCCGCGATCGAGCGCCTGTTCGCCCGCGATCCCCTGCTGCTGCGCCGTGCCGCGCGCGTGGCGGCCGCACAAGTCCGCTCGGACGCGCAGCACGCCGCCGACCTGGTCGCCTTCTACGCCGAACGCATCGCCGCGCGGCACGCCGGGCCGACGCGGCGATCGGCGTAGCCCGCCGCTGTCACGATAGCATCACGGACCTCCGGCAAGGGTGCGGGATACTCGCGGGAAGGGACGCACACGTTGACGCTCACCACCACCAGGCGCGCGCTGATCGCCACCGGCACGCTGGGCCTCGGCGCACTGTCGATCCCCGGCTTGGCCCAGGTCGTGCCGACCCTGGGCGCGACCGGCTTCACCCACTCGGTCGCGAGCGGGGAGCCGGGGCAGGATTCGATGCTGCTGTGGACGCGCTACGTGCCCCTGCGCGGCGACTCAGCGAAGCTGGTGGTGGAATTGAGCGAAACGCCCGATTTCGCGCGCGTCGCCGCGACGGGTGCGGAGATCACGGGTCCGTGGCGCGACTGGACGACCAAGATCACCGTCTGGGGGCTGAAACCCGGCACGCGCTACCATTACCGCTTCGTCGCGCCCGACGGCACGCGCTCGCCCACCGGCATCACCAAGACGCTGCCGCAAGGCGCGGCGCGCTCGTTCAAGGCGGCGATCTTCTCCTGCTCCAACATGGGATACGGGTGGTTTAACGCCTACGCGCACGCCGCCGCGCGTGACGACCTCGACCTCGCGGTCCATCTCGGCGATTATTTCTACGAATATTCGCCCGGCACCTATCCGTCCGCGAACGTCGCGGTGCCCGGCCGCGTGCCGCAGCCGACCGGCGAGACGATCCACCTCGCCGACTATCGCCTGCGCTACGCCAGCTACCGCGCCGACCCCGACCTCCAGGCACTCCACGCGCGCGTGCCGTGGATCGTGCAATGGGACGATCATGAGAGCGCGAACGATTCGTGGGAAGGCGGCGCGCAGAACCACAATCCGGCCACCGAGGGCGATTGGAACGCGCGCCGCGCCGCCTCGGTCCAGGCGTATCGCGAGTGGATGCCCGTCTCCGACGAGCCGTGGAAGGCGTACGAGATCGGCCAGCTCGCGACCCTGTGGCGCACCGAGACGCGGCTGTTCGCGCGCACGCGCCAGACCGAGATCGCCGAGCTGCTCAAGGCGCCCGACCCCGCCGCGGCGATGCGCGCGTTCCGCGACGGCGCGTGGAGCGACCCCGCGGTGACGATGATGGGCAGCAGCCAGGAATCGTGGCTTTTCCACGACCTCAAGCGATCGGTGAAGGCGCGGCAGCGCTGGCAGGTGGTCGGCTTCGGCACGATCATGGGCAATCTGTCGACGCCGAAGGCGGCGGGCGACTGGCTGGCGGGGTCGAGCCCGCGCGCGCAGGGCTATATAAAGGCCGGGATCATGGCGGCGCAGAACGGGCTGCCGTCGAACCTCGATTCGTGGGGCGGTTACCCCGCGGCGCGGCGACGCTTCCTGCAGGCGGCGCAGGCGGCCGACGCGGAACTGGTGGTGATCTGCGGCGACAGCCACAACGCCTGGGCGTTCGACCTCGCGCAGGACGGCGCGGCGGGCGTCGAGTTCGCCGGCCACGCGGTCAGCTCGCCCGGCTACGAGAGCGCGCTGACGCAGGACCCCGCGCTCGTCGCGCGCACGCTGGTCGCGGCCAACCCCGAGCTCAAATGGTGCGACACCGCGCGGCGCGGCTACATGGCGATGACGATCACGCCCGAGCGGGTCAGCAACGACTGGCTGTTCGTCGACACGATCCGCCAGCGCAACCCCGCCGCCAGCATCGGCCACACCGCCACCGTCACGCGCGGGCGGCGGCGCATGGCCGCGTAGAGCCCCCGTCATCCCGGGCTTGACCCGGGATCCCGCTTCTTCGTCGCTGGAAGATAGCGGGATTCCGAATCAAGTTCGGGCTGACGACCCTAATTTCGCGGCCGCGTCCACAATTCCGCCGGCCGCGGCGTGTCGGCGATGCCCATCCGCCCGCGTGCCCCGAGCCAGCTGCGCGCGATCCAGCGGAGCTTCTCCCACTTGCTCGTCGTCACGCGGTGGTCCCACGCCGCGCCCCCGCGCTCAGCCACCTTGCGCGCGATGTCGCCGTAGATGCCCGCGGCGGCCAGCACCGCCCAGGCCGACCGCCGGGACAGCGCCTTGGTCCCCACCCGCGCGCTCGCCTCGTGCAGCTCCGCGCGCGTCGCCAGCCGGCGCGCGAGCACCGCCAGCCGGTCGCGAAACGGCGGCTTCATGTGCTGCCCCGGCGGCATGTCCATCTCGACCAACCACTCGACCGGCAGGTAGCAGCGCCCGGCGCGGTCATCCTCCTCCACGTCGCGCGCGATGTTGGCAAGCTGGAACGCCAGCCCCAGGTCGCACGCGCGGTCGAGCGTTGCCTCGTCGTCGGGCGACACTCCCATGACCAGCGCCATCATGCACCCGACCGCGCCCGCGACGTGGTAGCAGTAACGGTACAGGTCCCCCTCGCTGCGCGGCCGCCATTCCTCCGCGTCGAGCTGGAACCCGTCGATCAGGTCGTGCGCGAGTTGGCGCGGCAGCCCGACCTCGGCCGCGACGATGCGCAGCGCGTCGAACGCCGGATCGCCCACTACCTCGCCGTCGAGCGCCAGGTCGGTCAGCCGCCGCACCTCGGTGACGCGCGCCTCCGCGTCCGCGACGCGGCGCATGCCGTGGCCGTGGTCCTGCCCGTCGACGATGTCGTCGCACCTGCGGCACCAAGCGTAGAGCAGCCACGCGCGCTCGCGCGTTTCGCGGTCGAACAGCTTCGATGCCGCGCCGAAGCTCTTCGACCCGCGCGCGATCGACTCCTCCGCCGCTGCGACGATCGCGTCGCGCGACGGCAGCGCCGCGTGTGGCGGAGCTTGTGCGCTCAAAGGTCCTCCGCCGCCATGCGCACGATCGGCTGCGTCGGGCGGTGATCCGCCATTCGGTCCAGCAGCGCGTCGAACGTGTCGGCGACGATCAACAGGTCGCGGTGCTGCGCGCGCAGGAAGCCGACCTCGCCCATCTTCTCCCAGAAGGCGATCAAATGGTCGTAGTAACCGCCCGCGTTCAACAACCCGACCGGATCGGCGTGGTAGCCGAGCTGCGCCCAGCTGAGCGCCTCCCACAATTCGTCCATCGTGCCGGTGCCGCCGGGCAAGGTCACGAACCCGTCCGACAGGTCGGTGAACGCGCGCTTGCGCTCGTGCATGCCGGTGACGACGTGCAATTCGGTCAGCCCGCGGTGCGCGACCTCCGCGTCGACCAGCGCCTGCGGGATGATGCCGATCACCTCGCCGCCCGCCGCCAGCGCCCCGTCGGCGACCGCGCCCATCAACCCCAGCCGCCCGCCGCCGTAGACGACGCCGATCTCGCGCCTCGCGAGGCCCTCACCCACGGCACGCGCGAGGTCGATGTAGGAGTGGTCGGCGGGGGTGGCGGAGCCACAATAGACGGCGAGACGCTTCATGCCCGTCCCGCTAGGCGAAGCGGCACACGTCGACAACCGTGCGCCGCGCCTCGCTTACGCCGCGACCGGCGTGCGGAACCCTTCCAGCATCAGCGCCGCGGTCGCCTTGGCGCTGCCGACCACGCCGGGGATGCCCGCGCCCGGATGCGTGCCCGCGCCGGTGAAGAACAGGTTCTGAATCGCGTCGTCGCGGTTGTGTACGCGGAAATAGGCGCTCTGCGTCAGGATCGGCTCCAGCGAGAAGGCGCTGCCCAGGTGCGCGTTCAAATCGTGCTGGAAATCGGTCGGCGCGTAGCTGAACTTGGTGACGATCCGCGAGTGGATGTCGGGGATCAGCCGGCGCCCGACCTCGTCCAGAATGCGCTTCTCCAGGATCGGCTTCACCGTCTCCCAATCGCCCGTGAACTTGCCCATGTGCGGCACCGGTGCCAGCGCGTAGAAAGTCGAGTGACCCTCGGGCGCGAGACTCGGGTCGGTGACGGTCGGGTGGTGGAGATAGAGCGCGAAATCCTCGCTCAGCACGCCGTGATCGTAGATGTCCTCGAGCAGTTCCTTGTAGCGCGAGCCGAACAGGATCATGTGGTGCGGGATGCCCGGCCACGTCCCCGTCACGCCGAAGTGCACGACGAACAGCGACGGCGAGTAGCGCTTGCGCTCCAGCTTGTCCGCGGTCCGCCTAGCCGCACCCGAATCGGGCAGCAGGTCACGGTAGACGTGCATGATGTCCGCGTTGGCGGCGATCTGATCGACCTCCTGCCGGTACCCGCCTGCGGTCTCCACCGCGGTGACGCGGTCGCCCAGCGTCTCGATCTTGCTCACCGGATCGTTCAGCCGCAGCGTCCCGCCCAGCCGCTCGAACAGCGCGACCATTCCCGCGATCAGCCGGTTGGTCCCCCCGGCTGCGAACCACACCCCGCCGTCGCGCTCCAGCTTGTGGATCAACGCGTAGATCGCGCTGGTCGTCATCGGGTTGCCGCCGACCAGCAACGTGTGGAAGCTGAGCGCCTGGCGCAGCTTCTCGCTTTCCACGAACTTCGACACGATCGAGTAGACCGAGCGCCACGCCTGGTACTTGGCGAGCGCGGGCGCCGCCTTCACCATCGACGCGAAGTCGAGGAATGCGACGTGGCCCAGCTTTTCGTACCCCTCGCGGTACACGCCGGCCGAGTAATCGAGGAAGCGGCCGTAGCCCGCGACGTCGGCCGGGTTCAGCTTCGCGATCTCGGCGCGCAGCACCTCGTCGTCGTTGGTGTAATCGAAACTGGTGCTGTCGGGCCAGTGAAGCCGGTAGAAGGGCTGCACCGCTTCCAACACCACGTCGTCGGCCATGCGGTTGCCCGACAGGTCCCACAATTCCTCCAGGCACGCCGGATCGGTGATGACCGTGGGACCTGCGTCGAAGGTGAAGCCGTCGCGCTCCCAAAAATAGGCCCGCCCGCCCGGCTTGTCGCGCGACTCGAGGATCGTCGTCTCGACCCCGGCGGACTGGAGCCGGATCGCGAGCGCTAGTCCGCCGAAGCCTGCGCCGATCACCACTGCACGCGTCATGATGCATCCTTCAAAGCATGGATCGCGCGCCCGATCGGCACCGGCGGTTTGCCGGCAAGCACGCGCATCTTGTCGAGCGTCGTCGAACGGGCGGCGTAGAAACGCGACACCAATCCGGGACGTAAGGTATAGAAACGCTCCAGCACGCGGTAACGCTCCGCCGGATCGGCCGCCCTGAACAGCATCAGGTCGAGCATGCGGTAGAATTTGCGCGCGCGCCACGCCCGCGCGGCATGCGCGTGGGTCAGCTCGTGGAGTGCGGCACCCGACAGGTCGTCCGCCCCCGCGATCAGATGCGCGAACCTGACCGCGTCGGGCAGCGAGTAACCCGTGGTCGGGTGGAACAGCCCCGCGCGCGCGCCCGCCTTCGCGACCTTGCCGGTCGAGCGCCAGTAGGCCTCGAAATCGCCGCCCAGCACCACGGGCAGCACGCCGTGCTCCTCGCGCAGCGGATTGCCGACCGTCCACCCCGTCGCGCGTGCGTAGTCGCCGATCCGATCGCGAATAACCGCGCGGTCGAGATCGGGCGTGTCGCTGTAGTAGGTGTCCTCGACCAGCAACGTGTCGGCGGAGAAGGGCAGCAGGTAGACGAAGCGATAGCCGTCGAGCTGCTCGACAGTGGCGTCCATCACCACCGGCCGCGCGACGCCGTGGCCTGCGGATACGCTCAACTCCTGCCCGACGAACTTCTGCCAGCCGCACTCCAGCGTCGACAGGTCGCCCGGCCCGCGCGCGTCGATTACACCGCGCGCCTCCACCCGGTCGCCGTCCGCCAGCACCACCGCGGTCGCGCTGCACGCCAGCACCTTTCGCCCCGTCATCAGCGCCATGGCGGGCAGCGTCGCGCGCACGTGCGCGTCCAACCGCTCGGACCGGACGGTGTAATAGGCCTGATCGAGCGTGCGCGCGTGCGCGGGAAAACGCACGTCATAGTCGGGCCAGGCGTGCGCGACGAGCGGCGCGATCAGCGGGCGGTGTGCCTTCACCACGTCGGCGCCGAAGAACGACCACAGGTGATGCCCGCCGAACGCTTCCCCGCCCTCGATCACGCGCACGTCGATGTCGGGCCGCGCCGCGTGGAGCGCGAGCGCGATGAGCGAGCCCGCGAGCCCGCCGCCGACGATCGCGACATCACATAGGATGGTGGAGGGCATCGCCGTTCCACCTAGCCGATCGGGGCACCAGCGGGAAGGTCCGGCGCGGCATTGTTGGGGCGGGCAGACGCCTGCGGGGCTTGATTTCCGCGCCATCCTCGCGGACGGCTGCGCCCATGACCGATATCGAAGAGTTGCGCGCGCATTACCTCGTCGCGATCGACGCCTGCGCCGGGCTGGACGCGCTGGAGACGGTGCGGGTCGAGGCGCTCGGCAAGCAGGGGCGCGTCACCGCGCTGCTCAAGACGATGGGCGCGCTGACGCCGGAGGAGCGGCAGGTGCAGGGCCCCGCGATCCACGGCCTGCGCGAGGCGGTGACCGCGGCGCTGGCAACCCGCCGCACGACGCTGGAGCAGGTCGCGCTGGAGGCGAAGCTCGCCGCCGAGCGCGTCGACGTGACGCTGCCGGTCGACGCGGCGCCGACGGGCAGCGTCCATCCGGTGTCTCAGGTGATGGACGAACTCGCCGAGATCTTCGCCGACCTCGGCTTCGCGGTCGCGACGGGTCCGGAGATCGAGGACGACTGGCACAATTTCGGCGCGCTCAACATCCCCGACACACATCCCGCCAGGGCGATGCAGGATACCTTTTATCTGAAGCCTCAGAGTCCTGATGCGATCGATGCCATGTTCCACGATGCCGGTGCTGATGCAGCGGCCCCCTTCGTCCTGCGCACGCATACGTCCCCCGTGCAGATCCGCACCATGATGCAGCAGCCGCCGCCGCTGCGCATCATCGCGCCCGGCCGCGTCTACCGCTCCGACTGGGACGCGACGCACACGCCGATGTTCCACCAGATCGAGGGGCTGGTGATCGACCGCGGCATCACGCTGGGCCACCTCAAATGGACGCTGGAGACGTTCCTGCGCGCCTTCTTCGAGCGCGACGACGTCGTGCTGCGCCTGCGCCCGAGCTATTTTCCCTTCACCGAACCCTCGGCCGAGGTCGACGTTGGCTTCACGATGGAGAAGGGCAAGCGCGTGATCGGCGGCGACCCGAACGGCCCGGGCGGCGGCTGGATGGAGGTGCTGGGCTCGGGCATGGTCCACCCCAAGGTAATCGCGGCGTGCGGGCTCGATCCCGCCGAGTGGCAAGGCTTCGCCTTCGGCTGCGGGATCGACCGGCTCGCCATGCTCAAATACGGCATCGACGACCTGCGCCCGGTGTTCGAGGGCGACCTGCGCTGGTTGAAGCATTACGGCTTCGCCGCGCTCGACGTGCCGACCCTTTCCGCGGGCGTTGGGTCGGGCGGCGTCGGCGCGGCGTGAGGCTCACGCTCCTTTTCTCGGCCCGCGCACCCGCGGGATCACGGAAGTTCTCCACATGAAGTTCACGCTCTCCTGGCTCAAGGATCACCTCGACACCGATGCGTCGCTCGTCGACATCCTGACCGCGCTGACCCGCGTCGGGCTGGAGGTCGAGGGTGTCGATAACCCGGCCGAGCGGCTGTCGGGCTTCCGCGTCGCGCGCGTCCTCACCGCCGAGCGCCACCCGCAGGCGGACAAGCTCCAGGTGCTGTCGGTCGACGCCGGAAAGGGCCCGCTCCAGGTCGTCTGCGGCGCACCCAACGCGCGCGCCGGGCTCGTCGGCGTGTTCGGCCTGCCCGGCGCGACCGTGCCTTCGAACGGCATGGTGCTGCGCGTCGCCGCGATCCGTGGGGTCGAATCGAACGGCATGATGTGCTCGACGCGCGAACTCGAACTCGGCGAGGATCACGACGGGATCATCGAACTGCCCGGCGACGCGCCCGTCGGCAGCGACTTCGCCGCCTACGCCCGGCTCGACGATCCGGTGATCGACGTCTCCGTCACCCCCAACCGCCCCGATTGCATGGGCGTGCGCGGCATCGCGCGCGACCTCGCCGCCGCCGGGCTCGGCAGCTTGAAGCTGCTCGATACGGCCGCGGTCGCGGGCCAGGGCGCCGGGCCCGACGTGCGCATCGAGGACGCGGCAGGCTGCCGCGCCTTTTACGCGCAATCGGTCACCGGCGTCGCGAACGGCGAGTCGCCCGAGTGGCTCCGCCGGCGCCTGACCGCGATCGGGCAGAAGCCGATCAGCGCGCTGGTCGACGTCACCAACTACGTGATGATCGACCTCGGCCGCCCGCTGCACGTCTACGACCGCGCCAAGCTCAGCGGCGCGCTGGTCGCGCGCGCGGCCAAGGATAACGAGGAGGTGCTCGCGCTCAACGGCCGCGCCTATGCGCTGCGCGCCGGCATGACGGTGATCGCCGACGACGCCGCGGTCCACGACATCGGCGGCGTGATGGGCGGCGAGCATTCGGGTGTCACCGCTGACACGAGCGACGTGCTGATCGAGTGCGCTTACTTTGACCCCGACGCGATCGCGCGCACCGGACAGGCGCTGCAGCTGAGCAGCGACGCGCGCACCCGGTTCGAGCGCGGCGTCGATCCCGCCTTCCTCGACGACGGGCTCGCGATCGCCACCCGCCTGGTGGTCGAGCTGTGCGGCGGCAGCCCAAGCGAAGTGACGCGCGTCGGCCAGCCGCCGCTGGAGCCGCGCCGCTACGCCTACGATCCCGATCGCGCCGAGACGCTCGGCGGCCTCGCGGTCGCGCCCGACCGCCAGCGCGAAATCCTGACGTCGCTCGGCTTCACGGTTGGCGACGACTGGCAGGTCACCGTGCCGACGTGGCGGCCCGACATCGACGGCAGCGCCGATCTGGTCGAGGAGGTGATCCGCATCGAGGGGATCGACAACGTTCCCTCGGTCGCCTTGCCGCGCCCCGCCGGCATTGCGACGCCGACCGCCACCCCGGCGCAGAAGCTGGAGCGCCGCGTCCGCCGCGCCGCCGCCGCGCGCGGGCTCGACGAGGCGGTGACGTGGAGCTTCGTCTCCGAACCCGCTGCCGCGGCGTTCGGCGGCGGCGCCTGGACGCTCGCCAACCCGATCAGCGAGGAGCTCAAGGTCATGCGCCCGTCGCTGCTCCCCGGCCTGCTCTCCGCCGCCGAGCGCAACCTGAAGCGCGGCGCGGAGGACGTGCGATTGTTCGAGCTCGGCCGCCGCTACCTTCCCAAGGACGACAAAGCCGGCAAGGACGGCGCGGCGGACGAGCGCGCGACGCTCGGCCTCGTCCTCGCGGGCAACGCGCGCGCGCGCGGCTGGCGGACCGGCAAGGCGGCAGCGTTCGACGCCTTCGATGCCAAGGCGGAGGCGATTGCACTGCTCGCCGCCGCGGGCGCCCCGGTCGACAACCTCCAGGTGATGACCGCCGACGGCATCTGGTCGGGCGAGGCGTGGCATCCCGGCCAGTCGGGCACGCTCAGGCTCGGGCCGAAGACGTTGCTCGCCGCCTTCGGCATGCTCCACCCGCGCACGTTGAAGGCGTTCGACCTGTCCGGCCCGGTCGCGGCGGTCGAACTGTACCTAGACGCGATCCCGGCGAAGCGCGGCGCGAGCGCTGGAAAGGGGGCGGGGTTCATGCGCGCGCCCTACGCGCCGCCCGCGCTCCAGCCGGTCCGCCGCGACTTCGCGTTCGTCGTGCCCGAAGGCGTCAGCGCCGACGCGCTGACCCGCGCAGTAAGGGGCGCGGACAAGGCGGCGATCGTCTCCGCGCGCGTGTTCGACGTGTTCACCGGCGCGGGCGTCGAGCCCGGCACCAAGTCGGTCGCGCTCGAAATCGTGCTTCAGCCCGACGAGAAGAGCTTCACCGACGCCGATCTGAAGGCGATCAGCGACAAGGTCGTCACCGCCGCCGCGAAGCAGGGCGCGACGCTCCGGGGATGATGCGATCGGCCGTGACGCGCCCGCGTCACGGCGACGCTGTCCTACAACCCACCGCTACGCTACGCCG
>NZ_JBELMJ010000052.1:0-1273 GCF_042095875.1 Sphingomonas sp.
GTCGGCGGGTGCGTGTCGAACAGCGAGGCGATCAAGCTGATGAAGTTCGCCGCGGCGTGATGCGGGCGCCCGCGGATTGCCCGAGGCAATCCGCGGAGTTGCCGCGGCGGGCAGCGGACGCGGCATCGCCGCGTCCGTCTGACGGCGTGGCAGATGCTTGCCGCGCGCGCGGGCGATCGGCGCGGACTCCGGCGGAGATTGGAACATGACGAACACGAGGGGGCTCGGCGCGGCGACGCTGGGCGGGGAGGACCGCACGGGCGCGGTGGCGGCGGTGAAGGCGCTGCTGCGCGCGAGCGGGGGCGACGACGACGCGCTGATCGCCGCGATGGCGGAAGCGGCGCTGGGCGTGGCGGAACAGTTCCTGGGGCAGGTGCTGATCGCGCGCGAGGTGTCGGTGACGCTGGACGCGCGCGCCGGGTGGCAGCTGCTGCCGGTCGGGCCGGTGGGCGCGATAACGTCGGTGGCGGCGGTGGGAACCGCGCTGCCGATCGCGGACTACGCGGTCGACGTCGACGCGCGGGGGCTCGGCTGGGTACGGGTCGGGCGACGCGCGCGCGTGATCGCGCGGGCGGGATTGGGCGCGGACTGGGCGAGCCTGCCGGCGGCGGTGCGGCACGGCGTCGCGATGTTGGCGGCGCATCTGTTCGACGATCGCGAGGGCGCGAAGCCGGTGCCCGCGGCGGTGACCGCGCTGTGGCGGCCGTTCCGGCGTCTGGCGTTGATGCCGGAGATGCGCGCGTGAGCCGGGCGGTCGAGCGGCAGGCGGCGCGCGCGGTGCAGGCGGTGGTGGCGCGGCTGGCGGCGCGGTTGCGCGACGTGCCGGGCGTGACGGTCGAGCAAGGCGAGGGGCGCGTGAGCTTGAGCGGCGCGGGGCTGCACGCGCGGCGGCTGGAGGAGGCGCGGCTGCGCGACGTCGCGGGGTGGCTGCGATGAGCGCGGCGGCGGGGGCGGCGGTGCGCGCGGGCGTGCTGGCGCGGTTGCGCACAATCGGGGGCGCGAACGGCGTGTGGGAGGGGGCGGGCGCGAGCGCGGCGACGCCGTTTCTGCTGTTGGGCGACGTGGACGCGCGCGAGTGGGGGACCAAGGACGCGGCGGGCGCGGAACTGCGCGTGGCTGTCACGGTGCGCGACCGCGGAGACTCGCCCGCGCGTGCGGGCGCGCTGGCGGCGGCGGTCGAGGCGGCGGTGGCGGGATTGCCGCGCGTGCTGGGCGACTGGCGGGTGGCGAGCGTGGTGCTGGTGCGGTCGCGCGTGGTGTCGGCGGGCAAGGG
>NZ_JBELMJ010000052.1:1373-11180 GCF_042095875.1 Sphingomonas sp.
GGCGGGTGGCGAGCGTGGTGCTGGTGCGGTCGCGCGTGGTGTCGGCGGGCAAGGGCGCGTGGGCGGCGATCGTGGATCACCGGGTGCGGGTGCTGGCGGGGTAGCGGGGTTGGGTGGGGGGTGCTTCCGGGCGGCCCCTCTCCCTTCCGCACCTTCGGTGCTCCCTCCCTCTCCCCACAGGGGAGAAGGATTTTTTTGGCAGGAGAAATTTGATGGCGGTGGAGAAGGGGTCGGCGTTCCTGTTGAAGGTCGGGGATGGCGGCAGTCCGGTCGTGTACCGGACGATGGCGGGGCTGCGGACGACGCAATTGTCGGTCAACGGCGAGGCGGTGGCGGTGACCAGCAAGGATTCGGGCGGGTGGCGCGAGCTGTTGTCGGGCGCGGGGGTGCGCCACGTCAGCGTGTCGGGCGCGGGCGTGTTCACCGGGTCGGACGCGGAAATGCGCGTTAAGGCGAGCGCGCTGTCCGGCACGATCGACGATTATCGGCTGACGTTCGAGGGCGGCGAGGTCATGACCGGGCGGTTCCTGGTCACGCGGCTAGACTACGCCGGGGATTACAACGGCGAGCGCAGCTACACGCTGGCGCTGGAGAGCTCCGGACCGGTGGTGAGTTCGTGAGCGCGGCGGCGAACCCGGCGCGGGGCGAGGCGGCGGTGCGCGTCGCCGGCGTCGAGGTGGTGCTGCGCCCGACGTTCGCCGCGCTGGTGGCGGCGGAGGGTGAGCTCGGCTCGCTGTTCCAGCTGGTGGAGCGCGCGGCGGAGGGGCGGATGCTGCTGGCCGAGATCGTGGCGCTGTTCTGGCACTGCCGCCACGACGCGCCGGAGGGCGTGACGCGCGAGCGGCTGGGCGAGGCGGTCGCGGCGGCGGGGCTGGCGGCGGCGACGCCGGTGCTGCGCGTGCTGCTGCGGCAGGTGCTGGCGGGGCGGTGAGCGCGACGTTCGCGGGTGCCGCGCGGCGGCTGGCGGGGTTGATGGGCGCGGCCTGGGGCTGGTCGCCCGAAGCCTTCTGGCGCGCGACGCCCGACGAGGCGGCGGCGCTGGTGGACGCGGTGATGGGCGCGGGGATGGGCGAGGCGGGCGAGCCGGCGGACGGCGGCGTGCTCGCCCGATTGCGGGAGACATATCCGGATGGATGAGGAGATCGAGCAGCTGGTGATCGGCGTGCGCGCCGACACGCAAGGGTTCGCGCGCGACGTGGGCGCGATGCGCGGCACGCTGGAAGGGCCGCTGGTCGCGGGCGCGGACCGCGCCGGGCGCGCGGTCGAGGCCGCGCTGGCGCGCGCGATCAGGACGGGCAAGCTGGGGTTCGACGACCTGCGCGGCGTGGCGCTGTCGGCGTTGGCCGAGATCGCGCGCGCGGCCGTGTCGGCGGGGATCGGGAGCCTGGGCGGCGAGATCGGCCGGGGCGGCGGGGCAGGGCAAGGCGGCGGCGGAGCGGGCGGCGGGGCAGGCGGGGGGCTGCTGTCGGGGCTGCTCGGCGTGCTGGGGCTGCCGGGACGCGCGACGGGCGGGCCGGTGTCGCCGGGGCGGGCGTACATGGTCGGCGAGCGCGGGCCGGAGATGTTCGTGCCGACCAGCAGCGGGCAGGTGGTGGCGAGCGGCGGCGGGGCCGCGCGCGACGTGCGCGTGGCGATCACCGTCAACGCGCCGGCGGGCGCGGCGGCGGAGACGATGGCGCGGTCGAGCCGGCAGGTGGCGCGCGCGGTCCGGCGCGCGCTGGAAGAGGCGGGGTGACGGGCGGCTAGCGCAGGTTTCGGCCGGCTTGATGCGCATGCTCAAGGCGTGGCGGGCCCGTTACGGGCTGGTGCTTACTGGGCGAGGCGAGAAGGTAGCGGGATCCCGGATCAAGTCCGGGATGACGGTCAATCGAATGGGTGGGGACCGCTCTGACGTTGAGCGTGGATGGCCGCACGGTGGCTCTTGCTCGCGTCCGGTGGCGATCGGCCTGGCTGCGCGAACGGCTGCACATGTGATTGATCTGGGGAGGGGCGGATGACGGAAACGGGGTTTCACCTCCACGCCGAGCGGCGGGGGCAGGCGGCGGGGTTGGTGTCACGGTTCGATCCGCTGTTCTGGACGGTCAACTTCCCGCGGCCGATGATGGCGGCGGTGACGACGACCGCGCCGGACGCGCTGAGGGTCGACGCGGTGTTCTACCGCCGCGACGATCTGGCGGGGCTGATCTGGGACAGCGCGGACGCGCACGACCACCCGCTGCTGGCGTACGAGACGGCGCGCGATTACCGCGACTGCCGGCTGTCGTTCCGCTGGCGATCGGAGGGCGTGATGCCGCTCGACGCGGTCAACGGCCCGGTGCTGACGATCGAGGGGCGCGATGCGGAGGGTCAGCCGCGCAGCTGGTACGTGCGGTTGTGGAACTACGCGACCGGCACGCCCGAGGACGCGGCGGTGGCGATCGACTTCGCGAGGCTCGACGGCGGGTTCCTGCTGCCGGGCGAGGCCGACCCGGTGTGGGCGGGGGACGTCGACCGGATGTTCGTGTCGCTGGTCGCGCCGGGGTACGACGCGGGCGGGGGCGCGTTGCCGGCGCTGGCGGAGGGCTGGGTCGAGCTGAGCGCCATTTCGTGCGAGGGCGCGGGCAGCGTGCTGGCGATCGGCGACGTGGTGATGCCCGAGCACGACCTGCGCATCTGCGGCGGGTACGACGACAGTTATCACCTGACGCCGGCGCGGTTGCTGCGCAACGCGCTGCAGCTCGGCTATCGCGGGGCGATCACGCACTATGTCGGGATGAGCCACTACTTCCGGCTGGCGGAGAGCGTGGTGACGCTGGACGGCGGGGCGCTGAACGTCGCGTGCGCCGCGTGGCACGGCGATTTCGCGCGGCGGGCGCGGGTGCTCGGCTTCGAAGTGATCTGGTCGCTGAGCTACGAATTGTTCGACGCGCACGCGCCGCAAGCGTGGAAGCAGCGCGCGGCGGACGGATCGCCGGCGCTGACCGGCTGGGTGCCGCCGTCGACATTGCTGTCGCCCGCCAACGCGGCGGCGATGGCGTATCTGCACGACGTGGCGCGCGCGTTCGTGGACCTGGGCGTGGCGGCGGGACTGGCGCCGAAGTTCCAGGTCGGCGAGCCGTGGTGGTGGACGATGCCCGACGGGCGGCCGTGCCTGTATGACGAGCACGCCGTGGCGGCACTGCGGCCGGCGGCGGTGCCAAGCGTGCGGGGTGTGCTGGACGTCGAGCAGTGCGCGACGCTGGACCGCGCGGGCGCGATGCTGGCGGCGTCGACCGCGGCGCTGACAGCGGCGGTGCGGCGCGACCATCCGGCGTGCGAGACGTACCTGCTGGCGTACCTGCCGACGGTGCTCGACCGCGAGGCGCCCGAGGCGCGGCGGATGAACATGCCGCCGGGCTGGGCGGCGCCTGCGTTCGACGTGCTCCAGCTGGAGGATTACGACTGGGTGACGGCGGGCGACACCGCGTCGAGCGCGGCGGGCGCCGCGGCGGCGGTGGCGCGGCTGGGTTACCCGGCGGAGCGGCAGGAATATATCGCAGGCTTCGTGCTGCGCGGCGAGGAGCGCGCGCAGTGGCGGCTGATCGTCGCGGCGGCGGACGCGGCGCGCTCACGCGGGGTGCGCGCGACGTACCTGTGGGCGCTGCCGCAGGTGATGCGCGACGGGCTGGCGATTTGGGAAATCGAGGGGGAGGACGAGATGCAGGCGTTCGACGACGTGGCGTTCCCGCTGGCGCTGGGGCGCGAGGCGGAGGTGTCGCCGGCGTTCTCGACCGACGTGGTCGAGGGCGCGGGCGGGTACGAGATGCGCAGCGCGCGCTGGGACGGGGCAAGGACGCGCTTCGACGCCGGGCCGGGGGTGCGCGGGCAGGCGGACGTGGCGGCGCTGCTCGACTTCTTTCGCGCGCGGCGCGGGCCGGCGCGCGCGTTCCGGTTGCGCGATCCGTTCGATCACGTGGGCGAGGATGTCGCGATCGGCGTCGGCGATGCGCGCACGCGCGCGTTCGCACTCGTGAAGCGCTACGGCGACGCCGCGCGGCGGATCACGCGGCCGGTGGCCGGCAGCGTCCGCGTCGCGGTCGACGGGCGCGAGACGCAGAGCTTCGTCCTGGCGGAGGCCGGAGTCGTCATGCTCGACAGCGCACCGGCGGCCGGCGCGGCCGTCACCGCGTCGTTCACGTTCGACGTGGCGGTGCGCTTCGCGGAGGACCGGCTGAGCGTGTCGCGCGCGACCTATCTGGCGGGCGAGGCGGCGTCGGTGCCGCTGGTCGAGGTGCGCGAGGCATGAGCGACCGGTTGAGCACGCTGGCGCTGTGCTGGCTGGTGGAGCGGCGCGACGGGGTCACGCTGGCGCTGTGCGATCACGACCGCGACCTGGTGGTGGCGGGCGTGACGTACCGCGCGGCGCCGGGGATGACGCCGTCGGCGATCGTGCGCGCGGAAGGGCTGGACGCGGACACGATGGACGCGCGCGGCGCGCTGCACGCGGCGGCAATCTCGGCGCGCGACTTGGATGCCGGGCGGTGGGACGGCGCGCGCGTGGCAATGAGCGCGGTCGACTGGAGCGACGCGGACGCGGTGCCGATCGCGCTGGGCGAGGGGACGATCGGCGAGGTGGAGGTGCGCGACGGCGCCTTCTCCGCGGAGCTGCGCGGGGTGGCGGCGCGGCTGGAGCGGGCGGTGACCGAGGCGACCTCGCCCGAGTGCCGTGCCGAGCTGGGCAACCGGCGCTGCCGCGTGGCGATGGCGGGGCGGCGGCGGTTCGCGCGCGTGGTGGCGAGTGAGGAGCTGGCCGAGGGGGCGGGCGGGGAGGCGATGCTGTTGCTCGACGCTGCCGAGCTGAGCGCGGGCGCCTATGCCGAGGGGCGGATGCGCTGGCTGGGCGGCGCGAACGGCGGGCTGGAGAGCGCGGTGCTCGACTCGGACGGCGCGCGCGTGACGCTGCGCGCGGCACCGCCCTTCGCGGTCGAGGCGGGCGTGCTGATCGAGGTGATCGAGGGGTGCGACAAGCGGATCGCGACCTGCGCGGGTCGGTTCAACAACGCGGTCAACTTCCGCGGCGAGCCGTACCTGCCGGGTATCGACCTGCTGACGCGCTATCCCGGCGCGTGAGCGCGGCGGGGGAACGCGTCGCGGCGGCGGCGCGCGCGCTCGTCGGGGTGCGGTTCCGCGCGCAGGGGCGCGACCCGGCGCTGGGGCTCGACTGCGTCGGGGTGGCGCTGGCGGCGCTGCGCGCGGGCGGAGTGCGGGTGGCGGTGCGCGCGGACTACGCGCTGCGATCGGCCAGGTGGGACGCGCGCGACGAGCCGGCGGGGCTGGTGCGCTGCGATGGCGGCGAGCCGGGCGACGTGCTGCTGCTGCGCGTCGACGCGACGCAGCTGCACGTGGCGGTGCGTACCCTGAGCGGGATCGTGCACGCGGACGCGGGGCTGCGGCGAGTGGTCGAGCGCGTGGGCGTAGTCGAGTGGCCGGTGGTCGCGGCGTGGCGCGTGGCGGCGGGGCATCAGGCGGAGGGATAATCATGGCGACGTTGGTGCTGACGACGGTCGGCGGCGCGATCGGCGGGCCGGTGGGCGCCGCGCTGGGCGCGATCGCGGGACAGGCGGTGGATCGCCGCGTGCTCGCACCCCGCGGACGGCAGGGGCCGCGATTGAGCGAGCTCAAGGTCCAGACATCGAGCTACGGCACGCAGATCCCCAAGGTGTTCGGGCGCATGCGCGTGGCGGGATGCGTGATCTGGGCGACCGACCTGATCGAGGAGCGCGGCACTACGCGCGGCAGCAAGGGGCAGGGAAGTGCCGCCAGCTACAGCTACGCCGCGTCGTTCGCGGTGGCGCTGTCGGCGCGCGCGATACTGGGCGTGGAACGCATCTGGGCGGACGGCAAGCTGCTGCGCGGCGCGGCGGGCGACTGGAAGGCGCGGACAAGTTTTCGGCTATACCGAGGCGACGAGGCGCAGCGCGTCGACCCGCTGATCGCGGCGGCGGTGGGGGGCGACGCCGTGCCGGCGCATCGCGGCGTCGCCTACGCCGTGTTCGAGATGCTGCAACTGGCGGACTTCGGCAACCGCATACCCTCGCTCACCTTCGAGGTGGTGGCGGACGAGAGCGCGGTGCGCGTCGGCGACGTGGCGCGCGCGCTGGACGACGGCGCGCTGGCGGGCGGGGGGCCGGACACGCTCGTCCACGGCTATGCGGCGAGCGGCGACACGGTGGCGGGCGCGGTTGAGACGCTGGCGACGCTGAGCGGCGGGTGGTTCGCGAGCCGCGGCGCGGGTGTGGCGCTGTCGAACCGCACCGCCGCGCCGGTCACGCTCGACGCGCACACGGTGTCGCGGACGCGGCAGCCGATCGACCGATCGCCGGCAAGCGTCGCCGTGTCGCACTACGATCCCGCGCGCGATTATCAGATCGGGGTGCAGCGCGCGGCACGCGGCGGTGGCGGGGCGAGGGACGAGGAACTGCCGGTCGCGGCGGCGGTGCCCGCGGGCGAGGCCAAGGCGCTGGCGCTTTCCACGCTGCTGACGCGCGAGCGTATGCGCGAGGGCCGGCAGGTCGTCGCCGACGCGCGCGCGATCGCGCTGGCGCCGGGCGACGCGGTGCGCGTGGGAAGCGAGCCGCGCGTCTGGCGCGTGACGCGCAGCAGCGTGGAAGCGGCGCGGGTGACGCTGGACCTGGTGCCGCTGAGCCCGAGCATCGCCGCGCGTCCCGCCGATGCAGGGCAGGTAATCGGCGATCCCGACGTGGTGATCGGGCGCACGGTGATCGCCGCGTTCGAGCTGCCGCCGAGCGGCGAGGAAGCGTGGAGCAGCCCGAGGATCGCGATTGCGGCGGCGGGCGAAGCGCCCGGCTGGCGGCAGGCGGCGCTGGAGCTGAGCCGCGACGACGGCGCGACGTGGGAGGCGATCGGCGGCAGCGCGGCACCGGCGGTGATCGGCACGACGCGCGCCCCGCTGCGCCGCGGCAGCCCCGCGCTGCTCGATCGCGCGGGCGTGATCGAGGTCGCGCTGCTGCACGACGACATGGTGCTGCAGAGTGCCGACGCGGACGCACTGGCGCGCGGCGCTAACGTGGCGCTGCTCGGCGACGAGGTGGTGCGGTTCGCGCGCGCGGAGCAGGTCTCGGTAGCGTGCTGGCGCCTGTCCGAACTGTCGCGCGGTTGGGCCGGCAGCGAGTCGTCCGCGCACCCGGCGGGCACGCGGCTCGTGCTGCTCGAGCGCGAATCGCTGCTGGTGCCGGCGAGCGGCGCCGTGCGGATCGGCGACCGCGTGCGGATCGCCGCGGGCGGGGTGGGCGACGCGACCGGTCCGGCGCTGGCAGAAACCGGGGTGACCGGACGCTCGGTCGCGCCGCCGGCGCCGGTGCATTTGCGCTGGGAGGCGCAGGAGGACGGCGGCGCGCGCGTCCGCTGGGTGCGGCGCAGCCGGCTCGGCTGGCGCCGGGACGACGGCGACGTGCCGCTCGGCGAGGAGCGCGAACGCTACCGCGTGGCGGTGAAGAGCGCGACGGGCGCGCGCGTGCTGATCGTCGAGGAAGCGAGTGTCGGCGTGTCGCCGCAGGAGTGCGCGGGTGGCGGCGTCCGGGTCGCGGTCAGTCAGATCGGGGCGGTCGCGCCGTCGCGCGAGTCGGTCATCAGCTGGGGAACCAATTATGAGTGAGGATCAAACGCCGCGCTTCGCGCTGCCGGTGTTGCATATCGGCCAGGCCGACAAGGAACAGACGCATAATGAGGCACTTGCGCTCATCGACCTGGCAATGGGGGCGGTGGTCGAGGACGTGGGCATCGACGTGCCGCCCGGTGATCTGCAGCCGGGGCAATGCTGGATCGTCGGCGACGCGCCGACGGGTGCCTGGGCGGGGAACGCGCGCGCGATTGCGGGATGGACCGCGGGTGGGTGGCGCTTTGTCGCGGCGCGTGCGGGCCTGTCGGCGTGGTGCCGCGCGTGGCGGATGCCGGTGACGTTCCACGACGCCTGGGAGCGGGGCGTGCTGCGCGCGGAGCGCCTCATGGTCGACGGCGAGCAGGTGGTGGCGAGCCGCCAGCCGGATGTTCCCTTGCCGACCGGCGGTGGCGTGGTGGACGCGGAGGCACGCGCCGCCGTGACCTCGGTCATCGCCGCGCTGCGTACCCACGGGCTGATCGGGTGAGCGAAACTGTTGCGCCGCGGCCACACTCAGCTATTTTGATCGCTTGTGCGGAAACCTTGGCTCCGATAGTGGGTTTGCGCTGTCCGTAGTGACATCAAGGAAAGGGGAATAGTATGCGGAAGCTTGCCATAACTGTGGCGCTCGCTTCGACCGCGCTCGCCTCGCCCGCACTTGCCCGCGACAACGCGTGGTACGTCGGCGTGGAAGGCGGTGCGATGATCGTCGAAGACATCGATTACGACGTTACCGGCGCTGTTGTCGGCAATGGCCTGAGCGGCACCACCACCGTTGACCATGATTACGGCTACGACGTCGATGGCGTGATCGGTTACGACTTCGGTGCGTTCCGCCTCGAGGCGGAAGTCGGCTATCGCGAAGCGACCGTTGACTCGCTGCGCTCGTCGGGTCGCATCCCGACCGGCCCGCTGGCGGCGCAGACCGCGGCTGCCGGCAACTACGATTATGCCGGTGGCAAGACCTCGGCGCTCAGCTTCATGGTCAACGGCCTGCTGGACTTCGGTCCGGACGATGGTCTGCAGGGCTTCGTCGGCGGCGGTGCCGGTGTGGCGCGCGTCAAGTCGCGCTTCGCGCTCGGCCGTGGCTACCGTCTGATCGACGACTCGGACACCGTGTTCGCGTGGCAGGCCCTGGCGGGCATCCGTGCGCCGCTGAGCGAGCACGTCGACGTGTCGGTCAAGTACCGCTTCTTCAACGCGGACAACGTCGACCTCATCGACGCGCGTGGCAGCAACTACGACGGCCGGTTCCGTTCGCATAGCATCCTGGGCGGCGTGACCTACAACTTCGGCGAGCCGGCCGCACCGCCGCCGCCGCCGCCGCCGCCGCCGCCGCCTCCCCCGCCGCCGCCGCCGCCGCCGGCCGATGTGGTCTGCTCGCCCGGTCCGTTCATCGTGTTCTTCGAGTGGGACAAGTCGGACGTCACGCCGGAAGCCGCGTCGATCCTCGACAACGCGGTCACGCAGTACCAGACCTGCAGCAACGCGCAGGTCATGCTGGCGGGTTACACCGACACGTCGGGTTCCTCGCAGTACAACGTCGGCCTGTCGCAGCGTCGCTCGGACTCGGTGAAGGCCTATCTCGCCTCGAAGGGTATCCCGGACGGCGTGATGACCACGGAAGCGTTCGGCGAGACCCGCCTGCGCGTCCAGACCGCCGACGGCGTGCGCGAAGTGCAGAACCGTCGCGTGGAGATCACCTACGGGCCGGGTTCGGGCCAGTAAGTCGATCGTCACTGACGAGAAGAATTGGGGAGGTCGGCACATCGCCGGCCTCCCTCTTTCGTTGTGAGACAGGTCGGTTCGGTGCTTCGCGCCGACCCCTTACGCGACCCCTAGCGTTGCACTTCATCCGCGCGTAAGCGCGCGACCATGACGACGAAGACCGTTTCGGACAGCAACGCAGCGGTCATAGAATCGCGCAACCAACTCATCGATCATTTCGCGTCCGGCGAGAAACCGCGCGACCGCTGGCGCATCGGGACCGAGCACGAGAAGTTCGTCTACGCCCGCGCCGATCACCACGCGCCGTCGTGGGACGAGCCGGCCGGCATCCGCGCGCTGCTGGTCGAGCTGGAGCAGTACGGCTGGCGCCCGATCGAGGAGAACGGCAAGATCATCGCGCTGACCGGCGCGGACGGATCGGTCAGCCTGGAGCCGGCGGGGCA
>NZ_JBELMJ010000052.1:11280-16854 GCF_042095875.1 Sphingomonas sp.
CAGGTGAACCTCGATTACGCGTCCGAGGCCGACATGGCGAAGAAGTTCCGCGTCGGGCTAGCGCTGCAACCGCTGGCGACCGCGCTGTTCGCCAATTCTCCCTTTACCGAAGGCAAGCCGAACGGCTTCCTGAGCTACCGCAGCCACATTTGGTCCGATACCGATCCCGCGCGCACCGGCATGCTGCCGTTCGTGTTCGAGGACGGCTTCGGCTACGAGCGCTACGCCGACTACATGCTCGATGTGCCGATGTACTTCGTCTACCGCGACGGTCAGTATATCGACGCGGCGGGGCTGAGCTTCCGCGACTTCCTGCGCGGCGAACTGTCGGTGCTGCCGGGCGAGCGGCCGACGATCGAGGATTGGAACGACCACCTCTCGACCGCCTTCCCCGAGGTGCGTTTGAAGACGTTCCTGGAGATGCGCGGCGCGGACGGTGGTCCGTGGAACCGTATCTGCGCGCTACCGGCGTTCTGGGTCGGGTTGCTGTACGACGATGCGGCGCTCGACGCGGCGTGGGACGTGGTCAAGGACTGGACGCTCGAGGAGCGGCAGGCCTTGCGCGACGCGGTGCCGGCGCGCGGGCTGTCGGCGCCGATCGCGGGCGGCGGGCAGTTGCGCGACGTGGCCGGCCGCGTGCTCGACATCGCGCACGCGGGGCTGAAGGCGCGCGCGCGGCTGAACGCGGCGGGCGACGACGAGACCGGCTTCCTCGATCCGCTGCGCGAGGTGGTGCGCAGCGGCAAGGTGCCGGCCGAGGTGCTGCTGGAGCGCTATCATGGCGCGTGGAACGGCGAAGTGTCGAAGGTGTACGGCGAAGCGAGCTTCTGAGCGCGCCGAGTCTGGCGGCGCAGCGCTGCTGCATCGGCAACCGGCCCGCTTTGCCGCTAGCCTAAGACCGGCGCGTTGCGGCTCACGCGCGCGTCGCCGGCATCACCCTCGCGCCTGCGATGCCGGAGCGGCGGCGCTGCCCCGTGCCCAGCGCAGTAAGCGCGGCACCGCGCCGCGACGCGCCATCCAGGCGTGATAGGCCTGGTAATCGGGGTCGAGCAGCAGGTGCCGCTCCTCCGTGCGCGCGCGCCAGTAATAGATGCCGCTGACCGCCGCGAGCAGGATGGTCGCGCGCGCGGCGTCCGTGAGGCTCCCGGTGGTCAGGAACGGGATCGTCGAGATCCACCAGAACAGGTTCTTCGACAGATAGGCCGGGTGGCGCGACAGCGCGTAGGGACCGTGCGTCAGGATGCCGCGGTTGGTCAGGTTGGAGAAGCGCAGCCCGAACGCCACGGTCGACCAGGCGTAGATGCCGGTCAGCACCACCAGCACCGCCCCCGTCACCGCCAGCAGCGTCGGATGACCCTGCATCCAGTGCGTCCAGTCGGCGGTGCCGGGACGATAGTCGAACGGGCGCCCGTCATCCATCATGATGAACGGCGGGTAGCAGATCAGCGCCGCGGTCCACCCCGCCATGAACGGATTGGCCGAGCGGATGTGCGCGTCGAGCGGGCGCATCGTCAGCAGGTAGCCGACCGTCGCGAAGGCGACGTCGACCACGAACATGAAGTTGATCAGCCAATTGGCCAGCATGACCGGCGATCCGAGCAAATTGGCGGTGTCGGCGTTGACGAAATCGGCGAAGCCCGGCGGCACGATCGCGAGCATGAAGGCGAGAAAGAACGCCTTCACCCCCCAGGCGCGCAGGTGCGCGTAGATCGCCTCGTGGTCGGCCGCGGCCGTGCCGGTAATCCACGCGCCCAGCGCCCATGCGCCGTCGCGCGGCTCGACCAGGTAGCGGTCGAGCCACAGCACGTAGGGGATCGAGGCGGCGAACAGCCACGGCGCCGCACCCTCCAGGCACCACATCGCGAAGCGGTAGTTGCCGTCCCAGTAGAAGCGCCCGGTCATGTAGATCAGCGCGATCCCCGCCCAGGTGATCCACAGCCCTGCGAGCTTGACGAGGCTCACATCGATCGTCTCGCGCCACGGCCGCGCGTGGCTCCAGTCGATCCCGGTCGAGGCGCGGCGGTGGACCTTGTCGACCAGGAGCAACCACAGGACCATCGGTACGCCGCAAGCGGCGACGTTGGCGAGCGCGGCGTAGGTGCCGTCCATCCCGAAGTGTCGCGCGACCGCGACCCAGGCGATCAGCCCGACGAGCCCGGCGATGCCGACACCGTGGCCGACCGCGCTGGCGGGCCGGGGGTCGGCGCGGGTCGCGCCGGAGAAGCCTGAGTCGTGGAACATGCCCGCCGCCCTAGCAGCGGATTGGTAAGCGCCCGGTGAAGCCTGCTCACCCGCCGGCCTGCTGCCACGCCAGGATGCGCGGGTCGGGCGTGACGAGCATCAGCACGTTGAGCGCCAGATTGTCGCGGATCGTGGCGAGCAGCAGCAGTTCGAGCGCGACACCCAGCGCGACGCTCACGCGCCACGGCAGCGCCCGCGCGAGCAGGAAGCCCGCCATCATGCACGCGATGTCGCCGACCGAGTTGAGCACGCTGTCGCCGGTGTAGCCGAGCGCGGCGGTCACGCTGCGGTAGCGGTCGATCACCGCGGGGGAGTTCTCCGCCACCTCCCACGCCGCCTCCACCACCACCGCGGCGAGCAGCCGCGCGCGCCAGCCCCAGCGGCGCAGCAGCAGCCAGCCGCCCGCGTAGAACAGCAAACCGTGGACGAGGTGCGTCGCGCTGTAGGGATCGAGCACTTGCTGGCTGTTCTCGGCCGAAGTGACCTGCCCGTGCCACAGCGCGACGCGCCCGCAGCGGCAGATCGCGCTCCGTCCCATCGCCAGCAGCACCGCGGCGGTGAGCGCGACCACCCCCGCCACCGCCAGCCAGATGCGCGTGTCTCGCCGCGCTACCCCGCCACCATCCATGCGCGCGAGCGTAGCGCGGACGGTGCGGACGCGATATGCCCGCCCGCATGGCACCCACCCGCCCCGAGGCGCGCGCGTGAGGCTCGGCGCGCTCAAGCTCAAGCTGCAGCTCGTCTGCGGCGACGGCTTCGCAATGGGGCCGGGCAAGGCCGACCTGCTCGAGGCGATCGACCGCGAAGGCTCGATCTCGGCGGCAGGCCGCGCGCTCGGCATGAGCTACCGCCGCACCTGGTTGCTGGTCGACGAGATGAACCGCTGCTTCCGCGAACGGCTGGTCGAGGCGTCGGCGGGCGGCGGGCAGAACCGCGGCGCGCGGCTGACCGGGGAAGGGCGCGCGGTGCTCGCCGCGTATCGGACGCTGGAGGCACAGGCGGCGGTGATCGCCGACAGCGACGCCTACCGCGCGCTGACCCGCGACCTGCTCGACGCGCCGCAACCGCCGCGTCCCTGACGCCGCGGACACAGACGCGCAGACCGCCGCATCCCATTCCACACCCGCGCGTTGGGGGCGCTCACTGACGAGAGCCTGAGCCATGAGCGGACCCCGATTGTTTGAGCCATTCGACGTGGGCGGCCTGTCGCTCGCCAACCGCATCGTGATCGCGCCGATGTGCCAGTATTCGGCCGAGAACGGCTGCATGACCGACTGGCACCTGATCCACCTCGGCCATTTGGCGCTGTCGGGCGCGGGCGTGCTGACGATCGAGGCGACCGCGGTCGTGCCGGAGGGGCGGATCACCTACGGCGACGTCGGGCTGTGGGACGACGCGACCGAGGCGGCGATGAAGCGCGTGCTGGACGGCGTGCGCGCGCATTCGCCGATGCCGATCGCGATCCAGCTCGCGCACGCCGGGCGCAAGGCGTCGACCGAGCTGCCGTGGCACGGCGGCGATCAGATCGCGGCGGGGGAGGCGAACGGCTGGCAGACCGAGGCGCCCTCGGCGCTGCCGTTCGGCGACGACGACGCGGCGCCGGCCGCGCTGACCCGCGAGCGGATGGACGAGATCCGCGATGCCTTCGCCGCGGCGGCGCGCCGCGCGGCGCGGCTCGGGATCGATGCGGTGCAGATCCACGCCGCGCACGGCTATCTGCTGCACGAGTTCCTCTCACCGCTCTCCAACGATCGCGACGACGAATACGGTGGCACGCTGGAGAACCGGATGCGTTACCCGCTGGAGGTATTCGACGCGGTGCGCGCGGCCTTCCCGGCGGACAAGCCGGTCACGGTGCGCGTGTCGGGGACAGACTGGGTCGAGGGCGGCTGGGACGTCGCGGGCACGATCGCCTTCGCCCGGGCGCTGGAGGCGCGCGGGTGCGCCGCGATCCACGTGTCGAGCGGCGGGCTCGACCCGCGCCAGGACATTCCGGTCGGCCCCAATTACCAGGTGCCGCTGGCGCGCGCGGTGAAGGAAGCGGTTTCGATGCCGGTGGTCACTGTCGGGCTGATCACCGACTTTGAGCAGGCGGAGGCGATCGTCGCGACCGGCGACGCCGACCTGGTCGCCCTCGCGCGGACGATCCTCTACGATCCGCGCTGGCCGTGGCACGCCGCCGCGCACTTGGGCGGACGCGTCCGCGCGCCCGACCAGTACCTCCGCTCGCAGCCGCGCCGGTTCAAGGACCTGTTCGACCAGCCCGACGACGGGACCTACTGACGCGCGGACCACGGCGATGCCGGTCCGCGCCGCGGTTTGACGCGCCCGGCCGGGCGGCGCACAGCGGCGCTTCCTCTCGCCGGACGCCGCCGCTGCTCCTCGCCTCCCTCCTGCTGATCGCCGCGGCACAGGCCGGTCCGCCGCCGGTCTCGCCCGACCCGGCCGAGGTCGTCGTCGTCGCGCGCTCGCGCAAATGCGACGTCAGCGTCGCCGATCGCGTGCTGTCGGATGCCGAGTTCAACCGCCGGGCGGCCGAGTGGGCGGCGGGCACGCCGGTGCGCGTCGTCGCGCCGCGCGGCGCGGATTACCGCTGCCTCGCCAAAATCGCGTTCCGCCTGGCGGATCGTGGGGTCAAGAAGATCATTTTCGATCCGTGACTACCAAACCCCATCTCGCCCCCGCGCTGACCGCGGCGGAGCCGGCGCGCGAGGCCGCGACCTGGCACCTTCCCACCATGCTGCGCGGCGCGGGGCTGTGCGCCGCCGCGATCGCGCTGATGCTGCTGGTCGGCTTCGCGCTCAGCCGCCACCCGTTCGGGTTCGACCTGCCCGTCAGCGGCGCGCTGCGCGGCGCGGGACCGCAGTGGCTGCGCCGCACGGTGATCGACGTGACCGCGCTCGGCGGCGGCACCGTGCTGACGATCGTCACGCTCGGCGCGGTCGCGATCCTGCTCGCGCGCCGGCTCGCGCTGACCGCGGCGCTGGTCGCGGCGGCGGTGATCTCGGGCACGGTCGCCAGCAACGCGCTAAAGCTCGTCTTCATGCGCCCGCGCCCGCCGCTCGCCGATCGGTTGATCGAGGTGTCCGGCGACAGTTTCCCGAGCGGGCACGCCGCCAATTCGGCGATCGTCTACCTGACGCTCGCTGCGCTCGTGACGCAGGTCACGCCCGGCCGCGCGACGCGCAACACGGTGCTGGGTCTCGCGATCCTGCTCGTCGGCGCGATCGGCACCAGCCGCGTCTACCTCGGCGTCCACTGGCCGTCCGACGTGCTCGCCGGGTGGAGCTTCGGCACATTATGGGCGATCGGCTGGTGGCAGATCGCCAGGCG
>NZ_JBELMJ010000053.1:0-16693 GCF_042095875.1 Sphingomonas sp.
CCGACCGGTTCGAGGATATCGCAAACGAGATCCAGGGTCTCGTGATCGATCACGCATAGGGTCGGGAATGGCGGTTTTCCGCCGTTTCTTGTCTTAGGCGGCCTGGGCAAAATGGGGTTTCACCCCGCCGGTGGGGGAGCGGTGGGGGAGGTCGAAACCCGCGGAAATGCTGGGCTTTTGGCCCATCAAAGCCTTCCGCTCCCCCACCCGGACCAGCGCTTCCTCTAGGTTCTGCGGTTTTACATGTGCGTACCGTAGGGTCGTTTCGAGGACGCTGTGGCCCATCCACTCCTGGATGACGAAGACGTTGACGCCCGCATCTACGAGCCGCGTCGCGCAGGTGTGCCGGCAGGTGTGGAAGACGAATTGCTTGTCGTCCTCCAGGCCGATCGCCTTCTGGGCGGCCTTCCAGCGCGTCCGTAGGACCACGCGGGAGGGCATAGCGTCACGCTGGATGAGCGACACCAGCTTGGCCGTCACTTCGGGCTCCATGGGGACCGTGCGGGGCTTGTCGGACTTCGTGCGCCAGATATGCAGGCGGTTGCCGTTGATCTGGGAGAGCGTCGCGGTCAGCAGCTCGTCGCGGCGGCACCCGGTCTCGATTGCGACCTCGATCAGCGTCCAGACGTCCGCATAGTCCGGGTGGCGCTTGAGCTGCTCTGGGGCCAGCATGAAGGCCTTCATAGCCTCCTGCTCCTCGGCGGTGACCCAACGGATGCGGCCTTCGCTCTCCTTGCGCCACGAAAACTCGATGTCCGTGACGGGGACCGTGCGGTAGCCGCGGCTCTTCGCCCAGGTCAGGAAGGTCTTGAGGTGCGACAGGTGCCGATTGATCGTCCCGTCCGCCTTCCCCTTCTTCGCGAGGTGGCTGATGAAGGCGTCGACGCAGTGCGTGTCGATCGCGTCGAGGCGCTTGTGGGCCCCGAAGACCTCCCCGGCGATCTCGACGTGCCGGAAGTTGACCAGCTCCGTGCTACTGCCCACCCAGAGCTTCCCGCGGGCCAGAGGGACCACGGAGGCGATCGTGTGGACTTCGGGGGCCCCGGCGGCTCCTCCGGGCGCTGGTGGGGCCTCTCCGGCCTCCCACGCCTTCAGGACCGCGGCTTCGTCCGCCTGGGCTTCCGCGTAGGTGTCCCAGCGCTTCCGGTAGCGGAGCTTCCCCTTCTGCAATTCCACCCGGAACCGCCCAGTCAGCTTTCCGTCTTTCTTGTCCGGGTAGATGGCCATGTCAGTCCTCTATGTTGTCGACGAGCTGGTTTTTCAGCAGCTTGCCCTTGGGGGTGAGCGTGTAGATGATCGACCGCAGGCTGCTCGGGTCCTGGGTGCGCTGAAGCAGTCCGTACCCGTCCTGACCGTTGCGGAGGCGCTCGGAGAGGTCGAGGAGGTGGCGGCTCATGGTGCCCTTGGAGGCCCCTGCCCGCTCGGCCAGCTCGACGACGCCGAGGCCCTCGTTCCGGCAGACCAGGACGAAGGTGTGCGCTACCTGCAAGGAGATGCTCTCCCCGATGCTGGAGCGGATGGTCGAGAAAATGCGGTCCAGTTTCTTGAGGGCCTTTTCAGCTTCGTCTTCTCGGCTCATCGGTGTTTCCTCTAGTCGCTTTGGCGACAGTCTGCAATTGGCAAACGTCGGCAATCCCTGACGGTTCCATTTGGGTAACTGTCCGCGATCGTCAACGTGAACGAAAAAAGAACCTCCCACGAGGGGAGGTCCGTTTTTATCACTACAGCGTCCCAGAAAGGAACGTCCATAGGTGATCGCCAAGAAGAGACAGTCCGGCGACGACTGCACTGGCTACAGCCGACAAGGTCGCCACACGCACACGCGAGGCGGCGATGGCGGTCGTGTTGGCCTCGGTGCGGGTGTCGAGGTCGTCGAGGCGCTTGTCGATGACGACGTGGGCCTCGTGGTGGGTGTCGAGCTTGGTCTCGATCCGCACCATGCGATCCCGGAGGTCCAGGATCATGTGAGTGTTGCTGGGCGCGTGGTCCATTAGGGCATTATCAGGGGCCGGCGTCGCGACGCGGGCGGGATGGTGGGCGGAGGACCCTCAACGACGTACTGCGCCAGCTTGCTGACGATGACGCGCTTCTCGGTGCCCTCCACGACGTAGTGGCCCACTTTGGAGGCCACGGTGACGCCGGAGTTTCCCTCGACGAGGTACTCCCCCAGCTTGGAGACTTTGGCGGTCATGGCGCTACTCGATCGCCTTCAGGCCAAACTCCCCGTTGACGTTCGCAATCGACGACCAGGGCGCTCCCGTCGAAGGATCGACGTCGAACACGGTAACGGACCCGGCGAAGCCTGCACGGATCGGCATGTTCTTGGGCGCTTGGTATTCGGTGCCGCCGATGGCCAAGAGGGCCCTGGCGTTCGTGGGGACGACGTCGCCATCGTTGCGGATGCGGGCGGCGACCGCCACGGCCTTGATGACGTTGCCCGTGCTGGTGGGCGTGAAGACCGGGCCGACGAATCGGGCGACTTCGCCGACGTTGGAGGCCGAGATGGCATCGCTGTCATCGACCGGGCCATCGTCGACGTCTCCGTACCCGCCGGCCCACTGCATGACGCTCCCGTTGGCCGAGGGGGCCCGGCGGCGCACCGTGTGGCCGATGGTGTTGTAGGAGGCCATCAGGACGTTGGAGAAGGTCGACTTCCCCGACCAGTCCTGCACGCGGCCTAGGCGCATCTTGGCGACGTTGCCGATCGAGGAGGTGTCCAGGCCACGCACGTCGACAGCGAGGTTCCCGTTGAAGAACCACGCGAGCCGGCCGGCGGTCGGGTGAACGACGATCAGGACGTCATAGGTGCCGTTGCTGCACTCTCCCGTACCGCCGACGTTCACCCACTGGCTCGTCTTGGTGTTGAAGAACGCGAGCTGCTTGGAGTAGCCGCCGGCCGCCTGAAGCCGCACGACTTCCGCACCGGCCTCATTGAACCACGTCAGGAGCCGGAGGCCGTTGCTCGGGGCCTGATAGGCCTCGCCGACAACGGTCATGTGACTCCAGACGCGGGTGACCCCCTTCTGCACCCCGTCGATGGGATCGGTGACATATGCTTCCGCATAGCCTCCATCAGTCCAGACGGTCGCGGCAGTGTCGCCGCAGCCCGAAAGGGACGGGACGAGCGCGTCGAGCGTCGACCCGGCAAAATAGGTGGCCATTAGCCGATGCTCCCAGGGTTGGAGGGGATGAGGTCAGGAAGCTCGGCCACGAAGGTCACGCGGACGCGAGCGATCTCCTCGTCGGCGTCTTGCGGGGCCACGAGGGACATGGTGTCGCCCGCGGAGAGCGGGATGGCCGCCGAGGCGCTGAAGGAGGCCACGCCGTCGATGCCGATGGTCAGGGTGCCGACCGGGCTATCGTTGCGGAGGACCGCAGCGACCCAGGGGGCGGCCGGCGGAACGGTGCAGCCGGCGACGCAGCCCGCAAAGCCCGCGCCGATCGTGCAGGCCGTGGCGATCTCGTGGTCCATCAGCATTTCGCCCGGCTGGATGCCGTCCACGGCGAACGCCGCGAAGCGGTAGGCGGCCGACTTGCCGGCGGGGCCTTGCTGGGCCTGGAGGAAGGTGTCGTATTCCCCGGTGTTGCCCGCTTCGAGCCAGAGGTCGTAGGCGCTCTTGCCGTCGTTACCGTCCCGGCCGGGGGCGCCGGGCTCTCCTCGGGGTCCAGGTTCGCCCTGGCCACCCTGGTCTCCCGGAGGCCCCGGAGGGCCGCGAAGGTCCACGGCTTCGTCGCCGTAGAACGAAGCGCTATTGAAGTCGCTCATCAGTAATTCCCGTGTACACGGCCCATGGCCATGTTGGTGCTCCAGGCTTCAGAGAGGGCCTGGGCGAGCATGGCTTCGAGGAGTGAGGTGGCCTTGCCCTGGAAGCGCTGCACGTAGACGTCCTCCATCTGGAAGAAGTCGGCCGCGAGCGCGGCGGCGGCGTAGAGGACCGGGTTGAAGCCCGCACGGGTCCAGAGGTTCTGGTCGTCGTCCGCGAGCAGCGGCAGGCTCTCGCCGTAATAATGGAGGCGGACCGTCTCCCCCTTGGCGGGGTAAGGCTTCACCAGGAAGCTCGCGCCGGCCTTGATGTACACGGCCGGGGCGCCTTGGTCCGGGTGGGCGAAGAATTGGTCCTTCGTCACCATGCGGAGCACGCCGGCATCGGTGAAGAGGTCGATCGTCTCCAGGTATCCCGTGGGGATCGCGAGGCTGTTGCGGGTGCCGTCCCAGTCCTTCGCCTCGACGAGCTGCTCCATGGCGCCGAGACGGGCCACACGTTCGACCTCGTCGATCGCGCGGTTGATGAAGTCGCCGGCGAGCTCGTCCGTGAGGTCCTTGCGGTTGATGATGCCCTTGAGGGCACGCTTGAGTTTGCCGAAGCTCATTCGATCAGATGTTCTTGGAGGTGGTCTGGAAAGCCGTCAGATTCTCCGCACGGAGCTTCGCGAGGATGAGCGCGGAGCCGTTGGGATCGTGGATGGCTTGGTAGAGGTCGAATCCCTCGCGCTGCCATTTGTTGACGACGGCGACCGGGATGCGGGCGAGGTGGACCTTCTCGATCTCGTCGCCCTTGGTGAGCTGGGAGAAGGTCTGGGCGTCCTGCCAGTTACGCTTGGCGGCGACGCGGTCCAGGAAGCCCTGGGGGATATGCTGGGCCGATACGATCGTGCCCGTGACCTGTAGGTCGCTGTCGACCGTGTCAGGCAGGAAGTCTTCGTCGAGGCCGACGAAGCGGTAGGGGGTAGTCATTCGGTCTTCGTTTGGAGGAAGCAAGAAAACCCCCGGCCCTTTCGGAACCGGGGGTCTTGTGGGAGCTTACGCGCCCTCGCCGATGTCGGTGACCAGCGTCGACGCCTTGAAGTTGTTGTGCTGGAGACCGTACTCGCCGGCCAGCATGATCTTCGTGTTGTCGCCGGTCTTCGCCAGCGTCTCACGGAACCAGCCGCGGCCCTTCAGGGTCACGCCCTTCCAGTCGCTCGGGTTCCAGAGCAGACCGAAGTCGACCTTCATCTCGCGATTGGTCTCGATCGTCAGCGTGCCGAGCGCGGTGGTGTACACGTCCACGACGTGCACGATCTCCTTCGCGCTCTTGCCGGTGACCTCGCGGGTGCGGCTGGCGTTGCCGGCAAACTCGGCCGTCTGCTCGGCGACATACGGGGCCACCATGAACCGGCGAGCGCTGCCGCCCTCGTCGTAGTTCTTCTTGATCGCCTTGCGGAGCGTCACCTCGGCGATCGGGCCGCCGACGACCTCGTTGGCGATTTTGTTGCCCGCGTCGATGAGCTGCGACACCGAAGCGTGCCGGCGAGCGACCGTCTTCGAGCCCAGGACCGACGCCTGATCGACGCCGACGCAGGCACGCTCGCGGTCGAGCTTCAGGGCCTTGCCCTTCTTCACGAGCTGACGCGCCAGCTCCGACTTGCGGCCATAGTGCTCGGTCGCCTCGACCGAACCGGACAGGCGGATCGTGCGCGAGAAAATCTGCGTGGTGTTCGACCGCATCTCGGTCGTGGTGCCGTCTTCCTCGACCGCGTCGAAGCCTTCGACCTGGGCGTTATCCTTGCCGCCCTCCTGCTCGTCTTCCTGCCATTCGTAGGTCTTCTGGGTGACCGTCCGGTTGGAGAGCGAGCTGGTGAACGGGGTCTCGTGCTTGTTCAGCATCGAGATGACGTCCGAGACGTCTTCCTTGGCGCCGACGCTGTCGAAAGTGGTGAAAGTAGCCATGTGTGGGGTGTTTTCTTTGAAAAGAGAAAGGGGTGTTGGGGTTCGGGGTGCGGGGCGTTAGCCCCAGCGCCCCAGGAGAGCGGCGACGGCGTCGTCTTCGGAGCCCGACTGGGCGAGCCGGCGGACGGCCTTCTTCGCGGCGATGGTCTTGGACGCGGGGTCCTGGCGGGCGCCGCCCTTGATGACCTTGGTCGGGGCGTCCTTGACCTTCTTGGTCGCGACCTTCTGACCGCGGTCGTAGAGCATCGCCTTGCGGAGGAGCCGGATCACGGTCGGGTTGGTGATCTGGGCGACCTCGTCACGCGGCAGGCCGGCTTCGGCGCCGTAGGCCATGATCTCGCCGTAGAGCTTGTCGTCCCAGCCGGGGATGCCGGTCTTGGGGTCCGTCAGGTCCGCGATGCACGCCTTGGCCGCACGGGCCGTCTCGGCCTGCTTGCGCTCGCTGATGACCTGCTCGAAGCCCTGGGCGGCGCCGACGAGCTTGGAGTATTTCTCGTGGGCCTTGCGGGCGTTCTCGCGGTGCCATTCAAACTCGGCCGGTTCGAGCTGGTTCTGGAGGACCAGCCAGTCGACGTTGGCGTAGGGCGCCATGTCTTCCGAGACGGCTTCGATCGCCGCCTGGAGGGCCGCTGCGGCGCGACCGCCGACCAGCTCGGCCTCCTGGCTCTTCTGGGTCAGGGCGGCTTCCTGGCCCGCGAGGCGCTTCAGGCTCCCGATGGTGAAGCGCTGGGCCTCGCCGTTGACGGTGACCTCGACCTCGGCCGCGTCGTCGATCGCCGGGGCCGCCTGGGCCTCGTCGTCGTCGCCTTCCGGCTCGTCCTGGTCCTCGTCGCCGGGCTCATCGCCCTCGTCGGCCTCGTCGAGGTCCTCGTCGTCGCCCGCGGGCGCATCGTCGAGGTCTTCGTCGTCGGCCTCGTCGAGGTCCTGGTCGTCGCTGTCGTTGTCGTCGGCGCCGTCTTCGCCACCGAAGGATGCCATGAGGGCGGCCTCGGCGGCCTCTTCGTTATAGCCGGCGCTGGAGTTGTCGTCCGAAGGGATGGACAAGTTGGGGGTTACTTTCAGTAATCGCCGGGCGTCGTGACGGGTTGATCCTGGTCACTCGGCTCGGTCTGGGCTTCGGCCTCGGCGAGCACTTGCTCGGCGCGGGCCGCGAGAGCTGCCAATTCCGCGGTAACGGCGGACAGTCCTCGGGAAAGGTTATAGGCGTCCTCCCGTGCCTGTTTGGCGCCGGGTTCGGACGTGAGGATAGCCTCGGCGCACTGGGCGCGGACGGCTTCGATCGCGCGAAGAAACAGGGGGTTGTTGAGGAGGAGGTTTGCGGCCTCCCCCTCTTCAACGATGTCCTGCTCGTCCGCGGATAGGACGAGGTTTTCCATGGGCTCCTTAGCCGTTCGGGCTGATGATCGCGGAGGCCTTGACGTTCTCCGGCGGCGCGGTGAGCGCCTGATGGATCGCCAGCTCCAGCTCGGCCTGGGCGGTGTCGATGCGGTTCGCCGTCTCGTCGTCCTTCCGATCCGCGTCGCGGGTCTTCAGGGCGATGTCGGCTTCCTGCATAGCCTGCTCCAGCGCGGCCTTGAAGGTGTCCATCTGGGCCTTGTGCTGCGCGTTGCCCTCCTTGAGGACGATCTCTCGCTCCAGGACTTCCGTCTGCTTCTGGAGCTGTGCGATCTCGGCGGCGAGCTTTGGGTCCGGCTCGGGCGGCTGGAGGGTCTTCGGGTCGACCAGGAAGTCCTGGACGTTCTTGTGACCCTTCACCTTCAACACCTTGGAGAGCACGTTGTACTGCTTCTCCTCGTTGTACAGGCGGCCACCGGCCTCCTTCATGTACTTGTCGAAGGTGAGCAGCTCTTGGGCCTCGGCGTCTCGCTCGTCATATCCCAGGGTCATGTCGACCCGAACGTGGGTGCGGCGGCGCCATGCCTGGGGCGTGATCTCGACGAATTGGCCCTGGATTTCCAGGATGCGCTCGCGGTCGTGCTCGATCCCGATGGCGTAAATCTTCAGGTACAGCTTCGTGAGAAACTGGACCGCGAAGTGTCGGGCCATGACCTTGCCGCGAACCTGGGCGTTGCTGGTGAGCTGCTCGACGAGGCCGGCGCTGTTCTGGTGGGACAGTGCCTTCTTATCGAGCCCCTGACTTAGCCGGGAGATGCCCGTGGTGTCCTCGCGGGCCTGATCGACCATGCCGATCGTCTGGAGGACGAAGGGGTTGATCGGGGTCTGCGGGAGTGGTGCAACGCTGTCGGTGACCGATCGCACGTTGACGATGCCACCGCGGCGCTGGTCGATCAGCTCCCGCGGGTTCTGGACGCCGCCACGAGCCACCTGCCAGCGCGGGTTCGTCGCCTCGACGGCCTGCTCGATAATCGCTCGGGTCAGGGTCGTCTTGGTGTTGGCGTGCTGGATCGTGCGGGCCGCGAAGTTGCCCCCGTAGAACGAGTGCGGCTCCGGGAGCATCGAATAGGTCACGAAGGGATGGTCGGCGACCTTCTGCTTTTCGAGCAGCGTGCGGCCGACGTGCACGACCTTCCAGAGCTGTTGCGAGCCCGTGCCCTCCGCGTCGATGCGGATGAAGCTCATGTGGACCGTCACCAGTCGCCCGGCTTCGTCCTCGGCCTCGTCGTCCATGAGGGTAACGAGCGTGTCCTCGTCGCGGAGGAGCTTCTCCTCGTCGAGCGCGAGGTCGTCCTCGGCGCCCTCGATCGAGTAGACGATCGTCGGGTCGTAGCCGTCGTCGACGAGGTCCCCGAGGGTCATCCGGCGGCGCCGGGCGCAATACGGGGCCCGCGAGAGGTCCTTGAACCGGCCGGCGACGATAAACTCCTCGGGCGGCACGACGTCGATGCGGACTTGGCTGGCGTCCTCCTCCCGGTCAAACTCGCCGGAGACGGTGTACACCCCCTCGGCGACCTGCTTGGCGACCGGCTTGCTCGTCAGGCGAACATCCGGGGCCGCGAGGAGCTGTTGGGCTTCCTCCAGGGGGACGTCGTCGAACGTGTGGCTGGTCGAGATGGTCTGCTTCTCCCAGTAGACCTGGGCGACGCCGACGCGGTTCATGGAGCTGTCGTGGACGACGCCGTTGATGATCTCCAGGCCGTCGTTCTGTGCGAAGAAGACGTGCTCGCAATACTCGGTCGACTGCTCGGCCAGCGGGACGTCCGCGGCGTTCTGTGGGGCGAAGGAGACGATGTTGTTGCCCGCCGAGTAGGCCTCGGTGAGCTGGGCCTTCATCGCCTCGACGCTCTCGTAGACGTCCTGGCTGACAAACTTGGAGCCGCCGTCGCGGAGCGGGAAAGGCTTCTTCCCCTGATAGTACATCGTCACCTCGCGGCGCTCGGCCTGGAGGTTGCTGTCGACGAACGACGAGCCGGCCTCGGCGCGAGCCACGCAGGCGCCCACCAAGTCCTCATCGGTGAGGACACGGGGCTTCAATTTCATGGGTTATCCGGTCATTTCGAAATAGAGGTCATCGGTGGAAGCGATGGGCTCCCAGCATCCCTCGTGGATGTGGTTGGCGATGGCGAGCGCCATGACTGTGTCGTCGTGACGGCCGACTTCGGCCTCGATCTTCCCCGATTTGGGGTCGGCCACGAAGGTCATCATCTCGTCGATCGTCTGGGCGTCGTTGAGGCAGATTGTGCTTTCGCGGACGTCCTTGCGTAGCTCGTCGATGATGAGCGGGCGGGTCTTTACGTCGGTGTAGAAGCCCAGCTCCGTCTTTAGCTCTTCGGTCTGCTTGTCGTAGACCTCGCGGGTGTAGAGGTTGTCGTAGGTCTTCAGCTCTCCGCGGACCATGATGCCCGTCTTGTAGAGCAACGTGTTGGGCAGGATGCCGTGATTGTTAAACTCGATGCCCATGCGGGCTTCGTTGAACAGGTGGCCCAGGTGGAAGAGGATCGTGGCCAGATAGTCCGGCTCGACCTTCCCCCGCCACACGGCGACTTGCCGCTTGTGCCGGTCCAGGACCTGGGCGACGGACCAGTCACCCTCGGAGCCCTCCTGCTCGCCGCCGGTCCCCTTCGAGACGTCGACGCCGATGGTGTAATCCATGTGGCGCTCGATCTCGCGGTAGATGCGGAGCCGGCCGCGGGGGCTCGGAGCCATCACCTGCTCGACGGGGTCGTAATCCATGAGCTGTAGGGGCTCGTCCGGGAGCTGCTCGGCCCGTTCGGACAGACGCTCCAGGTTGAATACCGGGGCGCCCGAGGTCAGGAAGGCGTCCTTCGGGAAGGTCGGATATTCCTGCTTGAACAGGGCGGGACCGTCCAGGGCGACCTTGCGGCGCCGGAAGGCGAGCTGCTCGTTGGTGAGGGCCTCGCCGTATTCCTCCAGGACCGCCTCGCAATAGTCGTCCTCGTCGGGCGTGCGCTTGAAGGTCTCGTCGACCTCGACGGCATACCGCGGGTCTTCGAACCACGGCGCGAAGTACGGGAGGTAACCCGACGTGCCCGCCTCGGCTTCCTTCCAGGCCTCGTAGAACGGGCCGGACATGCCGCGGGCGGTGCTTTCGATGAAGACGAAGGTGTCGGGCTCCTCCGGGATCGCCTGGAGCAGACCGTTCATAATCTCCTTGGCCTTCAGCTTCGGCCACAGACCGACCTCCGAGAGGTGGGCGGCCTGGAGCGTTTCACCGCGGCCGATCGTGTCGGCGCCGGCCGTCGCGACCATGTAGCCGCTGTCGAGCCGGTCAAACTTCAGCTCCTTGGCGTTCGCGCGTTCCGTGTGGGGCCGGAGAAACTCCGGGACCTCGGTGTGGTAGCGCTTCGTCATGTCGAAGAGGGCGCGGGTGGCGTCGCCGTGGTGCGTGACGACGATCCCCTTGGTGGCCTTGTGTTGGCTGATCCACCAGTAGAGGAAGCCACCGACCATGGTCGAAAACCCGAGCTGGCGGGCCTTTAGGATGACGATGCGGATGCGCCCCGTCTCCTCCCACTGCTGGAGGGCGGCGGCTAGGAGGCGGCGCTGGGCTCGGTTGAGCCGGAACGGGATGATCTTGGCATCCTTCGTTCTGATCTTGAGCGCCTTGGTCGCGTAAAACTCGAAGTCGTCGAAGAGCCGGCGGCGGGTGGCCTTGCGGCGTTCGTCAGCCGTTGGCGTGGTCATCCGCGGCCATCTCGTCGAGAATGTCCTCGGCGGTGCGGACCGTGGCCTCGATCTTCTGGGCCGGCTTGGCCTTCGTGAAGTCGAGGATCAGGCGGCCGAGAGCGGCGATGTCCTTGGGGCTCTCCGCGGCGCGGAGCGTTGCCACGGCCTTCGTCAGGGCCTCTTCGGCCCGCGGGTCGTCCGGGAGCTGGCCGGCGTCCTTCATTTTCGCAATGATCCTTTTTGCGTCGCGGGCGGCCTCGTCCTTGACCGCGGCCCATTGGGCGTTGGTCAGGGCGCGGGGCTTCCCTGGGATGTTGGTGTTGTTGAGGGCGCGGCGGCCCTGGCGTGCGGCGACGAGCTTGGCGCTGTAGGCCTTGCGCTCGTCGGGGGTCATGTTGGCCCAAGGTCCCCGTGCGGCCATCTTCGGCGGCACCGGGGGCGGAGCGATCGGGGAGCTGTGCTGCTCGACCACGAATTGCTCGATCGTCTTGGGCTTGTTCTTCACGCCCGGCGGGCGACCGCGGGGGCAGCCTGTGGGTTTGCTGGGCATGGGTAATCTCGTGGAGGCCCCCAGGGGTTAGCCTGGGGGTCTCGGTTAGGGGTTTGGCATCCCGTTCGGGTCGAGGACCCAGTCGGGGAGAAGGCCAATCTTCTGTGGTGCGAAGACGGTGTCTTCCGTCGCCGCGGTGCGGTTGGCTTCGCCGTGAGGGCCGAAGTTGAGCCACGAGTTTTGACCGCGGGTCTCCGTGGTCATCGCTCGCTGCGCGGTGGGCGTGTACATGGCCCGGTGAGCGTTCCAGGCGTTCTCCTCGCCGGATGCGCGGAAGCCTACGCCGTCCTTGGCGTGCCCGAAGGCGTCGTGGACTGCGCGGAAGACGTCGTTCACGCGGACCGGCTGGCCGCCCCAGGTCTCGTTGGGGACGAGGCCGAGCATGGGGTTCTCGGCGATCATCTGGTCGGTGATCCCGGACCCGTCCGATCCGTAGCCGGCGTCGGTGGGGTAGACCTTCATCGTCTTCCCGTCGCCGCGGACCTCGCGGAGGGCGTCGAACGGGCTCGCGTAGGGGTCGGCGATGTTGCCGGCCTCGTCGCGGGGGTAGAAGTCGAAGGTGTAGCCGTCGCGCTTCAGGGCCTCGTATTGGCCCAGGGTTTCGCTGGCGAGCGCCCCGTAGGCCTTCTGGACCTCGGGGTCCTCCGGCGTGTGCGGCATCGCCTCGTAGGCGTCCGCAATGGCCCTCCCGCGGGCGGGGTCGACGTCGAGGTAGGCGCTGCTCGGCCGGTACGGGATGCGGGCGTCGGCCATGTAGCCCCGTGCGGCGTCCCGGAGGCCCTGGTGGGGACCCTGGGCGTCGAGCTTGAGCGGCTGGCCAGCGAGCGGCGTCTCGGCGGTGCGGGTGAGCGCAACCGGCTCGAAGGAGTGCACCGCGGCGCCGTAGGGCGTGTACTCGCTGGGGAAGCGGCGAGCGGTGAAGCCGGCGGACTGCTGGAGGCGCTCGACCATGGTCTGGGCGCTGTCGAAGTCGTTGAAGCCCCACGCCTTCATTTTGGCGGGGTCGGCGGCGATCTCGTCCATGATGTTCTTGAACATCTGGTGCTGCGGCGATCCCACCGTGACGACCTTCCGTTCCGGGATGGCCCCGTCGTAGGAATAGGGCCCGATGCCGATGTCCTTCGACTTGTCGTAGTCGGTCGGAAGGCCGCGGTTCTCGCCGAGGTAGACCCGGCGCTGTTGCGACAGCTCGGATCGGCTCATGTTCTTCGACGGGTTGGAGCCCATCCTGTTCGGATCGGCTTCGGTGAGGTCGCGCTTGTGGCTGTAGTGGCGGACCGGGATAGTCGTCTCGTCGGGCGTCGACAGGACCCCGCGGGGTGCCGGGGCCGGCTGCGGGATCGCGCCGTCTTTCGTGCGAACGGGTCGGAGGGGTGCGTCCTTGGTCTTGGTGCGGACGACCTTCGCGGCGCCCTCGACAACGTCGTCGTCAACGATCGGCGAAGTCTTGGAGAGGACCCCGGCGACCTTCTTGCCCACGCCGGTCTTGGCGAGGGCCTTGACGGCCGGCGCGGCAAACTCGGGAGCGACAGCTAGGGCCGATCCGATCGCGCCCTGGGCCAACGCGCCCTTGTCGAAGTCGCGGTCGCCGCTCGCCTTCCGGCGGAGCTGGGTGCCGACCATGTCCGCGGACGACAGCGGGTTCCATTCCTGGTTCCACTCTTCGAAGCGGTGTGCACGCTGCACGGCGTCCCGTTCGGAGCCGCCGAGGGCCAGCGAGCCCCGCCGGATGAGGTCGGCGGCGGCGTGCGTGAGGGTGCCCTTGGGCTTCGGTGCGGCGCGGATGCTGTTGGGGTTGCGACGCATCTGGTCGGCGGCGCGGGACAGCACGCCGAGCGTCGACATGTCCATCCCTTCGGTGGCGCGATAGCGCCCCGAGGATGCGGTCTTGGGCATATATTTCCTGGGGATTGGGGGCCGGGGAATGACCCCCAGCCCCTACGGGTTGATGCGACTGTAGACGGGCACCTCCGGCGCCACGTTGGCGTCGTCTTCTGCGGCCGGGTCGGCGTCCTGGCCTGCCGCCTGGATAGCCGCGATCTTCGCCGGGCCGACGCCGGCTCGGTTGAGGAGGTCGGCGAAGTCGGCGTCGGTTTGAGCGCGGAGCATGATCGCGTGCATGGCCGCCTGGACGTCGTTGGGACGGGTGGCGGTCATAATCTCGGCGATGCGGTCCTGGACGTCCCGCTTGAACCGGAGCGTCCCTCGCGGGTTGCCCCGGAACAGGACGGAGGTCAGAGCGCCCACGAAGTCACCGCGGCCGACTTTCGCCGCCACGTTGAGAGCCTCGCCGGAGAGCGCCTCGTCCATCGCCTGCCGCGGCTGCGTCTTCGAGTTGCCGAAGCCCTCGTGGAACGTCTTGAAGGCCTGGTCTTCCGCTTCGAGGCGGTCGTCCAGACGGTTCGTGACGCCGGGGCGGCCCGACATGGTCTCGATGGCCTGGAGCTTCCCAGGGTCGCCGGGCGCGGCGTAGCCCCCTGCCCCGGACAGCCCGAGGGACTGGCGGGTGCGCTGGGCGACGTTGGCGGTCGGCTTGAGGCCGGCTTGCGTCGCGTCGGCGGCGAGCTGGGAACGGGCGCCGGCCATCCACGCCTCCTGGGCGTGCTGCGGCATGGTGCGGAGCTGGCTTTCGATCTCGGGGCCCGTGAGGGACGAGACGTCGGCGCCACGCTTCATGGCATCCTTGATGGCCATTTCGTCGGCGAAGTTGCCCTTCGCGTCCGCATAGGCCCCGTTCGACTGCTTCAGGTAGCCGTCCAGGTCCATCATCACGTCGTTGATGGCGCCGCTCTCGTTGTCGAGGATCGGGCGGCCGGTCATCTCGCTGCGCTTGATGCCCTTGTTGAGGGTGCGAACGACTTGATCGAACGCCTCGAAGGTCGGCTGCTGGCGGAGCGTGACCTCGCCGTTCGGGAGGACCTCGAAGCCCATGGCCTGGGGGTCCCCGCCGCGGTTGAGGATGTTCTCGCGTGCCTGTGGGACGGCTCGCTGGAAGGCCGGGCGGCCCATGATCTCCCGAAGCTCGGGCGTGATGACCATGGGACTGCCCTGGGCGTATGCCTGCCGGTAGTCGCCATCGGCCGCCGTGCGGGCCCGCTGGGTGATTGCCTCGGCCTCCTGGATCGGATCGACCGCGGGGCCTAGCTCGTCGACGATCGCCGAGCGGATGCGCTGACCCTGTTGGGCCTGCCGCTGCATGAGGCTGTTGCGGGCGCGGGTCGCCATGGGGCCGTTGCCCTGGAGCGCCCAGCCGGTGATCCGGCGGCCCTGTTCGGTGACGTCGGCCGGCATCGCCGGGACGCCCATCTGCTGGCGGCGGGCGACTTCGTCGGCCACTGCCGGAGGGGTCGCTTGGCGGGTGCCAGTGCCCATCCCGGTCGCGATCGTGCTGTTGGGCAGCTCGTCGCCGAGGATGCGCTCGGCCTGTGCCGTCGCCGCATCGCCGGGTTGAGCCAGCGGGCGGCCGGTCAGGCGCCGGGGGATATTCTCCAGGAAGCGGGCGGTCGGGTCGACGCCGGGGATGTTCCGCCGAGCCGCGGACGCGACGGTGGCGCCTGCACGCATGGCAGGAACCACGGCTGCACCGCCCACAGCGCCCGTGAGAGCGCCGAGACCGGCGTTGGCCAGTCGGCCATCCCCCGTGTCGTTCATGGCGCCAGAGAGGGCCCCGTAGCCGCCTGCGTTGATGGCTGCGTTGGCCATGCCGGGAGCGATGCCGGACCCTCGGACCACGCGGGCCTCGGGGAGTGCGAAGGAGGCGGCAAGGCCCGCTACGCCGGCCGTGGTGTCGAGGTTCGGATGCTGCTCGGCGAAGAGCGCCTGGGCGTAGTCCTGCTCATCCTGGCCCTGCTTGAAGGCGCCGGAGGGGTCGAAGTCCTCGCAGCCCATGAGGGCCCCGGCGGCGTTGCCGGCCACCTTGTGGAGTCCGCGGTCGAGCCGCGAGACGCCGGGGATGACGCTGTCGGCAAACTTCCCGGCGAAGGCGCCGATGTTTTGGGCCAGCGAGGCCGGCGGGGCGGACGGGAGGTTCTTGTAGACGACCTTGCGATCGACGCGACTGCCGCCCTTGCGGGCCGCGATGAACGCCGCAGCGTCGGCGTCGGTAACGTCCATGCCCTTCGAGCGGGCGAAGCCCTGGAGGTCGGCGGCGGTCGTCTTGGGGTCGGCGGCGAGGGCCGCGTAGGACCGCTCGTCGTCCGGGGATAGCTTGGCACCGCGCAAGTCCTGGGCGGTCACCCCCTCGGAGGCGAGGTAGTCCTCGACGTCCTTCTCGGGGGCGCCTTGGTCGAGCATGGAGCCGACGTTGGCCTTGATCTTGGCGATGTCTGCCATGGGTTATTTCAGTCCGTATTTGCGGCGCAATGCGTCGCCGTTGGGTCGGGCGGGTGGTGCCTTCGGGAGGCCGCCGCCCTTGCGGTAGACGTGCTCGCCCTTCAGCGCGGCGATCTGGGACGGGGAGTAACCGGCGAGGCCCCCGTAGGAGCTGATGAAGCCGCGGAGCACGCCGTCGAGCGAGTTAAACCGCTCGTTGTTCGAAGCGTCAAAGGACCAGCGATTGGGGAGCGCATCCGTGATGAGCTTCAGCTCGCGGTCGGAGTCCGAGCCCGAGCCGGCCACGCGGAACGCCTGACGGGCGAGCAGCGGGATCGCAGCGACGGCGCCGTCAAACTCCTGGTTCTCCCGGCGAAGCGGGTTGTATTCGGCGAGGCCGGCGAGGCCCCCGCGGCCCATGTTCCTGTCGTACATGCCGCGCACCTTGGCGAGGTGCCGGAGCATCTCACGGGCGGCGCCGACCTTCGTGAAGGCGGCCTGTGCGGCCTGCCCGGTCGGAGGCTTCATTGGGGTGTCGAGGTCGACCGGCTGCGGCGCGGCAGGGGCGGCGCCCGGCTGCGCCTGGGGTGCGGGGGCTAGCCCCTTGGCGAGGCCCTGCTGGCGGTAGTTGGCCAGCTCGCGAGCGTGCTCTGGCTTCAGCTTGCCCTGTGCCTCGCCGATTTCGAGGAGGCTAATGCGCTCCTTGAGAGGGTCTGCCATGGGATGTCCTATTGGAGGAGGTATGAGAGGTCGGAGTTGTGCGGGCTGATCTTCGGCTTCGCCTTCGATCCCCCACCGGCCCCCTTCGATCGCGAGAGGGCGATGCGCTCATTGGCCTGCGCGAGCCGCTGGTTGCCCTGGGCGGTCGTCGCCGCGGCGCGGCTCTCGTAGATGCCGGTGCGGCGCGTGCGATCGGCCTGGACCTGGGCGCGGTAGTCGGCCGTGGCGTCAGCGCGATCGTCCGCCTGCCGGCGGGTCATTGCCTGAGCTGCCCCCTTCTGAGTGGTCCATCGACTATGACAGTCTGGATCAAGGAA
>NZ_JBELMJ010000054.1:0-16443 GCF_042095875.1 Sphingomonas sp.
TCCTGGCCGAGATGGACGGGCTGGAGGAGCTGCAATCGGTCGTCGTCATCGGCGCAACCAACCGGCCCAATCTGGTCGATCCCGCGCTGCTGCGCCCCGGTCGCTTCGACGAGCTGATCTACGTCGGACTGCCGAGTCGCGAAGGGCGGCGTCGCATCCTCGGTATCCAAACGCAGAAGATGCCGCTCGGCTCCGACGTCGACCTCGACGACATCGCCGCGCGCACCGATCGCTTCACCGGTGCCGACCTGGAGGACGTGGTGCGCCGCGCCGGCCTGATCGCGCTGCGCGAACACATCGACAATGCCGAGGTCAGCCAAGCGAACTTCGAGCGTGCGCTCGAGGACTCGCGCGCGAGCGTCACGCCCGAGGTCGAGCGCGAGTACGAGCAGATGGCGGCGAAGCTGAAGCAAGAAGCGAACGCGATTCAGCCGCTCGGCTTCATCGCGCCAGGCCAGCTCACCCCGCGCGGACCGAAGGGCAGCGACTGACTGTACGGGGGTATCGCCACGCGGCGGCACCCCGCTCAGACCTCGGGATCGCTCCACACCTGCGCGTCGCGCTCGGGCGTGCGCAGCGCGTGCCACGCGTAGGCGAGCAGGATCACGCACGCCGCCCCCGCGGTCAGGTACGGCAGTGAATGCTGCACCTCGTACAGCCCGACCCCGATCGACGGGCCCAGCACGAAGCTGGCGCCGTTGACGCTCGTCACCTTGCCCGCGACCGATCCCTGCGCCTCCGCGCCGACCGCCAGGCTCGAACCCGCGGTGAACCCTGGTCGCGTGAAGCCGAACCCCAGGCTCGCCAGCGCATAGGCGGTCGCGATGCCGTACAGCGAGGTCGCGAGCCCCGTCAGCGCGGTTCCCCCCGCCGCCAGCACCAGTCCGACGAGCACCAGCGCGCGCGGTTTGAGGTTGAGCGTCGGGATCAGCCCCCATTGCGCCAGCAGCGCCGCACCCGCTCCCATCATCAGCACGATGCCGGTCGGCTCCAGCGCGGCGGCCGGCGCGACGTTCAGACGGTCGATCACCAGGAAGCCGATCGCCTGTCCCGTCATCGCCTGCGCGTGCCCCATCACCAGTCCGGCGATCATCCACGCCCTGATCCGCGGGTCGGTGTAGCGTACGTCCGTGCGCCCCTCTGCGGTGGCGGCGGTCACGCTCGCGCCCGACGCCTGCCCGCCGATCGAGGGATAGGCGTTGGCCGCGCCGTGGACGCCCGACACGATCCCGCGATCGTCGGGCAGCACGCGCCTGACCGTCACGAACACGATCAGCCCGAACAGCGCGAACACGAACGCCGGCCCCGCCAGCCCGACCTCGACCGTGCCGGCGTGCCCGAGGATCAGGTAAGGTGCGAGCGCCGGTCCCAGGATCGTTCCCAGCCCGAAGGCGGAGGCGAGCAGCGTCAGCGCGCGCGTGCGCTCCTCGCGCGTCGTGTTGCCCGCGACCAGCGCCTGCACCGCGGGCGGCGCGGCCGATCCGAACGTCCCGTAGATCAGCCGCCCCAGGATGAAGAGCACGAACGCGGTCGTGCCGCCGATCCAGCCGTTGACCCCCGCCGCCAGGAACACGCCGCACAAGGTCAGGCTGACGCAGAACCCGCCCATCCCGAACAGGATCATCAACCGCCGCCCGTGCCGGTCCGATCGCCGCGCCCAGAACGGCGCCGCCACTACCCACAGCAGCGCGGACACGGAGAAGGCGGCGGCGACCGCACTGTCCTTGACCCCCAAGGATCGCCCGAGCGCGGGCAGTACCGACTGCAGCGCGGTGTTCCCCGCCGCGATCGTCAGCATGACGAGGAACATGAGCGCGAAGCGCCGATCGAACCCGCGCTTCATGCCCGCTCCCCTCCTGTTCGCGTCCAGCCGTAACTGCGCGCCACCTGCGCGACGTGCAGGTCGTAGGCGTCGTACCAGCGCCCGCGCCCGGCCTCGCGCACCGCGGCGTGCTCGGGATGCTGTCGCCACGCGACCGCGCTTGCCTCGTCCGCCCAGTAGCTGACCGTGATGCCGAAACCGTTGCCCCCGCGCGCCGCGTCGATCCCCCGGTAACCCGGCTGCGCGGCGGCGAGCGCGTCCATCGCCTGCGCCGCGGCCGCGTAGCCCGCTTCGTCCGCGCGCGTGCGCCAGGCGGCGAAGATCACCGCGACCTGGCCCCGCCTGCTCCCCCGCGCCGCTGCTTCGTCGTCCGGCATGCGATGCGATTAGGCGCTTGGGAGCCGGGCGCAACCCCGCTATGGCAACCGACGCGCTTCAACGGCGTTCGTCAAACCGGCTGCGCGGAGCACGCAGGCCGGACCATACGGGAGCAGTGCTTTTCCTCATGCCCAGTTCGACCAACGCGATGCGTCGCGCGCGGCCCGCCGGTGTCCCCGGACCGTTGCAGATGTTCTTTCAAGGCTTCCTGAAGCACCCGGTCATGGTCGGCTCGATCATCCCGTCGTCGGACCGGCTGATCAACAAGATGCTCGCACCCGTCGACTGGGCGAACTGCAAGCTGTTCGTCGAGTACGGACCCGGCGTCGGCACCTTCTGCCGCCCGATCCTGGAGCGCATGGCGCCCGACGCGACGTTGATCGCGATCGACACCAACGCCGATTTCATCCGCTACCTCGACCATACGATCACCGATTCACGCTTCGTCGCGGTCGAGGGGTCGGCGGCGGACGTCGAACGGATCATCGCCGAGCACGGCCACCCGTCGGCCGACTACATCCTGTCCGGCCTGCCCTTCTCGACGCTGCCCGACGGCGTCGGCCCCGCGATCGCCGCCGCCACGCACCGCGCGCTGCGCAAGGACGGCGCGTTCCTGGTCTATCAGTTCAGCCCCAAGGTCCGCGACTTCATCGCCGCGCATTTCACGCGCATCGACCACGACATGGAATGGTGGAACGTGCCGCCCGCGCAGCTCTACTGGGCGCACAAGGACTGAACGCCGGGCAGGCGGAGGGGCGCTACAGGTCGCCGCTGCGGAAGTTGAGCCCGCGCGACACGGTCGGGTCGAGCACGCCGACGATCAGGTAGGCGGCGAACTGCTTGGTACGCTGCCACCACCCCGTCGCCTCGGCGTAGAGGTCGCGCGTGATCTCGCGCGAGTGCGCGATCTCGCCGTCGACGTAGTCGCGCACCTGCGCGGCGAACGCGGCGTCCTCGATCCGGATCATCAGTTCCAGGTTGATGAACAGGCTGCGCATGTCGAAATTGGCGCTGCCGACGTAGACCGCGTCGTCGACGACGTAGAGCTTGGTGTGCAGCTTGGTCGGCTGATACTCGAACACGCGCACGCCCTTCTTGAGCAATCCGCGATAGGTGAAGCGTGCCGCCGCGATCGTGGCATCGTTGTCCGACTTCCCCGCGGTGACGACGCGCACCTTCTGCCCCAGCCGCCCGGCGCGATCGAGCCGGCGCAGGATCGTCGGGCTCGGCGTGAAATAGGCCGCGATCAGGTCGATCCGCGCCGCCCGCCGCATGTCGTGGCGGATCGCGCGCGCCCAGGGCGACAGTCGCCGCGTCGGCCCGCCGATCAGCCAGCGCAGCCGCCCGTCCGTCTCGCTCCAGCGCGACAGCGCGCGGTTGAGGTGGCGCAGCTTGCCCTTGGGGTGTCGGATCCATTCCTCCAGCGCGTCGAAATAGCCCGCCATCCGTGACGCGGCCTCGCCCTCGATCAGCAGCCCCAGGTCGCGCCAGGCCTGTTCGCGCTCGGTGCCGAAATAATCGTCTTCGACGTTGAACCCGCCGGTCAGAATCCGCGCGTGGTCGGTCCCTGAATCGGCGAGTGCGAGCTTCTGGTGGTTGCGCAGCAAGTAGCGCCGCCCGAACCGCGCGGAGAAGCGGCACACCGAGACGCCTGCGTCGCGCAGCGCGTCGAAGAAGTGCGCGTCGGTATCGTCGCTGCCGAACCCGTCGACGATCAGCGCGACGCGCACTCCGCGCGCGGCGGCCGCGGCCAGCGCGTCGTTGATCCGCTGCCCCGACGCGTCGTTGGCGTAGATGTAGAAGATCAGCCGCAGCGTCTCGCGCGCGCCCTCGATCAACTCCAGCAGCGCGCGTCGCCGCTCGGGACCCTCGGGCAGCAGCGTCAGGCGGTGGCCGTCGACGGTGAACGGCCCGGTCATGCAACCGGCTCCCGCCGGCACGCCGCGCCCGCTTTCATTGACTTGGCGACACCCACGTCATAAACGGCGATCTTCCCGTTTCCATTTTTTGCAAGGAAGCCGCCTATGGCGCGCGTGACCGTCGAGGATTGCGTCGACAAGATCCCGAACCGTTTCGACCTGGTGCTGATGGCGGCGCAGCGCGCGCGCCAGATCTCGGGCGGCGCGGAACTGACGCTCGACCGCGACCGCGACAAGAACCCGGTCGTGGCACTGCGCGAGATCGCCGAGCAGACGGTGCGCCCGCGCGACCTGAACGAGTCCGCGATCCAGGGCATGCAGCGCGTGCAGATCGACGACGAGGACGAGGCGGACGAGGTCGGCAGCCTGGCCGCCTCGGCGGAGGCGCTACGCCTCACCGCCGCCGCCCCGCCGCGCAACCAGAACCTCGGCGCCGACTACGACGGCTGATCGCCGCCACTTTGTCCGAACGGCCGGTCGCTCCCCCGAGCGGCCGGCCGTTGTCGTGTCCGGCGACGCTCACGCTCATGCCGCCAGCGTGACCGACATGGCGACGCGCTTCTCCGCGCCCGGCGCGACCTCGAACACGCCGGGCTTGTCGCGGTACTCGCCCGCGTAGCCCGCCGGATCGGCGATCCCGTGCCACGGCTCGACGCAGACGAACGGCGCGCCGGGCTTGCTCCAGATGCCCAGCATCGGGGTGTCGGGGAAGGCGATCTCCAGCGCCGGCCCGGTGTCCGCGCCGTAGCGGACCGACTGGCTGCGCACCCGGTCCCAGATCAGCGCGTCGCGCGCGAACATCTCGTCCGACAGGTGCAGCGTGCAGCCGTCGAGCGGCGACTTGCGCGCCTCGTCGCTGACCTGCCCGTCGCCGTTCAAGACGCGCAGCGCCGCGGGCTCGTCGTCGGCGAAGGTGACGCGGTGGTCCTCGCGTGGCGCGCCGTAGGGCAGCGGCCAGGCAAAGGCGGGGTGGAAACCGAAGCTGGCGGGAAGCGGCGCGTCGCCGGGGTTGCGCACCGTCACGCCGATGTCGAGCGTCGCGCCATCGAGCGCGAAGGCGACCTCCAGTCCGAACGCGAACGGGTAGGAGGCGCGCGTCTCCGCGTCGTCGCCGAGCGCGAACACCGCGCGGGTCGGCGCGGCCTCGATCACCGCGAAGTCGCGGCGGCGCGCGAAGCCGTGCTGCTTCATCGGATAGTCGCGCCCGTCGACGCGGATCGTCTCGTTCGCGGGCTTGCCGACGACCGGGAAGAGTAGCGGGGCGCGCCCGCTCCACCAGCGCGGGTCGGCGTTCGTCATCAGCTCGTGGCCGTCGGCGTCCTTGAGCGAGGACAGTTCGGCGCCGTGCGGGTTGATCTCGGCGCTGAGCAGGTGGTTGGCGATGCGAATCCACGTCGGCGTGGAAGAAGGGTCGGGCATGGCGGAGCCAACGCACCAGGCGCGATTTGGAACCGCCGCGCCGACCGATCATTGACGCGCCGCAACGAATCAAAAGGGGCTAAGAATGAAGACAATCCTGAAGGCCACCGGCGTGGCCGCGCTGTTGATGCTGGGCGCGTGCGGCGGAAATGCCGACGATCGCGCCGCCGACAACATCGAGGCGATGACCGAGAACCGCGCCGACGCGCTCGAGGCGCAGGCCGACGCGACCGGCAACGAGCAGGTGTCCGACATGCTGGAGGACCGCGCCGACAACGTCCGCGAGATGGGCGAGGACGCCGCCGACCGCGCCGACGACAACGACGACGCGCGCGTCGAGCAGCAGGTCCGTAACCAGCTGTGATCCGCGCGGGCGGGCGGTGCGCTGCGTGAGGCACGCCACCGTCCGCCCGGCAACTCGCGGATGAGGTGACGCCGAGGCGCGGTGACGCGCCGGGTGCCGGCAATCGCGTGAGCCGGAAGGTGAGGCGAAGGTCACGCCAACGAGCCGTACTGCGCGGAGTGTCGCTGCGCGCTCACCACGAAAGGTGAAGCTAAGGTGAGGCCAACGCGCGGGTGACGTGGAGGCCTATCTGCTCTTCGCACGAGTGGTGACAACGACATAAAAGGCTCACCTTCTGTCGCTCCGCCGAGAGTTGCGGAAGGTAAGGCCGAGACGCGGTGCCTCGCTAGCCTTCGCTGCTCCCCGCGGCGTGGAAGGTGAAGCGAACGTGAGGCCAACGAGCGGTGACGCGTTGGCCGTCCCTGTTCCGTGCGACCCGAGATGTTCTGCGAGGATAAAGCTGTGCGCGATAGCTCGCCGGATGGTGCGCGCCCCTCCGGCATCAAAGGTGAGGCTAAGGTTAGGCCAAGGCGTGGGGTGGCGTTGCTTGGCGGATCGCGGGTTGGCATGAGGGACAAGTGAGGTGCGCTGATGTTGCCGCTCGCCGCGCCGCTCGCCGGGCGATGGCGGTGTGATAGCTGGACCTTCCCACCAATTATTCGGTCCGCAGCCGCTGATAGCCGACCCATAGCGCACGCGCGCCGCTTCGGTGACGAGCGCAGCCGGTCGCGTGGGCGGCCTGCGCGATGACCGTCCGTCACCTCTCCGGGCCGCCCGTGCGGTCACAGGTCGGGGGTGCCGTCGTAGTCGCGTGCGGCTGCGTGCGCGAACGGGTCGTTGCCGCGCGCCCAGTCGGCGTCGTCGCGCGCGGCCTCGCGCGCGGCGCGGGCGCGGGCGCGCTCGGTCGCAACGTGGCTGTCGGGCTCCGTGACCGGGCGGACGTAACGCTCGCGCTCGAGATCGGGGTAAAGTTCGTAGAGCTCGCCCAAGCCCGCCGCAGCGTCGAGCGCGTCGGCGAGCGCGTCGGGCGCCATCAACCGGTGCGGCTCGGCCGGGGCGACCGGCGACAGTGCGGGCGTCGCGCGCGCCATCGACAGCGTGGGGGCGGGCCGCGGCTCGTCGGCGCGGCGCGTATCCTCGTGCGCGTGGCGGAAGCGATCGGGACGGTAGGCGCGCAGCAGGAGCATGAGCAGGCGGTCGTTATACTGCCGCTTCGACCCGATGCGGCAGCCGTCGCGGTCGTAGACGGGCACGCCGACGCCCTCGATCGCGCAGGCGAAGGCGACCGACTGAAGGTGGTCGGCGGCGGCGTCGAGGGCTGCGTCCCAGGCGCGCGCGAAGCTCTCCGCACCCGCCGCGCGGCGCAGGCGATAGGCGCTCGCCACCGACATATCGACCGCGGCGCAGGCAGCGGAGACGAGCCCGGTATCCGCCAGCGCCTCGACGAAGCGCGCCTGCACCTCGGGCGACCAGCCATCGGCGCGCGGGCGGCGCGGGACGGGGCGCCACTCGAAATCGCCCGGATCGAAGCCGTGCGCGTCGCGCTCGGGCGACGAACCTTGCGTGGCGGGGAGCGCGGCCGCGTGGGGGGCGGCGGCGCCGGCGGAGGGTTGCGGATGGTCGTGCATCCGCGAGGGTAAACGCAGATCGCGGGCGTGTAGGACAGTGGCGGGCGTTGACGCGTGGCCAGTGCGGTTTCATCCTCCCGCGATGCGCGCGATGTCCTGCCTTGAAGCGAGCGACGATCTGGAAGCGGCGATCGCCGGGGTCGTCGACGATTGCACGCCGCTCGCGATCACGCGCGAGCGCGGCGAAGGCGCGGTGCTCGTGTCGGCGAGTGCGTGGGCGTCGATCGAGGAAACGATGTACCTGCTGCGCTCGCCCAGGAACGCGGAGCGATTGCTGGGATCGATGCGCGAGTTCGGGAGCGGTGACGAAGGTTCGAAGCGGCCGTAAAGGTGCCTTCTAATATAATGCATCAAACTATGACGGATCAGCACATACTTCGATCAGGCTTGTCAGGTGCCGCGATTAGGCCGCTAGCAGTTGTCGCATGTGGTGTAGGATCGATACTATATTGACACAGACTAGGCCCATTGTAGCCTGACGTAATGAGAGGGCGAGCATGGCCGAGGAAATCGACTTTACCTTTGCAGGGGCACTAGCAGACAGGCACGCGCTGGACTTCTACGAAGCAGGCCGCTTTCAGTATGGCGCTGCACGGCTAATGGTCAAATTAGACCAGTTTCGTCAGAATGGGCGATTTTCGTCACGTGTGACATACGATAATAATACCCGAACCCTGCTGCGAACGCAGCAAGATGGCTCTTTTATCATATCAACTATCGCTCCAGCTTTGATCGCTGCGCGTGATGCTTTCATCGAAGCACTTATAAGCTTGATGTGGTCCTACGTCGTGGATCGGATCGTTAAACCAGCCTCTTCCGATAATTTGCGAGAGGCTCTTCAAACTCAACGTAGCCTAATTGAAACTTATAATAGTGATATAGCTGATCGGGCTGAGCAGAATAGAAGGACGTACGACCTTTTAGATGATCGGATTGCGCGCGGTGATCGGCTCACTGAAGAAAATCGCGAGCTTTACGAGAGGCTTTTAGCTGAAGGTCAGAGGAGAGCCTATTTGGAAGGTTATGCGGATGTGGTTAGGCGAATTACACCAGACCAAGAAGCGCGACTTACCTCTATGGCCAGCCCACTCCTTAAAGATATGGGTATAGCGCTAAGAAGAAGTGCAACTACTTTAAAAATTGCTGCTAATGATGACTTCAACAGCAGACAGGTAGCCTTTTTAAATCGTCAAATGGCAAATGAGATCGACACATTGAGAGTGGACGATCAGACGACTCTCATATTGGTTGCCATAATTCAATACAATACGGAGACGGGTTGGGGAAAACTTCGCGTGCGTGGACATCAAGGCTTACTAAGCTTTAACGTTCCATCCGATCGAAAGGGAAGATTACAAGCTGATCTCTTGAACGCCATGGATCGGCGCGGCAACCACCTTGACACTTACGTCGAATGTCAGTTTGTTCGCTCACTGCAAGGTATCTTGCAGCGAGCTATCGTTCTTTCGGTACGCGATTTGGATGATTTAGAAGGTCTTTAGCTACTCCGCCGGCAGGTAGACCTCCCCACCCTTCTCCTTGAACCGCTCGCTCATCTCGGCCATTCCCGCCTCGGCAGCGGTGGCGTCGAGCGGCGTGCCCCCTCCACCATGCGGCGCATGGTCCCCCTGCCCGTGCCGGGGAGGTTGGGCGGCGACGAAGGTTTCGACCGGGGCGTTCTGCTTGGCGGCGAAGTCGCGCACTTCCTGCGTGATCTTCATCGAGCAGAATTTCGGGCCGCACATCGAGCAGAAGTGCGCGGTCTTGGCGCCCTCTGCCGGCAGGGTCTGGTCGTGGTACGATTCCGCCGTGTCGGGGTCGAGGCTGAGGTTGAACTGGTCGCGCCAGCGGAACTCGAAGCGCGCGCGTGACAGCGCGTCGTCGCGCATCTTGGCCGCCGGGTGTCCCTTGGCCAAATCGGCGGCGTGGGCGGCGAGCTTGTAGGTGACCACGCCGGTCTTCACGTCGTCGCGGTCGGGCAGGCCGAGATGCTCCTTGGGCGTGACGTAGCAGAGCATCGCGGTGCCGTACCAACCGATCATCGCGGCGCCGATGCCGCTGGTGATGTGGTCGTAGCCGGGCGCGATATCGGTGGTGAGCGGCCCGAGCGTGTAGAAGGGCGCCTCGCCGCACGCCTCGAGCTGCTTGTCCATATTCTGCTTGATCTTGTGCATCGGCACGTGGCCGGGGCCCTCGATCATCACCTGCACGTCCTGCTGCCAGGCGCGCTTGGTCAGTTCGCCGAGCGTATAGAGCTCGGCGAACTGCGCCTCGTCGTTGGCGTCGGCGATCGAGCCGGGGCGCAGGCCGTCGCCGAGCGAGTAGGCGATGTCGTACGCGCGCATGATCTCGGTGATCTCATCGAAGCGCTCGTAGAGGAAGCTCTCCTTGTGGTGGCTGAGGCACCATTTCGCCATGATCGAGCCGCCGCGGCTGACGATGCCGGTCACGCGCTTGGCGGTGAGCGGCACATAGGGCAGGCGTACGCCGGCGTGGATGGTGAAATAGTCGACGCCCTGCTCGGCCTGCTCGATCAGCGTGTCGCGGAAGATTTCCCACGTCAGCTCCTCGGCGATGCCGCCGACCTTCTCCAGCGCCTGATAGATGGGGACGGTGCCGATCGGGACGGGCGAGTTTCGGATGATCCACTCGCGCGTGTCGTGAATGTTGCGGCCCGTCGAGAGGTCCATGACGGTGTCCGCGCCCCAGCGAATCGACCAGACGAGCTTGTCGACCTCGGTCGCGACGTTGGACGCGACCGCGCTGTTGCCGATGTTGGCGTTGATCTTGACCAGGAAGTTGCGGCCGATCGCCATCGGCTCGGTTTCGGGGTGGTTGATGTTGTTGGGGATGATCGCGCGGCCGCGCGCGACCTCGTCGCGGACGAACTCCGGCGTGACGTAATCGGGGATGGCGGCGCCGAAATCCTCGCCGTCGCGGTGGTACTCGCGCAGCATCTCGCGGCCGAGATTCTCGCGGGTGGCGACGTATTCCATTTCGGGCGTGATGATGCCGCGGCGCGCGTAGTGCATCTGGCTGACGTTGGCGCCCGCCTTGGCGCGCAAGGGACGGCGGTTGACGTTGGGGAACGGCTGCACCCCGCCCGAGCGATCGGGGCCGAGCTGGCCGTTGTCCTCGGGCCTGATCTCGCGCGCGTCGTACGCCTCGACGTCGCCGCGTGCCATGATCCAGTCGCGGCGGAGACTCGGCAGGCCCGCCATGATGTCGATGCGTGCGTTCGGGTCGGTATAGGGGCCGGAGGTGTCGTAGACGTTGAGCGGCGGCTCGCCGGAGGAGGGATCGAGGTCGATCGCGCGCATCGCGACGCCGAGCGGCCCCACGTGGATCTTGCGGGAACCGCGGATCGCGCCGGTGGTGACGCCGATCTCGCTGCGGGCCTGGATATCTGCCATGCGCTTCACTCTCCTTGTGGGGGAGAGGATCGGTGGCCTGGTGGTCGCCGCTCCACTCCCTACGCCGGTGTCAGCCGGATCAGGTTCAGCGGGTCGGGGGCTCGGGCGCCCCCCTCTCAACCGCCTCAGCGGTCCCCCGGGGAAGCGGGCATTATAGGCGAGCGGGGCGGGAGTGGAAGGGTGATTCGCGTGGGGGCGCGGCGGGCTGTTGGGTTGGTCGCCGCGGCGTGGGACGTTGCGGCGATGCTGGCCGCCGGGACGTCAGACGGAGCCGGTGCCCGGCTCCGCTGGCCGCCGGGACGTCAGACGTTGCCTGTCGGCAACGCTGGCCGCCGCAGCGACTCTTCGCCGATTCGCGATCGGCGAAGGCGCTCGCGCCTTACGCGGGTCGGCTGTCCGCGCTGGTGTTCAGCGTGCCGTTGACGCCCGCGGGGAAGAACCCGCCGCTCGTGACCGGGGCGTTGTTGAGGAAGGTGATGTTGAGCACCTGACCGACCGTGCGGCTGAACGCGATGCCGTTGGCGTCGGCGGGGACGATGTTGGACATGGTCGCGGTACCGGTGATCCCCTGGTCGAGGTCGCGCGCGTCGACGCCGGTGGGCAGGCTGGTCGCGGTGGCGGTCGGCGTGGGCGAGGGTGTCGGAGTGGGGGTGGCGCCGGTCGCGCGGACGCCGTCGAGCCGGTCGCGCGCGTCGGAGATCGCGTCGGCGCCCGTGCGCAGCGACGGCGTCGCCAGCCCCTTCTGGTACAAGGTCGTGCGGATCAGCCCGGCGTGATACGCCTCCGCGGCGAGCAGCCCGGCGGTCGCCTCCTGATAACCTGCGGTGAAGATCAGCGTCGAGGACGCGCCCTTGTAGGCGGTGACGCCGACGTCCTCGAAGATATACGCGCCGAGCAGGAAGTTCTCGTCATTGGCGTAGGGGTCGAACGCCGCGCCCTCGCCGACCAGCCCGGCCGCGCGCGCCGCGGTGCTGAACGCGCCGGTCGCGCTGCCGTCGATGTTGATCGCGGGCATCGCCACCGCGGCGCTGCCGAGCACCTGGCGCAGGAAGGCGACGTGCGCGCGCTCGTCCGCCGCGATCTCGCGCGCATAGGCGGCGACGACGGGATCGGTGAAGGCGACGCGGCGCCCGCCGGTCACCGCACCCGCGGTGCCGGTGCCCGCGATCAGGGCGGCGGGCAGCCCCTCACCGGTCGCGGCATAGGCGTAGAATTGCGCTTCGAGATACTCGAGCTGGAGCGCGAAGTTGAGCACCGCGACCTCGGCGGCGACGCTGCTCGACGACGGGGTCGGCGTAGGCGTCGGCGACGGGTTGGTGATCGGATTGTCGTCGTCGTCGTCGCCCCCGCAGGCGGCGAGTAGCGACAGGCCGCCGGCGACGGCGACGCCGCCGCTCGCCAGCTTGATGAAACGGCGACGCTCGGCACGGCGCGCGGCGGCGGCGTCGAGGATCGAGGCAGTGAGAGCGGGATCGGTCATGGCAGCGGACTTTTCGGCTACGAGAAGAATACAGGCGTGGCGCGCGCAAGCGTGACGGCGGGCGTCAGGTCGCCGCCGCGCTCGTCTTGATCGCGCCGTTGACGCCGGCGGGGAAGAAGCCGCCCGCGCTGACCGATGCCTGGTTCAGGTACAGGATGTTGAGCACGCGGTCGCTGGTCCGGCTGAAGGCGAGGCCGTTGCCGTTGAGCGGCACGATGTTGGACACCGTCTCGCCCGCGGCGTTGGTGGCGGGCGCCACGCCCTGATCGTCGTCCGCGGCGTAGCCGGTGACGAGGTTCTCGGTCACGTTGGAGCCGTCCAGCCGGTCCCGCGCGTCCGAGATCTGCTGCGTCGCCTCGATCAGCCGTAGCGCGGGCGTCTCCACGCCCTTGCGGTACAAGGTCGTGCGGATCATCGCGGCGTGATACGCCTCCACCGCCAGGATGCCCTGCGTCGCCTCCAGCAGGGTGGTGTTGGAGAGCAGGCCCGTGACGTTCTTGTAGGCGGTGACGCCCACGTCCTCGAACAGGAACGAGGCGAGCAGGAAATTCTCGTCATTGGCGTAGGGGTCGAAGGTCGCGTTCGCGCCGACCAGCCCGGCGGCGCGCGCCGCGGCGGTGAAGGCGCCGCCCGGGCTCAGGTCGATCGCGGGCTGCGCCACCGCGAGCGAGCCGACCGCGGTGCGCAGGAAGCTGACGTGCGCGAGTTCGTCCGCCGCGATCTCGCGCGCGAACTGCGCCACGACCCCATCGGAGAAGTTGACCTGGCGCCCGCCGCTCGCCGCGCCCTGCGCCCCCGCGGTGGTCGCGCCGGTCTGCAACGTCGCGGCGATTGCCGAACCGGTGGTCGCGAAGGCGTAGAAATTTGCCTCCAGATATTCGAGGTTGAGCGCGAAGTTGAGGTAATCGGGCGTGGTCAGGCTGGTGGTCGCGGTCGGCGACGGCGTGGGGGTCGGCGTCGCGGTCTGCGCCCCGGCGCGCCCGGCGGCCAACACCGCGCCGCCCGCGGCGGCGGCGCCCAGCGCCTGCTGGAAGAAGGCGCGGCGATCGTCGCGCCGTTTGGCGCGCGCGTCCAGCGCCTCGATCAGTTCGGCTTCGCCCATCGCCCGCATCCTTCTACCATCGACTGTTCGGTCATGCCGCGGCGAGCCTGTCGCGCGGCTGAATCACGGGTTCGCGATAGGCGCAGCGGCGCGCGGGCGCAAATGGCGCGTGACGCGGTGGCCGCGACTACGCCCCGCTCTCAGCTGCGGGGCGCGGCCGTTGGCGCGATCAGAAGGTGTAGCCGATGCCGATCGCGCCGAGCCACTGGTCGCGCGACCCCGCGATGCTGACGATCGGCGTGTCGCCGAAATCGTTGAGCATCCGCTTGTAGGTGCCGCCCGCGATCACCTTCCACCCGTGCAGCAGGTCGCCGGTGAGCGAGTAGGTGCCCGCCACGCCGACGACGTAGTTCTTCCACCCGCCGCGCGTGCGGAACGCGGGCAGCCCGCTCGCCGCGACGTCCTGCGGGCGGACGTCGAAGTAGGTGCGGCCGTACGCGCGCTCGACCTTCTCGGCCGAGGCGAACACGCCCACCGCCGACTTGAGGCTGAGCGGGGTATAGTAGCTGACCGACGGCTGGAGCACGCCGCTGTCGTGGATGCCGGTCACGTCGTAGCGGTAGCTGACCGCGACCGACAGCTTGTCGTAATCGCTGGTGATGAGCCCGGTGCGGCCGATGCCGAGATAGCCGCCGAGTTCGAGCGCGGTCGAGGTGGTCGGCAGCGCCTTGACGCGGGGATCGTCGATGCCCTTGCGGCTGACGCGGTTAAAATTGACGAGCCCGACCGGCCCGGCCTGGAAGTCCCAGCGCGAGGTCGGCGCGTCGGCGATCAGGTCAACCGAGGCGCGGTTGCCGAGCACCTGGAACGAGATGCCGCCCAGCGTGCCGATCGCGGCGGGGCCGGGCGTTAGCGAGTAATCGTTCGAGCCTTCGTAATCGGGCAACCACGCGCCCGCGACCGCGACGGTCACGGTGTCGCCGGTGACGAGCGGGGTCGGCGGGCCGTTGGGATCGACGGGCGAGGTCTGCGCCGCGGCGGGAAGTGCCAGCGATGCCGCGAGCGCGGCGGCGGCGAGGTGGAGCGGACGGACGGCGGAGCGGAGCGGACGGGCGGCAAAACGGGCAGCGAACACAATTATCCCCTTCTATGTTGCTCGCGTGAACGAGCATTTACGGCTTTGTGTCCGCGCGCGTCCTTACAGGAAGTAACGCAGCCCGACCTGTTGCCGTTCTGCATCACCGGTCACCGCAAAGCGCGCGGCGGCGAAGCGCGGCGCGCCGAAGCGGATCGGCGGATTGCGCGAGAAGCCGAAGCCTTCGCGCGGGATGCCCGCGAACGTGTCGAGCTTCGCGTTGCCATTCTCGTCGTGGATCACCGCCACCGCGTAATTGCCGTGCGGGATGCCGGTGAAGCGCAAGCCGTGGGTGCCCGCGGGCACGTTGCGCGTCACCGCATCGGCGTCGTCGACGCAGGAGGGGAAATTGTCGGGGTCGGCGGTCAGGCAGACGCGCAGCAGGCCCTTGGCCGAGCGGACGTGGTCGATCGAGACGTCAAGCGACGCGACCGGCGCGGCCCCCACCAGCAGCAGCGCCGCGCTCACCAGCAGACCCGCGCGCGCGCGCCTTGGCATGGGCGCGGGTGAAGTCGCCGACACCGTCGTCGGTGCCGCAGACCCGGTCCCAGAACCGGAAATAAAGCCCATAATTGCACCCATATCGCTCGTGGTGACGCTGATGATGGCTGGCCGTGATCAGCCAGCGCCCCACTACCCCCCGCCACATGAACCGAGGGAAAATCTCCCACCCCATATGGTTGGTGACACCCATAACCGTCATGATCGTCAGCACCAAGCCGAGGGCTGCGACGTGGATCGGAATGGCGAGCACCAGTAGCGGAATTGCCACAGCGCCGGTCAGCGCCTCGATCGGGTGGAACGCCATCGCGGCCCAGGCGGTCGGCGGGCGGCTGGCGTGGTGGACCGCGTGGGCGCGCTTGAAGGGCTCGGGCCGGTGCATCCAGCGATGCGTCCAGTAGAACCAGGTATCGTGCAGGAACAGGTAGGCGAGCACCGACACCGGCAGGTACCACAAGGGATAATCGTGCACGTCGCGGTAGACGCGGGTCCAGCCGTGATTGTCCCATCCCCAGGCGAGCACGCCCGCGGGTATGCCGTAGATCGCGGCGGAGACGAGGCTCCACCAGATCTCGCGCCGTATCTGCGGATCGAGCCCGGTGTAAAGGCCGGGGTGCCTGAGCTTCGTCGCCCACGCGAACCCCGCGGAGGTGATCAGGTAGCGTACGCCGACGATCAGCGTCATCGCGAGCGCGGACAGCGTAACGGCGGCGAAGATCGACAGCGCGGACATGAGCGCCGCTGTAGCCGATCGCGGATCGTCCGCCCATCCCGCTCGTTCGTTCCTCTCGAACCTGTCATGATTTCCAAGGAGATGGCGATGACCGACCCCAACTCAGCCGCGGCGCCGATCGGCACCGACGCGCGCGACGACGCGATCGCGGCCAAGGTGCTGCGCGACCAGGACGGCGCCACGCCGGGCAGCGACGCCGGCGGCGGCGGCGGTATGGGCGGGCAGGACGCGGCCGACGCGGCGGCGGCCTCGGCCGCGGCGAGCGACGGCGGCGCGAACGCGGCCAACCCGGTCGACACCGGGCTGGATACCGGCGCGGCGGACGCGGCGGCGGAGGCGCGCGCGCGGTCGGTGGAGGACAGCGCGTCCACGGCGCGGTGAGTCGCGCGATATACCAGCCGTCACCCCGGACCTGATCCGGGGTCCCGCTTCCTCGCGAGGTGGGACGAGGCAGCGGGATCCCGGGGGCGAGCCCGGGATGACGGTGGGGAGTGGCACCGCGCAACGAAAAAGGCGCCGGTGGATCGCTCTACCGGCGCCCTCTTCAGATCAACGATCGCCCGATCAGGCGGCCAGCTGCTGCTCCGGCAGCGCGGCCTTCGCCTGCGCGATGATCGCGGAGAAAGCCTC
>NZ_JBELMJ010000055.1:0-8387 GCF_042095875.1 Sphingomonas sp.
TCTGGGGTGCGCAGGTCATCACCGGCTTCTTCTCGGCGATCCCGCTGGTCGGCGAGTCGATCCGTGTGTGGCTGCTCGGCGGGTTCGCGCCCGACAATGCGGCGCTCAACCGCTTCTTCTCGCTCCACTATCTGCTGCCGTTCGTCACCGCGGGCGTCATCATCCTGCACATCTGGGCGCTGCACATCCCGGGGTCGAACAACCCGACCGGCGTCGACGTGAAGGGCGAGCAGGACACGGTGCCGTTCCACCCGTACTACACCGCCAAGGACGGCGTCGGCGTCGCGGTGTTCTTCCTGATCTTCGCCGCGCTGATCTTCTTCTCGCCCAACCTGCTCGGCCACCCGGACAATTACATCGAGGCGAACCCGCTCTCGACCCCGGCGCACATCGTGCCCGAATGGTATTTCCTGCCGTTCTACGCGATCCTGAAGAGCTTCACCGCCGACTTCCTGCTGCCGGCGAAGCTCTGGGGCGTGCTCGCGATGTTCGGCTCGATCCTGCTGCTGTTCTTCCTGCCGTGGATCGACAATTCGCCGGTGCGCTCGGCCAACTACCGCCCGACCTACCGCTGGTTCCTGGTCGTGCTGCTGGTCGACATCCTGGTGCTCGGCTATGTCGGCGGCGCGGAGGCGAATGCGCGCAACGTCATCATGGGGCAGATCGCGGCGGGTTATTATTTCGCGCACTTCCTCATCATCCTGCCGCTGGTCTCGGCGTCGGAGCGTCCGCGCCCGCTGCCGAACTCGATCACCGAGGCGGTGCTGGAGAAGCACGCCGGTACCTCGCCCGCCAAGACCGCGATGGCGAGCTGAGCCGAGCAGCGACGAAAAGGGGATAAAGAACACAATGGCTCGTCTCATTTCGATCGTGATCGGCGCGGCGTTCGTTTTCGTGCTGGCGCTGGCGCTGTTCGGCACCGCCAAGACCGCGATCACCGAACCCGCGGCGGAGAGCGCGGAACACGTCTTCCACCTGCATCCCGAGGATATCGGGCTGCCCTCCGCCGGGCTGTTCGGCAAGTTCGACCGCCAGCAGGTCCAGCGCGGCTTCGCGGTGTACAAGGAAGTTTGCGCCGCATGCCACTCGCTCAAGTACGTCGCCTTCCGCGACCTGACCAAGATCGGCTATTCCGAGCCCGAGGTGAAGGCGATCGCCAACCAGTGGGTGATCGAGCAGCCGAGCGTGAACCCGGAGACGGGCGAACCCGCGACGCGCAAGAACCTGCCGTCCGACACCTTCCCGTCGCCGTTCGCGAACGAGGTCGCCGCGCGCGCCGCCAACAACAACGCGCTGCCGCCCGACCTGTCGCTGATCACCAAGGCGCGCGAGGACGGCCCCAATTACGTCCACGCGCTGCTGACCGGTTATCGCAACCAGCCGGCGGAGCTCTTGAAGGAGTTCCCGGGCGCCAAGACGCCGCCGGGGCTGCACTACAACCCGTATTTCGCCAACCTCAACATCGCGATGCCGCCGCCGCTGACCGCGGACGGGCAGGTGACCTACTCGGACGGCACGCGCGCGACCAAGGACCAGATGGCGCGCGACGTGTCGGCGTTCCTGACCTGGACCGCCGAGCCGAACCTGGAGGCACGCCACGCCGCGGGGCTCGCCGCGGTAATCTTCCTGGTGATCTTCGTGTTCCTGACCTGGGGCGCGTATCAGAACGTCTGGCGGGGGATCGAGCACTGATCGAGCGCGGCGCGCAGGCAGCATAGCTGCCGCGCGCCACTCGCGCTCGATCGGCCGGCGGCGCCACAGCGCCGACCGACGACGCGGGCTTCGCCCGCGGCGCCCGCCCGGACACCGACGACCAACCAACGGCACGGCCGGGGCACACGCCTCGGCCGCTGTCGTATGCAGGCAAGACCGACGCGTTCCGCATGCCCCCAACCACCCGTCATCCCGGGCATGACCCGGGATCCCACTGACCTCGCTCCCGAAGAGAAGAAGCGGGGCCCCGGATCAATTCCGGGCCGACGGGAGGAGTTAGTGTCGACCTGCGCCCTAATCGGCCGAGGCAGTTCCTACCCACGCCGTCACCCACACCCACACCCACACCCACACCCACACCCACACCCTTGCACTTGCTCCGCGCACCGCCGACAAGCGCGCGCATGGCAAACGACGACCTTCGCGCGCTGATCCGCACCATTCCGGACTTCCCCAAGCCCGGCATCCAGTTCCGCGACATCACGACCCTGCTGCTGTCGCCCGGCGGCCTCACCACTGCGGTCGAGCGGATGGTCGCCGCCACGCGCGGCCCGGTCGATCTGGTCGCCGGGATCGAGGCGCGCGGCTTCCTGTTCGCCGCCGCGCTGGCGGTGCCGCTGAACGCCGGCGTGCTGCTGGTTCGCAAGGACGGCAAGCTGCCGGGCGTCACGATCGCGGAGGATTACGCGCTCGAATATGGGCAGGACCGGATCGCGATCCACGCCGATGCCTGCGCGCCGGGCGCGCGCGTGCTGCTGATCGACGACCTGATCGCGACCGGCGGCACCGCGCGCGCCGCGGTGCGCCTGCTGCGCAAGGCGGGCGCGACCGTCACCCAGGCGCAGTTCCTGGTCGACCTGCCCGACCTGGGCGGCGCGGACGCGCTGCGCGGCGACGACATCGCGGTCGACGCGCTGGTTTCGTTCCCCGGCCATTAAGGAACTTCGATGTACCGCCTTCGTTCTGGGATGAATGGCGGCGCGTAACGGCCGCTTTCCTGTGTTCGGGAGTGGACGGATGATCTTCAAGCGGTTCGGCGTGGTGGCGCTCCTCGGCGCCATGGGTATCGGGCTCGGTGCGTGCACCGACGGCTACGGCTATAGCGGCGTCAACGTCGGGGTCGGCAGCGGTTACTACAACGACGGCTATTACGGTGGCGCCGGTTACTACGGCGATCCCTATTACGCCGGCGGGTTCGGCGGCGGCTTCGCGCCCAGCTACTACGGCTGGTACAACAATTATTATTATCCGGGCACCGGCGCGTTCGTCTACGACCGCAACCGCCGTCCGTACCGCTGGAACGACAGCCAGCGCCGCTACTGGGAAGGGCGCCGCGGCAACGCGCAGGTGCGGCAGAACTGGGGCGATTTCCGCCGCGACGTGCGGGGCGAGCGGCGCGACTATCGCGGCGACATCCGCGACAACCGCCAGGCGTATCGCAACGGCACGATCACGCGCGATCAGTTCCGGCAGGGGCGCCGCGACGCCCGGCGCGAGTATCGCGGCGACGTGCGCCAGGACTATCGCGACCTGCGTCGTCAGAACCGCGCCGAGGGCGTCCGCACCCCGCGTCCGCAGGGCGCCTTCCGCCCCGGCGGCCGCGGTGACGGCTCCCGCGCTCGCGGCGGCGGCTTCCGCGGCGGTCGCGCCCCCAACCCGCGCTGAGGCTAGATGGGGGGCGGCTTAAACGGTCTCCCGTCTATGCAACCGACACCGTCATCCCGGACTTGATCCGGGATCTCGCTTCTTTCTGCCCGTCCGAGAAGCGGGGCCCCGGATCAGGTCCGGGGTGACGAAGGGCTTGATGGAAGCCGTCAAACCGGTGTCAGCGTAGCCTGCTGAATTGAGCAACTGGCGCGTGGCTTCTGCGGCCACGTACCATCGAACTGCAGCGCCCCAGCAGCCGCAAACACTTCGCGCATGTCGAATGCCGCGACGTTCCGGGGGCAGCTTCGCTCATTCGCCGGCGGCGGCGCGGCGCGCTGACGCACCGCTACCCCTCCGCCGGTCGCGTCGCGATCAGCCCGTTCGAGATCATCGACATGACCACCACGTCGTCCTGATTGAACACGGTCAGCCGGCTCTTGAAGATACCCAGCTCGGGCCGGGAAGCCGAGCGGCGCTTCTCCGTCACCTCGCTCTCGCAGCGCAAAGTATCGCCGGGGTAGACCGGCACCAGCCAGCGCAACTCGTCGATCCCCGGTGAGCCGAGCCCCGCCTGCTCGTGGCGTTTCAGGTTCTCGACCAGCATCGCCATCACCATCGCGCAGGTGTGCCAACCGCTGGCCGACAATCGCCCGAAATGCGTCGCCGCCGCGGCCTCGTCGGAAAGGTGGAACGGTTGCGGGTCGTAGCGGGTGGCGAAGTCGATCACCTCCTCGCGCGTGACGCGGTACGACCCGAACGACTGCCGCTCGCCGACCGCCAAATCCTCGAAATATAGCATCGCTCGCCTCCCTAGCGCCTCAGCAGGCCGCGAAACGGGCGATCGTCGCCGTCGAGCGCCTGACCCGCGGGCAGCCCCAGCAGGTCGCGCAGCAGCGGCGCGACGTCGACGTTGTCGAAATCGCCGATCCGCTTGCCGCGCGCGAACGCGGGACCGTTGGCGATGAACAGCGCGCGCATGTCGGGCGCTTCATTGTCGTAGCCGTGGTTGCCGCCCGCGCGCGGGCCGGCCGGCGCGGTCTTCTCGATCGACCACGCCCCGCCCGGATCGTCGTCGGCGAGGCACAGATACGGCGGCACGCGCACGTTCGCGCCGTAGTGGAAGCGCGCGGGCACGTCGCCCTTCGCCCAGCACGTCATGTGCGCGTGCGGGCGCAGCAGCGCCGCGCGCACCGCCGCGTCGCGGCCCGTCGCGGGGTAGAAACTGGCGTACGGCCCCGCCTCGAACACGCGCGCGTCGGCAGGGGCCACGAGTTGGTCGAGCGCGATCACGCGCGAACTGCTGGTCGCCGCCATCCCGTGGTCGGCGACGATCACCAGGTTGGCGGGCTGCTCCAGTGCGGCGAGCTCCTGCACCAATGCGCCAACCTGCGCGTCGACCGCCGCCACCGCCTGCGTCGTGCGCGCGTCGCCGGGGCCGTAGGCGTGCCCCGCGCTGTCGACCGTGTCGAAGTAGAGCGTGACCAGCCGCGGGCGGGTGGCGGCGGGGCGGCGTATCCAGTCGATCACCGCGGCGACGCGTTGCTCGCCCGTCACCGCCTGGTTGAACTGCTGCCAGTCGGAGGGCCGCGTGCCGCCGTCGACCTCGCCGTGCCCGCCCGCGCGGCGCACCCCGCCCCAGGCGGTGTTGGCGCCGGGCCAGAACATCGTCGCGGTGCGGATGCCCGCCTTCTGTGCCGTGACCCAGATCGGCTCGGCCGCGTTCCACCAGAACGGATCGTCGCTCGCCATCGTGAACGTCTCGTCGGGGCGGGCGGGGTCGATGAACGAATTGGCGACGATGCCGTGGCGATCGGGGCGCAGCCCGGTCACGATCGTCCAGTGATTGGGAAAGGTCTTGGACGGAAAGCTCGGCCGCATGGCCGCCGACACGCCCGTCGCGGCGAGTCGCGACAGGTTGGGGGTGACGCCGCGGTCGAGGTAGTCGGGGCGGAAGCCGTCGATCGAGATCAGGATCGTGACCGGCGCGCGCGCCTCCTGCACCGCGGGCGGCACCGCCGCGGTGGTATAAGGCGCACCGGTCGCCGGCGGCGCCGGCTGCGTCACCGGCGACAGCGCGGGCGGGGTATAGGGATAAGCGCACGCGGCCAAAGCGGCGAGCGCGGCGAGCGGGAGGACCGGGCGCAGCATCGCCGCCGCCTGTAATCTCCGGGCGCGGCTTTGTCTCGCCCGATGCGGGCAGCGGTGCGCCCGCCCGCGTGCCGCGCCCGCGCGGTCAGTCGGCTAGGCTCCGGTCACAGCCCCACCGCCAGCTTCGCGAACAAGGTCCAGCTCACCGGATCGTCGCCGTAGGCCGCGTCGAGCGCGTCAGGCTTCGCATAGGCCGCTACCGTCCCGCCAAGCGCGACACCCAGCGCGCCGACGATCGGCAGGCGATAGGCGTAGCCGCCCTCCGCCTTGGTCACGCGAAAACGTCGGTCGTGCAGGGGCGAGTCGTGGTCGGGAAAGAACTCGTCGTTGGCGACGTTCTCGACCCGCGCGAAGATCGCGTGCGCGGGTGATATCTCCCACGTCGCCTCCGCCAGCCAGGCGTTCAGCACGTCGCCGGGCTGCCGGTCCTTGCGCGACCAGGCGATGGTGGTCGCGACGCCGCCGCGCGCCCATTGCACGCTCGCGGTGGTGCGGTTCTCGTCCTCGCCCGGGTGCTGCACCTCCGGTTCCTTCAAATGCCCGTGGCTGACCTGCACCGCGAGGAAGGGGGATGGCGTCCAGGTGCCGCGCAGCGACCAGGAATCGAGCCGGACGGGGTCGATGTCCCAGCGCTCCTCGTCGGGCTCGCGCCCCTTGAACCACGATCCCTCGAGCTGGAACCTGGGCGCGGACACGCCCGCGGTCACCACGCCGTAGGTAATGTGGGTCGAATCGAACCAATGGTGCGTGATCGGCGACAGCGGCTGATAGCGTGACGAGCCGCGGTGCATGAACGCCGAGGGCCCGAGCGCGGGCTCGCCGACCGGTCCGCCGTAGAGGAACAGGTTGGTGTCGCCCCCCAGCCGGTAGTCGACGCGCGCGGCCAGTTCCATGAACAGGTCGTGCGGATGCTGCCGGTCGACCAAAGGCACGCCGTTCGCGGTCTCGCCGGTCGCGAACAAATTGGGATAGCCGCGCTGCCCCATCGCGGGCTCCAGGCTGCCCATCGCGCGCAATTGCAGGTGGAAACGGTCGCCCAGGTCACGGTCGCCCATCAGCATCGCCATCGACTGCACGAACGCCATGTCGGCGCCGCGTGGTCCCCCCTGATCGGTGACGCTGCCCCAGGCGTAGCCGTGCGCCATCACCATCCACTCGCCGGCGGAGAACATTGCACCGCGCATCGGCCCCTCCGCGGCGGGCAGCCGCGCGGTGCCGCTGCCGGGCGAGTACCAGCCGTTCGCGGTGCCCATCGTCATCCCCGACATCGCCGCGCCGACCGGCGCGCGCGCCAGCGCGGCATCGCTCGCCCGCCGCCACGCGAGCGGCGCGGTGAAGGACATGGCGTGCCCCATCGCAGCGTGATTCATCGCGCCCTGGTTCATCGCGGTGCCGCCCATCGTGGCGTGGTTCATCGCGCCGTGATCCATAGCGGCGTGATCCATCTTCGCGTGATCGGTCGGCGTCTGCTCCTGCGCGGGGGCGGCTTGCGCTCCGTGGTTCATCCGCGCGTGATCGGTGCTGCTGCCGGTCGCCGCGCCCGGCGCGTCCTGCTCATGGCCGCTCCGCGCCTGATCGTCACCGGCAATACCTGCCGTCCCGTGCAGCGCGGTACGAGTGACGCTCGACGCCGCGTTGAACGATGCAATACCGCTAGGCGCCGCGCCGATGTGACCGGCATGGCTCATATCGGCGTGATCTACGGTGCTGCCGATCGGCGCAGTGGCGCCAAGGTCCGCGTGCGCTCGATCAGGCGACATCGAGCCATGCTGCGCCGGCATGGCGCGGGCGGTACGATGCGCCCCAGTCGGGTCAGGGGAGGGCACCTGCCCCGAGCCGCGCGGCGCAACCCGCGTGATATCAGGCTTACGCATCTTGGCAGGCGCGACGCGCGCGCGCTGCCGCCGATCGGGCCGCGGCGTGGAGGTCGGCGCTGCCGTCGCCGGCGAGGCACCGGGCATCGGCATGGCATGGCGGTGTTGCGCGGTCGCCGCGACGGGCAGCAGCGCACCCGCCGCGCAGGCGGCGAGCAGGAGAGGGCGATACATGGGAAAACTCCGAGAAAGGGACGTGAGGCGCGCGCGCGGGCGCGGCGGTCACGCCGTCTTCGGAGGTGGCGGTGTCGGTGCGCTAGCGAGGCCCGCCGCGAAGCGCGGCGGCGCGACGTCCTGTACGGTCGCGCGCGGGACGATGGCGCGCGCGACGCGGGCGCCCAGCAGCATGTCGGGCGGGATGCAGCCGAGGCAATCGTGCCCGCTCGCGTGCGCCGCATGTCCGGTGTCGCGCGCGTCGTGGTGCCCGCCCGCGTGATCCAGGCGCGCGCCATGCCCGCTCGCCGCCACGCCCTGCACCGCGCCCGCGTCGTGGCAGGCCGGCCGCGCGGTGGCGGGCAGCGCGAGCAGCAGCGCGAACAGAAGCAGCAGACGACGGAGCACGCCGCCGTGTAGCATCGCGCACACCCGCTGGGAATGCGCGTCGCGCGCGGGCAGGGGCCGCGGGAACGCGCACGCCCGCTCGCGCTTTACACCGCTTATGCGATCCCTGCTCCCGGCCGTGTCGATGGCCCTGCTCCTGGCCCCGCTCGCCGCCTGCGGCAAAGGCGGTGAGGGCGACGCGTCGGCCAAGGGCGGGGAGGGCAATGCCAACGCCCCGCTCGCCACGCCGACCGGTCCGCCACCCAAGACCCCGGTAATGCAGGTCACACCCGCACCCGGTATCCAGCCCGCGTGGCTCGGCGCGCGGCAGAACCGCGGCGACCCGAAGACCGCGCCCTACGGCACGTTGCTCAACCAGTCGGTGGTCGACGCGCCATCGCAGCGTTGATCCACACCAGCGGCGCGGCGCCGAGCACGAAGCCGAGGAACGCCGCCTGGCACGCC
>NZ_JBELMJ010000055.1:8487-16141 GCF_042095875.1 Sphingomonas sp.
CCCTCCTGGCGCAGCTTGCCCGCGTCGCGCGCGCCCGCCTCGCCGCCGAGCGACACGTAATCGTCGAACGCGGTCGTCTCGGCGCGAATGAAGCCGCGCTCGAAGTCGGAGTGGATCGCGCCCGCCGCCTGCGGTGCCTTGGCGCCCGCCTCGACCGTCCAGGCGCGTGCTTCCTTCGGCCCCACCGTGAAGAAGGTCAGCAGATTGAGCAGCTTGTACCCCGCACGGATCACGCGCGCGAGCCCGCTTTCCTCCAGCCCCAGCTCGCTCAGGAACTCCGCGCGGTCCTCGGTCGGCATCGTCGCGATCTCCGCCTCGATCGCTGCGGAGACGACCACCGCCTGCGCGCCCTCCGCCGCCGCCTTGTCGAACACGCGCGCCGAGTAGGCGTTGCCCTCCGCCGCATCCTCCTCATTGACGTTGCACACGTACAGCACCGGCTTGGCGGTCAGCAGCTGCGCCTGCTCCAGCACGCGCGCTTCCTCCGCGTCGTTGACCTGCGTCAACCGCGCCGGCTTGCCCTCGCGCAGCAGGTCGAGCGCGCGGCCGAGCACGACTGCGGCGAGCTTCGCCTCCTTGTCGCCCTGCGTCCCCTTCTTCGCGAGGTTGGGCACGCGCTTCTCCAGGCTGTCGAGGTCGGACAGCATCAGCTCGGTCTCGACCGTCTCCGCGTCGGCGATCGGGTCGACGCGGTTGTCGACGTGCTGGATGTCGTCGTTCTCGAAACAGCGCAGTACGTGAACGATCGCGTCCACCTCGCGGATGTTGCCCAGGAACTGGTTGCCCAACCCCTCGCCCTTGGACGCGCCGCGCACCAGCCCCGCGATGTCGACGAAGCCGAGCTGCGTCTCGATGATCTTGGCCGACTTCGCGATCTCGGCCAGCTTGTTCAGCCGCGGGTCGGGCACGCCGACGTTCCCGACATTGGGCTCGATCGTGCAGAACGGATAATTGGCGGCCTGCGCCGCGGCCGTCTCGGTCAGCGCGTTGAAGAGGGTGGACTTGCCGACGTTGGGCAGGCCCACGATGCCGCAGCGGAAACCCATGCGTTGTTCCTAGTTCGTGGAAGAGGGAATTGTGGGCGCACCTAGTCGCTCGCGCGCGTTTTCACCAGTGGCCGCCTCATCGTCATCCCGGGCTCGACCCGGGATCCCGCTTACGCTTCTTCGGTGCGCTCGGGATCACCAGCGATAGTTGAAGCTGACGCTGATCCGCTCCGCCTTGGCCGCGCTCGGCATCACCTCGTGGCGCAGCCAGCTTTCCCACAGGAACAGGCTGCCCGGCGCCGGCTCGGCGTAGACGAACGTGTCGGGCCGGGTCGGCGCCGCCATCATCATCGCGAGCCGCGGGTCCTCCAGCTTGAGCGCCCCCGACCCGTCCGGCACCGAAACGTAGAAGGTGCCCGACACCACGCTGTGCGGGTGAAGATGCCCCGAGTGCGTGCCCCCCGGCTTCATCACATTGACCCACAAGCTGTCGAGCTTGAGCCTGCGCCCCGCGAGATCGAGCCGCAGGTCGCGCGCGAACGCCGCCACGTGCCGGTCGAGCACGCGCTTCAGGTCGGCGAACACCGGATCGCGCTGCGGCAGGTCGGCGAGCGAGGCGTAGCTGGTGTAGCCGCGATAGCCGTGTTCCTTCGACCACGCGCGCCCGGCACGATCCTCCTGCGCCAGCGCGCGGCACGAGGCGTCGATTTCTTCCAACAGATCGGCGTCGTCGACCGAAGCCTCGTAGAACAGGGTGGGAAACAGCGCGCGACTGGTCATCTCCGCCGCCCTAGCAACCAAGTGCGACCGGCGGAACAGTCGACAGCGCGCGCGTAACCGCTTAGGCGCGGCGGATTGCCCGCGGCGAGGCTCGCCGCGTGTCCGGGGGGACGTGAACCATGCTGATCGAAGACGCCGCCACGATCGCCGATCTGCTCGCTTGTCCGGCGTGCAACAGCGCGGTGCGCACCGGTCCCGCCGCCGCCGACGGCCGCCCGACGCTCGCCTGCACCAATCCCGATTGCGCGCACCACGCCGGGTTCGAGCGCGTCGGCGGGCAGGCGCTCTTGGTCGACTTCCCCTCCAGCGTGCTCGACCGCGAGGCGACGCTCGCCTCGGGCGGGGCGAGCGTGGTGGAGCGGGCCGACTGGCGCGAGACGATCGGCCGCGTCGTCAACGGCCGCAACCATTATGCCGCGCATTACGCACGCGACGTGGTGAAGCAGCTCGAAGCGTCGGGCATCGAGCGCCCCGTGATCCTGGTAGTCGGCGGCGGCATCGTCGGCAGCGGCGCGAACGACCTCTACGCGTCGAAGACGGTCGGCGTCGCCTCGTTCGACATCTATTCCTCGCCGCAGGTGACCTTCATCGGCGACGCGCTGTCGATCCCCTTCGCCGACAACAGCGTCGACGCGGTGTGGGTGCAGGGCGTGCTGGAGGTGACGATCGACGCGCCGCGCGTGGCGCGCGAGATGCAGCGCGTGCTCAAACCCGGCGGGCTTCTGTTCGCCAACGTGTCGTTCATGTGGCCGGTGTGCGAGGGCGCGTACGATTTCAGCCGCTACACCGCGTCCGGGCTGCGCTGGCTGTTCCGCGGCTGCGCGCCCTTGTCGCTCGGCTTCTCCAACGGTCCGGGCACGATGGCCGCGCTCGCGATCCGCTACCTGTTCCAGTCGCTGCTGCGCTCGACCAAGGCCGGGCAGATCGCGGCCTTCCCGTTCGTCTGGCTGCGCAAGCTCGACCGCTTCTGCGACGTGCGCCGCGGGCTCGACGCCGCGCCCGCGATCTTCTTCTACGGGCGGAAGTCGGACACGCCGGCCGAGTTCGCCGACGCGATCCAATTCTACCAGGACCGCGTGCCCCTGGCGCGCGCGGCGCAGAAACTGCGCGATTGAGCGGCTGTGCGGCGTTAATCTTACCGTCGTAACTCACTGATAAGCGGTGATCCCATGATTACCGCCCGTCAGATCGCGCTTGTCCAGGACAGCTTCGCGTGCGTGCTGCCGTTCACCGATGCGGTCGCGACCGCTTTCTACGCGCGCCTGTTCGCGCTCGCGCCTGACACGCGCCCGCTGTTCCGCGGCGACATGGCCGAACAGGGCCGCAAATTGTTCCTGACGCTCGCCACCGTGGTCGACGCGCTCGACGCGTTGCACACCGTGCTGCCGGTCGCCGAGGCACTGGCGGTGCGCCACATCGGCTACGGCGCGCAGGACCGGCATTACGCCGCCGTCGGGCAGGCGCTGGTCGACGCGCTCGGCGAAACGCTCGGCGATCGCGTCGACGGTGCGACGCGCGCCGCCTGGCTCTCCGCCTACGCCATATTGTCGGACCACATGCGCGCCGCCGCGGCGCGTGCGACCGCCGATCGCGCGGCGGCGGCATGAGCGAGTTGCTCGATCGATCGGCGGACGCGCCGGTGTCGCTGTTCGGACCGGCCGCCGCGCGCGACGCGCTGCGCGGCGAGAGCCGGTTCTACGTCGCGCGCGCCCTCTGCATGCTGCGACGCGCGCATGCGCTGGTCGCGGCCGATCGCGTCGACACCATCGCGCTGCTCGGCCAGCAGAGCGATCGGCTCGCCGTCCATCTCGGGCGATATCAGCGCTTCAAGCACGGCCGCATCTTCGATCCCGTCGTCGAACACGGCCCCGCGTCTAGCAGAATCGTCGCCCGCACGATGAAGTTCGACTGTTTCCAGCTCGGGGAGACGTTCACCGCCTATCACGCGCGCTGGCGTCACCTGCGTGCGCCCGAATGGTCGAGCTACCGCGCCGACATGATCGCCACCACCGACCTGCTGCGCACCAGCTTGGAGGCCGAATTGCGCGCGATCCACCAGCTGCTGCTGATCTCCACGCTGTACGCGCGTTAGGCCGCGCGCGCCGGCCCGAACACCGACCAGCCGGTGCGCGCGGCCAGCATTTCCAGCGCGTGGACGCCCAGGATCGAATTGCCGTTCTGGTCGAGGTTCGGGGACCAGACCGCGATCGCCGCGCGCTCGGGCGCGATCGCCAGGATGCCGCCGCCGACGCCGCTCTTCGCCGGCAGCCCGACGCGCAGCGCGAAGTCGCCCGACGCGTCATACTGGCCGCACGTCATCATCATCGCCAGCAGGTGCCGCATCCGCGTCGCGCGCGCCTCGTCCGGCTCCAGCCGCGTGCGCGCCATGAAGCATCCGGCGCGCGCCAGCTCGGCACAATTGAGCGACACCGCGCACTGCTCGACGTAGCGGCGCAGCACCACGTCGGGGTCACTGCGCAGGTTGCCGTGGTGCTTCATGAAACTCAGCATCGCGCGATTGAGGTCGCCGCCGGTGATCTCGCTTTCCAGCACCTCCTCGTCGAACGGCACCGTGTCGCACCCCAGCTGGCGCGCGATCAGGTCGACTACCGCGCCGCGTTTTCGCGCCTCCTTGACGTGCTCGGCGACCATGTCGACCGTCAACAGCGCGCCCGCGTTGACGAACGGATTGCGCGGCACGCCGTTCTTGCGCTCCAGCTCGATGATCGAGTTGAACGGGTCGCCCGACGGCTCGCGCCCGACCCGCTCGAACACGCGGTCGCCGATCGCGCAGAGCGCGACCTCCAGCGCGAAGACCTTGGAGATGCTCTGGATCGGGAAGCGCGTGGCGGTGTCGCCCGCGGCGGTCACACTGCCGTCCAGCGCGACCACCGCGATCCCGAACGGACCGGGTGCGGCGTCGGGGTCCTTGGCGTCCGCTTCGCGCTCCAGCCGTGCGGCGTCTCGCGTGATTTCGTCGGCGATATCGCTCAGCAGCGTCGATATGTCGGTCATGATCATCCCCACCCAAGCTGCGACAGCGAACGTGTCCGATGCGCGATCGCTCCTGTAAGAAAGTGTGAGCGGGCGTTAACGGCTTTTTCGCCCCCGGCGGCCTAGGTTGCGGCCACACGATGATCGACCTCGCCACCCTCTATACGCTGATTATCGGCACCTTGCTCGTCAGCGCGGGGCTGACCTTGTGGGAGGGGTTCGGACGCTTCCGGCGCGCATCGCTGCGCATCTGGGCGGCAGGATGGACCGTGCTGGCGCTCGGGTGCACGGTCGCGGTCGTGCGCGCGCTGCTGCCGGGGACCAGCGGGTGGGCGATCAGCAACCTCGTCATCGTCACCGGTTACCTGCTGGTGCTGAACGGCGTCGCCGCGCTCGATCGTCGCCACTATGTCGGCACCTCGCTGCTGCTCGTCGCCGCGCTGGCGCTCGGCTGGCTGCTGGAGGATGCCGGCTGGCGCGTCGCCTTCTGGCATTATGCCGCGGGCGTCCCGATCGCGGTGGCGAGCGCGCTGACCGCGTTCGAGCTGCGCCGCAACCACGTGCTGCTCGGGCTTCGCTCGCGCCCGGTCGCGATCGGATTGTCCGCGATGCACGCCGCGCTCTACGCCGCGCGCGTCGTGCTGCTGCCGCTGCTCGTCGCGCGGCTCGGCGGCGACACGCTCGCGCTCGCGTCGAAGATCACGATGTACGAAGGCGTGCTCTACTCGGTCGCGATGCCGATGACGCTGGTCGCGCTGGTGCGCGAGGAAGCGCAGCGCGACCTGCTCGCCGCGTCGCGTACCGACTTCCTCACCGGTCTCTGCAACCGGCAGGGTTTCTTCGAGGATGGCGCGCGGCTGCTTCGCCGCGCCGGTACCGAGCACAGCGTCGCGCTGCTCGCCTTCGACCTCGACCATTTCAAGGCGATCAACGACCAGCACGGCCACGCCGCGGGCGACACCGTGCTGCGCTCGTTCGCGCGCGTGGTCCGCGACCTGGCGGGACAGGGCGCGCTGCTCGCGCGTCCGGGCGGCGAGGAGTTCGCCGCGCTGCTACCCGCCACCGACCGTGCCGCGGCAAAGGCGCTGGGGGAGGCGATCATCGCGCGGCTCGCAGGCATGAGAGACCACGGCGAGGGCGTGCGGGTCCGCGCCACCGTCAGCATCGGGCTGGCGCAGCACGGCACCGACGGCGACGATCTCGACGCGCTGCTGTCCGCCGCCGACCGCGCGCTCTACGTCGCGAAGGCGCTCGGCCGCAATCGCCTGATCACCGCCTCGCCGCTGTTCGACGGCGCTGGGGTCGAGGCACCCGCGCGTGCCCGCGCCAACACTCGGCTCGTCGCCTAGCGCGATCCGTAACCCTTACTTACCGTCATCCCAAGGTGACGAGCGAAGGCGGGTCAAGCCGGTCGCAGCACGCTCTACCCAGCCATCCTCATCGCCACATCGTTCATGAACCGCACGTCGTCGCCCTTCGCCAGCCACTCCGCCTCACCCGCGACCGCGCCCAGCATATCGGACAAGGCGTCGATCTCCGCCTTGGCGTAATTGCCGAGCACGTAGCCGCTGACCCGGTCCTTGTGCCCCGGATGCCCGATCCCCAATCGTACGCGGCGGAACTCAGGCCCCAGATGCTGGTCGATCGAGCGCAGCCCGTTGTGCCCCGCCAGCCCGCCGCCGGTGCGCACCTTGACCTTCATCGGCGCCAGATCGAGCTCGTCGTGGAACACGGTCAGTGCATCGACGCCCAGCTTGTAGAAACGCATTGCCTCGCCGACGCTGCGCCCGCTGTCGTTCATGAACGTCGCGGGCTTGAGCAGCAGCACCTTTTCGCCGCCGACGCGGCCTTCCTGCAACCAGCCCTGAAACTTCTTCGCCGGCGCGGCGAAGCCGTGGACCTCCGCGATCGCGTCGACGGCCATGAACCCGACATTGTGGCGATGCATCGCATATTGCGCGCCCGGATTGCCGAGCCCCACCCACAATTGCACGTCCGTCCCTCCACAACAGAACGGGGCAGGGGAGCGTCGCCGCTCGCCTGCCCCACCCGGTTCATGCACCCGCCGTGGCGGGCGGCGTCGGGGCTCAGCCCTCCGCCTTGTCCTCGCCGGCGGCGTCGGTGTCGCCCTCGGCCTGCGCGTCGTCGTCGGTCTGCGGCGCCATGACACCGGCGGCCTCGGCCACCTCGGCCTCGATCGCCTCGTCGGTCGTGTCCGAACCTTCCGAACGCAGCGCCGACGGTGCGACGATCGTGGCAACCGTGAAGTCGCGGTCGTCGATCGCGCTGGTCGCGCCGTTCGGCAGCTTCACGTCGCTGATGTGGATCGTGTCACCCACGTCCTTGCCCGCGACCGAGACGGTGATCTCGCTCGGGATCTCGGCGGCGTCGACCACCAGCTCCAGCTCGTGGCGCACGATGTTGAGCACGGCGCCCTTCTTCATGCCGGGCGACTTGTCCTCGTCGGTGAACACGACCGGCACCGCGACGGTGACGCTGGTGTGCTCGCCCACGCGCAGAAAGTCGACGTGCACCGGACGGTCGGTGACCGGGTGGAATGCGACGTCCTTGGCCAGCGTGCGCTGCCCGTCGACCATGATCACCGAGTTCATGAAGTGACCCGTCATCAATGCCTTGACGAGCGCCTTCTCCTCCAGGTGGATGGAGGTCGGTTCGCGATTCTGGCCGTAGATCACGGCGGGGACGCGGCCTTCGCGACGCAGCGAACGGGAGGCTCCCTTGCCAACCCGGTCACGCGTCTCGGCTGCGAGCGTAATGGTGTCGCTCATATATGTGCTCCGAAATTCGTGTGTGTTTCCCGCCACGCCTCCAGGGATGACCATGGCCGGAAGCTGGCGCGCTTAGCGGGGCAGGGGGCAAAAGGCAAGGTGGGG
>NZ_JBELMJ010000056.1:0-15174 GCF_042095875.1 Sphingomonas sp.
CGAGACGCCCGCGGGCGAGGTGATCCTGGTCGAGCAGTATCGCGTCCCGCTCGGCCGCCGCTCGCTTGAGCTACCCGCCGGGCTGGTAGGCGATGAGCCAGAGCACGCCGGGGCCGAGGGCGAGGGCGTGGCGAGCGCCGCCGCGCGCGAGCTGGAGGAGGAAACCGGCTACCGCGCCGGCCGGATTGAGGAGCTCGGCTTCTTCTACGCCTCGCCCGGGATGACCAGCGAGGGTTTCACGCTGGTGCGCGCGCACGACGTGGAAAAGGTCGGCGACGGCGGCGGCGTCGTCGGCGAGGACATCGAGGTGCTGCTGGTGCCGCGCAGCGAACTCGCCGCCTTCGTCGCGGCGAAGCGCGCGGCGGGCGTCGCGATCGACGTCAAGATGCTGCTACTGCTCGCCGACGCGCTGCTGTAGCGCGCCCGCGCGCATCACCGAAAGTTATCGGCGTAGCTCTGCAGCTTGAGCTTGCGGGTCGGCGTCGGGATCACCGTAAAGGCGATGCCCTGTTCCTCGGCATAGGCGACCGCGGCGTCGCAGGTGGGAAAGGTGAGCTTGATCTGGTCGCGCACGTCGCCGCTGCCTGCCCAGCCAGTCAGCGGATCGGCACGCTTCGGCTCGGCGGGCTCGTACTCGAGCACCCAGTGCGAGGTGGCAAAGCGCCCGGACTGCATGGCGTTCTTCGGGCGCTGATAGATGCGGGCGTTGGCCATTTGCGAAACTCTCGAACCGGTCTGATGCGTTGCAGATGCTCTAGCGCGCGCCGGCGTTCCGCGCATCCGCCTTTTTGGTGCGCAGCGTCGCGGTGGCGGCGGCGGGATCGTCGGGCCACGGGTGCTTGGGATAGCGCCCGCGCATCTCTCTCGCGACCGCGATCCATGATCCTGCCCAGAAGCCGGGCAGGTCGCGCGTCGTCTGGATCGGGCGACCCGCGGGCGAGGTGAGCGAGAGGACGAGCGGCACGCGGCGCTCGCCCACCACCGGATGCTCGGCGAGCCCGAACAGCGACTGGACGCGCAAGGTGACGGTCGGCCCTGCCTCCGCGGCGTAGTCGATCGCGTGCGTGCTGCCCGCGGGCGTGGTGAAGTCGGCGGGGGCGAGCCAATCGATCTGGCGCTGCGCGTCCCAGCCGATCAGCGTGCGCAGCGCGTCGGTGAGCGCGCCCGGCGGGATCGCGTCGAGCCGGCGGCGCCCGTCGACCAGCGCGGGCAACCACTCGTCGAGCCGGTCGACAAGCGTCTCGTCGTCGAACGCGACGCCCGCGAACGCGGCGCGTTGCCGCAGCGCGGTCGCGCCCTCGCCCCACGGCAGCAGCGAGAGGCCGTGGGTACGCACGCCCTCGACTAGCGCGTCGGCGATCGCTTGGCCGTCGACGCGCGTGTCGGGTCCCGACGACAGGCGGATTGCGCCCAGCCGTCGCTCGCGCATCGGCTGCACGCCGCCGGTCGCGGGGTCGAACGTGGCGGTGCGCACCGTCTCGATCCGGTCGGCGAACAGCGCCTCGACCTCGGCCAGCGTCAGCGGCGCTGCCGACAGGATGCGCGCGCCCGCAGCGGACCCCTGTGTCTCCGCCACCGCGAGCCACTCCGCGCGCGCGAGCGAGGCGGTCGCGTCGAGCCGGAACCCGCGCCCGCCGACCGAGGCCCAGCGCTCGCCGCTCACGTCCCGGCGGCGCGAGACTCGGTCGGGGAAGCCGAGCGCCAGCGTCGCGCCGATGCTCGCCTCACCTTCTCCGCGCCCAGCCCCACGTTCCGCCGACGTGGCCCAGCGCGCCGCGAGCTTGCGCGCGGCCTCCGCCTTCTGCCCGCGCTCGCTGCGCCAGCGCCGCAGCCGCACCTCCAGGTCGGCGTCGGGTCCGCCAAGCCCGCGCTCCTGCAACAGCACCGCGATCTCGGCCGCGAGCCTTTTGTCGGGCGCGGCGAGCAGCATATGCGCCAGCCGCGGCGCCATCGGCATCGCCGCGAGCCGTCGACCATGCGGCGTCGGGCGCCCGTCCTCGTCCAGCGCGCCGAGCGTCGCGAGCCGCGCACGCGCCTCCGCAATCGCCGCCTCGGGCGGCGGGTCGATCCAGCGCAGGTCGCGCGGGTCGGCGACACCCCAGATCGCGGTGGCGAGCAGCAGAGCCGACAGGTCGGCCTCCAGGATCTCCGGCGGGTCGAAGCGCGGCATGCCCGCGGTCGCGGCTTCCTCCCACAACCGATAGGCGACCCCCGGCCCCTGTCGCGCGGCGCGACCGGCGCGCTGCGTCGCCGCCGCCTGGCTCTCGCGCTCGGTCACCAGCCGGGTCATGCCGGCCGCGCGATCGTAGCGCGGGCGGCGGGCGAGCCCGGAGTCGACCACGACGCGGATGCCGTCGAGCGTAAGGCTCGTCTCCGCGATTGCGGTCGCGAGGACGAGCTTGCGCGCGCCATCGGCCTCGGCGCGGATCGCGGCGCGCTGTGCTACGGGATCGAGGCTGCCATGCAGGCGGTGGAGCGTGACGCCGGGAAGATCGCCTAGCGCGGTCGCGGTCCGCTCGATCTCGGCGACGCCGGGCAGGAAGGCGAGCACCCCGCCCTGTTCCTCCTTGAGTGCCTGCCGGATCGTCGCGGCCATCGCCTGCTCGATCCGCTGCTCGCCCGCGCGACCGACGGGGCGCAGCGTCAGCGGATAGCTGCGCCCTTCGCTCTCAATGACGGGCGCGTCGTCCATCAGCGCGGCGAAGCGCGCGCCGTCGAGCGTCGCCGACATCGCGACCACGCGCAGGTCGGGGCGCAACCCTGTTTGCGCGTCGAGTGCCAGCGCGAGGCCGAAGTCGCCGTCGAGGCTGCGCTCGTGCACCTCGTCGAACAGGATCGCCGACACGCCGGCGAGTTCGGGATCGGCCTGCAACCGCGCGGTCAATATGCCCTCGGTCACGACGGTGACGCGCGTCGCGGCCGAGCGCTTGCTGTCCAGCCGGGTCGCGTAGCCGAAGGTGCGCCCTACGCCCTCGTCGGCGAGCGCCGCCATCCGCTCCGCCGCGACGCGCGCGGCGAGCCGCCGCGGACTGGTGACCAGCACCTCGCCCGTGCACCAATCCTCCGCCAGCAGCGCGGGCGCGACCGCGGTCGTCTTGCCCGCGCCCGGTGGCGCCACCAGCACCGCCGCCGACCGCGTGCGCAAGGCGGCGAGCAGGTCGGGCAGGACGGCGTGGATCGGCAGCGCCGTCACGATGCGCTCCGGTCAGGCAGCCTGCCGCGCGAGCTCCTTCAGGTCGGCCACCGGGCGCGCGCCGAAGTGGCTGATGACCTCGGCCGCGCACACCGCGCCGAGCGTCAGCGACTGCTCCAGCGTCTGCTCCCGCGCCTGGCCGTGGAGGAACCCGGCGGCGAACAGGTCGCCCGCGCCGGTGGTGTCGACCACCGCGTCGATCGGCTGCGCCGGCACGGTCACGCGCTCGTCGCCCGCCTGCGCCAGCGCGCCGCGCTCGCTCAGCGTCACAACCACCAGCGGCACCTTGCCTGACACCGCGGCGATCGCCGCATCAACGTCCGGCTGCTGCGTCAGGAACATGATCTCAGCCTCGTTGGCGAACAGCACGTCGATCAGCCCCTGGTCGATCAGTTCCTGGAACGCCGCGCGGTGCCGGTCGATCACGAACTCCGCCGACAGCGTGAAGGCGACCTTGCGCCCTGCCTTGCGCGCGATGTCGATTGCGGCGCGCATCGCGGCGCGCGGCTCCTCGGGGTCCCACAGGTAGCCCTCGAGGTAGAGGTAGCGCGCGTCCTCGATCAGCGCGGCGTCGATCGACTCGGCCGGCAGGTAGTGCGACGCGCCGAGAAAGGTGTTCATCGTCCGCTGCCCGTCGGGCGTCACGAAGATCAGGCAGCGCCCGGTGGTCGGCTGGCCGGCGCGCGCCGACACGTCGAAGCGGATGCCTGCGGCGTGGATGTCGTGCGCGAACACCTCGCCGAGCTGGTCATCGGCGACCTGGCCGATGAAGGCGCACTCGCTGCCCAGCGCCGCCATCCCCGCGATCGTGTTCGCGGCGGAGCCACCCGATACCTCCTGCCCCGGCCCCATCTTGGCGTAGAGCGCGTCCGCCTCTTCGGGCGAGAACATCAGCGCCATCGCGCCTTTGGTCATGCCGTTCTCGGCGACGAAGGCGTCGTCTGCGGGCGAGAGGACGTCGACGATGGCGTTGCCGATCGCGACCACGTCGTAACGGGGTTCGGTCAAAGGGATGCTCCAACAGGGCGCGGCAGGACGATCGGCTCGCGCGGATGGCGCTCGCGGTAGCCAAGCCGCCCGCCAGCCGCAACCGTTGACGCGTGGCCCCGCACCCGCGATCCTCGCGACCATGTTCCAAGCGCTGCTGCTCTCGCTCGCCCAGCTCGGCGACCCCGCGATCCGGCGCGTGCTCGCCAAGTCGCTGGGCGTGACGCTCGCGATCTTCGCGGTGCTGGGTGCGGCGATCTGGAGGGGGCTCGACCTCGCACTGTCGGGCTGGCGCTATCACGGCGCGCTGGCGGGCGTGGCGGCGAGCGCGCTGACGCTGCTCGCGCTGTGGCTGCTGTTCCGCGCGGTGGCGGTGCTGGTGGTGGGCTTGTTGGCAGACGACGTGGTGGCGGCGGTCGAGCGGCGGCATTACCCGGCCGCGCTGGCGAGCGCGCGCGCGGTGCCGCTGCACCATTCGCTGCGCATGGGGCTGGGTTCGGCGGCGCGGTTCCTCATCGTCAACCTGGCGATGACGCCCGTATATATCGCGCTGCTGGTCACGGGCGTCGGCACCGCGGCGGCGTTCTTCGTGGTTAACGCCTGGCTGCTCGGGCGCGACCTGACCGACATGGTGGCGAGCCGGCACCTGCCCGCTGCGGCGGTACGCGACTGGCGCAAGGCGAATGCCGCGAGAGCGTTCCTGCTGGGGCTTGCGGGAACGGGGCTGTTCGTGGTTCCGCTCGTCAACCTGCTCGCCCCCGTGCTCGGCGCGGCGATGGCGACCCATCTGTTCCACAGGACGCAACCATGATCCGCCGGTTCTTCCCCCTCCTGCTCGCCCCGCTCGCCGCCTGCGGTCCGCAAGGATTGGCCCCTCCGCCCGCGCTCAGCAGCGCGCCGTCGCAGGCGAACCTGCCGGTGATGGGGCAGGACGCCGCCGGGCTGGTGCGCCTGTTCGGCAACCCCGACGCCGACGTGCGCGAAGGCACCGCGCGCAAGCTCCAGTTCGAGAGCGCGATCTGCGTACTCGATGCCTATCTCTATCCGAAGGGCAGCGGGAACCAGCGCGTCACCTGGGTCGACGCGCGTCAGCGCGACGGCAGCCCGATCGATCGCGCGAGCTGTATCGCCGCCCTTTCCCGCCGCGACGGCGGCAAATAAGCCTCCTATCGCCGGAGCGGCAAGTAGCGCTTCCGGCACGCGCACCGCCGCGCTACCACGAGAACGAACGGCGGGGGCAGAAGCGTGGATTGGGCGATCACCGCCGAAGGATTGGTCAAGCGCTTCGGCGAGCGCCGCGTGGTCGACGGCGTCGACCTGACCGTGCCCGCGGGCGCGATCTACGGCGTGCTCGGACCCAATGGCGCGGGCAAGACGACGACACTGCGCATGCTGCTCGGCATCATCGAACCCGATGAGGGCCATCGCACGCTGCTCGGCCGCGCGCAGCCGCAGGACGCGAGCGACCAGGTCGGCTACCTGCCCGAGGAGCGCGGGCTCTACCCCGCGATGAAGGCGCGCGAGGCGATCGCGTTCATGGGGGCGCTGCGCGGACTCGACTGGCGCACCGGGCGCACGCGCGCGGGCGAGATGCTGGAGGCGGCCGGGCTCGGCCACGCCGCCGACGAGAAAATCCGCAAGCTGTCCAAGGGCATGGCGCAGCTCGTCCAGCTACTCGGCTCGGTCGTCCACCAGCCCGAGCTGATCGTCCTCGACGAACCCTTCTCCGGGCTAGACCCGGTCAACCAGGAACGGCTCGAGCGATTGATCCTGGCCGAGCGCGATCGCGGCGCGACGATCCTGTTTTCCACCCACATCATGGCGCACGCGCAGCGGTTGTGCGACCGGCTCGCGGTGATCGCGGGCGGCAAGCGGCGGTTCGAGGGGACGGTCGACGAGGCACGCGCGCTGCTGCCGCAGCAGGTCCGTTACGTGCCGCATCATTCCGGCCCCGACATCGCCACCGCCCTTCCCGCCGACGCGCAGCCCGACGGCGAGGGCTGGCGCTTCGCGCTGCCGGCGGGTGGGATCGAGCAGACGCTCAAGCAGCTGATCGACGACGGGTACGGTATTTCGGGGCTGTCGATCGAGCGACCCGGCCTGCACGAGGCCTTCGTCCGCATCGTCGGTGCCGACACGGCGGAGGCGGCACGATGAGCAGATTTGGCACTCAGACACGCTTCCGGCGCCAGCTCCGTCAGACGCTGACGATCGCGCGGCGCGACTTCGTCGCCACCGTGTTCACGCCGATCTTCCTGTTATTCCTGTTTGCGCCGTTGATCATGAGCTCGTTCGGCGCGATCGGCGGGCTGGGCGCGGCGAACGCGGCGGACGGATCGTCGGACAAGCAGCGCATGGTGCTGGTCATGCCGGTTGCCGAGGCGCGGCTGGTGCGCGCCGCCGACGATCAACTCCGCGACACCTTCTCGCGCAATGCCGCCCCGCCCGCGATCGTCGTGGTGACGGATTCGGTCGCCCCGCGTGGCCAGCTGGCACGCCGCGACTTCGACGTGTCCGCAGTGATGCAGGGGCCGCTCGACCGACCCGCGATCTTCTTCGTACCCGGCGGGCGGCGCGACGCGCGCTACCTGGCCGCGCTCGCCGACGTGGCGCTGCGCCGGCACGCGACCGGAGGGGCACGCGTGTCGACGCCGGTGCTCGAACAGGTGCGCGTCGCCACCCCCTCACTCGGTGGGCGCAAGACCAGCGCCTTCTTCGCGGTGTTCGGCATCTTCTTCCTGACGCTGTTCCTGTCGGGCCAAGTCGTCGGCACGATGGCGGAGGAGCGCAACAACAAGGTGATCGAGGTGCTGGCCGCCGCGGTGCCGCTCGAATCGGTGTTCCTCGGCAAGCTGCTCGGTATGTTCGGGGTAGCGGTGCTGTTCGTCGCCTTCTGGGGCACGATCGTCAGCCAGATCGGGCAGTTCCTCCCCGCCGATCTGGGCGCCCAGGCGGCGCAACTCTTGCCCGCGGTCGGGCTAGGCTCGTTCGCGATCCTGTTCGCGGCCTATTTCACCACGGCCTACCTGCTGCTCGGCGCGGTGTTCCTCGGCGTCGGCGCGCAGACATCGACGATGCGCGAGATCCAGATGCTGTCCTTGCCGATCACGGTGCTGCAGGTCGGCATGTTCGGCCTCGCCTCCGCTGCCGCCTCGCGCCCGGGCACGTGGATCGCGACGGTGGCCGAGCTGTTCCCGCTGTCCTCCCCGTTCGCGATGGCGGGCCACGCCGCGAACCGGCCCGAGCTGTGGCCGCACGCCGCGGTGCTCGCCTGGCAGTTGTTGTGGGTGTCGATCTTCATCACCGTCGGCGCGCGGCTGTTCCGGCGCGGGGTGCTGCAGTCGGCGAGCAGCAGGCCCGCGTGGCGGCGGCTTCTGCGCCGGTAACGAAACGCTGTTGACACGGCTGTCAGTTAGGTTTTTCCTCGCCAGATAGGAGAGACCCGATGGCCACGCTGTTGAGAGAGGCTGCGCCCGCGATCGACCCGTTCGACGTGAGCCGGCCCGAGCTGTACCGCGACGACACCTGGAGCGAGCCGTTCCGCCGGCTGCGCGCCGAGGCCCCGGTGCACAAGGTCGAGCAGTCCGAGTTTGGCCCGTACTGGTCGGTGTCGACCTACAAGCCGATCGTCGAGGTCGAGTCGCTGCCCGACCTCTACTCGTCGGAAGTCGGCGGCTTCACGATCGCGCCGTTCGCGCCCGAGGGCAGCGAGGTGCGCATGCCGATGTTCATCGGTCGCGACCGTCCGGTCCACACCGGGCAGCGGCGCACCGTCGCCCCCGCCTTCACGCCTAGCGAGATGGTGCGCATGACCGGCGACATCCGTCGCCGCACCGCCGAGATCCTCGACGCGCTGCCCTACGGCGAGCAGTTCGATTGGGTCGACCGCGTGTCGATTGAGCTGACGACGCAGATGCTCGCGATCCTGTTCGACTTTCCCTGGGCCGACCGGCGCAAGCTGACCGAATGGTCCGACTGGGCGGGTGACATCGAGATCATCAAGAACGATGCGCTTCGCGAGCAGCGGCTGGGCAAGATCTACGAAATGGGTGCTTACTTCCAAGGGCTGTGGAACGCCAAGATCGACGCCGAGCCGACCCCCGACCTGATCAGCATGATGATCCACTCCGACGCGATGGGTCAGATGGACGCCAATGAATTCATGGGCAATCTGATCCTGCTGATCGTCGGCGGCAACGACACCACGCGCAACACGATGAGCGGGCTCGTCTACGCGCTCGACAGGTTCCCGGACCAGCGCGTCAGGCTGGAGGCCGACACGGGCCTGATCGGCAACGCCACCAGCGAGATCATCCGCTGGCAGACCCCGCTCGCGCACATGGCGCGCACCGCCACCGCCGACACCGAGCTCGCCGGACAGCGGATCGCCGCGGGCGACAAGGTGGTGATGTGGTACATTTCCGCCAACCGCGACGAGAGCGTGTTCGGCGACAATGCCGACGCGTTCCAGGTCGACCGCGCCAACGCGCGACGCCACCTCGCCTTCGGGCACGGCATCCATCGCTGCGTCGGCGCACGGCTCGCCGAATTGCAGGTGTCGATCCTGCTGGAGGAGATGGCGGCGCGGCGGATGCGCGTGAATGTCGTCGGCGCGCCCGCGCGCGTCGCCGCCTGCTTCGTCCACGGTTACCGCTCGCTGCCGGTCGAACTGTCGCATTATTGAGGGCTTGAGCCGCCGCCGATTGCGGCTAGCATCGCGGGCAGCAGGCGGGGGCTTCGTGATGGTCGGTGAGATGGCGGCGGACGTGGTGACCGGTGGCGTACTCGCGCACGCGGTCGAGCCGCGCGGCGGCGCGCACGTCCGTGCGGGTGCGCACGAGCATGGACTGTGCCTCAACTGCGGCACCGCGCTGATCGACGCGCACTGCCATCGCTGCGGGCAGGCCGGGCATGTCCACCGCACTGCGGGCGCGTTCTTCCACGACGTGCTCCACGGCGTGTTCCACTTCGAGGGCAAGGCGTGGCGCACGCTGCCGATGCTGGTGCTCCACCCCGGCGCGCTGACCCGCCGCTACGTCGCGGGCGAGCGCGCGCGCTTCGTGTCGCCGATCGCATTGTTCCTGTTCTCCGTCTTCCTGCTGTTCGCGGTCCTGGCGCAGCTGCCGATGTTCCACTTCGGCGACAGCCCGTTCCTGAAGAACGGCGGGAGCGGCGTCGTCGAGCTGCAGTCGAGGATCGCGCAGGAACGGGAAAAGGTGCGCCACGAGCTGTCTGACCTGCAGGGCGAACTCGCCCGGGAACGCGCCGACCGCGAGCCCGACCCCGTACGCGTCGCCAAGCTGGAGCGTCGGATCGCCGATGCGCGGAGCGCGGTCCACGACATGGGCGTCGCGCAAGAGGCGTTGCCGCGTGTCAAGGTACGCAGCAGGCTGGGATCGGGGTTCGAGCATTGGGTCGAGCAGAAGTGGGCGCACGCCACGGAGAACCCACAGCTGCTGCTCTACAAGCTGAAGAGCAGCGGGTATAAGTACAGCTGGGCGCTGATCCCGCTGTCGCTGCCGTTCCTGTGGCTGCTGTTCCCGTTCAGCCGCCGCTTCGGCTTCTACGACCATTCGGTGTTCGCGACCTACTCGCTCACCTTCATGTCGCTGCTGGCGATCACGACCGCGTTGTTGATGACGGCGGGCGCGTCGTCGGGGATCGTGATCGTCGCGCTCGTCGCGGCGGTGGTGCACATCTACAAGCAGCTGAAGGGCGCCTACTCGCTCGGTCGCGCCGGCGCGCTGGTGCGCACGGTCGTGCTCACTACCTTCATCTGTTGGGCGATCGTGCCGCTGTTCCTGACCGGATTGCTCTACCTCGGGCTCGCCGACTGATCGCGCGCAACCTGCGGCGGGCGGCCGCGTTACCCGACGCACTGTCACCTCAGGGAGTTTATATCATGCGCAAGTTCCTGCTCACCCTCGCCGCCGCTGGCCTGGCCGTCCCGACCGCGGCCGTCGTCGCACCCACGGGCAAGGCCGAAGCGCGCGAGTATCGCGGCAAGAGCGCGAAGCACCGTCGCTACCGCGGTGCGCGTCGCTGCCGCTACTCGAGCGGAACGACCGGCCTGGTCGCCGGCGGCGTCGGCGGCGCGGTGCTGGGCAACGCGGTCGGTGGCGGCCTGCTCGGCACGGTAGCGGGCGGCGCGGCGGGTGCACTGGGCGGCCGCGCGATCGATCGCACCATCACCGCCAAGAAGCGCTGCCGCTGAGGCAGGCACCTGCCCGCCAAACGCGGGCAGGCCCGATATGAAGAGAGCCGCGGAAGGAATGACCTTCCGCGGCTCTCTGATGTGCGGGTCAGCGCGTCGTCACGCACCCGCGGGTGACGGCGTACCGAACGGCCCGCTCGGCCGCTTCGTCTTGGGGATCGACGTACCCGCGCTCGGCAGCGGCGCGGTCTTCGGCCCCTGATCGATGCGCCCGATATCGTCGCCCGCGATCAGCCGCTTGATCTCCTCGCCGTTCAACGTCTCATATTCCAGCAGCGCACCCGCGAGCGCGTGGAGCTGGTCGATGTGGTCGCTCAGCACCTGCTTCGCGCGCGACAGCCCGCCCTCGACGATGCCCTTGATCTCGTCGTCGATCAGCTGCGCGGTCGCGTTCGACATGCGCACCGGCTGCGACGAGGAGTAGCCGAGGAAGCTCTCCCCCTCGGGCTGGGCGTACTCGACCGGGCCGACCTTGTCCGACATGCCCCATTTAGTAACCATGTCGCGCGCCAGGCCGGTCGCGTACTGGATGTCGCCAGAGGCGCCCGACGACACCTTGTCGTAGCCGAAGATGATCTCCTCGGCGACGCGTCCGCCCATCGCGACGGCCAAGTTCGCGTACATCTTGTCACGGTGGTAGCTGTAGCTGTCGCGCTCGGGCAGGCGCATCACCATACCGAGTGCGCGACCGCGCGGGATGATCGTCGCCTTGTGGATCGGATCGGACGCGGGCTCGTGCATCGCGACGACGGCGTGTCCGGCCTCGTGATAGGCGGTCATGCGCTTCTCGTCGTCGGTCATCACCATCGAACGCCGCTCGGCGCCCATCATGACCTTGTCCTTGGCCTCCTCGAACTCGGCGGAGGCGACCAGCCGCTTGCCCTTGCGCGCCGCCATCAGCGCCGCCTCGTTGACGAGATTGGCGAGATCGGCGCCCGAGAAGCCGGGCGTGCCGCGCGCGATGATGCGCGCGTCGACGTCGGGGGCGAGCGGCACCTTCTTCATGTGCACTTCGAGGATCTTGACGCGCCCGTCGATGTCGGGACGCGGCACGACCACCTGGCGGTCGAAGCGGCCCGGACGCAGCAGCGCGGGATCGAGCACGTCGGGACGGTTGGTTGCCGCGACGATGATGATGCCCTCGTTCGCCTCAAACCCGTCCATCTCGACCAGCAGCTGGTTGAGCGTCTGCTCGCGCTCGTCGTTGCCGTTGCCCAACCCTGCGCCGCGGTGGCGACCCACCGCGTCGATCTCGTCGATGAAGACGATGCACGGCGCCGACTTCTTCGCCTGCTCGAACATGTCGCGCACGCGGCTGGCACCGACGCCGACGAACATCTCGACGAAGTCCGAGCCCGAGATGGTGAAGAACGGCACGCCCGCCTCACCCGCGATCGCGCGCGCGAGCAGGGTCTTGCCGGTACCGGGCGAGCCGACCAGCAGCGCGCCCTTCGGGATCTTGCCGCCCAGCCGGGCGAACTTGGTCGGGTCCTTCAGGAACTCGACGATTTCGGTCAGCTCCGCGCGCGCCTCGTCGATACCGGCGACGTCGTCGAACGTCACCTTGCCGTGCTTCTCGGTCAGCATCTTGGCGCGGCTCTTGCCGAAGCCCATCGCGCCGCCCGCGCCGCCACCCTTCTGCATCTGGCGCAGCACGAAGAACGCGATGCCGAGGAACAGCAGAAACGGCAGCGCCTGGACCAGGATATACTGCCAGATCGAGGGCCCCTCCTCGGGCTTGCCCGCGACCTCGACGCCCGCCTTGCGCAGCCGCTCAATCAGGCCGGAGTCCTGCACCGGATAGGTGCGGAAGCGATCACCCGATGAGAAGGTGCCGGAGATCATGTCGCGCGACACATTGACCGTCTTGACCGTGCCCTCGTCGACCTTGTCGAGGAAGGTCGAGTAGGCGACGGTGTTGCCCTGCGCGGCACCACTGCGGCCGTCGAACATCGTCACGACAACGGCGAGCGCGAGCAGGATGCCTACCCAGATCAGCAGGCTTTTCATCCACGGATTGGGGCCGCCACCACCGTTGGCGCCGCCATTCTCGCCATTGTTGCCTGACTGCTTCTCGTTGTCGTTCATTCGGGAGCCTTTCGTCCACGAATATGTAGGCGCGGCGGGGTTAATGGCAATGGAACAAGAACGATCACGGCGATCGACGCGCGGGCGCCCGGACGAAGCGCCAGACCGCTTCGTCGCACGCGCCGCGCGTCGCGCGACACAGGACGTTGCCGAGCGTGACGCCGTACCCGCGACCGAGCGAGGCAACCGCGGCCGCGACCGCACCGCCGCGAGGATCGGCACCGGGTTCGATCGCGTCGACGCAGCGTGCGACCAGCCGCCGCCGCAGGTCGAACGGCAGGTCCGCCGGGGTGAACACGACCTCGCCGCCTCCGACGCGGCAGCGCTCACGCCACTGCTGTTCGGCGACCCAGTCGAGCGCTTCCTCGGCGTCGTTGAGCGCCTGCGCGCTGCGCGACCACCCCGTTGCAGCGATCCACGTCGCGTCCGCCAGCGAGGCGCGCACGCGCGCCCGGTCGAAGCGCGCGTCGCGGTTGGTCGGGTCGTCGACCGGCGTGATGCCGGCGACGCGCACCAGCGCGGCGAGCTCGGCGCGCCGCCAGCCCAGCAGCGGGCGGATCACCGCGCCGCTGCGCGCGCGGACCCCAGACAGCCCCGTCAGCCCGGCGCCGCGGTTCAGCCGCATCACCAGCGTCTCAACCTGATCGTCGGCGTGATGCGCGGTGGCGATCGCGCTCGCCCCGATCGCCGCGGCGTGCGCGCCGAGCAGGTCGTAGCGCACCTTCCGCGCGCGCGACGACAGGTTGCGGGTCCGGCCGGCCCGTTCGGGCAAGGAAGCGCTGAGCGTCGCATGCGCGATGCCGCGCGTCGCGCACAGCGTCGCTACCCACGCCGCCTCCCCCGCCGCTTCGGCGCGCAGCCCGTGGTCGACCGTCGCCGCGCGGCACCGCTTACCCAGCAGCGCGTGCGCCAGCAGCAGCAGCGCGACGCTGTCGGGTCCGCCCGATACCGCGACCAGCAACGTGCCGTGCGCAACGTCGAACAAGGTCGACAGATCGTCGCCGAACCGCCGGATTGCCGCCGGATCGAGCGCGACCCGCATCGTCCGTGCCGCTCAGTGCAGCGTTACGAGCATTTCGCCGCGACCCGTGCCTTCGCCACGTCCGCCTTCATCGTGGCGGAGATCTTGTCGCCGTAGACGTCGGTCAGCTCGCCGTAGACCTTGCACGCGTCGGCGGGCTTGTTGAGCTTGGTCAGCGACTGCCCGAGGTAATAGAGGCTGTCGGGCGCGCGCTCGCCTTCGGGAAACTTCTTGTAATTGTCGTAGAAGGCGATCGAGGCGAGGCTCGGCTTGCCCTCGTCGAGGTAGCTACGACCGAGCAGATTCTGCGCGAAGCTGGCGCGGCGGTGCTTGGGATAGGTCGCCACCACCTGCTTCAACTGTGCCTCCGCCTCGGGATAGAGTTTCGCGGCGTAGAGCCGGTAGCCATAGGTATAGGCGTCCTCGGCGGCGTCGCCGGTGTCCGGCTTCTCGACGTTGGCGGTGCGCGCGCTGCGCGTCGGTTCGGTCGCGGCGGGCCGGGCATCGGCGGCGCGGCCCGGCGCGGTGTCGCCAGCGGCGCTGGCGGCGCCGCGCGACGGCGGGGCCGCGGCTGCGCCGTCACTCGCCGCGTTAGGCGGTGACGCGAGCCGGGCGTCGGTCGCCTTCTTGTAGGCGGCGAACTGGTCCTCGATCTGACGCAGGCGGTACTGCGTCTGCTCGATCTGACCGGTCATCGTCGCCATCTGCTGCTCCAGCGCGACGACGCGGTTGGTCAGGTCGGTCACCGGGCTGGTCGCGGGAACGCCGTTCGGCACGCTGGTCGTCGCCTCGGGCGAGATCTGCGGCTCGACCATCGCGGCGGCGCCGCCCGGAAACACCTTGCGCTGAACCGCGCGCATCTCGCTCTCTAGCTTGCCGACGCGTCCCTCGACGTTCGACTGCGCCAGCGCCGGCGTCGTCGCCATCGCCAATGCGCTGCCCGCACCCAACCAGAACCTGCTCATGCGTCGCCCCCGACCGTCGATCATCATGCGTCGTAACTAGTTGCGGTCACCTGTCCATACGCTGAAGCGCGTCACTGCGCCGCGGGCGTGCCCGCCGCCACCGGCGCTGCATCCGCCGCGGCGCGGTTGGCGCGCGCCGCCTCGTTGGCGTCGCTGGACGGCGCGGAGAAGGCGGGCGGCAGCGGCGCGGCGCGCGTGCCCGACGTCGCGCGCGCGGGCGTAGCGGTCGGCGCGGCCGCGACCGGCGCCGCGCCCGTCGCCCCGCTGGCCGCTCCGCCCGACAGCGCCGCGGCACTGATGCGCACGTCCTTGAGCGGCCGGCTGCCGTCGCCGAGCGGCGGTACCGCGCGCCCGCCGACCGTGATCCGCAGCTTGTCGGGCCGACCGACGTTGACCATCGGCTCGTTCGCGTTCGCCGGCACCTCGAACTGCTCGCCCGGCTTCATCGTGCCGAGATACAGGGTCGTGTTCGCCGCGTCGTACACGCGCAGCCAGACCTCGTCCGCCGCGGTCAGCACGACCGGCCCGCTCGTCGCGGCGGTCGGCGAGGCCGCGGGCGTCGGGGCGGGCACGGCGGTCGACACCTGCGCGTCACTCGCCGGTTCGCTCGCCGGTGTGCCCGTGCCGCGGAACACGTCGGTGGTGAACCATAGCAGCGCGAGGATCAGCACCGCGAGCGCGAGCCCCAGCGCGACGATCACCAGCC
>NZ_JBELMJ010000057.1:0-15131 GCF_042095875.1 Sphingomonas sp.
GGGCGCTTCGCCTCCTCCAGCGTGTCGAGCATGACGCGCACCGGGATCGACACGCCCTCGCCGCAGACGATGCACTCGCGGTTCCTGAGCGCGGGAATCGAGTCGAGGAAGCCGCGCGCGCCTTCGGGCATCGCCGCGCGCACGAACGCCTGGTCGCGCTCGTTGTTGAGCCGCATCGCGATGATCGTGCCGCACTGCGATAGCACGCCCTCCGCCAGGTCGGACGGACGCTGCGTAATGAGCCCGAGCGAGACGCCGTACTTGCGGCCTTCCTTGGCGATGCGGCTCAGGATGCGCGAGACCGCGCTCTGCGCGTCGCGATCGCTGGGGATATAGCGGTGCGCTTCCTCGCACACGAGCAGGATCGGGCGCTGCGGCTCGTTGCGCGACCAGATCGCGAAGTCGAACACCATGCGGCTGAGCACCGCGACCACCGCCGAGGTGATCTCGCTCGGCACGCCCGACACGTCGATGATCGAGATCGGCTTGCCGTCGCCGGGCAGGCGGAAGACGCGGCTGACGAACGCGGCCATCGTGTCCGCGACCAGCATGCCGCTGAACATGAAGCCGAAGCGCGGGTCGGCCTTGATCTCCTCGATCTTGGTCTTGAGCCTGAGGTACGGCGCGGTGGAGCCGGCGCGGTCCATCTTGCCCATTTCCTGCTGGATCAGCTGCAACAGGTCGCTGAGCAGATAGGGCACCGGCGCGTCAACGGTGAGCTTGGCAATCTCCTGCCCGAGCCGGTTCTTGGCGCGCGCGGCGAGCAGGCATTTGGCGAGGATGTCGGCGTCGACCTGCCGGTCGGCACCGGTCGAGGTCAGGAACACCTCGCAATGTTCCTCGAAGTTCATCAGCCAATACGGCATCTGCAGGTTGTTGACGTCGTACAGCGCGCCGTTGTGCTTGAACGCCGCGGCGTATTCGCCGTGCGGGTCGATCATCACGACATGCCCCTGCGGCGCCAGCTCGCAGATGCGGTGCAGGATGAGCGCCGCCGAGGTCGACTTGCCGGTGCCGGTCGAGCCCAACAGCGCGAAATGCTTGCCCAGCATCGCGTCGATGAACAGCGCGCCGCGCACGTCCTTGGTCGGGTAGACGTGCCCCACCTCGATCGTCGCGCGGTCGTCGGCGGCGTAGACCTGCACCAAGTCGCTCGCCGAGACGGGATAGACCTCGGTTCCCGGCATCGGGTAGCGCGTCACGCCGCGGCGGAACGCGAACAGCTTGCCGGTCAGCTGCTCCTCGTCGCCCTCGCCCAGGAAGTCGACCGCTGCGACGATCTGCCCCGCGGTACCGGGCGCGAGCTTCAGCGAGCGGATGCTGGCGACCAGCCACGTGGCGCCGACGCGCACCTTTATTTGTCCACCGACCTGCCCCGCGCTCGCCAGCACCACGTCTTCGGCATTCGCGAGCGGGGCGAGCGCCGCCATGTCGAGCACGATCTCGCTGCGCGATCCCGCGATCTCGAGCACGTAGCCGATCGGCTCGACCGTGAGCATGGGCGCCGCCGCCGCGGGCGCGCTCGCCCACATGCCGCCGAAGGCGGAAGAGCGCGGTTGATCGTTCATGCGGGCAGGATGCCGTTCATGAGTCGCACTGCTAGGCCGATAATGTAAATTTTGCGTGGATGTATCCGTTTCGGACGGGAACGCGGTCGATTTACGTGCGGCGCGCGAACCGTCCCGCGCCCCAGCCGAGCAGCGCAGACAGCGCCACCGCGCTCAGCCCGTAGAGGATGGCGTGGCGATCGGCGGCGCGCGTCACGAAGCGCTCGAACCCGGTCTTGCGCACGTCGATGTCGCGCACCGCGGCGGCGAGCACGCGGCCGTCGCGGATCAGGAACGTCTCGGCGGTGAAGCGCCCGGTCGGCACGCGCGCCGGGATGGTCAGCCGCGCGCGGTACAGCACGTTGTCGGTGATCTCGACCGCGCCCGGCGCTTCCACGAACAGCCCGGTGCGGCGGCGCTGCTCGACCAGCCCGCGCGTGAAGCGGTTCTGCACCGCGGACGGCGCGGTCGACACGGGCGAGAGTTGCAGGCTGTCGAGCCCCAGCTCGTAGATCGCGCGGGTGCGCGCATCCACCAGCTGGTCGATCGGCCGCGACGAGGCGATGGCGTAGAAGGACGGCGCGGAGCGGTAGCGCAGCGCCTCCGCGTTGATCCAGATGCCGGCGACCTTCTCCTTCTCGCGGATCACGATCGACTGCGCGGGGCCTTTCAGCACGATCGCGATCTCGGTCCGGTCGTTTCCCGCGGGCAAGCGTCCGCCCGGGTAGAGGATCGCGCCGAACAGCAGCAGTTCGGCACCGGTGAAGCTGTACTTGATCTCGATGTCGCGCTGCGAGACGTCGGGGACCAGCACCGGCTTCGCCTGCCCCATCAGCAGCGGGGCGAGCAGCAGCGACAGGTGGCGACGTAGCGGCGCGCGGCTCACGACAGCTCGACGGTGTAGATCTCACCCGGCCGCCACGCGAGCCCCAGCGCGACGCGCGCGCACACCAGCAGCACCACGACCGCGAGCGCGAGCCGCAGATACTCGGGCCGCGCGCGATTGGCGAAGCGCGCGCCGACCTGCGCGCCCACAACCGACCCGACCAGCAGCAGCCCGGCGAGCACGATGTCGACCGCCTTCGTCGTGGTGGCGTGCACCATGGTGGCCACCATGGTCACGAACAACGTCTGGAACAGCGAGGTGCCGACCACCACCGACGTCGCCATGCCGAGCAGGTAGATCATCGCCGGCACCAGCACGAACCCGCCGCCGACCCCCAGCAGCACGGTCAGGATGCCGACCCCCAGCCCGAGCAGGAAGGGCGCGAGCGGCGAGATGTACAGCCCCGAGGCGTAGAAGCGCGTGCGCCACGGCAGGCTGGCGACCAGCGGATGGTGCCGCCGCCGGCGCGGGCGCGGCGGCGCCGCCCCGCGCAGCACGCGGATCGAGCCGATCGCCTCCGTCCCCATCAGCGTGCCGATCCAGCCGAGCAGCACGACGTAGACGATGCCGATCACCGTATCGATCTGCCCCGATGCCTGCAGCAGGCGGAACAGGAAGGCGCCCAGCACCGACCCCGCGACGCCGCCCGACACCAGGATCGCGCCCATCTTCACGTCGACGCCGCCGCGACGAAAGTGCGCGAACACGCCCGACACGCTGGCGCCGGTCACCTGGCTCGCCGCCGAGGCCGCCGCGACGGTCGGCGGAATGCCGTAGACGATCAACAGCGGCGTGGTCAGGAACCCGCCTCCTACGCCAAACATCCCCGACAGGAGCCCGACGCCCGCGCCCAGCGCGATCATCACCAGCGCGTTCACCGACAGGTTCGCGATCGGCAGGTAGACGTCCATGCCCGCCGGGTTAGTCGCTTCGCGCGGACAGCGAAAGCCGCGCATGCGGCTGGCGCGACCGCCCTAGAAGCGCGTGGACCAACCGGCTGAACCGTCAACGCAGTTTTCAATCTCCCCCGTACACCGTCATCCCGGGCTTGACCCGGGATCCCGCTGCCTTGCCCCGAAGTCCGAAGAAAAGCGGGACCCCGGATCGAGTCCGGGGCGACGAAAGAATGCGACTCAACCCGTCGGGAACCGGATTGGCGTCTCATTTGTCCGCGCTTGACGAGGCACGACCATCAAAACTCTCCCCCTCGCAACAGCGGTCAGAAATCGGCGCCGAGCGACAGCACCGCGCCCGATCCCGGTCGGGCATTGCCCGCGATCCGCTCGCGCCATTGCACGCCCGCGCGGATGCCGCGCCCGTCAACCGGCAGCACCAGCGTCGCGGCCGGGCCGAGGTCGAGCCGCGACGCACCACGCTGCGCCGCGCCCCACGCGCCCAGCCCGAGTTCGAGCCGCGCGCCGCGCGTCGCGACCGTTCGCCCGATCGACAGCGCGCCGTCGACGTAACCGTCGGCACGGTCGCGCGCGATCACCCCGCCCTGCGCGTAACCGTCGACGCGCAGCCCCGCGCCGAGCGGCAGCGCGCTCACCCCGCCGACCAGCCCCAGCGCGGGGCCGCCGCGGATGTTGGCGATGCCGATCCGCTGCTCGGCGACGATGCGGATCGGCGCGCGCGTCGGTTGCCACTCGACCCCGACCGCCGCCTCCTGCTGGCGCACGCCGGTGGCGGCGGCGGCACGCGCGACCGCGGCGACGCGGCCCGCCGAGTCGAGCCGGTAGGCGACCCGCGCACCGATCTGGCTGCCGCCCAGTTGCGGCGTCGCGACGCCCCCCGCCGCGCCGGTGCCGCGCACGAACGCCCAAGCGCTACCCGACCAGCGCGCGCGCGTCGGCAGCGCGGTGGCGACGGGTTGCGCCGCCTGGATGCCGATCGCCGCGCCTGATTGCTCAGGCGGCTGATCGAGCGGCCGGAAGGCTGCGAGGGAACCGGCAGCGCTCGCAAACCGCGTTTCGTCCGTGGTCGCGTAATTGGTTGCGGAGATCTCGCTCACCAGCCGCGACGAACCGCGACGCGCGGAGGGCACAGACGGGCCGCGCGGCGCTCGCACCAGCGGCATCTCGCTCGCCGCCAAACTCGCCGCGGCGATCAGCGGCGCGGGCGCGATCGCCGGGCGTGCGTCGGCGCGGCGAAGCGGTGCGAGGCGGGGCGCGGCGATCAGCCGCTCGCCCGCGGGATCGTTCCACACCAGTGCGACGCGCGCACCGGTCCAGCCGCCGATGACGATCATCAGGAATCGCAGCGGCCGGCCCTGCCCGCCGATCCGCACCCGCATCATGCCGTCGGCAACACGGCGGGAAAGCGGTGGCTCGTCTTGTCCCAGCGCGGCGCGCGGCCGACCAGCATGCCGATGTAGCGGATCACCGCGCGGCGCGCGGCGAGCAGCGCGATGACGTTGCCCACCACTGCGCGCGGCACCGATCGCAGCCCCTCGCGCCAGCCGTGCTCGTGCGCGGTGGCACGCGCGCGCACCAGTAATCGCCACGCCAGCAGCATCGCGTTCGCCGACAGCAGCGCGGCGAGCAGGTCGCTCGTCCCCGGCGGCGCGCTGCCGATCAGGTAGTGGCCGAGCATCGACACGCCCCAGGCGACCAGCGCGAAGTAGCCGACCGCCAGCGTCAGCACCGCCAGCGGCGCGCGGCGATCACGCATCCGCATCCACAGCTCCGCCACGCGCCAGCGCCCGCCCCAGCCGGTTCGGTCCCAGCCGGCGAGCGCAATGCCGGTCATCCATCGCGCCTTCTGCACCACCGCCGCGCGCACCGTGTCGGGGAAGTAGGCGCGCACCGCCACCAGCGCGCCGCGCTCGCGCACCCGCACGAAGCAGCTGCGATAGCCGAGCGCCGCGATCCGCAGCCCGAGTTCGTAGTCCTCGGTTAGGCTGGCAGGCTCGAACGGAGCATCGCCCGTCGCCTGTGCGAGCTGGTCTAGCGCGTCGCGCCGGATCGCGCAGCCGACGCCCGCGAGCGGCATCGCCGCGCCGATTGCGCTGCGCACCGGTAGCGTGATCGCGTGCGCCAGCGCGAACTCGTCGGCGTAGTGGCCGGTAATCATCGGTGCGGCAGGGTCGATCAGCGGCACCACCGGCAATTGCACGGCCGCGTGCGCGCGCAGGTGATGCGCGACCACGCGCAGCTCGGCGTGGTGCAGCACGTCCTCCGCGTCGTGCAGGATCACCGCGCGCGTTTGCCGCCCCTGCGCCGCGTCGTCGCGCACCAGCGCGCGCCACAAGGTGTTGAGGCAATCGGCCTTGGTGGTCGGCCCCGCGCGGTCACCCACCACTAGCCGGATGCGCGGGTCACCGATCGCGGCGACGGCCGCGATCGTGCCCGGATCGTTGGGGTAACAGCCGACGAAGATGCGATAATTCGGATGATCCACCCGCGCGAGCGCGGCGCGCAGCATCGCGCCGATCACCGCCTGCTCGTCCCACGCGCCGATGAAGATCGCCAGCGGCTCGTCGGGAGACGCCGGCACGTCGGTAAGCAGGTCGGACGGTCTGCGGCACGCCAGATAGGCGAGGTCGACCAGCAGGTCGTCCAGTCCACCGACGAAGAACATGACGGCTGCGAACAGCATGGTCTCGTGCAGCACGCCGTCGCACGCCTGCAGCGCTGCCGTGGCCACGCTCATCGCCGTTCCCGCCCCCGCCGCTGTTCCCCGCAGCAAGTCTGCAAAATACGCAATTGGCGCGCAAGTTGTTAAAACTTACGTTTTTCTCGACCACATCGACGATTACGTCCTGGCGGTATTCGTCACGGGATCTGCGCCGTGTCGCGGTCGCTGAACCAAGAATTATCGGCGGGCGAGAACAAAACTGACTCGTCCGCGTTCGCCCTACTGGTCCCTTTGATCCCCCTTTCGGGACCAGTGCCGACCCCAAGCCGGTACGGGCCGCGCCGACGCGTAAATTGCGGCGCGGCCGATCGGAACAATTGCCCGATCCGGATCGACCGCGCCCTGCGTCACCTCACCAGTAGAAGTTGCGGATCACGTCCACCACCATGCCACGGCGCTGATCGACCAGCACGACGTCGTTATAGTGGCGCACCCAGCGCGCGTAACCGCGCGCCGGCGGCAGATGGTAGCGCCACGGATCGTTGATCACGTAGCGCGACCCGTAATAGTTCGCGCCGATCCGCGCGCCGGGGCGGAAGCGCTGGTAGCCGAACGGGGCGCGCCAGTTGCCGCGCGCGTACAGGCTGCGGTTCTGCTGGCGCCACGCCGACCAGTCGCCGCGGCCCCAGTCGCGATCGCGGTCGCCGTAGCGGCCGCGCAGGTCCTCGCGGTACTCGCGCCGCGCCTCGCGCAGGTCGCCGCGTTGGTCGCGAATGTCGTCGCGGTCGCCCCAGCGGCGCGCGCGGGCGAGATCGCGCTGCTCCTGCCGGATATCTTGCCGGTCGCGGCGCAGCTCCGCGCGCGACTGCGCGGAGGCGGCCGTCGGCAATGTGACGGCGGCGAGCAGCGCGGTGGTGATAAGCGTACGCATGAACTACCTCCTCTTCACGCCCGCTCTTGCGGGGCATGAAGGGAAGCTAGGCCGCCGCGGCTGAACCGGCGGCGAATGCACCTGTCAGCGAAACGACAGCTCGCACGGTCGAGGACCCGGACGGGTTATACGGCGCGACCGGACAACGTGACGCACGGGAAGAACGCGTCGCGCCCGGTCGGTTACGGCTGGTCGCGTCCGCCCGCGCGCCCGCCGCCGCCGGCACCCCCGGCGGTGCCGACCGCGCCGATGTTGCCGAACAGTTCGGAGAAAAAGCTGCGGCTGCGGCCCAGCGTCGGCGTCGTCTTGCGCGACGGATCGATCTGCGCGACCTGCTCGACGCCCGACTTGCGGATCGCGGTGACGTTGCCCGCTGCGTCGAAGCTGATCTGCATCGTCAGCTGCTCCGCCGCCTTGGGCGGGTTGAACGCGTAATTGCGGCTGTCGCGCGCGACGTAATACCAGTCGCCCTGGTTGAACTGGCTGGCGAAGGTCGGATGGCCGAGCGTCGCCAGCACGGACGCGCGGTTATCCACGCCCGGCTGCACCGAGTTCACCAAGTCGGCGTCGACGATATATCCCTGGTGCGAGCGCAGCGGCGTGCAGCCCGCGGCCAGCAGCCCGGCGGTCAGGCAGAGAGGAAGAAGGAAACGCATGGACTCTCCGGCGGCGCCACATTCAAGCGGACGTTCACGACTGTTCGCCGCGTGCCCGAGCGTGGACAGATGCGACCTTCATCTCCAATATGCGCCGCGCGGGCGCGACACAAGCGTGCCGGCGTGCACACCATTGATGAACTGGCGAGAAGATTGGGCTGGCTGAGATCCTTGTTCGCGGGGCGTGACCGCAGCGCCGCGCTGCCCTTGTACGACGCGGTGATCGCGCGCGCGCGCGCGCCGCACTGGTACCTCGACGGCGCGGTGCCCGACACGCTCGACGGGCGGTTCGACATGGTGGCGGCGGTGCTCGCGATGGTGCAGCTGCGCCTGGAGACCGACGTTGAAGGCGCGGCGCCGTCCGCCATGCTGACGGAGCGGTTCGTCGACGACATGGACGCGCAGGTGCGCCAGATCGGCTTCGGCGACATGGTGGTCGGCAAGCACGTCGGGCGGATGATGGGCATGCTCGGCGGCCGGCTGGGCGCGTATCGCGAGGGGATCGCCGACGGCACGCTCGACGCGGCGCTGGTGCGCAACCTGTACCGCGGCGCGGCGCCCGCGCCCGAGGCGGTCGCGCACGTGCGCCGCGCGCTGCTCGCGCTGCACGCTGCGCTCCGCGACACCTCGATCGACGCGCTGATGGAAGGACAGCTGCCGTGACCGCGCCCGAGTTCAGCCGGATCGAGCGGCTCGACGCGATCGGATCGGACCCGCGCGATGTGTCGATCAGCGCGCGCGAGGGCGAGCGCGCCGCGTTGGCTAAGCGCTTCGGCCTCCTCGCGCTCGACCGGCTCGAAGGGCGCTTCACCGTGCGGCAGGAGGCAGCAGGCGTCGCGGTGCGCGGCCGCGTCACCGCCACGGTGACGCAGGCGTGCTCGGTCACCGGCGATCCCATCCCCGCGCAGGTCGACGAGCCCGTGGAGCTGCGCTTCGTTCACCCGGCCGGCACGCGCGCGCCGGCCGGCGACGAGGACGAGTACGAACTCGCCGGCGAGGAGATCGACACGGTCGAGATCGAGGGCGGCGGCATCGACCTGGGCGAGACCGCCGCCGAGACGATGGCGCTCGCGCTCGATCCCTTCCCCCGCGCGCCACGCGCCGCCGAGGTGTTGCGCGAGGCCGGCGTGATCAGCGAGGAGGAAGCGAGACCCGCCAACCCCTTCGCCGCGCTCAAGGGGAAGCTGGGCAGCGATTGATCGCTGCTGCGAGGGCGGATCGTTACTCGGCGATCTCGTGCCGGGCGCCGTTGATCATGCGCCGCGCGATCTCGCGCACGGCCTCATCGTCCTTGGTCTCGTCGCGCGCGGGATCGCCGAGATGATCGAGGCTGCCTTCGAGATGGTCGAGCAACCCCGGATGGCGCTGCTCGACATATTCGATCAGCTTGAACAACAGATGCTCGCTCGCGATCTCGCGGCGGCGGGCCTGAACGGCGGTGTCGTCGGTCATGGTGGTGCTCCCGTTGGCGTGAGCGAGGACAACGCGCGGGGCGGCGAATGGGCGCAGGGGCGATCGCAGCCGGCATCATGCACCAGCAGAGGTCCACATTGGCATATCTGTGACCTGTCGAGCTTGCCCTCCGCTGCCCGCTAGCAGACATCAAGGTGATGCAAGAGAATACTCGCCTCGTCGCCGAAACCGAGACAAAACGGCTAACGTTGATCGCGGAGACGAACGGCGTGTGGCGCTTTGTCGAGGGTAGCTATTACGATGCGACGAGCATACCGAACCCTACTTCGCTCCGACCCATTTGTCCGGGCTTTATGAGAGGGCCGATGCGGCGGAACTGGATGCGCGGGCCATACTACCGCGGCTGAAAAATGGCTGAAAGCGTCCAGATGCCGGCGGGCTCGACGCTCGAGCGCCGATATGCAAGCTGAACGACCGGACATTCAGCTCTGCCGCACAGCACCTCGCGTTCGCTCAATCGAACACGATTCCGCGCATGTGCACTCGCGCATCCGCGTCGGCGTGAAATCCCTGCGGCCTTCTGCCTACAATAGCGCCAGTTCGACCAGCCGCCCGACCAGCACTGGCGGCATCGCGGCGACGCCGTCGCCCGCTTCTCCCGACAGGTCCTCCGGCGCCTCGTGCGCCTCGAGGTAGCGCCAGCCCTGGTGCGCGCGGCGCGGGCGTGCGTGGATCAGCTGGAAGTCGGGCGACAGGTGGATCGCGACGCGTCCGCCCTCCGCCTCGCCGAAGCGCACGATCGGCGAGCGCGCGACGAGCTGGTGCTTGATGATCCAGTATAATGAGCCGCGCCCCGCGACCTCCTCGTGGCGCTTGGGCAGGTAGCGCGTCGTCAGGAACAGCTCGCCCGCCGCGGCGCGCGCGCGCAGCCGGTCGGTCAGGACGTCTAGGCTCGTCGCGCCGAACGCAACTTTCGTCAAATGCAACGGTGGCAGGGACATGCCACGAGCATGTGGGTCAGCCCGACAGCCCCCACAAGGCTGCCAGCCCCAGGAACGACAGGAACCCCATCACGTCGGTCGCGGTGGTCACGAACACCGCCGACGATACGGCGGGATCGACGTTCGCCTTGTCGAGCGCGACCGGCACGACGACACCGACCAGCCCGGCGACCACGCTGTTGATCATCATCGCGATCGCGAACACGATCGAGAGTTGCAGGTGTCCGAGCACCACGTAGCTGCCGACCGCGCCGACGGTGCCGAGCGCGACGCCGTTGGCGAGCGCGATGCGGAACTCGCGAAATAGCATCCGCACCGTGTTCGAACTCGTCAGCTGGTTGGTGGCGAGCGCGCGCACCATGACTGCCAGCGTCTGAGTCCCCGCATTGCCGCCCAGCGCCGACACGATCGGCATCAGCGCGGCGAGCAACGCGAAGCGCGCGATCTCGCCCTGGAACAGCCCGACCACGGAGGCGGACAGGATCGTCGCGCCGAGGTTCACCACCAGCCACGCGACGCGCGTGCGCACCGTCAGCCGGATCGGTTCGTTGATGTCGCCCTCACCCGCGCCCGACAGGCGCAGCACGTCCTCGCCCGCCTCCTGCTGGATGATGTGGACGATGTCGTCGACGGTGATCATGCCGACCAGCCGCCCCGATCCATCAACAACGGCCGCCGAGATCAGCGCGTATTTCTGGAAGCGGAGCGCGACCTCCTCCTGGTCCATGTCGACCGGGATCAGCGTCTGCTCGCGCTGCATCACGTCGCCGATCGCGATCCCGCGCGGCGTGCGCAGAATCCACGACAGCGCGCAGGTGCCGACCGGGCGATGCGCGGGATCGACGACGAAGATTTCCCAGAAGTCGGTCAGCAGCTCGTCGTGGCCGCGCAGGTAATCGAGCGTGTCGCCGACCGTCCAATGCTCGGGCACCGCGACCAGGTCGCGCTGCATCAGGCGCCCGGCTGACTCCTCTGGGTAGGACAATGCCTCCTCGATCGCGGCGCGGTCGTCGGGCTCCATCGCGCGCAGGACCTCGCGCTGGTCCTCGACGTCCATGTCCTCGATGATCGCGACCGCGTCGTCGGTGTCGAGCTCGCTCGCGATCTCCGCGACCTGCCGCGCGTCGAGCGCGTCGATCAGCGCTTCGCGGACATAGTCGTTCATCTCCGCGAACACGTCGGCGTCGAGATGGTCGGCGATCGCGGCGGCCAACCCTGCGCGGCGGTCCTCGGGCGTCAGCTCGAACAGGTCGGCGATGTCGGCGGGGTGGAGCGGGGCGACGAGCGCACGCGCGGCATCGACGTCGCCGTCCTCGACCGCGTCCAGCACCGCCGCGACGAAGGCGGGTTTCAGCCGATCGTCCTCATCAAGCTGGTCGCCCTGCTCGATCGCCTCGTCACGTTCGAGGTCGGGAAGCTCGGTCTCGCTCATGTCGCGTGCCTCCCTGCTGTGCGCTGACGCCGCGCCTTATCGCCGCCCCGCGCGCTTGGCCATGCACCATTTGCCCGGCTCCGCCATTTGCCTCCCGAACGATGCAACACTAACTGTGGCGCACGAATACGAAAGGATAATGAGTGGCCGACACCTTCAACACCCTGACGCTGACGCTGGACGGCGGCGACGTGACGATCCGCCTGCGCCCCGACCTCGCGCCCGAGCACGTCAAGCGCATCGGCGAGCTCGCAAACGAGGGCTTCTACGACGGCGTGCCGTTCCACCGCGTCATCCCCGGCTTCATGGCGCAGGGCGGCGACGGCGGGAACCACAACGGCACCGGCGGGTCGAAGAAGCCCAATCTGAAGCAGGAGTTCAACAAGGAGCCGCACGTGCGCGGCACCTGCTCGATGGCGCGAACGATGGACCCGAACTCGGCCAATTCGCAGTTCTTCATCTGCTTCGACGACGCGCGCTTCCTCGACAACCAGTATACCGTCTGGGGCGAGGTGACCGACGGCATGGAGCTGATCGACGCGCTGCCCAAGGGCGAGCCGCCGCGCGAGCCGGGCAAGATCGTCAAGGCGAAGGCCGAGTAAGCGACCTAGTCGAGGCTCGCCGCGCCGGTGTGGGTGCGGCGAGTCAGTCGGTGCGCAGCGTCGCGATCGACCAGTCGCGGAAGATGCGCACCGGCTTCGTCTGCAGCGCACGCGGGCGGCAGACGAACCAGTAGGAATAGGGGCTCTCCACCTCCAGCTCGAACAAGCGCACCAGCCGCGGATCGTTCGCGTCGTTGAAGTGGCTCTCGAGCATGAACGCGACGCCCAGCCCTTGCGCCGCCGCTTCCAGCATCAGCGCGCCCGAGTCGAAATGGTCGACCGCCTGCGGCTCGACCTCGCCGATCCCCGCGGCATGGCGCCAGGCGGTGAAATTGTCTGCCATGTCGCGGTGGAGCAGCACGCTGTGATCTACGAGTTGCTCGGGACGCAGCAGCGGCTCTGGACCCTCCAGCAGCGTCCGCGCGCCGATCGCGTACACCTTGTTGCGGTCCAACCGCTCGGCGTAGAGCGTCGGATCGACCTCGCGCGCCAGCACGATCACTGCGTCCAGTCCCTCGCCCAGCCGCGAGATCGCGTTGCTGCCGGTATCGACGTCGAGGTGCAGTTCGGGCCGCGCGGCGCGCAGTTGCGCGAGCTTGGGGAACAACCGCTGCGACGCGAACAACGGCAGCACGCCCAGGCGCAGCCGCAGCACCTCACCACCGCTGGTCATCGATTCCACCGCGTCCGACAGGCTGTCGAGCGCGGGCGCGATCGCGGCGAGCAAGCGGTCGCCGTCGGCGTTGGGCATCATCGCCTGGTGCCGCCGATCGAAGAGCGGGCGCCCCAGGAAGCGCTCCAGCGTCTGGATACGCCGGCTGAGCGCGGGGGCCGACAGCGCCAGCTCGGTCGCCGCCGCCTTGATCGAACCCAGTCGCGCGACCGCGACGAACGCTTCGATGGCAGTGAGCGGTGGCAGACGGCGCATGGCTGGTCCGTTTTCGACACGGCGCGAACCGCGAACAATGGCGATCGTTGATGGCAAGCGATTGCCATTTCTGCAATCGTACTACGACCTTTTCGCACTTGCAACATAAGCCGCCGCGAACCAGAAAGGTCGGGCCTTTCAGGCATCCTCTCCTAAAAACTTTCACGGGCCGGTCATTTGATCGGCCCTTTTTTCGTCTGCGCTGGATCAGCATCCGCCGCGTCGATGGTCGCAATCGGGAACCCGCCGCCTATCTCCCGCGCTCGACGCTTTCGAGCGAGTGAGGAAACGATGGCCGACGCCGAGACGAACAACCAGCAGGCAACCAAATTGCAGGTCGCGAACGCGCGCCCCGAGGATTCCGGGCGCGGCATTGCGCACCTGCCGCGCGCGATCATGGCGTCGCTGGGCATCACCGACGGCGACGTGATCGAGATTTCGGGCAAGAAGGTCACCCCTGCGCGCGCGGTCGGCCCCTATGCGGAAGATGAAGGACTGGCGCTGATCCGCATCGACGGATTGCAGCGCGCCAATGCGGGGGTCGGCTCGGGCGATTTCGTCGAGGTGCGCCGCGCCGAGTCGAAGCCCGCCACCCGCGTCGTCTTCGCCCCCGCGCAGCAGAACCTGCGCCTGCAAGGCTCGTCCAACGCGCTCAAGCGTACCTTCATCGGCCGCCCGTTCGCGCAGGGCGACGTCGTCGCGACCGCCGGTCACCAGCGCGTGCAGAACATGCCGCCCGGAATGGAACGGTTCGTCAACGCTCCCGCCTACGCGCTGCAGGAGATTCGCCTGCTCGTCGTCTCCGCGACGCCCAAGGGCATCGTCCACATCGACGAGAACACCGAGATCGAGCTGCGCCCCGAGTACGAGGAGCCCGAGGCCGCGCGCCGCGCCGATGTCACCTACGACGATATCGGCGGCATGGCAGGCACGATCGACCAGCTGCGCGAGATGGTCGAGTTGCCGCTGCGCTATCCCGAGTTGTTCCAGCGGCTGGGCGTCGATCCGCCCAAGGGGCTGCTGCTCTACGGCCCGCCCGGCACCGGCAAGACGCGGCTGGCGCGCGCGGTGGCGAACGAGTCGGACGCGCAATTCTTCCTGATCAACGGCCCCGAGATCATGGGCTCGGCCTACGGCGAATCGGAAGGCCGGCTGCGCCAGGTGTTCGAGGAAGCAGCGAAGAACGCGCCCTCGATCGTGTTCATCGACGAGATCGATTCGATCGCACCCAAGCGCGGGCAGGTGTCGGGTGAGGCGGAGAAGCGCGTCGTCGCGCAGCTGCTGACGCTGATGGACGGGCTGGAGGCGCGCGCCAACCTGGTCGTCATCGCCGCGACCAATCGCCCGGAGGCGATCGACGAGGCGCTGCGTCGCCCGGGCCGCTTCGACCGCGAGATCGTCGTCGGCGTGCCCGACGAGCGCGGGCGGCGCGAGATTCTAGGCATCCACACGCGCGGCATGCCGCTGGGCGATAAGGTCGATCTGGCCGAGCTGTCGCGCACGACCTTCGGCTTCGTCGGCGCCGACCTCGCCGCGCTGACGCGCGAGGCGGCGATCGAGGCGGTGCGCCGGATCATGCCGCGCTTGAACCTGGAGGAGCGGACGATCCCGCCCGAGGTGCTCGACACGCTGGCGGTGACGCGCGAGGACTTCATCGGTGCGCTCAAACGCGTGCAGCCGAGCGCGATGCGCGAGGTGATGGTGCAGGCGCCGACCACCAAGTGGAGCGACGTCGGCGGGCTCGACGACGCGCAGATGCGGCTTAAGGAAGGCGTCGAGCTTCCGCTCAAGAACCCTGACGCGTTCCGCCGCCTGGGCATCCGCCCGGCGAAGGGCTTCCTGCTCTACGGCCCGCCCGGCACCGGAAAGACCCTGCTCGCCAAGGCGGTCGCGCGCGAGGCGGAGGCGAACTTCATCGCCACCAAGTCGAGTGACCTGCTGTCGAAATGGTACGGCGAGAGCGAGCAGCAGATCACGCGGCTGTTCCAGCGCGCGCGCCAGGTCGCGCCGACCGTGATCTTCATCGACGAGCTCGACAGCCTGGTGCCCGCACGAGGCGGTGGCATGGGCGAGCCGCAGGTCACCGAGCGCGTGGTCAACACGATCCTGGCCGAGATGGACGGGCTGGAGGAGCTGCAATCGGTCGTCGTCATCGGCGC
>NZ_JBELMJ010000058.1:0-14708 GCF_042095875.1 Sphingomonas sp.
TTGCAGGAAGAAGGTGCGGCGGACGGCATCGTCGGCGCGGTAATGGGCGGCGGCAGCGCCAAGGGCGCGATCGAGGGCATGATCCACAAGAATCTGCTGTCCGCCGGGCTCGCCGCGATGCCGGTCGATTCTGACGGCGTGCCGTTCAACATGAGCCACATCTACGCCAGCGGGAACGTGGCAGCCGACATGTACTGCAACGTCGCGGCCGAGAGCACGGGGCGCACGCTCGCGGTGCGCCTGTTCAACGCCGCGCACGACCAGGGCATGAAGAAGATGCTCCATTACATGATCGCGCGCGACACGATGCACCAGGAGCAGTGGCTCGCGGTGATCGAGGAACTCGGCAAAGAGGCGTCGATGCCGATCCCCAACTCCTTTCCGCAGGAGAAGGAAGATCAGCAGAACAACTACAATTTCTACGTCACCTCGCTCGACGGCAGCTATCCCGAGGGTCGCTGGACCAGCGGGCCGAGCGTGGACGGCAAGGGCGAGTTCACCGTGTTCCGCAACGAGCCGCTGGGCGAGGAGCCGGTGCTGGGCGCCGCCCGCCCCGACAGCGGCGCGCAGGCCGAGCAGATCGGATAACCGTGAGGTCATGGGACGCCGCGGTTTGGTAGACCGCGGCGCCTCGTTCTCGTCATCTTGGGCTGCCGCTTACCTGCTCCCGCGCGTGAAGGTTGCGAGACCTCGGATCGAGTCCGGTGTGACGCGCGTCAGGCGCCGACCCGCGCCTCCACCATCGCGCGGATGTCCACTCGCGCTTTCAACCTGGCGGCGAGCAGCGCGGTGCCGCTGATCTTGCGCTGGACGAACAACGTGTCGATCGGCGGCACGTGCCAGGTCGACCGGTCGCGCGCCATGTCGATCGCCTGCTCGCGCAGCACGCCGACGAAGGCGCGGTCGCCGAAATCGAACACGCCCGGCTGGTTGAGCTCGCCCAGGATCACCTCGATCATCCGGTCGACCAAAGCGCGGTGCGCCGCCGCCGCCGCCTCGCCCATGAACCCCGCCGCGACCGCCGCCTCGCGCACCGCGTCGCGGTCGCCTGACAGCCCGGCCGACAGCAGCCGGCGATAGCCCGCGCTCGTGTCCGCGGGCACCGCCCGCGCTGCGCCGAAGTCGAGCAGCACCAGCCGGCCGGTGTCGGGCTGCCAGCGATAGTTCGCGAAATTGGGATCGGTCTGCATCAACCCCCAATCGAACAGCTCGCGCAGCACCAGCGCGATCAGCCGCGCCATCGCGGTGTCGCGCGTCTCCTGCGCCGCCTCATCCAGCGTCTCGATCGGTACTCCCGCGACGAAATCCATCGCCAGCACGCGCTCGGTCGTGAGCGAAGGCTCGAGCGCCGGCACCACGAACCCCTGCTCGCCCGCCAGCAGCTCGCCGTAGCGCGTCAGCATCGCCCCCTCGCGGCGATAATCGGCTTCCTCGTGCAACTGACGCTTGGCCTCCTCCAGCAGCGGGCGGATATCCAGTTCGCGCGGCAGCAGCCCCGAGACGCGTAGCAAGGTCGCGACATTGTCGACGTCGGCGTCGATGCTCTCCTTGACGCCGGGGTATTGCACCTTGATCGCCAGCTCGCGCCCATCGGGCAGGCGCGCGCGGTGAACCTGTCCGATCGAGGCCGCGGCGATCGGGTGCGCCTGGAAATGCGCGAAGCGGCGGCGCCAGCCCGGACCCCATTCCTGCGCCAGCACCGCGTCGAGCTGCCTGGGCGGCATGTGGTGCGCGTCGTCGCGCAACCGCGCGAGGATCTGGGTCAGTTCGGGCGGCAGCATGTCGCCCGCATCCATCGACACCATCTGCCCGAGCTTCATCGCAGCGCCGCGCAGATTGGCGAGCTGATCGGCGACGCGCGTCGCGTTGGCGGGGGTCAGCAGCAGGTCGCCCATCCGCGGCCGCTCGCCGTTCGCCAGCCGCCGCGCGCCCTCCGCCACCACGCCGCCCGCGACCCCGCCGGCCAGCCGCCCGAACGCGCCGAACCGCGCTACCCGCCCGCTCGGCACACGGCGCCCGCCGCCGGTCATCCGTTCCTCGTCAGCCACGCACACACTCCTTCGCGCAGTCCAACGTCCGGCGCGGCGCTAAAGGTTCGAAGCGTCGTCTTACCCGTTTACAGAAGCAGCAGCTGGGATCAGGCAAGCGGCGTCCCCCCTGCCTACGCACTCGTCATCCGGCCTTGAGCCCAAATCCCGCTGATCCTTTCACCCGTCGAGAGAAGCGAGGCCCCGGATCGGGTCCGGGGTGACGCAGGCGGAGTGTCAGGCGCTTTACCCGACGCTCAGCACCGCCGCTTCGGCCCCGACGGCAGGTAATCGCGCGCGTCGACCAGGTTGAACGTGCCCGACTCGCTCGCATAGGCGCGCAGCAGCGACGCGTGCCCGGCGCCGAAGATCACCACGGTGCGGTCCCCCGGTCGCCCGGCCACGTGCGCCAGATTGGCGTAGATGCGCAGGTTGCGCGCGTGCCACTGGCCGACCCAGTTCGCGCCCGGGTTCTCGCGCACGTCGCCGAAGCGCGCGATGGTGTAATAAGGCGCCTCGTTGCGCCGCATCGTGTCGGGATCGGCGTAGTAGCGCAGCCAGTCGCCCACGGACGTGCAGCGCTGCCGCGCGGCGACTGCGTCGGCCTGCGCCTGCGCGTCGCGCTGGAACCCGGCCCATTCGGTGCCGCGGCCATGCGCCTTCATCCACGCGGCGAAATCGTAATCGGCATCCTTGCCCGGCGGCTCGATCATCGAGTCGACCGCGTCGACGCGCGGCAGGTTCAGCCTGGCCGCGAGCCGCAGGCCCAGCTGGTCGCGCTCGTCGGCGGTCAGCTTGTAGCGGCCGGCGCGGTAATCGGCGTAGCGCTTGTCGAGCTTCGCCTGGTCGGCCGCGTTCCACTCCACCGCGACGTGGTTGGGGCGGAACCGCGCGAGCCGGTCGACCACCGCCTCGATCTCCTGCTGCCGCGCGGGCGTCAGCACGTTCTCGACCCGCACGTTGGCGATATCCTGCGCGGGATTGTCGAAATGCCCCGACCCGACCACCAGCAACGTCGGCCGGTTACCCGAGAAGGACACCCCCTGCGCCGCGGCCATGCCCACACCTGCGCCGATGGCGAGCGTTGCCAGCACCGGCCCGATCCAAGTACGCTTCATTCATCGCCTCCCCGCCGTGACCGCCTTGGTACACGGTGGGAAGGATGCTTCAACCCGCGAGGGCTGGGACGATGCTTCGACCCTCCGGGGGCCGAGTGTTTCTTCAACCCGTCGGGGCCGATCGGTCAGCCGCGCGGCGGCACGCCCGCGCGCGACGCCTTGCGGCGATCGTACGCCTTCTTGCCGAGATAGGCCGCGCTCGCCGCCATGCCGAGCGGTCCCATGCGCGAGACGCCGCGCGTCAACAGACCGCCGATAATCGCGCCCTTCAACCCGCCACCGCGATTGTTCTGGCTGACTTCGCGCCCGACCAGCGCGCCCAGGATCGTCCTCAACATCACACGCTCTCCTTGATCCGGTCGCCCAGCACCGCGACACCCTTCAACACGCCCCAGCCGATCGCGTAGGTGACCGCGATCGGCAGAACCACTTTCAGCACATTGGCGGTCACCGCCCCGATCAGCGCGCCGTCGGCGGCGCTGTCGTCGCCCGACATGCCGTCGATCGCACCGCCGATCAGAGCCCCGATTGTTGTTGCACCCATGAAATGATCTCCTTTGCCGAGGTAATGAGCGGAGGCGACCCGCGGTTCCGAAGCGGACCTACGCCGCGCGCGATCCTTGAGCGACCGATCCCTCACCGACCGATCATCGACTCCGGTCGCACCACGCGGTCGAACGTGTCGGCGTCGACCAGCCCCAGCGCCAGCCCCGCCTCGCGCAGCGTCAACCCCTCGGCGTGCGCGTGCTTGGCGATCTTCGCGGCATTGTCGTAGCCGATCTCGGGGGCGAGCGCGGTGACGAGCATCAGCGAGCGATCGAGCAGGTCGGCGATCCGGCTCTCGTTCGGCACGATGCCCACGACGCAGCGCTCCTCGAACGCGCGCATGCCGGTCGCGAGCAAATCCATCGAGCGCAGCACGTTGCTGCCGATCAACGGCTTGAACACGTTGAGCTCCAAATGCCCCTGCAGTCCGCCGATCGTCACCGCGACGTGGTTGCCCATCACCTGCGCCGCGACCATGGTCAGCATCTCGCACTGCGTCGGGTTGACCTTGCCCGGCATGATCGAGCTGCCGGGCTCGTTCGCGGGCAGGTCGATCTCGGCCAGCCCCGAGCGCGGGCCGGACGCGAGCAGGCGCACGTCGTTGGCGATCTTGGTCAGGGCGACCGCCAGCGTGTTGAGCGCGCCCGACAATTGCACCAGCGCGTCGTTGCTCGCCAGCGCCTCGAACTTGTTGTCCGCGGGCACGAAACGCAATCCCGTCAGCGCGGCGAGCTCGGTCGCGACATCGCGGTCGAACTTGGGCGGCGCGTTCAGCCCGGTACCGACCGCGGTGCCGCCCTGCGCCAGCTTGTTGACGTCGATCAGCGCGGCGTCGATCCGCGCGCGGCACGCGGCGAGCTGCGCCGCGTAGCCGGAGAATTCCTGCCCCAAAGTCAGCGGCGTCGCGTCCTGCAGATGCGTGCGCCCGATCTTGACGAGGTCGGCCCAGTCGCGCGCCCTGGCGTCGATCGCGTCATGCAGGCTGGTCAGCGCGGGCAGCAGGTCGCCCGCCGCCTTGATCGACGCCGCGACGTGCAGCGCGGTCGGGAAACTGTCGTTCGACGACTGCCCGCGGTTGACGTCGTCGTTGGGGTGGACGGGCGTCTTGCCGCCGCGCGTGCCCGACAGCGCCTCGTTGGCGCGGCCCGCGATCACCTCGTTGACGTTCATGTTCGACTGCGTGCCCGACCCCGTCTGCCAGATGACGAGCGGAAACTGGTCGTCGAGCCGCCCGTCGATCACCTCGCGCGCCGCCGCCTCGATCGCGTCGGCCTTCTCGCCCGCGAGCCCGTGGCGCTTGTTGACGCGCGCGGCGGCGAGCTTGACGTAGGCGAGCGCGCGGACGATCTCGATCGGCATCCGCTCGCGCGCGCCGAACGGAAAATTCTCCAGGCTGCGCTCGGTCTGCGCCCCCCAGTAAGCGTCGGCGGGGACCTCTACGGGTCCGATCGAATCGGTTTCGGTGCGGGTGTCGGTCATGCGCGATCAACCGCGCAGGAGGCCAAGTCGTTGCACGCGCCCCGACGCGAGCGGACGGCGCTGTCCTACACATGCCCGACCGGCTAGCCGATCGGGTGACCCGCTCTTTCACATTGCGATCGTGCCCGGCAGCGCCGGCCGCCACGCTTACTACCCCACGTCATCCCGGGCTCGAACCGGGCTCCCGCTTCTGTGCCACGTGCGACGAGAAGCGGGACCCCGGATCAAGTCCGGGGCGACGGGCGAAGTTGGGCTACTCCGCGCCTTGGCCTCACCTTAGCCTCACCTTCCGGTCGCGCCTCTGCCGCGCGGTGCCGCTGCCCCGCGCGTTGGCTTCACCTTTGCCTCACCTTTCGCGCCGCGACCCGCAGCACGCGGTCACTTCTTGCGCTTGAAATCCACCGCGACGACGTTGGAGCCGTCCTGCTGCTCCGCAGTCGGCGTGCCGTCGTTCTCGGCCGGGTCGTGCCCGCCCGGACCGTCGCCCGGCCCCTCCTGCGCCTGGAAGCGCAGCTCGAAATTGACCGCGGGATCGTGGAAGCCGGTGATCGCCGAGTAGGGGATGACGAGCTTCGACGGCACCTGGTTAAACGACAAGCCGACCGAGAACTTCTGCTGGTCGACCAGCAGGTCCCAGAACCGGTTCTGGAGCACGATCGTCATCTCGTCGGGAAACCGCTCGATCAGCCGCTGCGGGATGTCGACGCCGGGCGCCTGCGTCTTGAACGTGATGTAGAAATGGTGCTCGCCGGGCAGCCCCCCGGTCTCCGCCACGGTGTTGAGCACGCGGCCCACCACCGCGCGCAGGGCTTCCTGCACGATCTCGTCGTAGGGGATCAGGCTGTCGGGCATGTCGCTCATCGCCGGCCATCGGTAGCGCCGTGGCGGGCGCGGTCAAGAGCGGGGCTGGCCAAGAGCGGGGCTGGTCAAGGTTGCTTGGCGCGGCGGGTGCGTTAAGGGAGCGCGTCATGCGGACCGCGACCATCAAGCGCTCGACCAGCGAAACCAGCATCGAGGTTTCCGTCAACCTCGACGGCACCGGTGCCTACCACGTCGCGACCGGGATCGGCTTCTTCGACCACATGCTCGAACAATTGTCGCGCCACTCGCTGATCGACCTGACCGTGAAGACGACGGGCGACCTCCACATCGACGCGCACCACACGGTCGAGGACACCGCGCTCGCGCTGGGCAGCGCGGTCGCGCAGGCGCTGGGCGACAAGCGCGGCATCCGTCGCTACGGCGACGCGCTGTCACCGATGGACGAGGTGCTGACGCGCGTGTCGCTCGACATCTCCGGCCGCCCGTGGCTGGTGTGGCGTGCGCCATTCGGGCAGGCGACGCTCGGCACGATGGACACCGAATTGTTCGAGCATTTCTTCCACTCGTTCGCGCAGACCGCGGGCATCACGCTCCACGTCGAGCTGCTCCACGGCCACAACAATCACCACATCGCCGAGAGCGCGTTCAAGGGGCTTGCGCGCGCGCTACGCACCGCGACCGAGATCGACCCGCGCAAGGCCGACGCGATCCCGTCGACGAAAGGCGTGTTGTGAGGGGCGTGCTGTGAGGCGCAGGGCGTGAAGCTCGCGCTGATCGATTACGGCGCGGGCAACCTCCACTCGGTCGAGAATGCGCTGCGTGCGGCGGGCTGCACCGAGCTGACGGTGACCGCCGACGCCGATGTCGTGGCGCGCGCGGACCGCGTCGTGCTGCCGGGCGTCGGTGCCTTCGGATCGTGCGCGCAGGCGCTGCGCGGCGTGCCCGGCATGGTCGAGGCGCTGGAGCAGCGCGTCCGCCACGAGGCCGCACCGTTCCTCGGCATCTGCGTCGGCATGCAGTTGATGGCGGAGGCGGGCGAGGAGCTGGGCACCCACGCCGGGCTCGGCTGGGTGCGTGGGCGCGTGCGGTTGATCGACGCCGCGGGCACCGACGCGAAGGTGCCGCACATGGGCTGGAACGACGTCGCCCCGACCCGCGCCCACCCGCTGATCGAGCCGGGCGAGGCGTATTTCCTCCACAGCTTCGCCTTCAAGGGCGAGGATGCCGACGTAGTCGCCACCACCGATCATGCCGGCCCGGTCACCGCCGCGGTCGCGCGCGACAACATGGTCGGCGTGCAATTCCACCCCGAGAAGAGCCAGCGCTACGGCCTGAAGCTGCTCGACCGTTTCCTGAAGTGGCGTCCATGAGCCTTATCGTCTTCCCCGCCATCGACCTGAAAGCCGGGCAGGTCGTCCGCCTGGCCGAGGGCGACATGGCGCGCGCCACCGTCTACGGCGACGATCCCGCCGCGCAGGCCGCCACGTTCGCCGGTGCCGGCGCGCAGCACCTCCACGTCGTCGATCTCGATGGCGCCTTCGCCGGAGAAAGCGTCAACGGCGACGCGGTGCGCAGCATCGTCGCAACCTTCCCCGGCCACGTCCAGCTGGGCGGCGGCATCCGCACGCCCGAGGCGGTGGCGGCGTGGTTCGACCTGGGCGTCGCGCGCGTCGTGATCGGCACCGCGGCGCTCGAGAACCCCGACTTCGTCCGCGACATGGCGCGCGACTATCCCGGCGGCATCGTCGTCGCGGTCGACGCCAAGGACGGGATGGTCGCGACCAAGGGCTGGGCCGACGTGTCGACCGTCACGGCGACCGACCTCGCCCGCCGGTTCGAGGACGCGGGCGTCGCGGCGGTGCTGTTCACCGACGTGGGGCGGGACGGGATGCTCAAGGGCTGCAACGTCGAGGCGACGGTCGACCTCGCCCGCGCGGTCGACATCCCCGTCATCGCGTCGGGTGGCGTCAAGGGCATCGGCGACATCCACGTCCTCGCGCTCCACGCACGCGACGGGGTCGAAGGCGTCATCACCGGCCGCGCGCTCTACGACGGCCGCCTCGACCTCGCCGCCGCGCTGAGCGTCGCGGCGGCGGCGTGAGCTACAATTGGGGACTTATCGCGATCGGCGCGGTCGTGTTGACCTTCGAAGCATTCATCAGTTGGCGTGACCATCAGCGCGGAGTGATCTCCATTCAGTCGCAATCGTACTCGTGGTCGAAGCAGCGCGGCCTGTTCGCCGTTGGCATCATACTTCGTCTCTGCTGGATCATCGCAGGCCTGTATGCCTTGAAAGTTGGGTTGGGGCAGTGACCGTCCGCGCGCGCGTGATCCCGTGCCTCGACGTGGCGAACGGCCGCGTGGTCAAGGGCGTCAACTTCGTCGATCTGATCGACGCGGGCGACCCGGTCGAGCAGGCGCGCGCCTATGACGCGGCGGGGGCGGACGAGTTGTGCTTCCTCGACATAACCGCCAGCCACGAGGCGCGCGGCACGATCCTCGACGTGGTGCGCCGCACCGCCGCGGTGTGCTTCATGCCGCTGACGGTCGGCGGCGGGGTGCGCAGCGCCGAGGACGCGCGCGCGCTGCTGCTTGCCGGAGCCGACAAGGTCGCGGTCAACTCAGCCGCGGTGTCGCGCCCCGAGGTGGTGGCCGACATCGCCGAGCGGTTCGGCGCGCAATGCTGCGTCGCCAGCGTCGACGCGCGCCGGGTCGAGGGCGGCTGGGAGGTGTTCACCCACGGCGGGCGCCGCGCGACCGGTATCGACGCGGTCGCTCACGCGCTTAGGCTCGCCGAGCTCGGCGCGGGCGAGCTGCTCGTCACCTCGATGGACCGCGACGGTACGCGCGGCGGCTACGACCTCGAGCTCGTGCGCGCAATCGCCGACCGGACGAGCGTGCCCGTCGTCGCCTCGGGCGGGGTTGGCACGCTGGACGACCTCGTCGCGGGCGTGACGCAGGGGCACGCGTCCGCAGTGCTCGCCGCGTCGATCTTCCACTTCGGCGAGGCGACGATCGCCGACGCGCACGCAGCGCTCGCCGCCGCGGGCGTGCCGGTCCGCCGCCACTGACGCCAACCTTTCGGTGACCTTCGCCTGCTAGGACCGGGACGATGACCCCGCGCTGTCTCTTCGTGCTGCTGCTCGCCCCCCTGCTCGTCGCGGCGAGCGGGCATGACGGGCGAGCGCACCCGCGCACCGCGCCCGAGCTGTCGGACGTGGCCTTGTTCGTGTTCGCGGTGGTGGCGGTGTGGCTGACCCGCCGCGCGCTGCGCAAGCGCGGGATGACGCGCGAGGATGGAACGCCACGCAAGCATTGACCCCGCGGCGCGCGCGGGGCACCGCGCTGCGCATGGCCGACGACATCCTCGATCGCCTCCAGGCGACAATCGCTGAGCGGAAGGGCGCCGACGCGGGCGCGTCCTACACCGCTTCCTTGTTCCAGAAAGGGCGCGCGCGGATCGCGCAGAAGCTGGGCGAGGAAGCGACGGAGACGATCATCGCCGCGATGGGCGACAATCCGCACGCGATCGTGCCCGAGGCAGCCGACCTCCTCTACCACCTGCTCGTGCTGCTCGCCGACGCGGGGCTGAGCCTGGGCGACGTGCGGATGGAGCTCGCCAAGCGCGAGGGGCTGGGCGGGCTCGACGAGAAGGCCGCGCGCACGCCGGCCGGGCTCCCCCTCTCCTTTCGTCCCTGACACCGGAGCCGCGCGCATGACCGTCGACGCCACCCAGCCTTATGACAACAACAACATCTTCGCGCGCCTGCTGCGCGGCGAGATCTTGTCGACGCGCGTGTACGAGGACGAGCACGCGGTCGTGTTCCGCGACATCACGCCCTGGGCGCCGACCCACCTGCTCGCGGTGCCGCGCGGCGCATACGTCAGCTGGGACGATTTCAGCGCGCGCGCGTCGGACGCGGAGATCGCGGGCTTAACCCGCGCGATCGGGCGCGTGGCGCGCGACGCCGGGCTGGTTGCGGGCGGTTATCGCCTGATCGCCAACATCGGGGGGGACGCGCACGCCGAGGTGCCGCACCTGCACGTCCACATCCTCGCCGGTCGCGCGCTCGGCCCGATGCTGGTCGAGAACGACAGCCGCGGCTAGTACCGCGCCCACTTGTCACCGCGGGAGAGGTCGCTAGGCTCCCCATTTTCGCATTCCCGCGGGGAGGGGATATCTCTTTCATGTTCTTTGAACGCATTAAACCATTGGATGCCATCCTGGCGACCGCGGAGGACAAGTCGCTCCACCGCTCGCTCGGCTGGTTCCAGCTGATGCTGTTCGGCATCGGTTGCGTGATCGGCGGCGGCATCTTCGTGCTGACCGCAGTGGGCGCGCAGAAGGCCGGGCCGGGCCTCATGCTCGCCTTCGCGATCGCGGGCGCGATCTGCATCGTGGCGGCGCTCTGCTACGCCGAGATCGCGGCGATGATCCCGGTCGCGGGCAGCGCCTATACCTACAGCTACACCACCATCGGCGAGACGGTCGCCTGGACGGTCGGCTGGGCGCTGATCCTCGAATATGCGGTGGCGGCGAGCGCGGTGGCGGTCAGCTGGTCGGGTTACTTCAACGGCACGATCCTGCAGCAATTCCTCGGCATCCACCTGCCCGCCTGGGCGAGCGCGGGGCCGCTCGCCCTCGGCGGCGCGCCGGGTGGGCTGGTCAACCTGCCCGCGGTGTTCATCTCGCTGCTGATGACGTGGCTGCTGATGGTCGGCACGTCGGAGAGCGCCAAGGTCAACGCGATCCTGGTCGCGATCAAGGTCGTCGCGCTGGTGATCTTCTGCTCGCTGACGCTGCCCAAGATCGACACCGCCAATTACAGCCCGTTCCTGCCCGCGGGCGTATTCGGCGGGCTCGGCACCGGCGTCGGCGCGGTCGGCGCGGCGGCGACGATCTTCTTCGCCTACGTGGGCTTCGACGCGGTCTCGACCGCGGCGGAGGAAACCAAGAACCCGCAACGCAACGTGCCGATCGGGCTGATCGGGTCGCTGCTGATCTGCACCGTCTTCTACATCGTCGTGTCGGCGGGCGCGATCGGCGCGATCGGCGGCCAGCCGGTGATGGACGCGCTGACCAACATGCCGCTGGAGGCCGGCTCGCCCGAGCTGGCGCGGCAGTGCGCGCTGCCGCAGTACCGCGACGCCTTGGTCTGCTCGAACGAGGCGTTGGCGCACGTGCTGCGCGTGATCGGCTTCGGCTCGATCGGCAACCTGCTCGGCATCGCGGCGAACATCGCGCTGCCCTCGGTCATCCTCATCCTGCTGTTCGGCCAGACGCGCATCTTCTTCGTGATGAGCCGCGACGGGCTGCTGCCCGAGGTGCTGAGCCGCGTGCACCCGAAGTGGAAGACGCCGCACATCGTGACCGCGCTGACCGGCATCGCGGTCGCGATCGCCGCCGCGTTCCTGCCCGTCGGGCAGCTCGCCGACTGGGCCAATGCTGGCACGCTCTACGCGTTCATGATGGTCGCGATCAACGTGATGCTGCTGCGCCGGCAACAGCCGAACGCCAAGCGATCGTTCCGCACGCCTGCGCTTTGGCTGGTCGGGCCGCTGACGATCGCGGGGTGCATCTTCCTCTTCGTCAACCTGCCGTGGCAGGCGATGCTGGTGTTCTTCGTCTGGGGCGGGATCGGGCTGGTCGTCTATTACGCCTACAGCCGCAAGACGAGCCATCTGGGGCGCGGCGTGGTCGTCACCCCCGACCTGGACGGCGACCTGACCGGCGTTCACTGATCCGATAACTTCGAGATTGAAGCAGCGGGCCGGGGGAGCGATCCCCCGGCCCGTTTCCATGTTCAGGCGTCTCAGCCTGTCACACGACCGGCGGCGTCGCGCCGCGGGATTTCAGCTCGTCGCGAATCTCGCGCAGCAGCACGACCTCGGCCGGGTCGGCGGCGGGCTCGGCCTGACCGCTCGCCTTCTCGTGCTCCAGCCGCGCGATCAGCTTATTCACGCTGCGCATCAGCAGGAAGACGATAAAGGCCAGGATGATGAAGTTGATGACCACGGTGATGAACTCGCCGTAGCCGAACAGCGGCACGCCCGCGGCCTTCAGCTGCGGGTAGCTGTCGAGCGATCCCCGATAGGTCGCGGGCACGGGACCGAGCCGCACGAAATAGCTGGAAAAGTCGAACCCGCCGAAGATCGCGCCGACCACCGGCATGATGATGTCGTCGGTCAGCGACTTGGTAATGGTCGCGAACGCTCCGCCGATGATGACGCCGACCGCGAGGTCGAGCACATTGCCGCGCGCAATGAAGGTGCGAAAGTCCTTGAACATCGATTGTGTCTCCCTTTCAGTGATCCGTCGCCGCGCATCGTTCCCCCCTTCGCGCGAGGGATCAAGTGTCCTATATGCCTGACACAGATTGTTTGGAGACACCTCGACGATGACCAACCGTGCCGTTGCCGCCGCGCTGATGGCGCTTCCGCTCGCCGCGTGCGGTTTGAACAGCGTGCCGACCGCGGAGGAAACCGCCAAGGCGCGCTGGGCCGACGTCCAGAACGAGTATCAGCGTCGCGCCGACCTGATCCCCAACCTGGTCTCGACCGTGAAGGGCTATGCCAAGCAGGAGTCGGACGTGCTGACCCGCGTGACGGAGGCGCGCGCCAACGCCGGACGCGTTCAGCTGTCGGGCGATGATCTGAAGGACCCCGCCAAGGTGCAGCAATATGCCAACGCGCAGAACGGGTTGAGCGTCGCGCTGAACCAGTTGCGCCCGTTGCAGGAAGCCTATCCCGATCTGAAGAGCAACGCCAATTTCATGGCGCTGCAATCGCAGCTGGAGGGGACGGAGAACCGCATCACGATCGCGCGGCGCGACTACAATTCGGCGGTGCAGGATTACAACACGCGCATCCGCACCTTCCCCGACGCGGTCGGCGCCAAGATTTTCTACGGCGCGAAGCCGATGGTGCCGTTCCAGGCGACCACGCCCAACGCGCAGACCGCGCCGACGGTGAACTTCGGCGCCTGAGCCGATGTCCGTATCGCGGCTGGTCCGCCTGATCCTCGCCGCACTGCTGGTCGCGCTCGCGTGGCCGGCGGCGGCGCAGACCTTTCCCAAGCTGACCGGCCGCGTGGTCGACGCGGCGAACCTGCTCTCGCCCGAGCAGGTGCAGCAACTGACGCAGCTGAGTGCCGGGGTCGAGCAGGCGTCGACCCGGCAGCTGGTGGTGGCGACGATCCCCGACCTGCAGGGCTATGCGATAGAGGATTACGGCTACCGACTCGGTCGCGCCTGGGGCCTGGGGCAGAAGGACGCCAACAACGGCGTCATCCTGCTGGTCGCGCCCAAGGAGCGGAAAGTACGGATCGAGGTCGGCTACGGATTGGAACCGATCGTCACCGACGCGCTGTCCAGCGTCATCATCAACCAGACGATCCTGCCGCGCTTCCGCGACGGCGACATGGCCGGCGGCATCGTCGCGGGCGCGAACGCGCTCGCCGAGCAGTTGAAGCTGCCGCTGGGGGCCGCCGAGCAGCGCGCCAAGGCCGCTGCCGCCAAGCGCGGTCGCGCTGGCGGCGAGGATCGCGGCGGGCTGATCGCCGGCTTCTGGATCATGGTGGTGCTGTTCTTCGTCGTTCCGCTGATCTTCCGCCGCGCCGGCGGGCGGCGCTTCCACGACGACGACGATGACGACGAGGATCGCGGCAGCGGTGGTGGCGGTGCCGGTGGCGGTGGCCGCCAGCGTCGCCGGGGCGGTTTCGTGCCGCCAGTGGTAATCTGGGGTCCGGGGCTCGGCGGCGGCTGGGGCGGTGGCAGCAGCGGCGGCGGGTTCGGCGGCTTCGGTGGCGGAGGCGGCTTCTCGGGCGGCGGTGGGTCGTTCGGCGGCGGCGGCGCGAGCGGGAGCTGGTGATGGCGGACTTCACCTTCTCCGACGCCGAGCGCGACGCGATCGCCGCTGCGGTCACCGCGGCGGAGGCGACCACCGATGGCGAAATCGTGACGATCGTCGCGCGCCAATCGGACGCCTATCACGACGTCGCGCTCCACTACGCGGTGGCGGCGATGCTGGCGGTCACCGCGCTGGCGGTGATCGCGCCCGGCTGGCTGACCCCGCTCGACGACGGCTGGGAGCATGAGCCGAGCATTCCGGCGACGCTGTTCGCGCTGCTCATCGCGCAGACGATCGCGTTCCTCGCCGTGCGCGTGCTGCTCGCGTGGCGACCGCTGCGGCTCGCGCTGACGCCGACCGCGACCAAGGCGCGCCGCGTACGCCGCCGCGCGCTGGAGGCGTTTCGCGTCGGCACCGAACGGCGCACCGCCGGGCACGAGGGCGTGCTGCTCTACCTCTCGCTCGACGAGCACCGCGCCGAGATCGTCGCCGACGCCGCCGTCCACGCCCGGGTCGCGCCCGAGCGCTGGGGTCAGGCGATGGCGACGCTGGTCGAGCAGATCCGCGCCGGCCGCACCGCCGACGGACTGGTCGGCGCCGTGGCCGCGATCGGCGCGGTGCTGGCGCAGGTGCTCCCCAAGACCGACGACAATCCCAATGAACTGCCTGATCGGGTGATCGAATTATGAGCGTCGAGGATGGCGACTTGCCCGTAGAGGTGATGTGGGAAGGCCGCTTCATCCGCGCGGTGCGCCGCGGGCGGTGGGAATATGTTGGCCGCCGCGGCGGGATCGAGGCGGCGGTGATCTACGCCGAGACGCCCGCGGGCGAGGTGATCCTGGTCGAGCAGTATCGCGTCCCGCTCGGC
>NZ_JBELMJ010000059.1:0-14069 GCF_042095875.1 Sphingomonas sp.
GGTCGGGCAGCACGGCCTCCAGCGCCGCCTGCGCCGCCGCACTGCGCAGCGCGGGATAGCGGCGCGCGCGCCAGTCGGCGATGCGGCTCGCGACCGCCGCCGCGTCGCCGAAGCCGGCTTCGTCCAGGCGCGTGGCCAGCGCCACATTGTCGCGCGGAATCTGGTCGCGCGTGTCTGGGGCGAGCTGGTCGAAGATCGAGGCGACCTGCCTCGCGTGAGGGCGAAGCAGGTCGAGCAGCGCGGCGCCGTCCGCGAGGCCGTGCAGCCGGGCGACACGATCGAGCGCGTCGCCGGTCGGCAGCGCGTGGGTCTGGCGATCGTCGATCATCTGCACGCGGTGCTCGATCGTGCGCAGCAGCGTGTAGGCGCGGGTCAGCGCCCGCGCGTCCTCAACCGCGATGCGGCCGGCCGCGGCGAGCGCGGCGAGTGCGTCGCGCGTCGCGGGCGCGCGCAGGCTCGCGTCGCGGCCGCCGTGGATCAGCTGGTGTATCTGCGCGAAGAATTCGATCTCGCGAATGCCGCCCCTGCCCCGCTTCAGGTCGAAGCCGGGACCGAACGACTGGCCCTGCGCGTGATGGTCGCGGATGCGCCGGGTGATGTCGAGGATCTCGCCGACCGCGCCGAAGTCGAGGCTGCGGCGCCAGATGAAAGGGCGGATCGTGTCGAGGAAGCGCTGCCCCAGCGTCACGTCGCCGGCGGCGGCGCGCGCGCGGATAAAGGCGGCGCGCTCCCACGGCAGCGCCTGCGATTCGTAGTAGGCGACCGCGGCGTCGACCGGCACCGCGAGCGGGGTGATCTCGGGTGACGGGCGCAGCCGCAGGTCGACGCGGAGCACGTAGCCGTCGGCATCGCGCGCCTGCAGCAGCTCCAGCACGCGCCGCGCGACCCGCACCGCGGCGTCGCCCGGCTCCTCGCGCGGGCGGCACGGAAGCGTCGCGGGATCGTAGAGGAGGATCGGGTCGATATCCGACGAATAGTTGAGCTCGAAACTGCCCTGCTTGCCGAGCGCGAGCGCGGCGAAGCCGGTGGCGGGCGCACCCGGCGTGCGCTCGGCGATGGCGGCGCGGATCGCGCGGTCGAGCGCGTCGTCGGCGAAGTGCGTCAGGCGCGCGGTGACGGCGGTGAGGTCGAGCGCACCCGACAGGTCGCCGAGCGCCACCTCGCGCGCGACTGCGCGGCGCTCGATGCGCAGGCGGCGCGCGACGGGCATGGCATCGGCGTCCGCGAGCAACGTTCGGTTGGCGTCCTCGCGAGCGATCAGCCCGGCGAGGAAAGGCGCGTTGGCGATGGCGCGGTCGCGAGCGCTGGCATCCGGGGTCGTCATGGCGGGGGTATAGCGGACGATCGACGATGCGGCACCGAGTTACGGGCTTGGGCCGACGTGACCGTAGCGTCGTTGGCACGAGGTCGAGCTTGGCGGCTCGGCGCTAGCGTACACTTATGCCGTCAACGAAGCTGCTACCCTCAACAGCGATCTGACTGCCGTGAGACTGAGGCGCGTATCACGGCCCTATCAAAGCACAGTATTGGCTTGCTTTCGCGATGGATAGCAGCTGCCAACCGAGGTTCGCAGCGGGAGCGAACCGCAGACTCAACGCTCGCGCGCGAGCTCGTCCACTTCGCCCATGATCGAGTCGAGCGTCGAGCGGCCGTTCTCGTTCTCGTGGTCGCGGCGGGACTTGAGCGTGCCGTCGCTGAGCAACGCCTCGAGCGCCACGCGACCGCGCGCGACGCGGCTCTTGATCGTGCCGACTGCGACGTTGCAGATCTCGGCCGCTTCCTCGTAGGCGAAGCCGCCCGCCCCGACCAGGATCAGCGCCTCGCGCTGCGGCTGCGGCAGGTGCATCAGCGCGCGCTGCATGTCCGCGAGTTCGACGTGCTTGTCCTGGCTCGCCGGCGCGGCGAGCACGCGATCGGCGACCAGATCGTCCCACTCGCCCTTGAAGCGCGCGCGGCGCATCTGCGACAGGAACAGGTTGCGCAGGATGATGAAGGTCCAAGCGCGCATGTTGGTGCCCGCCTGAAACCGCTTGCGCGCGGCCCAAGCCTTGAGCAGCGTTTCCTGCACCAGATCGTCGGCGAGGTCGCGGTTGCCCGACAAGGAACGGCCGAACGCGCGCAGGTGGGGAATGACCTGCGCCAGCTGCGTCTTGAACTCGGGATCGGACAGCGACACGTGCTCGACCGGCGCGTCGCCGGTGTCGCCCTGTGCGCTCGCTAGGGATTGGGTCATGCCGCTCCGTTGACTTGGCGCCGCTCCCCCTTCGGTCACGTCCGCTTGCTCAAGATAGTTACCGTTGCCCGGCTTCGCCAGCCCTACCAGCACCAATCAGGTCCGATCAGAACAGAAGCAGCGCCGCGAAGACGACGATGATGAGCACCAGCGAGGCGCCGAGTACGTAGCGTCCGACGCCGGGCGTGGACGCGCCCCTCGCCTGATCGGTGTCGATGTGCACGCGTTGCTTGTCGTCTGCCATGATCGCTCAACCCACCAGAATTGTTTTGGGTCCGTACCGATCGACACGGACCCGACGATGTTTCCCGCGTGTCAGGCCGGGATCGTGCTCTGGTCGAAGAACAACGCCTGGCTGATCGCCGCCTTGACGGTGGAACGCTGGAACGGCTTGGTGATGAGGAACGTGGGCTCCGGGCGCTCGCCGGTCAGCAGGCGCTCCGGGAAGGCGGTGATGAAGATCACCGGCACCTGGAACTCGGTCAGGATGTCCTTCACCGCGTCAATGCCCGAGCTGTCGTCCGCCAGCTGGATGTCGGCGAGGATCAGGCCGGGGCGATCCTCCTGCGCCAGCGCCACCGCCTCGTCGCGCGTGACCGCGACGCCGGTCAGGTCGTGGCCGAGATCGCGCACGATGCTCTCGATGTCCATCGCAATGATCGGTTCGTCCTCGATGATCATCACGCGGGCGCGCGTCTGCTTCTCGATCTCCGCCAGCGCTTCAGACATCAGTTCCTCCACGCGCGAGGTGTTGGTGTCGATCAGATAGGCCGCGTCCTCGGGGGTGAAACCTTCCATCGCGGTCAGCAGCAACGCCTGGCGCGACAGCGGACTCATCCGCGCGAGCCGCGCGCGCGCGATCGCCTCCGAATCGTCGACGCCGCCCGCGTCCGGCTGTTCGTCGATGTGCGACGAATTCCAGATCACCTGAAACGTGCGGTAGAGACCCAGGCGCGGGTCGACGTCGCGGGGGAACTGATCCGGCGCCGCCACGATCGCCTCCAGCGTCGCGCGGACGTAGCGATCGCCCTGCACCTGGCTGCCGGTGAGCGCGCGGCCGTAGCGGCGCAGGAACGGCAGATGCGGAGCGAGTTGTTGACCCAACGACATGTGTAGAAAGCCCTCCCATGGACGACGGCGCCGAAGACGCTTGCCCGTTTCAATCACGCGACTTAATCGGCCTGAACCCTGGTCCCCCCGGGCGGAGATTTCGTCACTCGCAGCGGGAACCATCGAGATGCTGTTTGGTTTCATCGTCCCAGCGTGGGTAAACACACGCACCAGAGGGCCGTACTTGTATCAATCGTCCTGCCTCCGCAGCGGAGGCCTTTGGGGGGCTTGCGTTGACGTCCGAGAAAAAGCTGCCGGATAAGCCGAAAAAAGGTACGGCGGCGCAATCGAAGAACCGCGACATGGGATCGGCGCTTCGGTCCGTGTACCAGAAAACCGTCGACGAAACGGTTCCGGACGATCTGCTGGCGTTGCTCGGCAAACTCGACTGACGCGTGGAATGACCGACACAGATGCCGACAGCGTCCAGCATGACGCGCGGCAGGATTTCCTCGCGCGCTGGCCGACCGGCGCCAAACTGTTCCTGATCCTCAGCCTCGCGCTGCTCCCGCTCGCCCTGATCGCGGTGTTCGCGACGCTGCGCGTGACGCAGATCGCCGATACTGAGCTCAGATCGCACCTGCGCGTCGCGGCGGCGGAGAGCAGCCGGTCAATCTCGATTGAGCTGGCGGGCGACATGACTGCGCTCCGCGTTGCGGTGGACGCACTCACGCTCGATCCGCGCGACGCGCCCAGTTGCGCGCGCGTGCAGGGCGTGTTCGCCCAACAGGCGGTGGCCGGCGCGGAGTTCGGCATCTTCAACGGTGACGGCGAGTTGCTGTGCGGCCACGACTTCACCGGCGCGCACGCGCGGACGGATGATCCCGTCGCGTCGGGCGTCACGGCGCATTTCCTCGACGGACGCGGCCTGGTCCTTCGGCTGGGTGACCGCGGCGTCAGCGCGGCAGCGTTTTTCCCCCGCACGTTCCTAACCAAGATCGGCCGCCCGAGCGGCTTCTCCTCCGACTATGGCGCGACCCTGGTCGACGACGATGATCGCCTGGAGCTCGTATCGCTGGAGCGCGAACGCGCGCTGGAGCGGCGCGAGGCGATCCGCGAGGACCTGGGGATCGCCGACCTGGCACTCGAGATGCAGGTACGCAGCGCGCCGATCGGGTCGCCGCTGATCCTTGCGCTCGCGCTGCCGCTGCTGATGTGGGCGGCGGCGGCCGCGATCGCGTGGTTCGTCGTCGACCGGCTGCTGATCAACCCGCTGCGCACCTTGCGCAGCAGTATCGCCGCCTACGAGCCCGGCGACCAGCCCGACACCGATCTGTACCGCACGCTTCCCGCGCACGAGTTGCGCGACCTGGCCGATACGTTTCGCACGCTCAGCCGGACTGTGGCGATCCACGAAGCCGGCCTCGCCGAAGGACTGGTGCGCCAGACCAAGCTGACGCGCGAGGTCCACCATCGCGTGAAGAACAACCTGCAGGTCATTTCCAGCCTGATCAATTTTCACGCGCGCGGCGCCAAGTCGCCCGAGGCGTCGCAGGCCTATAACTCGATTCAGCGCCGCGTTGACGCGCTGGCCGTCGTCCACCGCTACCATTTCGCCGAGATGGAGGAGAATCGCGGCGTCAGCATGCGGTCGGTCTGCGGCGAACTCGCGTCCAACCTTCGCGCGACCGCGCCCGAGCACATGCAGGTCGGGATCGGGCTTGAGATCGACCCGCTCTACGTGACGCAGGACGTCGCGGTGCCGGTGGCGTTCCTGATTACCGAGCTCGTCGAACTCGCCATGACGTGCGACACCGGCGCGCAGCTGCGAATCACGCTGCGCGCCGCGACGGAGCCGGATCGTGCGCTGCTGCGCATCTCGTCGCGCGCGCTGGTCGACAGCGATTGCCTGCGCGACGGGTTGAAGAATCGCTTCGGGCGCGTGGTCGAGGGGCTGACCCGCCAGCTGCGATCGACGTTGCAGCACGATCCGTTGACCGGCGCCTACGAGCTCAAGATCATGACGATCGGAAGCGACTGAGCCAGCGCTGGCGCCCGATTGAGATGCCGTTTTCGTGACCTGACCGGCGCGCCATGAGATGCGCAATTAAATGCGCGCGACGACCGGAACCACCCGGCAGAGATGACGTTCTACACTCCGGATCGCGGCAAGACACCCCCCCGCTCTCGCGGTCCACGACATAGGCCCGGAAGCGTCAACCCTCCCCCCCCCCCGGTGACGCTTTCGGGCCTTATTCTTCTCCGCATGATCGACACGCAGGTGGAACGAACCACCCGTGGGATCATTGAAGCGCGAGGCATTCAGCCAGAGCAGGAGTTGTTTTCATGCGTAAGATCGTCGCAGCCGCAACCTTGGCCAGCGCGCTCATCCTCGGGGCATGCAACACCATCGAAGGTGCGGGCAAGGACGTGTCCTCGGCCGGTAACACCGTCGCCAAGACCGCCAACGACGCGAAGTAAGTCCGCCGTCGTTGCCGATGAATGGAGCGGTCGGTTCGCGCCGGCCGCTCCTTTGCGTTAAGCAGACTCATGTTGGCGCACCCCGACGGCACCGAGGCTCAATCAACCGTGCGACTGTTGATCGCCGTCGGGACCGCGCCTGACGGGAATCTTGCGTATCCTGGCCAGGCGCACGACTGCTCCAATAGTCTCGTGATTAGCAGCTGACGGAACGTGCGAAGCCTGCCGATCCGCGCGGCGCTACACCACGCCTGCCAGCTTACTCGGCGACGATCGCGGTGTTCTCACGCGCGCGGCGGCGCTCGGTGAACCAGATACCGACGATCGCCAGTTCGTACAGGATCACCAGCGGGATCGCGAGCAACAGCTGCGAGCCGACGTCTGGCGGAGTCAGCACCGCCGCGATCGCGAACGCGCCGACGATCGCGTAGCGGCGCGCGGCGATCAACTGCTTGCGGGTGACGATTCCCGCGCGCTCCAGCAGCATCAGCAACACGGGTAGCAGGAACGCGGCACCGAAGCCGAACAGGAACTGCATTACGAACGACAGGTAGTTGCCGATCGCGGGCAGCGCCTGCTGCTGCACGCCGCCGACCATGCCGGAGTAGCCGAGCAGGAAGTGCAGCGCCATCGGTATGGCGACGTAATAGGCCATCGCCGCGCCCATCAGGAACAGCACCGGTGTCGCGAGGAGGAACGGCAGCAGCGCGCGCTTCTCCTTGCGATACAGGCCGGGCGCGATGAACTGCCACAATTGGTTGGCGATCACCGGGAAGGAGATCATCATCGCGGAGAAGAATGCGACCTTCACCTGCACGAAGAAGGCTTCGAAGATCTCGGTGTAGATCACCGTCTTCTGCCCGACCGCGAGCAGCGGCTGGACCAGGAAGGCGAAGATGTCCTCGGCGAAATACCAGCACACAAAGAACGCGACCGCGATCGCGGCGATGCAGTAGAGCAGCCGCCGCCGCAGCTCGAGCAGATGGTCGAGCAAAGGCGCGCGCGACGCGTCGAGGTCGTCGCTCATGACGCTGCCCGATTCTCGGTGACGGGTGCGTCGACCGCGGCCGGCTCCGGCGGGGTCGCCGACGCCTGCTCGGCCGAGGCGGGCTGCTCTGTTGGCTCGACGCGCGGATGCTCGATCATCTGCGGCTGCTCGGCCATCACCGGAGCTGGTTCATCATCAGGCGCGTGCGGCGAGGCGGGATCGGCGGTCGGCGCAGCATGTTCGCGCATGATCCGCTCATTCTCCTCCTTCCACTTCTTCTCCATGTCGGCGAGCTCGGCCTCGCGCACCATCTCATCGAAGCCTGAGCGGAACTGACGCCCGACCGCGCGGGCGCGACCGACCCAGTAGCCGACGACGCGAAGCGCCTTGGGCAGGTCCTTGGGGCCGATCACCACCAGTGCGATGAACGCGACCAGCAGGAACTCCGACGGAGCGATATCGAGCATTCAGCGCGGCCGAACTTGATCGGATGTCGTCAGCGATCCTCGCGCACGCGATCGGCATCGCGGTCATAGGCCGGCTGCGCGGCCGATTGCGCCTCGATTCGCGGCTTGGGACGGCCGGACGTGTCCTCGTCCTCCTCCGCCATGCCTTTCTTGAAGCTCTTCACGCCCTTGGCGACGTCGCCCATCATGGCGGAGAACCGCCCGCCGCCGAGCAGCAGGATCGCGATTACCGCGAGGACGAGAATATGCGGAAGGCTGAAGCTGCCCATGAGATGGTCTCCTATTCCCACCCCATCTAATCGTCCTTGCCGCGCTTTGCTACCTCGACCTCGCCCAAAGCCTGCTCGGCGGCGAGATCGACCGGGTCGAGCAGCCCGGCGGCGCGCAGGTCGGCGATCCCGGGCAGGTCGCGGCGCGAGGCGAGGCCGAAATGCGCGAGGAAGCCGGGCGTCGTCGCGTAGGTGAGCGGTCGCCCGGGCACTTCGCGCCGGCCGGCGGGGCGCACCCAACCCGCCTCCATCAGCATGTCGAGCGTCCCGCGCGAGATCTGCACCCCGCGGATCGCCTCGATGTCGGCGCGGCTGACGGGTTCGTGATAGGCGACGATCGCCAGCGTCTCGATAGCGGCACGGCTGAGCCGACGCTGCTCCTCGCGGTCGCGGCGCAGGAGATGCGCCAGGTCCGGCGCGGTCTGGAAATGCCACGAACCCGCGCGCTCGACCAGTTCGACGCCGCGCCCGGCATAGTCCTGCGCGAGCCGGTCGAGTGCCGCGCGCACGTCGAGCGGGCCGACGTGCGCGCGGATCGCCTCCGGCGACAGCGGCTCGGTGGCGGCGAACAGCACCGCCTCGACCGCGCGGATCGCGTCATCGGGCGGGGTCACGCGCGCGCCCGCAGGTAGAGCGGCGCGAAGGGCGCGGCCTGGCGCAGTTCCACCCTGCCCTGCCGCGCGAGTTCGAGCGCGGCGAGGAAGGAGGAAGCGAGCGCGGACCGGTGCAGTTGCGCCGATGCGGCGCCTGGCAGGAAACGTTCGATCGCCTGCCACTCGACCGCCACGCCCACCATCGCCGAGACGCGCTGCAGCGCGGCGTCGAGCGTCATCACCTCGCGGTCCTGCACCACGTGCATCACCGGCCGGGCGCGCGCGCTGACCTGTCCGTAGGCGGCGATCAGGTCGTAGAGGTCGGCGGTCCAACGGTGCTGACGGACGGTGCGCAGCCCCTCGGGCGCGCCGCGCACGAACACGTCGCGCCCTACCCGGTCGCGCGCCATCAACCTGGCGCCGGCGTCGCGCATCGCGTCGAGCCGTTCGAGCCGCAGCTGGAGCCGCAGCGCCAGCCCCTCGGGATCGGGTTCGACCGCGGGATCGCGCGGCAAGAGCAGTGCGCTCTTCAGGTACGCCAGCCACGCCGCCATGACGAGGTAATCGGCGGCGACTTCCAGCTTTGTCCGCCGCGCGCGCTCGATATAGGCGAGGTACTGCTCGACTAGTGCCAGGATCGAGATCTGCTTGAGGTCGACCTTCTGCGCGCGCGCGAGCGACAGCAGCACGTCGAGCGGGCCTTCCCAGCCATCGAGGTCGAGCAGCAGCTGCTCGGGCGCGGGCACGCAGCGATGCTCAGGCGAGCGCGAGCAACGCGTCGCGCTTGGCAGTGAGCGCGGCGAGATCGCCCGCGGGTGCGGCGACGCTCGCCATCGCGCGGTCCAGCCGCTCGCGCCCTCTGCGCGTGATGTCGGGCAGCACGGCGGCGATCGCCTGCATCTCGTTCATCCGCGCCCAGCAGTCGAGCACCACGTCGCACCCGGCGGCGACCGCACCAACCGCCTTCTGTGCCGGAGTGCCCGACAACGCCTTCATGTCAATGTCGTCGCTCATCAGCAGTCCTTCGAAGCCGATCCCCGCGCGGATCACGTCGTCGATGACGGTCGGTGACAGCGTCGCGGGGCGCTCGCGGTCCCATGCCTGATAGACGATATGGCTGGTCATCCCCATCGGCGCGCCCGCCAGTGCGCGGAACGGCGCGAGATCGTCCTCCAGCTCCTCGGCCGAGGCGGTGACCGTGGGCAGGTGATAGTGCGAGTCGGCGAGCGCGCGACCGTGGCCGGGCATGTGCTTGACCACGCCCACCACACCGCCCGCGCGCAATCCCTCCAGCGTCGCGCGCCCCATCGCGGCGACGCGCATCGGCTCGCGCCCGTAGGCGCGCGTCGCGATTGCCTCCGTCGTGTCCGCGCGCGCGACGTCGAGCAGCGGCAGGCAATTCACGGTGATGCCGACCTCCGACAGCGTGAGCCCGAGCGCGTGCGCGTTGGCGCGCGCGGCCTCGATCCCCGACATCGGCGCGCGCTCGTACAGGGCGTCGAAGGCGGGACCGGCGGGAAACGCGGGCCACTCGGGCGGGCCGAGCCGCGCGACGCGGCCACCCTCCTGATCGACCAGGATCGCGAGGTCGTCGCGGCCCTCCAGCGCGCGCAGGCTGTCCGTCAGGGCGCGCAGCTGCGCGCGCGTCTCGACGTTGCGCTTGAACAGAATGTAGCCGGCGGGACGCGCTTCGGCGAAGAAGGCGCGTTCGTCCGCGGTGAGCACCGGCCCCGACAGGCCGAAAATGACGGGCTTCATGCCCGCTCGATTAAGCCAAACGCGCGGGTCGTGAAACCCGCGCGCCGCATTGACTCGTACGCCGCTCAGCTGGTGACGAAGCAGCTCTCCCCCGCGACCTTCAACCGGCCGCAGATGTCGGCGGCGGCGTTGGCGCTGCCGGCGTTGACGCGCAGGCGGTAGACGGTGCGGCCGTTGACGTCGGCCTTCTGCACGTCCTTGCCGAGCGGGGCGACGTAGCTGAACCGCTTGGCGACCGCGCTCCACGCGGTGTTGGCGGCCGATTCGGTCGGAAACGCGCCGAGCTGGACCAGGCTGCCGCCCGAGCCGGCGCCGGGGACGGCCGCGACCGGCGCGGTCATCGGACGCTGCGCGCGCAGCGGCGCGCTCGCCGCGGGCACCGACACGCTGGCGGAGGTCGCGCCGGGGCGAGCGGCGGCGTCGGGCGCGGTGCGGCGCGTGCCGCTGATCGGCGCCTCGGGCACTGCCTTCAAATCGATCGAGCCGTTGGGATTGGCGCCAGCGCTGGTCGCGATCGCGGTGTCGCCTTCGCCCTCGACCTTCAGCCCGCCGGGATCGTCGGGCTTGACCTTGTAGTCGCCTTCCTGCGCGGCGATCAGCTCACCCGAGCCATCGGCGCCGCGCCCGACCTGCAGGCGGTAGAGCCCGAAGATCGCCGCGCCGAGCACCAGCAGGCCGACCAGCACGAGCAGCACCCTGCGCCCCACGCCCGAGCCGTGCGGCTCGTCGGGTTCGACCGTTTCCAGCCACGGCAGCCGGTCCTCGTCGCGCTCGAACTCGTTCGAGGTCGCCATCAGTGCATCTCCGAAACCGCCTCCACGCCCATGATGGAGAGGCCATTGCGAATAATCTGTCCGACGCCCGCCGCCAAGGACAGGCGTGCAGCGGTGACCGCGTGGTCGTCGGCGATCAGGTAGCGGCGGTCAGGCCGGTCGTTGCCGACGTTCCACGCCGCGTGAAAAGCAGCCGCCAAGTCGTAGAGATAAAAGGCGATCCGATGCGGCTCGCGCGCCGCCGCGGCGGTCTCGACGATCCGCGGGAACTGCGCCGCGAGCTTCACCAGCGCGAGTTCCTCCGTGTCAAGCCGGGACAGGTCCGCCCCCTCGGCGCTGATCCCCGCCTCCGCCGCGCGGCGGTGGAGCGAGGCAACGCGCGCGTGCGCATACTGGACGTAGAACACGGGATTGTCCTTCGACGCCTCGACCACCTTGGCGAAGTCGAAGTCCATCTGCGCGTCGGCGCGGCGGGTGAGCATGGTGAAGCGGACCACGTCCTTGCCGACCTCGCGCACCACGTCCGCGAGCGTGACGAAATTGCCCGCGCGCTTGCTCATCTTGACCGGCTCGCCCGCGCGCAGCAGCCGCACCATCTGGACCAGCTTGACGTCGAAGCGCGTCCGCCCTTCCGTCAGCGCGGCGACCGCGGCCTGGATGCGCTTCACGGTGCCCGCGTGGTCGGCACCCCAGATGTCGATCAGCTGGTCGGCCGATTGCGCCTTCTGGAAATGGTACGCCATGTCGGCGCCAAAATAGGTCCAGCTGCCGTTCGATTTCTTGATCGGGCGATCCTGATCGTCGCCGAACCGCGTCGAGCGGAACAGCGGCAGTTCGATCGGCTCCCAGTCGTCAGGCGTCTCGCCCTTCGGCGCCTCTAGCACCCCGTCGTAGACGAGGTCGCGCGCGCGCAGCCACGCTTCCGCCTCCTCAGGCTTGCCCGCCGCCTGGAGCGCGGCCTCCGAGGCGAACACGTCGTGGTGGATGCCGAGCAGCGCCAGATCGGCCTTGATCAGCGCCATCATCGCGTCGACCGCGCGCGTGCGGAACGCGACCAGCCACTCGGCCCCGGGCGCGGCGACGTAGCGGTCGCCGAACTCGGCGGCGAGCGCCTGCCCCACGGGGACGAGATAGTCGCCGGGGTACAGCCCCTCGGGGATCGCCCCGACATCCTCGCCCAGCGCCTGGCGGTAGCGGATGTGCGCCGAGCGCGCGAGCACGTCGACCTGGCTGCCCGCGTCGTTGATCACATACTCGCGGATGACCCGGTGCCCGGCGAAGGCGAGCAGATTGGCGAGCGAGTCGCCGACGACCGCGCCGCGGCAATGCCCCATGTGCATCGGCCCCGTGGGATTGGCGGACACGTACTCGACGTTGACGCTGACCCCCTCGCCCGCCGACGAGCGGCCGTAATCGGCGCCCGCCGCCGCGACCGCGCGCAACTCGTCGCGCCACGTGTCGTCGGACAGACGCAGGTTGATGAAGCCCGGCCCCGCGACCTCGGCCGCGGTGACGCTGTCGAGCGCGGACAGGTGCGCGACGATCTTCTCGGCGAGCTGGCGCGGATTGGTGCGCGCGGGCTTGGCGAGCACCATCGCGGCGTTGGTGGCGAGGTCGCCGTGGGTCGCGTCGCGCGGCGGCTCGACCGTCACGTTGCGGCGGTCGAGATTGGCGGGCAGCTCTCCGGCGGCGACGAGCGCGTCGAGCGCGTCGCCCACGTGGGCGGCAAAGCGGGCGTACAATGTCATAGCGGCGGGGCCTTAGACCAAGGTGCGCGCGCACGCAAAAGCCGAGCCGTTCTCGGCGTCACGCATCGCTCGCCCGCGATTGCACGTCCTGCAACCGCGGGCGCGCACAAGTCATTTGCCCGTGCTGCACTGCACCAAATACATCCTATGACGAAGCCCGGCGACGGGCAACCAACCGGGAGCCTTACCATGCACCAGATCAAGTTCATCGCCGCCGCCGCTGTCGCCGCGCTCATCTCCACCGTCGGCATCGCTGCCGAGCCGGCCGAGCAGAGCTTCACGCACGAGGGCCGCACCTACGTCTACACGCAGACCGCGCGCGACAACGGCAAGACGCTGATCGAGGGTCACGAGGTTGGTAGCCGCGAGAAGTTCCGCCTGCTGGTTGACGGAGACCGAGTGCGCGGCACCACCAACGGTTATCCGGTGTCGTTCCGCGCCAAGCGCAACGTGGTCGTGACCGCCGCCGCCGCGAACTGAGCCGGTCGCCAAGTCGATCTGACCGCACCCGCTGTCACGCGGGCGCGGTCACGCCCGACCTCAGAAGCCTTCGGGCAGGTCGATCGGGCCGACCACCTCGCGGTAGCGGGACACGGCGTAGCGGTCGGTCATGCCGGCGATGAAGTCGGCGATGTGGCGGCTCAGCTGCGGCTCGGCGTCGGGCAGGCGCACGCGCCATTCCTCGGGCAGCAGCGCGGGATCGGCGTGGTACGCCATGAACAGCCCGTCGATGACGTGATCCGCGGCGGCGGCGGCGGCGAGCTGGCGCGGGTGGTGGTACAAATTGGCGTACATGAAGGCCTTCAGCTGCCGCTCATCCGCCGCCATCGCGTCGGAGAAGCCTACCAGCGCGCGCCCCGCGGCGCGCACGTCATCGACGCTGCGCACACCCGAGGCGGCGATGCGGCCCGTGGTCTCCGCGATCAGGTCGTTGACCATCGCGCCGATCTGGCTGCGGATCACCTCGCCGTGCAGCCGATCGTCGCCCAGATCGGCGAAGGCACCCCGCGCCGACGCCCAGCCGCGCGCCACCAGCGGCACGTCACACAGCTGATTGATCGTCAGCAACCCGGCGCGCAGGCCGTCGTCGATGTCGTGGTTGTCGTAGGCGATGTCGTCGGCGAGCGCGGCGACCTGCGCCTCGAGCGAGGCGTAGCTGCCCAGCTCGAGCCGCGCGGCGGCATCCGCCTCCGCCAACGCCCACTCGGGCGCTGGAATCGGGCCGTTGTGCTTGGCGAGCCCTTCCAGCGTCTCCCACGTCAGGTTGAGCCCGGCGTACCGCGGATACGGGCTCTCCAGCGTCATCAGCGTGCGCAGCGTGTGCCCGTTGTGGTCGAACCCGCCCTTGCCCGCCAGCGCGCGCTCCAGCGCCGCCTCGCCGGCGTGGCCGAACGGGGGATGGCCGATGTCGTGCGCGAGGCAGAGTGCCTCGGTCAGATCCTCGTTGAGCCCGAGCGCGCGCGCGATCGTGCGGCCGATCTGCGCCACCTCGATGCTGTGGGTCAGGCGGACGCGGAAATGGTCCCCGTCGGGCGCCATGAACACCTGCGTCTTGTGGCGCAGGCGGCGAAAGCTGATCGAGTGGATCACCCGGTCGCGGTCGCGCTGGAACGCGTCGCGCGGCCCCCGCTCGGCCGCGCCCGGCTCGGCGTGCAGCCGCCCGCGGCTCCGCTCGGGCCGCGACGCCCAGGGGGCTAGTGCGGTCACGC
>NZ_JBELMJ010000060.1:0-13999 GCF_042095875.1 Sphingomonas sp.
ACATCACCGACCGCTTCCTGCCCGACAAGGCGATCGACCTGATGGACGAGGCCGCCAGCCGCATCCGCATGGAGGTGGAGTCGAAGCCCGAGGAGATCGAGACGCTCGACCGCCGCATCCTGCGCCTCAAGATCGAGCGCGAGGGGCTGCGCCGCGAGTCGGACGAGGCGTCGCGCGACCGCTTCGCCAATCTGGAGGAGGAGCTCGCCAACCTCGAACAGCAATCGGCCGAGCTGACGACGCGCTGGCAGGCGGAGAAGGACAAGATCGCGGGCGAGGCGAAGCTGAAGGAACAGCTCGACGCCGCGCGGCTGGAACTCGAACAGGCGCAGCGCCAGGGTGATCTGGCGAAGGCGGGCGAGCTGTCCTACGGCCGCATCCCTGCACTAGAGCGTCAGTTGGCGGAGGCGCAGGCGACGACTCAGGGCGCGATGCTGCGCGAGGAAGTCACCGCCGACGACATCGCCGGTGTCGTCAGCCGCTGGACCGGCGTGCCGGTCGAGCGGATGCTGGCGGGCGAGCGCGAGAAGCTGCTGCGGATGGAGGAGGTGCTGGGCAAACGCGTGATCGGGCAGGCTGACGCCGTGCGCGCCGTCTCCACCGCGGTGCGCCGCGCGCGTGCCGGATTGCAGGACCCGAATCGTCCGCTCGGGTCTTTTCTGTTCCTGGGGCCGACGGGCGTCGGCAAGACTGAGCTGACCAAGAGCCTCGCCGAATTCCTGTTCGACGACCCGAACGCGATGGTGCGGATCGACATGAGCGAGTTCATGGAGAAGCACGCCGTCTCGCGGCTGATCGGTGCGCCGCCGGGCTACGTCGGCTACGAGGAAGGCGGCGTGCTGACCGAGGCGGTCCGGCGGCGACCCTATCAGGTCGTGCTGTTCGACGAGGTGGAGAAGGCGCACGGCGACGTGTTCAACGTGCTCTTGCAAGTGCTCGACGACGGTCGCCTGACCGACGGTCAGGGGCGCACGGTGGATTTCAGCAACACGCTGATCATCCTGACCTCGAACCTGGGATCGCAGTTCCTCGCCAACATGCCCGAGGACGCGGGCGTGGAGGCGGTCGAGCCGCAGGTGATGGACGTGGTGCGTGCGCACTTCCGGCCCGAGTTCCTCAACCGACTGGACGAGATCATCTTGTTCCACCGGCTGGGTCAGGCGCACATGGGCCCGATCGTCGACATCCAGGTGTCGCGCGTCGGTCGTCTGCTCGCCGACCGCAAGGTCACGCTCGACCTGACCGACGCCGCGCGCGCGTGGCTCGGCCGCGTCGGCTACGACCCGGTCTACGGTGCGCGACCGCTGAAGCGCGCGGTGCAGCGCTATCTGCAGGACCCGCTCGCCGACCTGATCCTGCGCGGCGAGGTGAAGGACGGCGCGACCGTCCACGTCGACGAGGGTGATGGGCGGTTGGTACTGAGCGCCGAGTAACCGGAACAGGGCTACGCGTCGAAGCCTGCCCTTGATCGCTCTGCACAACGCAGCGCCGCATAGAAGTATGCGGCGTGACGCGCTTCCGGAGTCCTTACGGCTTGCTCGGCCGCATCACCATCTATGCCGTTCAGGTCGAAGATGGTCGTGACCTGCTGTAAGTCGAGGTTCGCTGCGCTCGATCCATTACTCGTGCAGCAATCACAGAACTTCAGCTACATGCCAGCTTTCGCAATCGAAAGCTGGCCGAGTTAGGGCTGATCTTAACTCAGCGACCGAACAAAAAAAGGGGCGGATTTCTCCGCCCCTTTCCACTGCACGACCTCAGTTATTAGAAGTTGAACCGCACCGACGCGAAGAAGTCGCGGCCCAACACGTCGTACGTGCTCGGATAGGTGCCCGACTGCTCCTTGTTGCCGGCGAGCAGCGTCGGCTGCTTGTCGAACAGGTTGTTGACGCCGACCGAGAAGTTGAACTGCTCGGTGATGTCGAACGACGCCGCCAGGTTGAAGACGTTGTACGCCGGGATGCGCTCGACGTTGTAGTTCGTGTCGGGATCGTCGTCACGCACCGCACCGATATGACGCCACGCGAAGCTGATCGTGCCGGGACCGTCGATGTACGACAGGCGCGAGACCCACTTGAACGACGGATACGGATTGCCGCACGCGAGCGTGCCGAACCGGCCCGAGCACTCGTTGGTGATGTCCGGCAGCGCCGCGACCGGAGTGATCGTGAAGTCGTTCACCCAGGTGCCGTTGAAGTTGAACGCCAGACGCGATTCGTCACGACCGAACACCGAGAAACCGAGGCGGTGCGAGTAATCGACCGCGACGTCGATGCCGTTGGTGCGCAACGTACCGACGTTGGCGTTCAGGATCTGCGGCTGGTTGTCGGTGTCGAACTGACCAAGCGCGTTGCGGTTGCCCGCGAACGCCTGACAGTACACGCTGTTGATGTCCTGAATGACGTTGTAGCACAGCGACAGAGCGTTACCGGCACCGCCACCCAACAGCGAGATCGAGTTCTTGATCTTGATGTTGTAATAGTCGGCGGTGATCGAGAGACCCGGGATGAAGCTGGGACGCAGCACCACGCCACCGGTGTAGCTGTCCGACGTTTCTTCCTGCAGGTCAGGGTTACCGCCCTGCTGAACCGAGATCTGCGTATTCAGCTGCGTGCTGGTCTGACCGACCGCAGCAGCCGGAACACCGGTCGCGATGCAGAGGTTGCGCAGCGTCGCGTTCGTTGCAGCCGTCGGCAGAGCGCAGGGGTCCTGCAGCGTCGGGAAGTTGGTGGCGCGACCGCCGAACAACTCGCCAACGTTCGGCGCGCGAACAGCGCGCTGATATTGACCGCGGAACATGATGTCACGAACCGGCGACCACTGCCCCGAACCCGCGTAGGTCCAAACGCCACCCACCGCGCCGAGCGAATAGTCCGAATAGCGGACGGCGCCGGAGACCTCGAGATTGTGGAAGAACGGGCGATCGGCGATGATCGGCACGCGAAGTTCAGCGAACGCTTCCTTCACGTTGTAATCGCCCTGCGTGGGCAGGCCGGCGTTGAAGCCGATCACGTCACCCGACGCCAGCGCCGTGTCCGGAATGAAGCGCGACGCGAGCTTGCGATACTCACCACCGAACGACAGGCCGACAGGCTCAGCGCCTAGGCCCAGGTTGAACAACTCACCGGAGATCGAGCCGTTCGCCACCTGCAACACCGAGATGTCGCCGTTCTGCGCGCGGATCGAGATTTGGTTCACCATGTCCGGGGTCAGCGTATTCGGCCCGAAAATGTTGATCGGATTGGCAACGCCGTTCAGCCCCGCCTGGAACGCCGCCCGAGAGATGTTGCCGTCCTGGATATTGGCATTCCGCGTCCGCGCGTAGCTGTAGTACAGGTCGTAGTTAAACTTCTCGGTCAGGTCTCCGCGAACGCCGAAGAGGAACCGGAAGGCGTTACGCTCGTCGAGCGAGTTGCGACCGCCGGTCTCGTTGGCACGACGCTGAACCGACAACGGCACGATGCCGTCGCCGACGGTGTTGCCGCCGCCCGCAATCGCGTCAATTTGACGAAGCGCTGCCACGTCGGCGGCCGAGATGAACGGCGTGACGGAGTTGATGTTGACGTTGAACGTGCCGGTGACCGGCGTCGGAGCCAGCTGCGTCGCCACGCGGTTGTTGACAAAGGTCACCTCCGTATAGGCGGTGACGCCCTTCGTGATCTCATAGTCAGCGAAGCCACCGAGCAGGTAACGCTCCTGCGGCACCATCAGGTAGTTGTCGGGTGCAAAATTGTACACGTCGGCAGCAGTGCGACGACGCGAAGCACCAGCCGTGGAATAATAAGCGCCCGGGCTGCAGAACACGTTACCCGCCGGGCAAGCCGCAGCCGAGAGATTCGACGTGAAACGGCCGTTCGGCGTGGTCGAGGAGCCACCGACCGCAACGCCTGTCACGTTGCCGGCCGCGTCGCGGGTTTCGGAGAGATCAACCGCCGAGAAGTCGCGCGCGCCCTGGAAGATCGACGAACGGCGATAATATTCACCGTACACGGTCGCGTGACCGCGATTGTCGCCGCCCAGTTCGGTGCCGATTGCGACGTACGCGTTGTAGCGACGACCATCGCCGCGCTCGGTGATGCCGTATTGCGCACCCGCGATCACGCCGCTCAGGTCGGTACGCAGACGGAAGTTGACGACGCCCGAGACCGCGTCCGAACCGTACACGGCCGACGCACCGCCGGTTACCGTGTCAACGCCCTCGATCAGGAAGGTCGGAATGGTGTTCAGATCGACGAGCTGGCTCGCATCGTAGAACATGTAGCGACGGTTGTTGACGAGGACGAGCGTGCGCGTCGGCCCGAGGCCGCGCAGGTCCAGCGTTGCGACGCCGCCGCCGGGGTTGTTCGAGAACGCGGTCGCGCCCGGAATCACCTGCGGCAGCTGGTTGAGCACCGTCTCGACGTTCACCGAGCCCTGAAGGCGGAACTCTTCCTGGCTGACGACGGTGATCGGAGCGGCGGTTTCGAGGTCACGGCGCTTGATGCGCGAACCCGTGACGACGATGTCGCTACCAGCCGGCACAACCTCTCCGTTGGCGCTCGTATCGATCTGATTGGTCGGCGTACCGACCTGTGCCAATGCCGGTGCAGTTGCGGTCATCGCGCCCACCAACAACGTGCTCGCGAGCAAACGCGAACGATTGGTCATCATTGTGTACCGTCCCCTTTATAGCAGCCAAGCTGACCTAATGGTCATCCGACGTTCTCCGCCCGACAATTCTATCTTGAGCGATGCTTGTACCTATCAAGCAGGGTCCTGTTGGAGCAATGGAGATTGCCGCCGCGATGAGCTTTGCGAAAGATCGTGACAAAACGGTCACACTTTTGCGACAGGCTGTGACGCGCTAGGCCATTCCTATGACGATTACCCAAATGCGCGCGCTGTTGGCCGCCGCGATCTCGATCACTGCGGCGGCACCGATCAGCGCACAGAACCGAGCGAGCGCGAGCCTGGATGCGATCACCGCATGCCGGTCGATTGCAGAGACAGCGGCGCGGCTGCAATGTTTCGATCGCGCCGCAGCCGCGCTGGACGAAGCCAAACGAACAGATGGATTGGTCGTGCTCGACCGCGCCGAGGTGAAGGAAAAGAAGCGTTCGCTGTTCGGACTCAAGCTCCCCGACATCAATTTGTTCGGCGGCGGCAAGGATGAGGAACAACGCACGGAAATCAGCGAGATCGATACCACGCTGACCAAGATGCAGCCGACGGGACGCGACCGCTTCGTCGTTCAGTTCGCCGATAACTCGGTGTGGCGCACTACCGAGCCATTCAAGATACCGCCACGCATCGGTGACAAGGTCAAGATCAAGCGCGCGGCGATGGGAAGCTTTCGGGCATCGTTCAACGGCAATTATCCGGTACGCGTCGAGCGTGTTCAATAAACTTTTGCGCACGTGGTCGCCCTACCGCGGCCGCATCGCCTCGCTGGCGAGTTGCGCGGTCGCGAAGGGGCGTTGTTCGGTCACGTCCCAGTAGCGCAGGTCATCCAGCGGGATCGCGGCGCCTGAGGCCGCGCAGACGACGTGGTCGCCGGTGCTCAGCACGCGAAAGCCGTTGGCCATGTAGTGGAGCTTGGCGGGGCGGTTGGTGTTCGACATGAGCATCGCTTGATGTTCCGTTAGAGCAGCGTCGGCTGGTCGGGTTTCTGCTTGCGCCGAACGTGGGGGCGCGGTGCGGCTTCCTCAACCGTGCCGGCGACGCTCACGTCGACCAGCTCTTGATGGCGGAAGTGGAGCGTCAGTGCGCCGGCATCGCGCGCGGCCGTGGCGGAGGTGACCGTCCCGCCGTCGCGCGTCGTCACGCGGGCGTAGCCGCGCTCCAGGATGCGGTCGGGATTGAGACTCTCCACCAGCCGACCGACATCGGCGAGGCTGCGGCGCGCCGCCTCCAGCCGGCGGTCGAGCGTGGCGGGCCGGATCGCGCCCGCGACGCGGTCGAGCGCGCCGCGTGCGCCCGCCACGCGGCGTTCAAGCGCGCGGTCGGCGCGGGTCGCCGCCTCGTCCATCCGCTGCCGCTGCGGTCCCAGCAACCGGTCGCGCGAGGGGAGCAGCCGCGCCAGCGCGGTCAACCGCTCGCGCCCGCGCTCGACGTGGCGATTGGCGCAGCGCGCGGTGCGCGCGCTCATCGCGTCGAGCGTGTAGCGCAGGTCGGCGAGCACCGGCACCGCGATCTCGGCCGCCGCGGTCGGGGTCGGCGCGCGCAGGTCGGCGGCGTGGTCGCACAAGGTCGTGTCGGTCTCGTGCCCGACCGCGGAGATGATCGGGATCGCGCAGCCGGCGACCGCGCGGACGACTGGTTCCTCGTTGAACGCCCATAGATCCTCGATCGAGCCGCCGCCGCGCGCGACGATGACCAGATCCGGCCGGGGGACAGCGTTCGCACCTGCGGCATCGCTCGCCGGCAACGCATCGAACCCGCGGATCGCCGCGGCGATCTCCTCCGCCGCGCCCTGCCCCTGTACCTTGACCGGCCAGACGACGACGTGCGTCGGGCAGCGATCCTCCAGCCGGTGGAGAATGTCGCGGATCACCGCGCCGGTACCGGAGGTCACGACCCCGATCACGCGTGGCATGAACGGCAGCGGTGCCCGCGCGCGCGACTTGGCGAACAGCCCCTCGGCATCGAAACGCGCCTTGTTGCGCTCGAGCAGCGCCATCAGCGCACCCGCGCCGGCGAGTTCCATCCGTTCGATGATGATCTGATACTTGGAACGACCCGGGTAGGTCGTCAGTCGCCCGGTCGCGATCACCTCGACGCCGTCCTCGGGACGGAAGGCGAGCGACGCACTGTTGCCCTTCCACATCACACCGTCGATCACCGCGCTGTCGTCCTTCAGCGCGAGATAGGAGTGGCCGGAGGCGACGCGCTTGTAGCCCGAGATCTCGCCGCGAAGCCGAACGTGGCCGAACTCGCCCTCGACCATCCGCTTCAGCCGGCCCGACAGTTCGCCGACCGACAGCGCCATCGCATTGTCGCCCGGCACCGCCTCGGCTACCAGCCGCGCCGCCGGAGTATCGAAAAGGGGATCGGCCATGAATATCCTGTTGATCGGGTCGGGCGGCCGCGAACACGCGCTGGCGTGGCGGCTGGCGCAGTCGCCCCGCCTCGATACGCTCTTCGCCGCGCCGGGCAACCCCGGGATCGCTAGCCACGCGACGATCGCCGAGCTCGACCCGGCGGACCACCGCGCGGTGATCGACTTCGTCCGCCGGCAGCAGATCGGACTGGTCGTCGTCGGACCGGAGGCGCCGCTGGTCGAGGGGCTGGCCGACAACGTCCGCGCGATCGGCGTGCCGGTGTTCGGCCCCGGTCGCGAGTCGGCGAAGCTGGAGGGATCGAAGGGGTTCACCAAGGACCTGTGCGCGCGCATCGGCATCCCGACCGCGCGCTATTTCCGCGTCACCTCGCGCGACGGCGCGCTCGCCTGCCTCGCCGATTTCGAGGCGGACGGACGATGCCGCTGCGTCATCAAGGCCGATGGGCTCGCCGCGGGCAAGGGCGTGACCGTGGCGATGTCGCGCGAGGAAGCGGAGGCCGCGGTCCACGACCTGTTCGCAAGCGGTCCCGCCGAGGCGGTAATCGAGGAGTTCCTGGAGGGGGAAGAGGCCAGCCTGTTCGTACTGAGCGACGGCACCAGCAGCGCGTCGTTCGGCTCGGCGCAGGATCACAAGCGCGTCGGCGACGGCGACACGGGAGCGAACACCGGCGGCATGGGCGCCTATTCCCCCGCCGCGTGCCTGTCGTCCGCGGACGAGGAACGCGCGCTGGGCGAGATCGTGCGCCCGACCATCGACGCGCTCGCCGCGGCGGGCAGCCCGTACGTGGGCGTGCTCTACGCCGGGCTGATGCTGACCGCGGACGGCCCAAAGCTGATCGAGTACAACGTTCGTTTCGGCGACCCCGAGTGCCAGGTACTGATGGCGCGCTTCGACGGCGATCTCGTCGAGGTGCTGCTGGCGGTCGCGGAGGGTCGCCTGGCCGACCTGCCCGCCCCGCGCTTCCGCGACGACGTGGCACTGACCGTCGTGATGGCGGCGCGCGGCTATCCCGGCACGCCCGAGACCGGCGGCGTGATCGCGGGGATCGACGATGCCGAGGCGGACAACGCGCGCGTGTTCCAGGCCGGTACGCGGATGCGTGATGGACGCCTCGTGGCGAGCGGTGGGCGCGTACTCGCGGTCACCGCGACGGGCGACAGCGTGCGCGCGGCGCAGGCTGCGGCCTACGCGGCGGTCGACCGTATCGATTTCCCGACGGGTTTCTGTCGCCGCGACATCGGCTGGCGCGAGATCGCGCGCGAAGAAAGCGGCTCTCCGCTCGCTTGAGGACCCTAGCTCCGCCCGCTACGTTCAGCGCCCATGGGAAATTACTCGATGATACCGTTCTCGCAGGATAACCTGCTGGTGCTGGTCGCGCTCGGACTGGTGGCGCTGCTCGCGCTGCTGACGATCCTGGGGATGATCAAGGGTCAGCGGCTGAAGGGTGCGCGCCGCGCGGCCGAGAAGGAGGAGCAGGCGCGCATCGACGCGCTGCGCGAGGACGGTGTCGAGCAGCGCGACGTCGATGATGCCGGCGAGGTCTTCGACGACGCGCCCCAGCCAAGCCGAGCGTCGACGCTCGCGCCCGAAGGTCAGCGCGCGGGCGACGGCGATCACCGCCCTGCCGCAGCAACGCCTGTGGCCCAACCGGCTACTGACGAGCAGCCAAGCGAGCCGCTGACCGCCGACGAGCCGATCGCGGCGGCGGCACCGCTCGACGCCTCACCCGCGAGCGCGGCGGCGGATACGCCCGGCTCGCCGGAGCCTGCCCCGGCGCACGCGACCTCGGGCGGTTCGATCACGCAATTGAAGGGGCTCGGCCCGAAGATCGCGGCGCGGCTGGGCGAGCTCGGCATCACCCAGGTCGATCAGCTCGCCTGGCTCGACGATCAGGAGGCCGCCGACCTGGACGCGCAGCTCGGCGCATTCCAGGGCCGGATGGAGCGCGACCGCTGGCGCGAGCAGGCGCGCTTCCTCGCGCAGGGGGACCGCGCGGGCTACGAGGCGCAGTTCGGCAAGCTCGGATGAGTGTCGCCTTTCGCCGCGAGAGCGACGACGAGCATCTCGAACCGACGTTCGAGTTGCCGCTGCCGCCCGGCCCCAATCTCGTCACGCCGCGCGGGCGCGCGCTGATCGAGGAGCGGGTCGCCGCGCTCGAAGCCGAGATCGCCGCAACGCACGAGGATGAAGTCGTCAAGAAACTGCGGCGGAGCTTGCGTTACTGGCTGACCCGCCGCGCGACCGCGATCGAGACCGCGCCGCGCGACGATGGCGCGGTCGGCTTCGGCAGCCGTGTCACCTTTCAGCTCGCGGGCAAGCGGCGCTGCGTGACGCTGGTCGGCGACGACGAGGCCGATCCGGCCACCGGCACGATCGCCTTCTCCGCGCCACTCGCCCGCGCGCTGATGGGCGCGGAAGCGGGCGAACGGGTCGCGTTCAACGGACGCGAGGACTCGATCGAAATCCTAGCGGTCGAGTAAAGCTCGTCACGCCCCTGCCCCGCGCCGCCACGGGATGCGCCCGGCGAGCGGCCACAGGATGTTGAGCGCCAGTCCACCGAGTACCAGCGCGCCCGCGTCCAGCTTCCAGCCCGGCAGTGCCTCGCCCAGCAGCAAGGCGCTCGCACCCATGCCGAACACCGGAACGAGCATCGCCAGCGGCGTGATCGTCGCTGCTGGGTGCCGTGCGAGAAGCCAGCCCCAGGCGGCGTAGCCGAACAGCGAGTTGCCGACCGACTGCCACACCACCGCGGCCCAGGTCGCGGGTGTCGCCTGCGCGACTGCTGTCGCGATCGGCTGCCACCCCTCCAGCAGGACCGCGGCGAGCACCAGCGGCGGCACCGCGAACATGCTCGACCAGACGACGAAGGCGAGCATGTCGGTCACCCCGCTCGCCTTGGCGACGTGGTTGCCGCCCGCCCAGCTGAGCGCCGCGGCGACCACGAGCGCGAGCCCGAGCGGCGTCGCCGCGCCGCCGCCGTGCGCGACGATGACGCCGATCCCCGCCGTCGCCATGACGAGCGCGACCAGCTGCACCGGCTTCACCCGCTCGCCGCGAAACGCCATCGCCAGCCCGATGGTGAAGAATACCTGGCTCTGCACCACCAGGCTGGCGAGGCCGGGCGAGATCAGCCCGTCCATCGCGATGAACAGCAGCCCGAACTGCCCCGCGCCGATCAGCACGCCGTAGCCGGCGAGGTCGCGCCAGCGCACGCGCGGGCGGCGGATGAACAAGGCGGCGGGCAGGAAGGCGAGCGTGAAGCGCAGCGCGGCGAAGGCGAGCGGCGGCAGCTGCTCCAGCGCGACGCGGATCACGACGAAGTTGGTGCCCCAGACGATCACGACGGCGAGGCCGAGCAGCAGGTGGCGCAGCGGCACGTGTCCCGCGCCCGGGCCAGCCCCCGCCATCACCGCGGGCTGGCTCAGCGCAGCAACCCCAATTCGGTCAGCTCGGCGCGCAGAGTGGCGGCGTCGCGGAAATGATGCGCGCGGATGCCGACCGCGCGAGCGCCGGCGATATTCGCCTCGTTGTCGTCGACGAAGATCGTCTCGTCCGCCGCCACGCCGAAGCGGCGCAGCGCGAGGTGGTAGATGGCCGCGTCGGGCTTGACCACTTTCTCGTCGCCCGAGACGACGATGTCGCGGAAACGATCGAACAACGCCGCCTCGCGCGCGCGGAACGGTGCGAAGAACTCGCCCGAGAAGTTGGTGATCGCGAACAAGGGCACGCCGTTCGCGTCGAGCTCCTCAACGATCGTGGGCATGTCCGCGATCGGTCCCGGTATCTGCTCGGAGAAGCGCGGGCCCCACGCCTGAATCATCTCCGCGTGGTGCGGGTGGAGCGCGATCAGTTCGGCCGAGGTTTCGGCGAAAGGGCGGCCCGCGTCGTGCTGGAAATGCCACTCGCGCGTGGCGACATCGCGCAGGAAAGCGTCGAGCGCCTGTTCGTCATCGAACAGGCGCTCGTACAGGACGCGCGGGTCCCAGTCGTAGAGGACGTGCCCGACATCGAAGATCACCGACGTGACGGGCATGCCCTTGCAATCGAACGCTAGGAGCGGATCAGCCCTGGCGCGCCTTGAAGCGGCGGTTGGTCTTGTTGATGACGTAGGTACGGCCGCGGCGACGGATCACGCGGTTGTCGCGGTGGCGGTCCTTGAGCGACTTCAAGCTGTTGCGGATCTTCATGGTGCGCCTTTGGGGTATTTGTTCGTGTGGAAACCGGAAAGCGCGCCGCCTAATGAAAGCGTGCCTCCAAGTCAACCGCGCGCGGCCCGCCCGTCGTCGCACGATTGCCACGCGTCGCCCGGGAGCTTGCGCGCGATTGCGGCGTTACTGCATCGAAACGATCCATTCAGGAGAGAAGGCCTCATGCGCGCCGCCCTACCCCTCGCCGCCCTCGCGACCTCGCTGCTGGTTTCGGCCTGCGCCACCGGGCCGCGCAGCTTTCCGGTGTCCGCCACGCGGTTCCACTACGATCCGGTGACCGCGCGCGGCACGGTGTCGGTCGAGCCGCTAGCCGGGCCGACGACGCCAAGCCTGGAGTACAAAACTTACGCCGCCGCGGTGCAGGGCGAGCTGCTGCGGCAGGGCTTCACCAATCCCGCGCCGGGCGCACGCGCGGAATATATCGCGACGGTCGGCTTCACGCGCGCGCCACAATCGCTGCCGCAGCGTCGCTCGCCGATCTCGATCGGGCTGGGCGGGGGCGTTGGCGGTGGCGGTTATCGCAGCGGCGGCGGGGTCGGCGCGGGCGTCGGCTTCCCGCTGGGCGGTGGTGGCGGCGGCGAGGGCGTGGTGACCGAATTGTCGGTGCGCATCCGCAAGGGCCCGGACGCGATCTGGGAGGGACAGGCGCAATCGCTGACCGACACCAGCGCGCCGAGCGCCGACACCGCGTCAATCGCGCAGCGCCTCGCGTCCGCGCTGTTCACCGGCTTTCCCGGCGAATCGGGTCGCACGATCGAGGTGAAGTAATTAGATCGGGTCGCATGACCCTATCGATCAACGCCGCCTTCGATGGCGGCAACATCCGCGTCGTCGCCGTGCACGACACCCACGTCGACCTGGAGATCGTGCGCGATCACCAGTCCGATTTCTTTCAATGGTTCTATTTTCGCGCGGCCGGGCTGAAGGGTCGCGCGACGAGGTTCCGCATCCTGAACGCCGGGCAGTCGGCCTATCCGTTCGGCTGGCCGGGGTACAAGACGCGTGCCTCGAGCGACCTGATCCACTGGCAGATGATCGACACGCGCTACGCCGACGGTGTGCTGGAGTTCGACTGGAGCGGCGAGTCCGATCTGGCCTGGTTCGCCTATTTCGCGCCCTATACGATGGAGCAGCACGCGCACCTGATCGCGCGGATTGCGGTGCAGCCGGGCGTTACGCACCGCGAGCTGGGGCAAACGCTCGACGGGCAGGCGATCGACTATCTGCGGGTCGGGTCGGGCGAGAAGCAGGTGTGGCTCTACGGTCGCCAGCACCCGGGCGAATCGATGACCGAGTGGTGGATGGAGGGCGCGCTCGACTGGCTGACGAGCGACGCCGCGCGCGCGCTGCTGGAGAAGGCGACGGTTCACGTCGTGCCCAACATGAACCCGGACGGCACGCGCCGCGGGCATCTGCGCACCAATGCGGCGGGGGTGAACCTCAACCGCGAATGGCACGCGCCGAGTGCGGAGCGCAGCCCGGAGGTGCTGTGCGTGCTGGCCGAGATGGACCGCACCGGCGTCACCTTCGCGATGGACGTCCACGGCGACGAGGCGATCGCGGCCAATTTCATCGCCGGATTCGAGGGCATTCCGTCGTGGACCGACGCGCACGGCGAGAAGTTCTACGACTTCGGCCGTCGGCTGGCGGCGCACACGCCCGATTTCCAGACCGAGCTCGGCTACGAGAAGTCGGCCGCGGGCAAGGCGAACCTGTCGATGTCGACCAACCAGCTCGCCGAGCGGTTCGGCGCGGTGTCGGTGACGCTGGAGATGCCGTTCAAGGATCACGACCCGAACCCCGACGCCGAGTTCGGCTGGAGCCCGGAACGCTCGAAGCGGCTGGGCGTGTCGTGTCTGGAGGTCGTGTCGGAGATGATCGACGGGCTGTGAGCGGGGCGGAAGGTGAGGCTAAGGTGAGGCCAACGTCGGTGTTCGTTTCGGATTGAGCGGGCGGCTAAAAGCAGCGGGATCCCGGCTTGAGGCCGGGACAACGGGCCAGTTTCGGGCCTTTGTGCCTCACCGTCGTGGCGAAAGGTCACGCAAAGGTCCCACCAACGCGTGGGTTTGCATAGTGGCCCTCCGCAGACGTCATCCCGGACTTGCTCCGGGATCCCGCTGCCTTCTCTCACCCCGTTCGGAGAAGCGGGACTTCGGATCAAGTCCGGAGTGACGTGATGATGTCCGTCGAGTCGGCCGGGTAGCGCACCCAAATCAGCCAGATAAGGGTCGCGGCATGTTCGAGCGGTGACGATGTAAAAGAGCGCGGCGGGTGGCCGGTCGAGGCGCTTAGCCAATACGTGGTTTGTAGGACAGCGGCTGGCAGGGTTCGTTGCGGCATCACCAGCACGGCTGGCTGGTCCGGCGTCCAGAAGCGGGACCCCGGATCAGGTCCGGGGTGACGGAAGGAGGAAAGCAGGCGCTCCCTCCTCCCCCGCGCCTCAATAATCCTTCGAGACGCGGACGTTGACGCTCTGCCGCCCTAGCGTCGAGATCGAGGACAGGAGCGAGAGCCAGCGCGTGACCTGAAATTCGAGGCGGGTCGCGGAATAGCCCTGACCGTCGGTGATGATCTCGGCGTAGACGCGGCGCGTCACGTACTTGCCCGCGGCGATCGAGGTGCCCTGCCCGGTCTGCGGATCGGCGGGGAGGATGCGCAGGCGGTCGAGCCCGGCGGCGCGGCGCACCGCGTTGATTGGGTTGATGCCGTTGCCGCCGTCCTGGAGCGCGGCGACCGCGGCGGCGAGCTGCA
>NZ_JBELMJ010000061.1:0-13413 GCF_042095875.1 Sphingomonas sp.
CTGCCGCGCGTCGCGGGCGTGGTGTACCGCATGAACGGCCGCGTCGACGTCGGCAGCGACGCGGGCGCGACCAGCACCGGCTACAACACGGTGCTGAACATCGATCCGGGCGTGGTGATCTACGCCGAGGGTGGCCCGACCTTCATGGCGGTCAACCGCGGCAACCAGCTGAACGCGGTCGGCACGCCCACCGCGCCGATCATCTTCACCAGCCGCGCCAACGTCGTCGGGCAGAACGACGTCAACGCGCAGGGGCAGTGGGGTGGCGTCGTGCTGCTCGGCCGCGCGCCGATCACCGACTGTTCGGAGCCGGGCGCAGTCGCGGGTAGCGCGAACTGCACGCGCGACACCGAGGGCACGTCGGGCGCGCTCTACGGCGGCGCTCAGCCGACCGACAGCTCGGGCCGGATGAGCTACGTGCAGATCCGCTACTCGGGCTTCGCGCTGGCGCCCGACCGCGAGCTCCAGTCGCTGACGCCATCGGGCGTCGGTTCGGGCACACAGATTGATCACTTCCAGTCGGTCAATTCGTCGGACGATGGCATCGAGGTGTTCGGCGGCCGGCCCAACATGAACTATCTCGTGATCTCGGGCGCGGACGACGACTCGCTTGACACCGACGTCGGCTACAAGGGCTTCATCCAGTACGTGATCGCGATCCAGCGTCCGGGCGGCAACTCGGGCGACGCGATGATCGAGCACGACTCGAACGGCAACGAGGACGCGGTGCCGCGCTCCAACGTGCGGCTCGCCAACTTCACCTTCATCCACCGTTCCAAGATCGGTTCGGACGCGGCGACGATGCTGTTCCGCGGCGGCGGCGATTACTCGCTCTACAACGGCGTGGTGGTGACCGACTCGGGGCTGCCGTGCGTCCGCATCAACAGCGCGACGACGATCGCGGCGGCGAACAGCGCGACCGACAAGGCGGGGCCGCCGAGCTTCACCTCGGTGCTGCTGTCGGGCTGCAACCCGGCGTTCAGCGGGACGGGCGGCGTGTCGACCGACCAGGTCGCGGCGATCTTCAACGGCGGGCGCAACAACAATGCGGCCTTCACCTCGACGCTGACCAGCACCTTCATCAATGGCGCGAACGAGACGGCGGCGACCGCGGTCGATCCGGCGACGGCGGTGAACTCGGGCGGCTTCTTCCAGTCGGCACCGTACGTCGGCGCGGTGCGCAACGCGAGCGACACCTGGTACCGCAACTGGACCTGCAACCTCGCCTACGCCGATTTCGGCAGCACGAACGGTTCGTGCCTGTCGCTGCCGACCACCTGAGACCTGCGGGTCACGAGAGGGGGCGGCAGCGATGCCGTCCCCTGATTCGCATTTGAGGATTTTGGGGGAATGAAGATGTCCAAGCGGCTGCCGCTCGCGAGCGCCCTGTTGTTGAGCACCTGCCTGTTCGCGCCCGCCGCCGCCTACGCGCAGGCGAGCGGGTCGAACACGTCGACCTCCGGTGCGCCGGGTGCGACGCCGTCCACGCCGTCGGGCAGCCCGACGCAGGACGAGCAGGAAACGAGCGGCGAGACGCAGAGCGTCGGGCCGCAGGTATCGATCCCCGGCGGCGGCGGCGACATCGTGGTCGTCGGGCGCGCGCGCGCCAACGCGGTGCAGAACGCGCCGCAGGTGATCTCCGTGCTGTCGACCGAGGATATCGCGCGCAGCGGCGAAGGCGACATCGCGGGCGCGCTGCAGCGCGTCACCGGCCTGTCGGTCGTCGGCAGCGGGTTCGTCTACGTCCGCGGCCTGGGCGATCGCTACAGCCTGGCGCTGCTCAACGGCTCGCCGCTGCCGAGCCCCGAGCCGCTGCGCCGCGTCGTGCCGCTCGACATCTTCCCGACCGACGTGATCGCGTCGAGCCTGGTGCAGAAGAGCTACTCGGCCAACTTCCCCGGCGAGTTCGGCGGCGGCGTCATCAATCTGACGACCAAGACGACGCCGAGCGAGCCGTTCCTGACCGTGTCGGGCGGTGTCAGCGGCGATAGCTACACCACCGGGCGGCTGGGCTACGTCTATTACGGCAGCCCAAGCGACTGGACCGGGTTCGACAACGGCACGCGCGACGTGCCCGGCCCGCTGGCCGACGCGCTGAACAGCGGATCGCCGATCGGCGAGAATGCGACGTTCAATCGCGCGCAGCTGGGGCAGATCGCGTCGAGCCTGGTCAATTCGCGCACCTCGGTGTTGCAGACCGACTATCAGATGCCGATCAACTTCTCAGGGAATGTGACCGGCGGGACCAGCGTCGACGTCGGCGGCGTGCGGCTGGGCGTGCTCGCCTCGGCGGGGATCGGCAATACCTGGCGCACGCGCCAGACGTTGCAGCAATTCGCCAACGGCGTCGGCGACGACGGCGTGCTGCAGAACAGCTTTAACCGCGTGGTCACCGACAACCGCGTGGTGGTGAACGGCTTGCTGGGCATCAACGGCGAGTTCGGCGACAACGTAATCCGCTGGACCAACCTCTACATCCGCGACACGATCAAGCAGGCGCGGCTGGGCGTCGGTTTCGACCTCGACCGCGCAGGGCAGGACCTGCTGCTGCAGAACACCGGCTGGTACGAGCGGCAGCTGATCAACACGCAGCTAGTGGGCGAGTTCAAGCCGACCGACGACCTGCGCGTCGACCTGCGCGGCAGCTACGCCAATTCGCAGCGCGAAGCGCCGTACGAGCGCGAGTTCCTGTACGTGCGCACCAACCTGCCGCTCGATCCGATCGGCAACAAGTACAGCAACAATTTGGGCACCGGCGGCAAGGGTGGCGCGAACATCGCGTTCAGCGACCTGGAGGAGAACCTCTGGTCGGGCGGCGCGGACCTGGTCTACTCGTTGACCAGTGATTTGAAGCTGGGCGTGGGTTACGCCTATACCGACACCAAGCGGACCTCGTCGCGGCGTGCGCTGAGCTTCCTCGCCAACTCGCTGCCGATCGCGGTGCAGCAGCTGCGCCCCGATTACCTGCTCGCCGACCAGACGATCCAGGCGTACGGCATCTACCTGCAGGAAACGACCGCGCAGGACGGTACCGCGGCGTTCGACGCGTCGCTGCGCACGCACGCGGGCTACGGCCAGGTTATCGCGCAGCTGACCCCGGCGCTGAACGTGACGGCGGGTGTCCGTTATGAAACCGGCAAGCAGCGCGTCGACGCGATCGACGTTTTCAACACCGGGCTGCCCGGGCTGGCGGGACAGCTCAACACGCGGATCGACAAGGATTACTGGCTGCCGTCGCTGACGGTCACCTACGAGCTGCAGCCGGGCATGCAGCTGCGCGCGAGCGGATCGAAAACGATCGCGCGGCCGCAGTTCCGCGAGCTGATCAGCCAGGTCTATATCGACACCGACACCAACCGCCTGTTCCGCGGCAACAACTCGCTGGTCGACAGCGAGCTGTACAATGCCGAGGCGCGCTACGAATGGTACTTCGGGCGCGACCAGCGCTTCACGCTGGCGGGGTTCTACAAGAAGATCGACCGGCCGATCGAGACCTACTCGGCAATCGTTGGCCAGGTGCAGACGAGCTTCGCGACAGCGCCGGAGGCGCAGCTGTACGGTGCCGAGGTCGAGGTGCAGAAATACTTTCCGCTCGACGGGCTGGGCGGCGAGTTCTGGGCCAGCCGCCGGTTCCTGGCGATCGCCAACTACACCTTCACGCAGTCCGAGCTGAAGGTGCGCGACAGCGACCAGACGGTGATCAACGGCGTGTCGCGCGACGCGAACCTGTTCTTCCGCGACGGTGCGCCGTTGACCGGGCAGTCGGACCATCTGGTCAACCTCCAGCTCGGGCTGGAGGACAGCGACCGGTTGTCGCAGCAGACGTTCCTGCTGAGCTACGCGTCGAAGCGGGTCACCACGCGCGGTCCCAACGCGCAGCCCGACGTGTTCGAATATCCCGGTTTCCGGCTCGACTTCGTCGCGCGCGAGGGCGTGACGATCGCTGGCGTGGAGAGCGAGATCAAGTTCGAGGCGCGCAACATCACGACGACGCCGTACAAGGAGTATCAGCAGTTCGACGCGCAGCGGATCTACTACAACCGCTATGAGCTGGGGACGTCGGTGTCGCTGGGGCTGGGCGTGAAGTTCTGAGGTGAGAGGGCGGGGGTCGCGAAGGCTCCTGCCCAGTTTCTCTCCTTGCCGTCACCCCTCACCTGGTCGGGGGTGCCGCTTGCCCTCTGGCGTCGCGGAGAAGCGGGATCCCGGATCAAGTCCGGGATGACGGCGATGTCGCGAGGTGGGTCACCATCCCCAGGGGCGCTCGCGGTACCATTTGGTGATGACGTATTTGGTGCCGGCGCGCACCTTCATTCCGTGGTGGATCGTCGCGGGGTTGAGCGAGCCGTCGGCGCGGTGGTTGTTCCAGCAGACGAGCTTGCCGATCTCGGGCTGGATCGTCTTGTCGACCGCCTTGAAGCGGGTCGCGCCGCCCGCCTCGGGCTCGTTCAAGTAGACCATCGCGGTCCAGGTGCGGTTGCCCGCGACCGAGCAGTAGCGGTGGAAATCGACGCCGTTCGGCTCGAAATAGTCGGTGTGCGCCTTGAACTCCTGTCCGACCGCGTAGCGCTGTCCCTGCAAGGGTTCGCCGTGCGCCGGATCGAGTCCGGTGAAGGCGGCGAAGGCGGCATCCACCCCGGCGACGAGCGGGTCGGTGGCGGAGAGGTCGCACGTCTCGCTGGTGCGAAAGGCGGCGTCGCCATTGTGGTCGGAGATGGTCGACGGGCGGCGCTCCGCGTCGATCATCGCGCACAAATGCGCGCAGGTCGCGGCGTCGAGGAAGCCGCGGCGGACGAACAGCGTCAGCTTGGGGCTGGGCAGTTTCTGGATGCCGGGCTGCTGGGCTAGATGGGCGGTGATCGCGTCGGTGGCCATGTCCGCACCTGTAGCGCGCGCGGCGACGCCGCCCAAGGCGCAGAAATATTACACAAGCGTGCCACGCGGCTGTAACATCGCCGACATAGCGCCGGTGGGGCGGGGAGTTGACCAAAGCGCATGCGATTGAAGTTCGACGCCCGGGCACGGGCGATCCTGCGGCGGGTGCCCGTGGTGAACATATACTCGGCCGCCGAGATCGCGCTGCTGGGCGTGCTGGCGGTGCAGTGCGCGCGGCTGGTGTGGACGGTGGTGACGCCGATCGCGCCGCTGGGCGCGTGGGCGCCGGCGGGACCGGTGCTGCCGGGCGACCCGGCGGGCGTGTTCGCGAGCTTCGATCCGTTCTACCGCGTGAGCGGCGCGCAGACGCAGGCGACGGCGGTGACGTCGCTGCAGCTGACGCTGTTCGGCACGCGGATCGACGAGGCACAGGGACGCGGGTCGGCGATTATCGCGGGGCCGGACGGGGTACAGAAAAGCGTGAGCGTGGGTGAGGAAGTGGCGCCGGGCGTGGTGTTGAAATCGGTGGCGTTCGATCACGTGACGCTCGACCGCGGCGGTGAGAGCGAGGACCTGTTCCTGCCGCAGAGCGACGGCGGGACCGCAGCGGTGGCGGCACCCGCGGCGGTCGGCGGAGCGGCTGCGCCGACACCGGCGGTTACCTCCGCGGCGGACCTGCGGGCCGACCTGACCGCGATCCCGCGGATCGACGGCGGGCGTGTGACCGGACTGACGCTGCGCGGGCAGGGCAAGGGCGCGTTCCAGGCGGCGGGGTTGCAGGACGGCGACGTGGTGACCGCGATCGGCGGCCGGCCGATCGGCAGTGCGGCCGACCTCGCGCAGTTGCAGAACGGCGGGGCGACCGCGGTGACGATCGAGCGCGGCGGGCAGTCGCTGCCGGTCACGCTGCCGGCGGGGGCGCGGTGATGCGGCGGTTCGTATCCGCGGCGCTGCTGGCGTCGTGCGTGCTCGCGAGCGCGCCGGTCGCGGCGCAGACGACGCTCAACGTGCGCGATGCCGACATCCGCGCGTTCATCGCCGACGCGGCCAAGGTGACCGGGCGCACGTTCATCATCGACAACCGCGTGCAGGGCAAGGTGACGGTGGTGACCGACCGGCCGCTGTCGCGCTCCGAATATTTTGAGGTGTTCCTGTCCACGCTGCGCGCGAACGGACTGGTGGCGATCCCGACCGCCAACGGTGCGCTGCGCGTCCAGCCGATCGACAATGCGGCGAGCCAGCCGGGGCGGATCGGCGTGCGCGGGGCGGCGCGCAACCAGCTGGTGACCGAGATCATCCGGCTGCGCTCGACCGACGCGACGCAGGCGGTCGACACGGTGCGCCCGCTGGTCAGCGCGCAGGGGTCGGTGACCGCGAACCGCGGCGGCAACAGCCTGGTGGTGGTCGATTTCGCCGACAACGTGCGCCGCGTGCGCGAGGTTATCCGGCGGATCGACACGGACGTCGCCTCGACGCGGATCGTCGCGCTGAGGAACGCCAACGCGAAGGAGGTCGCGACCGCGCTGACGCAGTTGATCGGCGGCGGCGCGGGTGGTGCGGGCGGACAGGCCGGCTCGACGCCGGGCGGCGCGTCGGCGGTGGCGATCGAGAGTTCGAACGCGGTCGCGCTGCGCGGCGATCCGTCGACCGTCGCGCGGCTGGTGGCGGTGGCGCGCGACCTCGACACGCGCGCGCGCAACGCCAACGAGATAAAGGTCGTGTTCCTGGAGAATGCGGACGCGGCGCAGCTGCTGCCCGTGCTCCAGCAGCTCGTCGGGCAGCAGCCGGACGCGGTGCAGGAGCAGGCACTGGGCCGCGCGAACTTCGGGTCGAGCAGCGCCGGGCCGGCGGCGGGCGGGGTGATCGCGCAGCAATCGACCGGACCGATCGCCACGCCGCAGCCGACCACGACGCAGCAGGCCGGCAGCCAGCCGCAGCAGGCGGCGATCACGGGGCAGGGCGGGCGCACCGCCGCGGTGGTGACGCGCTTCGCCGGCGCGAACGCGATCGTCATCGCGGCGCCGGGCGACATCCAGCGGCAATTGACCGAGGTGATCCAGCAGCTCGACACGCGTCGCGCGCAGGTGCTGGTCGAGGCGATCGTGGCGGAAGTGTCCGACTCGACGGTCAACCGGCTGGGCGCGCAGTTCATCTTAGGGAACCTGTCGGGCGGGGCGTTCGGCGCGTCGACCTTCTCCAACTCGGCGCCCAACATCCTGCAGATCGCGGGCGCGATCGGGGCGCAGCAGCTCGCGACCTCGACCACCACAACGGTCAACACCGACGGCAGCACGACCGTGGTGCGCGGCACCTCGCCCGCGGCCGATACGCTGACGCAGTCGGCGATCAACTCGATCATCCAGTCGTCGGGCGGGCTGGCGGGGTTCGGCGGCACGATCGGCAACACGCTGTTCGGCGCGATCATTCAGGCGGTGAAGAGCGACAATCAGTCGAACCTGCTGCAGGTCCCGCACATCATGACGCTGGACAACCAGGAAGCGCACAGCCTGGTGGGTCAGGAAATTCCGATCACGACGGGACAGGCGCTGTCGAACAATTTCGACAACACGTTCCGCACCACGCAGCGGCAGAATGTCGGCATCGGACTGGACGTGCGGCCGCAGGTGAACTCGTCGGGCACGATCAAGCTCAACCTGCACATCGAGGTCAGCTCGATCGCGGGGCCGGTGTCGAGCGACAATTCGGACCTGATCCTCAACAAGCGGGAGGTCGAGACGGTGCTGACCGTCGACGACGGGGCGATCGGGGTGATCGGCGGGCTACTCTCCGACGAGGAGCGGCGGACGATCGAGAAGATACCCTTCCTGGGCGACATCCCGGTGCTGGGCAATCTGTTCAAGTCGAAGGCGAAGTCGCGCGCCAAGACCAACCTGATGATCTTCATCCGGCCGACGGTGATCCGGTCGGCCGCGGACAATCGCCGCGTGACCGAGCAGCGCTACGGCTATCTGCGATTGCAGCAGGGATTGCAGGACCCGGCGACGGAGCCGTCGATCGACGCGCTGGTGCGCGATTACATGGGTGCGGCGCCGCCGATCCCGCCCGCGGGGCAGCCGGGCAGCATCGAGGACCCGCGCGTCGGCGTGCCGGTGTACCGCAATTCGGTCACCACGATCCCGGCGCGGCCGAAATGATCCGAACTGGGGCCGAGGTGGCGATCGACCCGACGCTGTCGAGCGGCGTGGTGCCGGTCGACGCCGACGCCGTGCTGGGCGAGGTGCCGCAGCTGGTCGCGCCCGCGGCTCCGGTGCAATTGCCCTACACGTTCGCGCGCAAGTTCGGCGTGGCGCTCGACGGCGACCGCGTCGCGCTGCGCGAGGGGAGCGATCCACGCGCGCTGATCGAGGTGCGCCGCGTGCTCGGGCGCGCGTTCGATGTCGCGGTGATTGAGGCGGCGGCGTTCGACCGGCTGCTGAGCGACAATTACGCGATGGACGGGCAGGCGACCGCGGCGGCGGCGGTCGGGATGGGTGACGAGCTCGACCTGCTGGCGGAAGGGCTGCCGACCGCGGACGACCTGCTCGACACCGCCGACGATGCGCCCGCGATCCGGCTGATCAACGGCGTGATCGCGGACGCTGCGCGCAACGGCGTGTCCGACATCCACATCGAGCCGTACGAGACCGGGCTGGTTATCCGCATGCGGATCGACGGCGTGCTGCGCGAGACGCTGCGCATGCCGCCGCACGTCGCGCCGGTCGTGGTGAGCCGCATCAAGGTGATGGCGCGGCTGGACATCGCCGAGCGGCGGGTGCCGCAGGACGGGCGCATGGGGCTGACGCTGGGCGGCAAGTTGCTCGACGTGCGCGTCTCGACGCTGCCGGCGCGCGCGGGCGAGCGCGTGGTGCTGCGTATCCTCGACAAGGAGAATGCGGGGATTGACCTCGACGCGCTCGGCATGAGTGCGGGGATGAACGCGCTGCTGCGCGAGGCGATCGCGGTGCCGAACGGGATCGTGCTGGTGACCGGGCCGACCGGCAGCGGCAAGACGACGACGCTCTACGCCGCGTTGCGCCTGCTGAACGACGGCAGCCGCAACATCCTGACCGTCGAGGATCCGGTTGAGTATGCGGTCGAGGGTGTCGGGCAGACGCAGGTCAACGCCAAGGTCGGGCTGACGTTCGCCGCGGGCCTGCGCGCGATCCTGCGCCAGGACCCCGACACGGTGATGATCGGCGAGATCCGCGACCGCGAGACCGCCGAGATCGCGGTGCAGGCGTCGCTGACGGGGCATCTGGTGCTCTCCACCGTCCACACCAACGACGCGATCGGTGCGATCACCCGGATGCGCGACATGAAGGTGGAGCCGTTCCTGCTCGCCTCGACGCTGCGCGCGGTGATCGCGCAGCGGCTGGTCCGGCGGCTGTGCGCGACATGCAGGCGGGCGGTGCCGGCGCGCGAAACGGTGGCGCCGCTGCTCGGCATCGCCCCCGACGCGACGGTGTACGAGGCGGTCGGGTGCGAGGAATGCAACCGAACGGGGTTCCGCGGGCGGATCGGCGTGTACGAGGCGATCAGGGTCGATCCCACGATCCGCCGGTTGATCAACGACGGCGGTGACGAGGACGCGATCGCGCGGCACGCCTTCGCCGATCCGGCGCGCGACACGCTGGCGGGCGCGGCCAGGCGACTGGTGGAGGAAGGACGGACGACCGCCGAGGAGGCGGTGCGCGTCAGCCGGGCGGACGCAACCGACACGCCGCAGGAGCAGCTCGTCGCGGCGGACGCGGCCGAGGCGGCGATCGCGGATGCGCACTGAGGTGACGTTTAGCGACCGCGGGTTCGCGCCCGCTGGCCTGATGTGTCGTCTGTCGCCAGCCCCCTCCACCAGCCTTTGGCTGGTCCCCCTCCCCGAGCCGGGGAGGATAGATGGCTGATTTCGATTACGTCGCGATCGATACGCGCGGCAACGAGGCGCGCGGGCACGTCGCGGCGGCGTCGGTCGAGGCGGCGCGAGCGGTGCTGGACAGGCGGCGGCTGTTCGTCGTGAAAATCGAGCCGGGCAGCGCGCCGGCGAGCAAGGGGCGTCCGCTGTTCGGGCTGGAGCTCGGCCGCGCGAAGATGTCGGGCAAGCAGCTGACCTTGTTCACGCGGCAGCTGGCGACGCTCAACCGCGTGTCGCCGCTGGAGGAGAGCTTGCGCACCGTGTCGCGGCAGACCGAGCAGGAGCGCGTGCGCGTGATCGTACAGAACGTCCACGCCGGCGTGACCGAGGGGCGCCGGCTGGCGGACGCGATGGCGCGCGAGCCCAAGAGCTTCCCGCCGCTGTACCGCGCGATGGTGGCGGCGGGCGAGAGTTCGGGGTCGCTGCCCGAGATCATGGAGCGATTGTCGCTGCTGCTGGAGCGGCAGGCCGAGATCAGGGGCAAGCTGTTCACCGCAATGGCGTACCCTGCGGTGCTGGCGACCGTCGCGATGGGTGTGGTCATCGCGCTGATGGCGTTCGTGGTGCCCCAAGTGGTCGAGCAGTTCGACACGGTTGGGCAGGAGCTGCCGTTCCTGACGCGCATGGTGATCGCGCTGTCGGCGGCGATCACGGGTTACTGGTGGGCGATGCTGCTGGTGCTGGTGCTCGTCGGGCTGGGTGCGTGGGCGGCGCTTCGCCAGCCGCCGATCCGGCTGGCGTTCGACACCTGGCTGCTGCGCGTGCCGCTGATCGGGCGGCTGCTGCGCGACCTGCACGCGGCGCGGATGGCGCGGACGCTGTCGACGATGGTGGCGAGCCGGTTGCCGCTGCTGGAAGGACTCAACCTGACCGCGGGGACGATCCACAATCGGCGGCTGAAGGCGGCGTCGGACGAGATCACCGACGCGATCCGTGGCGGCGGCAGCCTGTCGGCGGCGATGCGGCGCACCGCGGTGTTCCCGCCGCTGCTCGTCTACCTGGCTGCGTCGGGCGAGGCGGCGGGGCGGCTGGACGAGATGCTGGAGCGCGCGGCCGATTACATGGAGCGCGAGTTCGACCGCTTCACCGCGACCGCGCTGTCGCTGCTGGAGCCGCTGATCATCGTCATCATGGGCGGCATCGTCGCGACGATCGTGCTATCGATCCTGCTTCCGATCCTCCAGCTCAACACGTTGGCAGGGCAATAGGCGCGGGACAGTGAGAGAGAACATGCGTACCGAACAGAAGAAGCGCCGCAAGCGTAACGGCTTTACACTCGTCGAATTGATGGTGGTGATCGTCATCATCGGGCTGCTCGCGACGATCGTGGCGCTTAACGTGCTGCCGTCGGGCGACACCGCGCGTATCCAGAAGGCGAAGGCCGATATTGCGACAATCGAGCAGGGGCTGGAAATGTACCGGCTCCAGCAGGGCAGCTATCCGACGACCTCGCAGGGGTTGCAGGCGCTGGTGAGCGCGCCCGCGGGCGTCGACGCGTCGCGCTATCAGGCGGGTGGGTATATCAAGCGACTGCCGGAGGACCCGTGGAACCGCGCGTACCTCTACGCCTCGCCCGGGCAGCACGGCGCAGCGGATATCTGGACGCTGGGCGCCGATGGGAAGGACGGCGGCGAGGGGATCAATGCCGATATCGGCAGCTGGCAGTAAGCGCGGCGCGCCGACGGTCGAGCGACGCTGATGCGGTCGTCCCTCCGCTCGGCCGAACGCGGCGCGGCGTCGAAGCGTTGCCCGGCCGAGCGTGGCTCGGCGTCGAAGCTTCGCTCGGCCGAGCGCGGCGGGGCGGCGCAGCTTGGCCCGGCCGAGCGTGGCTTCACGCTCATCGAGCTGATGGTTGTGGTGACGATCATCGGGCTCGCCTCCGCGGTCGCGGTGCTGGCGATGCCCGACCCGCGCGGGCGGTTGATGGACGAGGCGGCGCGCTTCGCGACGCGGGTGCGCGCGGCGCACGACAGCGCGATCATCGACGCGCGGCCGGTGAGCGTGTGGGTCACCCCGACCGGCTACGGTTTCGACCAGTGGCGCGGCGGGCGCTGGGCGGCGATGGTCGAGAAGCCGCTCAGGGTCGAGCGGTGGAGCCAGGGAACGGGCGCGACCGGCGTGGTGCGCGAGCGGGTGACGTTCGACACGACCGGGCTCGCGGACAAGTCGCTGACCGTGTCGCTCAGGCGCGACGGCACGAGCGCGAGCGTCGCGATCGCGGCGGACGGGAGCGTCCGTGTCGCGGGCTGAGCGACGTGACAGCGGTTTCACGCACCTGTGGCGTTCCGCCGAACACGGCTTCACGCTGATCGAGATCATGGTCGCGCTCGCCGTGTTCAGCCTCGCCGCGCTGGCGCTGATCCGGCTGGAGGGCGCGACGATCCGGTCGACCGCGCTGCTGCAATCGACCCTGCTCGCGCAGATCGTCGCGCGCAACGTCGCGGTGGAGGCGGTGAGCGACGTCCAGCCGCCGACGCGCGGGCGCGTGAGCGGGGCCGAGCAGAACGGCGGACGCGCGTGGCGCTGGGTGCGCGACGTGCGCGCGATCGGCGACGGCGACGTGATGCGCGTCGACGTGGCAGTCGCCGACCCGGACGGCGCGGTGCTGGGGCGCGCAACGATGATCCGCCCGCCCGCGAGAGCTGCGAGCGTGCAACAGTGAGACGCACGCCAAAGCGAACCCAGGGGCAGGGCGGCTTTACGCTGATCGAGGTCATGATCGCGCTCATGATCTTCGGCATGATCGCGGCGGCGGGCGTCGCGCTGCTGGCGTTCAGCGTGCGCGCGCAGGGCGCGTCGGGCGCGGCGCTGGATGATATCGGCGCGATCAACCGGCTGTCGTCGATTCTGACCGCGGACCTGGCGCAGGCGGTCGACCGGCCGACGCGCGAGCAGAACGGCGTGCGGCTGCCCGCGTTCACCGGCGGGTCGGGGCAGGTGCCGATGCTGCGGCTGGTGCGCGGCGGGTGGAGTAACATCGACCAGTCGGCGCGCGCGACGTTGCAGAAGGTCGAGTATCAGCTGACCGCGGGCGGGATCGAGCGCGTCGGCTACCCTGCGCTCGACGGTGCCGCGCGGCTGCCCGCGGCGCTGATCGTCGAGGGCGTGCGGCAGGCGACGTGGCGCTTCCGCTACGCCGGGGCGTGGAGCGACCGATGGGAGGGAACGCCGGTCGCCGCGCTGCCGCAGGCGGCGGAGCTGACGCTGGTACGCGAGGACGGGCGCACGTATCGCATGCTGTTCCTGGTCGGCACCGGCGCGCCGCGCGCGCGGCAGAACAATGCCCCGGACGGCGCTCCGTCACCCAACCCTACGCCGTCGCCCAATGCGCGGTGAGGGCGAGCGCGGGGCGGCGCTGCTGACGGTGCTGCTGCTGGTCGCGGTAATCGCGGTGATGGCGGCGACCGCGCTGGAGCGGCTGCGCGTGTCGACGCGGCTGACGGCCAACGCGGGCGCGCTCGATGCGGCGCGCGGCTACGCCTACGCGGCCGAGACGCTGGCGACAACGCGGGTGACGAGCCTGCTCGGGCAGGCGGGCGACCGCGTCGCACTGCTGGGCGGGTGGAGCGACCGGCCGTTTGGGCTGCCGATCCCCGGCGGGGTCGCGACCGCGCGGGTGCGCGACGGCGGCAATT
>NZ_JBELMJ010000062.1:0-11512 GCF_042095875.1 Sphingomonas sp.
GGGCTGCCGATCCCCGGCGGGGTCGCGACCGCGCGGGTGCGCGACGGCGGCAATTGCTTCAACCTTAACAGCCTGGTGGTGCGCGCCGACGACGGCACCTACGCGGCGAATCAGCAGACGGTGCAGCAATTTCAGCGATTGATCCGGTTACTGCGCGTGCCGAGCGGCGACGCGATCCCGGCGGCGACGGCGGACTTCATCGACTCGGACGACGCGGCGCTGCCGGGCGGGGCGGAGGACGGCGCGTATCGCGGTTATCGCACGGCGGGCACGCTGATGGTAGACGTCAGCGAATTGCGTGCGGTTTTGGGGGTGACGGCGGAGCAGTACCAGCTGCTGCGGCCGTGGCTGTGCACGCTGCCAACGGTCGAGCGCGCGACGATCAACGTCAACACGCTGCTGCCCGAGCAGGCGCCGCTGCTGGCGATGCTGATCGAGACGGGCGGCGGAGTGGAGGCGGCGCGCAGCGTGCTGCTCAGGCGGCCCGAGCAGGGGTACGGATCGACCGATCCGGTGTGGAACGCGCTGTCGCTGAGCGGTGCTGGCACGCCGGCGATGGATGCGAAGGGGCAGACGGGCGTGAAGACCGGGTGGTTCGCGCTGACGATCGACGTGGTGGCGAACGGCGCGGAATTGCACGAACAAGGATTGATCGACGCGCGGGCCCTTCCCGCGCGGCTCGTTGCGCGGCAATGGGGCAACGTATCATGATCGCCGCGACGCTTCTCTTCGTGCCCCCTGCGGCGGACCAGCCATGGCGCTGGTGGCGGTTCCGCGACGATCCGGACGACGCGGGCGCGCACGACGAGGGCGAGGGAATGCCTCCCGCCGAGGCGGACGCGAGCGTGCCCGTGATCGCGGTCGCGCCCGCCGACGCGGTGACGCTCCACTGGGCGGCGATACCGGCGCGGTCGGCGGCGCAGGCGGCGGCGGCGGCGCGGATCGTGGTGAGCGACGCGACCGCGACCCCTGCCGACCTGCACGTGGCAGTCGGAGAGGTGCGCGCGGGGGCGGAGGGCGAGGAGCGTGCGGTCGCGGTCGTCGCGCCCGAGCGGATGGCGGCGTGGCTCGCCGAGATGAACGCGCGCGGTGTCGATCCGGTCGCGATGCTGCCTGCGCCGTTGCTGCTGCCAGAGCCGGACGAAGGCTGGCTGCGCGCCGACGTGGGCGGGCAGGCGGTGGTGCGCGGGCGTTCGGCCGGGTTCGCGGACGAGGCGCGGCTGACCGAGCTGATCACGGGCGAGGACGAGCCGGTGGTGCTGGCGCGCGACGAGGTGTGGCGCGCGGCGGCGATGGCCGCGCGCGCGTGGCCGCTCGATCTCAGGCAGGGGCGGTTCGCGCGGCGGACGCGGCGGTCGATCGACTGGGCACTGGTCAGGCGGCTGGGGCTGCTGGTGGCGATGATCCTGCTCGCCACGCTGGCGATCGATCTTGTGCGGATCGCGCGCTACTCGTTCGGCGCGGACACGCTGGAAGCGCGCGCCGAGACAGTGGCGCGGCAGGGCTTGCCGCGCGGGAGCGGCGAGGGCGACGCGGGCCGGATGCTGGGCGAGCGTTTGTCGCGGCTGCGCGGACCGGGTACGGGGTTCAGCCGCACGGCCGCGGCGGTGTACCAGATCGTGCAGGCTGTGCCCGACAGCGAGGTGACCGCGCTCGATTTCCAGCCGAGCGGCGCGCTGCGCGTGTCGTTGTCGGTCGCGGGCGAGGGGCAGGCGAACACGGTCAAGACGCAGCTGGAGCGCGCGGGCTTCACCGTGACGAGCAGCGTGTTCCAGCAGGCCGGCGGGCGTCTGTCGGGCGACCTGACGGTGGCGCCGTGATGCGACGCAAGATGCTGGAGCACGGCGCATGAACGAGGTGCGGGCATGGTTCGCGGGGCGGTCCTTGCGCGAGCGGCGGCTGATCCTGGTGATGCTGGGAATGCTGGCGGTGACGATCGTGTGGGGCTTGGTGATCCGTCCGGTGCAGAACGGCCTGTCGTCGACGCGCGAGCGTTACGCCGACGCAGTAGTGCGCGTGGGCGAGGCGGAGCGCGAGTTGGCCGCGGTCAAGGCGATCCAGCGGCGGCAACCGCGCCCGGTGCAATTGCCGCTCGCCGACGAGGTGCGCGCGCGCGCCGAGGCGGCGGGGTTCGCGCTGGCGACGCTGGAGCCGGAAGCGAACGACCGCGTGCGCGCGTCGATCGCAACCGCCAAGGCGGGCGCGCTGATGGCGTGGATCTCCGCGCTGGAGAATGACGGCGTGCTGGTCGACGGGTTGAGCGTGCGCGGCAACGGCGACGGCACGGTGAGCGCGCAGATGACGCTGAAGGCCAGGACTGCGTGATGCGGATACGGTTGAGCACTAACAGGCGGACATTGTTCCTGGCGATGTTCGCGCTGGCGATGCTCGCGCTGCTGCCGCTCAGGCTGGTGCTCGGCTGGGCGGGGCTGGACGATCAAGGGTTTGCCGCACGGCAGGTACGCGGCAGCGTATGGTCGGGGCGGTTGAGCGAGGCGCGTTTCGGCGACCTGGCGCTGGGCGACCTGGACGCGCGGGTGTCGCCGCTGGCGCTGCTGATCGGGCGGGCGCGGGTCGCGTTGGAGAGCCGCAGCGGCGGCGCGCAGGCGCTGTCGGGCACGGTCGAGCTGTCGCGCAACCGCGCGGGCGTGATCGGTGCGACCGGGCCGATCGAGCCGGGCAGCGCGTTCGCGCCGCTGCCGGTCGCCGCGCTCAACCTGGACGAGGTGAGCGTGCGCTTCGTCGATGGCGCATGCGAGGCGGCGGAGGGCCGGGTGCGCGCGGAGATCGCGGGGACGTTCCTAGGCGCGACGCTGCCGGGAGCGGTCAGCGGCACGGCGCGGTGCGACGGTGGCGCGCTGCTGCTGCCGTTGGTGAGCGCGGCGGGCACCGAGGGTGCGGCGCTCAGGCTGTGGGCCGACGGGCGGTACCGCGCGGAGCTGACGCTGGTGCCGAGCGATCCCGCGGTGGCGACGCGGCTCGACACCGCCGGTTTCGTGGCCAACGGCGCGGCACGGATGCTGGCGATCGAGGGGCGGTTCTGAACGCGCGCGAAGCGGGGTGAGCGGGCCGCCGGGAACCCGCCCGCGCGCACTTTGCCGGTTGACGGATGGTTGCGCGCGCGACTAATGCGCGGGCCTTCGCGGCGACCGTAGTTCAATTGGTTAGAGCGCCGGCTTGTGATGCCGGAAGTTGCGGGTTCAAGTCCCGTCGGTCGCCCCATTAATCTATCCGGCTGGAGAGACATGGCGAACTGGGGCTTCCCTGATTTCGACGACCACGAGGGCGTCCACCTGTTCACCGATCCCGCCTCCGGCCTGAAAGCCGTGATCGCGATCCACTCCACCGCGCTCGGACCCGCAGCGGGCGGCGCGCGGTTCTGGCATTACGCGAGCGGCGCGGGCGCGATCACCGACGCGCTGCGGCTGTCGCGCGGCATGAGCTACAAGAATGCGATGGCGGGTCTCGAACTTGGCGGCGGCAAGGGCGTGATCCTAGCGGGCGAGCCGGGCGCGGTCATCAGCGAGGCGCAGCTGCGCGCGTTCGGGCAGAAGGTCGAGTCGCTCGGCGGGCGCTACGTCACGGCCGAGGACGTCGGCATGTCCGAGGCGCGGATGAAGGTGATCGCGGGCGAGACCAAGTATGTCTCAGGCCTGCCGGTCGCCGAAGGGGCGGCGGGCGGTGACCCGGGCCCGTACACCGCGCACGGCGTGTACCTGGGCGTCAAGGCGGCGGCCAAGCGCGGGCTGGGCACCGACGACATGCGCGGCGTGCGCGTCGCGATCCAGGGCGTCGGCTCGGTCGGCGGCGGACTGGCGAAGCTGCTGGCCAAGGATGGCGCGGTGCTGACGCTCGCCGACGTGGACACCGCGCGCGCCGAGCGGATGGCGACCGAGCTGGGCGCCACGACCGCGCCGGCGGACGAGATCCTGTTCGCCGACGCCGACATTGTCAGCCCAAACGCGCTGGGCGCAATCCTGACGAGCGAGTCGATCGGGCGGTTGAAGGCGAAGATCGTCGCGGGCGGCGCGAACAACCAGCTCGCCACCGCGGCCGAAGGCGAGCGGTTGCACGACGCGGGAATCACTTACGCGCCCGATTACGTCATCAACGCTGGCGGCATCATCAACGTCGGACTCGAGTATCTCGGCCACGGCGACGAGGCCGAGGTGATGGCGCGGATTTCGCGCATCCCCGAGCGGCTGCACCAGGTGTGGGACGAGAGCGAGGCGACGGGTGATCCCGCGGCCGAGGTGGCGGACCGCATGGCGCGCCACCTGATCGGGCGCTGAGCCGCGTTCGCGTCGACGTTCCTCGAGCGTGACGCGCGCGTGCGGCTGATCTAACGGTATCGTCGTGCCCGCGCTCCACGCCTTCGCCAATCCGGCGCGTTTCCTCAGGATCGCGCGGCCGCTGACGCCGGTGCTGTTCTGGGTCGGTGCCGCGTTCATCGCGTTCGGCGCCTGGGCCGGTTTGACGCAGACGCCGCCCGATTACCTGCAGGGCGAGAGCGTGCGGATCATCTACCTGCACGTGCCGGCGGCGTGGCTGGGCATGGGCGGATGGAGCGGCATCGCGCTGTCGAGCATCGCGTTCCTCGTCTGGCGGCATTCGCTGGCGGCGATCGCCGCGCGGGCGATCGCGCTGCCCGGCGCGGTGTTCGCGGCGATTTGCCTGGTGACGGGCGCGATCTGGGGGCGGCCGACCTGGGGGACCTACTGGCAGTGGGACGGGCGGCTGACGTCGATGCTGCTGCTGTTGTTCGTCTATCTCGGCTACATGGCGCTGTCGCGCGCCGACCGTGAGCGCGGCGGAGCGGGCGAGATCCCGGCGTTGTACGGGATCGCGGGGTCGGTGCTGCTGCCGATCATCCGCTACTCGGTGGTTTGGTGGAACACGCTGCACCAGGGGCCGAGCATCGGGTTGACGCAGTCGACGATCGACCGGTCGATCCTGTGGCCGCTGCCGATCACGCTGGTCGGGTTCACTTTGCTCTTCGCCGCAATTGTGCTGATGCGGATGCGCGCGCTGTTGGCGACTGCGAAGGCCGAGGCGCGGATGCGGCGAAAGGCGGCGGCGTGAACGCGTGGCCGTTCGTGATCGCCGCCTATTGCGTGACGCTGGGCGGCGCGGCGGCGCTGTCGCTCGTCAGCTACCTCGCGATGCGGCGCGCCGAGAAGTGACAGCGAAGAACCAGCGGATGGCGCTCGCCGGGGCGGGCGTGCTGGCGATCGCAGTCGCGGCGGTGCTGGCGCTGTCGGGATTGAAGGACCAGGCGGCGTTCTTCTACGCGCCGTCCGACGTCGCGGGGGCGCTGCCGGCGCCGGACAAGGCGGTGCGGCTCGGCGGGATGGTCGCGAACGACTCGATCCGGCGCGCGGTGGACGGCGTGTCGATCGACTTTCGCGTCACCGACGGCAAGGCGACGACGCCGGTGCGCTTCACGGGCATCGCGCCCGACCTGTTCCGGGAGAACTCGGGCGTGGTCGCGGAGGGGCATTTCAACCCGGACGGCTCCTTCACCGCAACCAACCTGCTCGCCAAGCACGACGAGAAATACATGCCGCCCGAGATGAAGGGGCGGATGCACGAGACGAGGACGCTGGAGCGATGAGCCGCGTCAGCGCTGCGGTGCGGAGCGCGCGATGGGTTATCTGACGCTCGCGCTGCTGGGTGGGGCGGCGTTCGCGGCGCTGGTCGCGCTGCGCGTCGCGCGACCGCTTTGGTCGCTGCTCGGCGCGGCGCTGTTCCTGGGGGCGGCGGGCTACGCGTGGCAGGGGCGACCGCTGCTCGCGAGTGCGGCGGCGATGCCGCGGATCGACGCGGCGCCGATCGAGCCCGAGATGATCGCGCTGCGCGCGAGCCTGCTCGGTAGCTACACGCAGGACGCCGCCTACCTGATCGCGTCGGACGCGATGGTGCGCAGCGGCGATCCGCGCGCGGCGGCGGCGGTGATGCTGGGTGCGGTCCGCAAGCTGCCCAACAGCTTCATCGCCTGGACCTGGCTCGGTACGACGCTGACCGGAGAGACCGGGCAGGTGCAGCCGCCTGCGCTGCTCGCGTTCCGCCGCGCGGCGCAACTGGCACCCGAGCATCCCGCCCCGCCCTTCTACGCCGGGTTGGCCTACGTACGCGCGGGTGATTTCGCCACCGCGCGCGCCTATTGGCGACGCGCGTTCGCGCTGTCGCCGCAAGGGACGTCGTACCGGCAGGAGATCGGGCTACGGTTGACCCTGCTCGAACGCCTGCTCGCGGTCGGCGCGGTGCGCTGACGACCGAGCGATCGGTCGCCAGCGTCGGAAGTTACTGGCCGCGACCGGTCTTGGCCTGGAGTTCGTCGATCTTCTTCGACGCGTCGGCCTTGCTCAGCGTGTCATCGAACTCCTCGTGCGCTTCCTCGCTCAGCGTCTTCAGGTAGCTCGCCTGCGCGCCGGTCATCGGCTCGTCGCCGGTGGTCCAGTCGTCGGGGTCCTTCTCGGCGTTGCTGAATGGTTCGGACTTGGGGTTGGTGTCGCTCATGGGATAATCCTTTCGCCCGCCCGAACGCGTGGTGTTCGCATCCTGTTCCGCGTTGCGGGGGCGGGGGGAGAGTGCTAGGCGCGGCGGCACAATGGGGACGATAACGGACGTGGCCGTAACCTCGGTTAGAACGGCGCAGGCGTGAACACCGAGGATCCTGCGGCGCGCGCCGGGGCGGGTGGGCACCAGCACCACGCGCGCGACGGCCTGCTGAAGCTGGCGGTCGGCGCGATCGGCGTCGTCTACGGCGACATCGGCACCAGCCCGCTGTACGCGATGAAGGAGGTGTTCGTCGGGCACCATCCGCTCGCGGTCGACCAGCTCCACATCTTCGGCGTCGTCAGCCTGATGTTCTGGTCGCTGATCTCGATCGTCACGGTCAAGTACGTGCTGATGATCCTGCGCGCGGACAATAACGGCGAGGGCGGCAGCCTGGCGCTGCTGGCGCTGATCCAGCGGCGCTCGCAGTCGGGCAAGCGTTGGGGCACCAGCCTCGTCATGCTGGGCGTGCTGGCGACCGCGCTGTTCTTCGGCGATTGCATGATCACCCCCGCGATCTCGGTGCTGTCGGCGGTGGAGGGGCTGGCGACCGTGGAGCAGGGGTTCGACGCGTTCGTGCTGCCGATCGCGGTGACGATCATCATCGCATTATTCTACATGCAATCGATCGGGACCGCGAAGGTTGGGCGGTTGTTCGGGCCGATCATGCTGGTCTATTTCGTCGTGCTCGCGGTGCTGGGGCTGACCCATATCGCCGCGCGGCCCGACATCTTGTGGGCGCTCAACCCGATCTGGGCGGTGCGGTTCGCCGCCACCGATGGGCAACTGGCGTTCCTGGCGCTCGGATCGGTGGTGCTATGCGTGACGGGCGCGGAGGCGCTCTACGCCGACATGGGGCATTTCGGCCGGCTGCCGATCTCCTGGGCGTGGCTGGTGTTCGTGTTTCCGGCGCTGATGCTCAACTACCTGGGGCAGGGCGCGCTGCTGCTGTCGACGCCGACCGCGGCGGAGAACCCGTTCTTCCTGATGGCACCGGAGAATTTGCGCCTGCCGCTCGTCATCCTGTCGACCATGGCGACCGTGATCGCGAGCCAGGCGGTCATTACCGGCGCCTATTCGGTGGTGCAGCAGGCGGTGCAGCTCGGCCTGATGCCGCGTATCCGCATCGAGCATACCAGCGCGTCGGAAGCCGGGCAGATCTATATCCCGAGCGCCAATTGGGCGCTGCTGGTGATGGTGCTGCTGCTGATCTTCGGCTTCGGTGAGTCGTCCAACCTCGCCGCGGCGTACGGCATCGCGGTGACGGGGACGATGTTCATCTCGACCTGCATGGTCGGCGTGCTGATCCGGCGCGTGTGGCATTGGCCGATCTACGCGGTGATCGCGTTCGAGGCGGCGTTCCTGACGATCGACGGGCTGTACTTCGCGTCCAACCTGACCAAGGTGCCCGATGGCGGCTGGTTCCCGCTGATGATCGCGAGCATCGTGTTCCTGCTGCTGACCACCTGGTCGACGGGCCGCAAGCTGATGCTGGAGCGGATGCGCGAGGCGGCGATGCCGATCAAGATCTTCATCGACTCCGCCGCCAATTCCGCGACGCGCGTGTCGGGAACCGCGGTATTCATGACCTCGACGCCCGAGGGCGTGCCGCCGGCGCTGCTCCACAATCTGAAGCACAACCGCGTGCTGCACGAGCGCGTGATCCTGCTGACCGTGCGCGTGACCAACATCCCGTTCTTCCCGGAAGAGGACCGCTTCCTCCACGAGGACCTGGGGCAGGGGTTCCACCGCGTCGTCCTGCGCTACGGCTTCATGGAGGAGCCTGACGTGCCCGCGCACCTCAAGAGCTTCGACGGGTGCGGGGCGGAGTTCCGCATGATGGAGACGAGCTTCTTCCTGTCGCGCCAGACGCTGCTCGCGTCGGAGCGGCCCGGCATGGCGATCTGGCGCGAGAAGCTGTTCGCCTGGATGCTGCGCAACGCGGAGAGCGCGATGGAGTTCTTCCGCCTGCCGACCAACCGCGTCGTCGAGCTGGGTAGCCAGATCGAGATATGAGCGGCGGCGGCGAACAGGGTGCGAGCCTGAACGCGCCGATCATCGTTACCACGATTTTCGCTCCGTCCGATCAGGCGTGGTTCGACGCGCAGCGGCGCGAATATTTCCCGCCCGAGCGCAACCAGCTCGACGCGCATCTGACGATGTTCCATCACTTGCCGCCGAGCGTCGCCGCCGAGGTCAAGCGGCGGTTGAGCGAGGAAACGCGCGGGGTGGCGGCGCCCGCCGCGCGCGTCGGCGGCTTGATTAATCTGGGGCGCGGCGTCGCCTACCGGATCGAAAGTCCCGATCTGGTCTCGCTGCGCGCGCGGCTGGCGGACGCGTTCACCGGATTGCTGACGCCGCAGGATCAGGCCGGCTGGCGGCCACACGTGACGATCCAGAACAAGGTCGAGCCGGGCGAGGCAAAGAAGACGCTGGCCGCGCTGCAGGCGGGCTTCAGCCCGCGGACGGTGCGCGTCGCGGGGCTCGCGGCATGGTGGTACCGCGGGGGGCCGTGGGAGCAATTGTCGGTGCACAAGTTCAGCGCTTGACGGCGTTTCCGCGGCTGCTATAGCCCGCGCCTCGCAGACGCTCCGGTCGCTTCATGGCGGAGTAGCTCAGCTGGTTAGAGCACGGGAATCATAATCCTGGGGTCGGGGGTTCAAGTCCCTCCTCCGCTACCAACTGGAGCGTCTGCGTATGTCCCGCATCGCCGTTCGCCCATGAAGGAGCTGACGCTGGCGATCGTCGGGATCGACTTTCCCAACAACGACCGCGCGCGGTCCAACCGGCGATCCGAGCTGATGCTGCTGTTGCCCGGCGCGCCGATGACGCTGGTGCCCGAGCCGCGCAACCCGGTCGACCCGCACGCCGTGGCGGTATTCAGCCCGAACGGGTTGCAGGTCGGTTACCTGAGTGCGGAGCGCGCGCCGTGGATCGGCGCGCGGATCAGGGCGGGGGACGAGGTGGTCGCGATCTATCAGGGGCTGGTGGGCGGCGCGGGGTATCTGCGCGTGCGGGTCGGTGGAGGTGCGCCGACGCTGCCGGTGGCCAGGGATGCTGACGAGTCGGACAGGAGCGAGCCGGATTTCTGGCCCGATCCGGAGGGGCCGGAGTTCGGGGCTTAGTCGGCAATCGCGCCTGCTCGAGGTGAGGTGTTTTGCCGCCGGATAGATGCTGAAACGAGTTCAGCATGACGGCATCAGGGGTGAGGCGCCGAACCGTCCGGCGCCTCCCCTCGCGTCAGGCGGGGACGCCGTAGAGATCGTGGTCGTCGGCGTCCTCGATCGTGACCGGCACGATGTCACCGAGCGTGAGATGGCCTGCGTCGCGCAGCTGGACCTCGCCGTCGATCTCTGGCGCGTCGGCGTAGGAGCGACCCGTCGCGCCGCCGCTCTCGGCGTCGACCGCGTCGATGATGACGTCGAGCGTGCGACCGACCTTGCGCTGGAGCTTGGCCGCGGAGATCGCGGCGGTCTTCTCCATCACGCGGGCGTAGCGCTCTTCCTTGACCTCCGCGGGCACGTGGTCGGGCAGCAGATTTGCGCTGGCGCCTTCTACGGGTTCGAAGCGGAACGCGCCGACGCGGTCGAGCTGCGCCTCGTCGAGCCAGTCTAGCAGATATGCGAAATCGGCCTCGGTCTCGCCGGGGAAACCGACGACGAAGGTCGAGCGGATCGCGATGTCGGGGCAGATCTCGCGCCAGCCGCGGATGCGGTCGAGCACCTTGGCATCGTTCGCGGGCCGCTTCATCCGCCGCAGCACCGACGGGGCGGCATGCTGGAACGGAATGTCGAGGTAAGGAAGCACCAGCCCCTCTGCCATCAGCGGAATGACCTGATCGACGTGCGGGTAGGGATAGACGTAGTGCAGCCGGACCCAGGGCGCGATCTGCCCGAGTTCGCGCGCGAGGTCGGTCATGTGCGGCACGACCTCGCGACCCTTCCAGGTGCGCGGCTCGCGGCGGATGTCGATGCCGTAGGCGCTGGTGTCCTGGCTGATCACCAGCAGCTCGCGCGTGCCCGCCGCCACCAGCTTCTCCGCCTCGCGCAGGATCGCGTCGGGGCGGCGGCTGACGAGGTCGCCGCGCAAGGACGGGATGATGCAGAAAGAGCAACGGTGGTTGCAGCCTTCCGAGATCTTCAGGTAGCTGTAGTGGCGCGGCGTGAGCTTGAGCCCCGCGTCGGGGATCAGGTCGACGTAGGGACCGATCGAAGCGGGTGCGGCGGCGTGGACCGCCTCCACCACCTGCTCATACTCGTGCGCGCCGGTGATCGCGAGGACGCTGGGGAAGCGGGTCCGGATCGCCTCGGCTTCCTTGCCCATGCAGCCGGTGACGATGACGCGGCCGTTCTCCGCCAACGCTTCGCCGATCGCCTCCAGGCTCTCTTCCTTGGCGGAGTCGAGGAAGCCGCAGGTGTTGACCAGCACGACGTCCGCGCCCGCGTAGTCGGCGCTCATCTGGTAACCGTCGGCGCGGAGCTGAGTCAGGATACGCTCGCTGTCGACCAGGTTCTTGGGACAGCCGAGCGACACCATGCCCACGCGGGGCGGTGAGGGGAGTTGCGTTGCCATGAGAGTGCGCGGACATAGCGATTCGCGCAGACTTTTCATAGAGTGCGGGAATGATGCGCTATTCGCTCGTGCCGCACCCCGATCATCCGCCGCTCGGCCTACGCGGAGTGACAGTCGACCTGTGCATTACCGACGGCGGCGATGCGTTGCTGACCTACGTGGTGGACGGTGCGCAAGGAGTGGTGTGGCCCGAACGGACCAGCCCGGCGCGCACCGACGGGCTGTGGCGGACGACCTGTTTCGAGCTGTTCCTGATGTTCGACGACGAGGAGCATTACGTCGAGTTCAACTTCTCGCCCTCAACCCAATGGGCGGCGTACGCGTTCAACGGTTACCGCGACGGCATGGCCGACCTGCCGCGCGACGTGATCCCGCACGTCGA
>NZ_JBELMJ010000063.1:0-11182 GCF_042095875.1 Sphingomonas sp.
CGGTCGACATGACCGTGCTCGCCAACGAGCAGGTGATCGACGGGCGCGGCTGGCGCTCCGGCGCGCTGGTCGAGAAGCGCAAGCTGTCGCAGTGGTTCCTAAGGATCACGCAATTCGCCGACGAGTTGATCGAGGGGCTCGGCACCCTGGAGCATTGGCCGGACAAGGTCCGGTTGATGCAGGAGAACTGGATCGGGCGCAGCCAGGGATTGCGGTTCCGCTTCGCGCTGTCCAGCAGAATGGGCTCCGACGCCGGCAGCGTGGAAGTGTTCACGACCCGCCCCGACACGATCTACGGCGCGAGCTTCGTCGCGGTGGCGGCGGATCACCCGATCGCGCAGAGCCTTGCGGAAAAGGACGCGGAAGCCGCGGCGTTCATCGAGCGGTGCAAACAGGGCGGCACCACCGCCGCCGAGCTGGAAACGCAGGAGAAACTGGGCTTCGACACCGGGCTGACCGCGGCGCATCCGCTGGGCGCGGGCGAGCTGCCGGTCTACATCGCCAATTTCGTGCTGATGGAATACGGCACCGGCGCGGTGTTCGGTGTGCCCGCGCACGACCACCGCGATTTCGAGTTCGCGACCAAGTACCACCTGCCGATCCGCCGCGTGGTGGCGGACGGCGATCGCACCGATGCGGCGTTCGACGATGACGTGGCCTATACCGGCCCCGGCATGCTGGTGAACTCGCGCGAGCTCGACGGGATGAGCGTCGAGGACGCCAAGCGCGCGGTGATCGCGCGTGCCGAGGAAGCGGGCTGGGGCGAGGGAACGACAGTTTATCGCCTGCGCGACTGGGGCGTGAGCCGCCAGCGTTACTGGGGCACGCCGATCCCGGTGATTCACTGCGCCGCGTGCGGCGAGGTGCCGGTGCCGCGCGAGCAGTTGCCCGTGGTGCTGCCCGAGGACGTCAGCTTCGACGTGCCGGGCAACCCGCTCGATCGCCATCCGACGTGGAAGCATGTCGCCTGCCCGCGGTGTGGCGGCGAGGCGCTGCGCGACACCGACACGCTCGACACGTTCGCCGATTCGTCGTGGTACTTCATCCGCTTCGCCAGCGCGCCGGGTGACCGGCCGTTCGACAAGGCCGTGGCGGAGAGCTGGCTGCCGGTCGGACAATATATCGGCGGGGTCGAGCACGCGATCCTGCACCTGCTCTACGCGCGCTTCTGGACGCGCGCGCTCAGGCACGTCGGCATGCTCAACGTGCCTGAGCCGTTCACCGGGCTGTTCACGCAGGGCATGGTGACGCACGAGACCTACCGGCTCGACATACCCGACCACGATGGCCCGCCGAGCGCCTTGTGGGTCAATCCGGCCGACCTGACGGTGGGCGAGGGCGGTTCGCTGTCGTTTGTGACCAAGGACGGTGCCCGGATTCGCGTCGTGCGCGGCCGGGTCGAGAAGATGTCCAAGTCGAAGAAGAACACAGTCGATCCCGAACCGATCGTCGATCAGTACGGCGCGGACGCGGTGCGGTGGTTCATGCTGTCCGACTCGCCGCCCGAGCGTGACCTCGAGTGGAGCGAGAACGGGATCGAGGGCGCGTGGCGCTTCGTCCAGCGGCTGTGGCGGCTGGTCGATGCCGCGCCCGACGGTGCAACCGGGCAGGACGCCGCGCTCGACCGCAAGCTGCACCAGACGATCGCAGGAATTGCGGGCGACATCGAGGCGCTGTCGTTCAACAAGGCGGTGGCGAAGCTATACGAGCTGACCAGCGCGATCGAGAAGGCAGCGCCGTCCGCATCGCGCGCGGAGGCGATCGACACGCTGCTGCGGCTCGTGGCGCCGATGGTGCCGCACCTGGCCGAGGAAGCCTGGGCCGCGCGTGGTAAGCAGGGGCTCATCGCCGACGCAGCCTGGCCCGAGGCCGACCCGGCACTGCTGGTCGAGGATGAGGTCACGGTAGCGGTGCAGGTCAACGGCAAGCTGCGCGATACGCTGGTGCTGCCCAAGGGTGCCGCGAAGGACGCGGCCGAGGCGGCGGCGCTGGCGAGCGAGAAGGTCCTGCGCGCGCTGGAGGGCAAGACCCCGCGCAAGGTTATCGTCGTGCCCGACCGGCTCGTGAACATCGTCGCGTGACGCGGTTCCTTCCCCTCGCAGCGCTGCTGGCGCCGATCGCGCTGGGCGCGTGCGGCTTGCAGCCGCTCTACTCGGGCGGCAGCTCGGGCGCAGTCGCCAAGGCGATCGGGCAGGTCGATATTGCGCCGATCGAGGGCAAGGCGGGGTGGCTGGTCACCAACGCGCTCAAGGATCGTCTGGGCGCGGTGTCGAGTGGCGGCGCGCCGTACCGGCTGGTCGTGCGGCTCGACGATCAGATCAGCGAGCTGGGCGTGCGGCGCGACAACAGCGTGACGCGCGAGCGGCGGACGCTGCGCGCGCGCTACCAGTTGGTCGACGCGGCGCAGGGCACGGTGGTGCTCGATCAGACCGCGGGATCGGACGTCGGCATCGACGTCGTGCAGAGCGACTACGCGGTGATCGCGGCCGAGGACACTGCGCTGGAGCGGCTGTCGACGGTGATCGCGGACCAGATCGTTGCGCGATTGGCGCTGTACGCTCGCCGCCGCGTGCAGGCCGACGCTCAACCAGCGCCGTGAAGGCGACGCAGGCGCAACTGACCGCCGCGCTCGATCGCGGCGGCGGCGATGTCCGCTTGTTCCTGCTCCACGGTCCCGATGAGTCGGGCGCGATGGCGTTCGCGGCGCGGCTCGCGCGCGGCGTAGGCGAGGGTGCGGAGCGCGTCGACATTGATCCCGCAACGTTGCGCAGCGATCCCGCGCGGCTAGCCGACGAGGCGGCGTCATTGTCGCTCTTCGGTGAGCGGCGCTTCATCCGCGTTGCAGGGGCGGGCGAGGAGAGCGGCGACGCGGTCGAGGCGCTGCTCGCGGCGGCTAGTGCGGGCAATCCGGTCGTGATGGTCGCGCCGACGGTCAAGGCGACCGGGCGCGTGGTCAAGCTGGCGCTCGCGCACACACGAGCAATGAGCTTCGCCTGCTACCCGCCCGAGGGCAACAACGCCGAGAGCCTGGTCAACACGCTGGCGCGCGAGCAGGGGCTGCGGCTCGGCGCAGGTTTGGCCGCGCGGATCGTGCGCGCGAGCGACGGCGACCGCGCGATCATGACGTCAGAGGTCGAGAAGCTGGCGCTGTACCTCGACGCGGGCGTGGAACACCCGCGCGACGCGAGCGCGAGCGACCTGGCGGAGATCGGCGCGGAGATCGACGAGGGCGAGATCTCGCCGATCGTCGAGGCGGTGATCGCGGGCGACGCACCCGCGCTGATCGCGGCGTTGCGGCCGATGGAGGGCAGTGACGCATCGCCGATCCCGTGGCTGCGTGCGCTGGCGCGGCGGCTGGCGAGCCTCGCCGAGATGCGCGCCGCGGTCGACGCGGGCGAGGGGGCGGGGCAGGTGGTGAAGCGCTTCCGCGTGTTCTGGCGCGAAGAGGGGACGACGATCGCCGCGCTGCAACGCTGGAACGTCGCGCGGCTGACCCGCGCGCTGGAGATCGTGCGCGCGACCGAGCGCGAGGTGATGGCGCGCGGTGCCGCGGGTCGGACGATCGCCGACCAGCGGCTGCTGATGCTCACGCGGCGCTGAGACAGCGCCGGCGTGATGTCAGATGACGTCGCCGGTTAATCGCTGGCACACCATGTCGAGCTGCTCTAGCGTGCTGTAGTCGAGCGCGATCGTCCCGCTGCCCGCGGACGTGAAACTGATCCTGACCTTGAGCCCGAGCAGGTCGGCGAGCTGGTTCTCCAGCGCGGCGATATCGGCGCTGCTGGTGTCGCCGACGACCGGCTCGGCCGCGGCGCGCTTCGCCTCGCGAGGGCGCTTCTTGCCCGCGCTCGCCAGTTTCTCGGTCTGGCGAACCGACAGCCCCTTGGCGACGACCTGACCGGCGAGCGCGGCGGGGTCGGGCGCGGTGATGATCGCGCGCGCGTGGCCCATCGACAGCGAGCCATCGACGACCTGCGACTGGATCGCGGGCGGTAGGTCGAGCAGGCGGAGCAGGTTGGCGACGTGGCTGCGTGATTTGTGGACGACTTTGGCGAGCGCTTCCTGCGTGTGGCCGAACTCGCCGAGCAGCCGCTGGTACGCCTCGGCCTCCTCGATCGCGTTGAGCTCCTGGCGCTGGATGTTCTCCACCAGCGCGATCTGGAGCGTGTCGCTGTCAGTGTAGTCGCGCACGACCACGGGCACCTCGTGGAAGCGGGCGCGCTGCGCCGCGCGCCAGCGACGCTCGCCGGCGACGATCTGGTAACCGTGGCCGTGCGGGCGCACGACGATCGGCTGGATGATGCCGCGCTCGGCGATCGAGGCGGCGAGCTCCTCCAGCTTGGTCTCGTCGAAGTGGCGGCGCGGCTGTTCGGGGTGCGGGGAGATCGCGCCGACCGAGATCATGCGGACGGAGGCGCGCGCCTCGCCGCTGGCGGTCGCCTCGCGCTCGTCGCGTGCGACGTCGCCGAGCAGCGCGCCGAGCCCGCGTCCGAGACCGCCGCGGTTGCGGCGCGTCGCTGCCTCGCTCACGCCGCTGCCTCCGCTTGAACCTTGGGCAGGCGGACGATCAACTCGCGCGCGAGCGCCATGTAAGCCTCCGACCCGCTGCAGCGGTGATCGTAGATGAGCGCGGGAAGCCCGTGGCTCGGCGCCTCGGAAAGGCGGACGTTGCGCGGAATCACCGTGTCGAACACCACCTTGCCGAGGACGGCGCGCACGTCGGTCGACACCTGCTCGGTCAGGCGGTTGCGGCGATCATACATGGTGAGCGCGACGCCCAGGATCGACAGCGACGGGTTGAAGCGCGAGCGGATGCGCTCGACCGTGCTGAGCAGCTGGCTCAATCCCTCGAGCGCGAAGAACTCGCATTGCAGCGGCACGAGCAGTGCGTCGGCGGCGACCATCGCGTTGATCGTCAGCAGGCCGAGCGAGGGCGGGCAATCGATCAGCACGATGTCCCACTCACCGCGGCTCTGCTCGAGCGCGGTGTGGAGCCGGTGGGTGCGCTGGTCGAGTTCGACCAACTCGATCTCCGCGCCCGACAGGTCGACGGTGCCGGGGATGATGTCGAGCTTGGGCACCGCAGTGTGGACGACCGCGGCGTCGAGTCCGCCGGCGTCGATCAGCACGTCGTAGCTTGACCGCGTGCGCAATGCGTGGCCAATGCCGAGCCCAGTCGAGGCGTTACCCTGCGGGTCGACGTCGATCAGCAGCACGCGGTGGCCCGATGCGGCGAGCGCGGTGCCGAGGTTGATCGCGCTGGTGGTCTTGCCGACGCCGCCCTTCTGGTTGGCTATCGCGATGCAGAACATCGGGCGCGTACTCCTGTCGCGATCAGAATCGTGGACGCGGGATCAGTGATGCTCTGTTCCACGTGGAACGTTCCGTGCCACCCTGCGCGCGCTTTGACAATCTCGTCCTCGCCCGTCCGGCCGCGTGGGAGCAGGTAAGTGGTTAATGATCCACGCAAATGCGCGGTCATGGTGAGTAGTGCGTCGACGGTCGCAACCGCGCGCGCGGAGATGATGTCGGCCTGATCTACCTTCACCGTCTCGACGCGCGATTGGACCATGGTGGCGTTGAGCCCGAGCGTCGAGACGACCTCGCGCAGGAACAGTGCGCGCTTGGCGCGCGGCTCGACCATCGTCACGTGACCCCCGAACAGGATAGCGGCGACGATACCGGGGAAGCCGGCGCCGGTGCCGATATCCATCCAGCGCGTCGCGTCGGCAGATGCGAGCGCAACGAGCTGCGCCGAGTCGACGACGTGGCGGGACCAGATCAGCGGGATGGTCGACGGTGAGATCAGGTTCTGCCGCTCGGTCTCGCGCGTGACGATCGCGGCGAACTGCTCGAGGCGACCTACCGCCGCCGGATAATGTTCGGTCGCCCAGGCACGTGCTTCCTCCTCGGTCACGACGCCTGCTTCTGCTTGCGGGCGTGGAGCCACAGGGTGGAGAGCGCGGCGGGAGTAACGCCGCGTACGCGCGATGCCTCGGCCAGGGTGCGCGGCGCGGCGACGGTCAGCCGCTCGATCATCTCGTTCGACAATCCAGGGATCGCGCGCAACGTCGCGATTGCGGGGAGCGGGATGCCTTCGTCCTTGCGCATGCGGGCGATCTCTTCGCTCTGCCGCAGCAGATAAGGGGCGTAGCGCCGATCCTCTTCGATCTCGCGGATCAGATCGGGTGAGGCGCCGCCCAGATCGCCCGCGCCAATGCGGGTGCGTTGGGCGGAGCGCTGCTCGATGTGGCGGCGGCGCTCGGGCGTGAGACAGCCGAGTTCGTCGGCCAGGGCGCTGAGGCGCGTCTCGGCATTGTCGGCGCGCAGCGAGAGACGGAACTCGGCACGAGCGGTGAGCATGCGATAGGGCTCGCTAACGCCCTGCAGGACGAGATCGTCGATCATCACACCGATATAGCTGTTCGCTCGGTCGAGCTTGGCGGGTGCGAGATCGCGCGCGTGGGCGGCAGCGTTCAGGCCCGCGACTAGACCCTGCGCGGCAGCCTCCTCGTAGCCGGTCGTGCCGTTGATCTGCCCGGCGCAGAACAGGCCGGGGATCGCGGCGAGCGCGAGATGGTGGTCGAGCGCGCGGGGGTCGACATAGTCGTATTCGACCGCGTAACCCGGCGTGACGATGCGGGCGTGCTCCAGCCCCGCGATCGAGCGGACGAGCGCTTCCTGCACCTCACTGCCGAGCGAGGTCGAGATGCCGTTGGGATAGACGGTCGCGTCGTCGAGCGCCTCGGGCTCGAGGAAAATCTGATGCCCGTCGCGGTCGCCGAAACGGTGCACCTTATCCTCAATCGACGGGCAGTAGCGCGGGCCCTGGCCCTCGATCGCGCCGCCGAACAGTGGCGAGTCGTCGAGCCCGGCGCGGATGATGTCGTGGGTGCGTGCGTTGGTCCGCGTAATCGCGCAGGCGACCTGCGGCAGGATTCGGCGCGACGTCATCGGCGACATCGTCCACGCGTCCGCGTCGGACGGCTGCGGCTCGAGCATCGCCCAGTCGATCGTGCGGCCGTCGAGCCGCGGCGGCGTGCCCGTCTTCAGCCGGGCGATCGGCAGGCTAGCGGCGCGAAGTTGCTGACCGAGGCAGTTGGCCGGTGCCTCGTCGACTCGGCCCCCCTCGTGACGCTCGCTGCCGCGGAACAGCCGACCGCCGAGGAAGGTGCCCGTCGCGAGCACGATGGCACGTGCCCGGATCGTCTGACCTTCTGCAGTGACGATGCCGTCGACGCGGCCATGGTCGAGCAGCAGCTCGGCGGCTTCGCCCGCCAGCGTGTCGATCGTCGGGTAGGCGGCGAGCTGCTGTTGGACGGCGCGCAGGTAGCGACCACGATCGGCCTGCACGCGCGGGCCCTGCACCGCCAAGCCCTTGCTGCGGTTGAGCATCCGGTGGTGAATCGCGGCCGAGTCGCTGGCACGCGCCATGATCCCGTCGAACGCATCGACCTCGCGCACCAGATGGCCCTTGCCGAGCCCTCCAATCGATGGATTGCACGACATGGCGCCGACGCGGTCCGGACGCTGGGTCAGCAGGGCGACAGTGGCGCCGCGGCGTGCGGCGGCGGCCGCAGCTTCGCTGCCGGCGTGTCCACCGCCGACAATGATCACATCATAATGTTTCACGTGGAACACTCATTTTCCAACGCAGAAGCGCGCGAACAATGCATCTAGCATCGCCTCCGTAGCATCGACGCCGAGCAATGACGACAGGTCGGTACGCGCGGCGCGTAGATGCTCCGCTACCAGCAACAGGTCAGCTTCAGTGGTCGCCCGGATCAGCGCGGCGTGCGCGTGGACGACACGCTCGCGCTGCTGTTGGTGGAGCAGCGCGCTGGTGACCGGCGGCATGATCGCTGCGGCGCCGCGCTGAAGATGATTCCACAAGGCCTCGATCGAAGACGGATCAGTGATCGATGTGGCGAGGGCGCCGGCAGGAGCGGGTTGGCGACCCGAGGCATCGCTGCGCGAGTGAATGAACATTGCAGCGTCGGGTGCGTCATCCGGGTCGCCGAGCCAGAGCAGGATGTCGGCGCGCGCCATCGCGTCGCCCGCCCGCGCGATGCCGATCCGCTCGATATCATCATCGGTGTCGCCGCGAATACCCGCGGTGTCGATCAGGACGAACGCGGCCCCGCCGCGTTGCACCGATGCCTCCAACACGTCGCGCGTCGTGCCCGCCTGCGCGGTGACGATCGCCGCGTCGCGCGCGAGCAGCGCGTTGAACAGTGACGACTTGCCCGCGTTGGGCGGACCGGCGAGGACGACCGTCACGCCCTCGCGCAATCGCTCGACAGTCGGGCGCGCTAGAACGGTGGCGATGTCGGCGGCGAGACGAGCGACGTCGTCGCGGATTGCGTCGGTTGAGTGCGCGGCAACGTCGTCCTCGTCGCTATAGTCGAGCGACGCCTCGACCAGCGCGGAGAAGTGCGCGATCTGCGCGAGCCAGCCCGCGACTTCGCGGCTGATCTCTCCCTCGCTCGCGGCGAACGCACTCTTGCGCTCGGCCTCGGTCTCGGCGGCGAGCAGGTCGGCGAGGCCTTGCGCCTCGGCGAGATCGAGCCGGCCGTGTTCGAGCGCGCGGCGGGTGAACTCGCCCGCGAGCGCGGGACGCAGTCCGGGCAGGGACCCGAGTTCGGCCTCGACCGCGGCGATCACCGCACGGCCACCGTGCAGGTGAAGCTCGGCCAGGTCCTCGCCGGTCGCGGTCGCGGGGCCGGGAAATACGAGCACCAGCGCGCGATCGAGCGGGTCGCCCGCTGCGCTACGCAACGTGCGCAGTGCGGCGCGGCGTGGCGCGGGCACGCTGCCGCCTAGACGCCGCACGGCGTCGATCGCCGCGGAACCGCTGATACGCACCACCGCGATCGCGGCCGGAGGGCGGCCGCTGGAAACGGCGAAGATCGTGTCCATCAGCTCGTCGGCTTGGTGCCTGCAGCGAACATAGAGCGCCAGAAATCCATGCCGGCGTCGTTCATCGGTGCCCAGTTCCTGACCATGGCGCCGACCATCTCGGGCGAGATGCCACCTCCGTCGAACGCCTCGCGCATGCGCGCGACGTAATGCTCGTGCAGCGGCGTGAGGTCGGGCAGCCCCATCGCGCGGCGTGCCTCCTCGGGCGTGCAATCAACCTCGATCGTGACCTTCACTCAAACCTCCCACTTGGGTGCGGACGGGCCCGCCCGGTCGCTCTATGCGCCGCTCGCCGCGTCCGCGGCAACGCTGGCGCGTTGCGGGCGTTGGGTGCGGTGGCTAGGCAGTCAGGTGGTGCGTGCGAGCGGCCGCGACAATTGATGGAGTGTGAGGATGACCTGCAACGTCACGTTGGACACGCTGGATGGGCAGACGATGCCGGGATACCGCGCCGAGCCGGAGGGGACACCCAAGGCGGCAATCGTCGTCATTCAGGAGATCTTCGGCGTCAACGCCGGCATCCGGCGCAAGTGCGACACACTGGCCGAGGCCGGGTATCTCGCGATCGCGCCCGACCTGTTCTGGCGACTGGAGCCGGGGATCGAGCTCGATCCCGACATCGAGCCGCAGATGCAGCGCGCACTGTCGCTGATGGGCGAGTTCGACCAGGACGCGGGCGTGCGCGATATCGAGGCGGCGATCCGCTACGCACGCGACGCGAGCGGCGAGCGCAAGGTCGGCGCGGTCGGCTACTGCCTGGGCGGACGGCTCGCCTACATGACCGCGGCGCGCACCGACGTCGACGCGAGCGTCGGCTATTACGCGGTCGGCGTCGACGGGTTGCTGGACGAGAAGCACGCGATCGCGCATCCGCTGATGCTGCACATCGCGTGCGAGGACGGCTTCGTCGACAAGGAAACGCAGGCGAAGATGCACGCCGGGCTGGACGACCATTCCAAGGTCACGCTGCACGATTACGCGGGCGAGGACCACGGCTTCGCGACCGAGTTCGGCGAGCGGCGATCGGACGCGTCGGCGAAACAGGCCGACGAGCGAACGATGGCGTTCTTCGCCGAGCATCTCGGCTGAGTGGCACGGGCGGGGTTCGCCGGCCCCGCCCGCCGGTATCAGACCGGCTGTCCGTCGGTGTCGCGCAGCACCTCGCGCCGGCCGACGTGATCGGGACGGCTGACGACACCATCCTTCTCCATCCGCTCGATCAGCCGCGCGGCGGAATTGTAGCCGATGCGCAGCTGACGCTGGATCCACGAGGTCGATGCCTTCTGGCTCGAACACACCAGCGCGATCGCAGCGCGATACTGCTGGTCCTCGGCTGAATCCTCGCCGGTCGGTGCGCCGTCCAACGCGAAGCTCTGCTCCGGCTCCTCGGTAACCGAGTTGATGTAGTCGGGTGCGCCTTGGCTGCGCCAGTGGTCGGTTACGGCCTGCACGTCCTCGTCGCTGACGAAGGGGCCGTGGACGCGGACGATGCCCTTGCCACCGGGCATGTAGAGCATGTCGCCCTTGCCGAGCAGCTGCTCCGCGCCCTGTTCACCCAGGATGGTGCGCGAGTCGATCTTGCTGGTGACGTGGAAGGAGATGCGCGTCGGCAGGTTGGCCTTGATGACGCCGGTAATGACGTCGACCGACGGGCGCTGCGTCGCCATGATGAGGTGGATGCCCGCCGCGCGCGCCTTCTGCGCGAGCCGCTGGATCAGGAACTCGACCTCCTTGCCCGCGGTCATCATCAGGTCCGCGAGCTCGTCGACGACGACGACGATCTGCGGCAGCACGTCATAGTCGAGCTGCTCCTCCTCGTGCACCGGGCGGCCGTGCTCGTCCCAGCCGGTCTGGACGCGGCGGCCGAGCGGCGAGCCCTTGGCCTTGGCAGCGCGCACCTTCTCGTTGAAGCTGGCGAGGCTGCGCACGCCGACCGACGACATCTGGCGGTAGCGGTCCTCCATCGTCTCCACAGCCCATTTGAGCGCGCGCACCGCCTTTGCCGGATCGGTGACGACGGGCGAGAGCAGGTGCGGGATGTCGTCGTACATGCTCAACTCGAGCATCTTCGGGTCGATCATGATCATGCGGCACTGCTCGGGCGTCAGCCGGTAGAGCAGCGACAGGATCATGCAGTTCAGCCCGACCGACTTGCCCGAGCCGGTAGTGCCCGCGACGAGCAGGTGCGGCATCGGCGCGAGATCGGCGATGACGGGATCGCCCGCGATGTTCTTGCCCAGGATGACGGGCAATTGCGCGGTCA
>NZ_JBELMJ010000064.1:0-11159 GCF_042095875.1 Sphingomonas sp.
TCGTCGAAGTGGACGAACAGCGCGAGCTGGTCCTGCAGGATGCGACCGGCGTAGCCGACCGCGTCCTCGGGCGTGACCGTGCCGTCGGTCTCGATCGTCAGCGTCAGCTTGTCGTAGTCGAGGTCCTGACCGACGCGGGTCGGGTCGACCTTGTACGACACCTGGCGCACCGGCGAGTAGAGTGCGTCGACCGGGATCAGGCCGATCGGCGCGTCGGCCGGACGGTTGGCGGTCGCCGCGACATAGCCCTTACCCGTGTCGGCGGTCAGCTCCATGTTGAGCGTCGCGCCCTCGTCGAGGTGGCAGATCACCAGCTCGGGGTTCATCACCTCGATGTCGCCCGACACCGCGATGTCGCCCGCCTTCACCTCGGCCGGACCGGTGGCGGACAGCTGGAGCCGCTTCGGGCCCTCGCCCTGCATGCGGATCGCGATCTGCTTCACGTTCAGCACGATGTCGGTCACGTCCTCGCGGACGCCCGCCAGGCTGCTGAACTCGTGCAGCACGTTCTCGATCTTGATCGAGGTCACCGCCGCGCCCTGCAGGCTCGACAGCAGCACGCGCCGCAGCGCGTTGCCGAGCGTCAGGCCGAAGCCACGCTCGAGTGGTTCGGCGATGAACGTCGCCTTGCGCTTCCCGTCGCCGCTCTTCTTCTCGAGGCCGCTGGGCTTCTTCAGTTCCTGCCAGTTCTTTGCATTGACAGACAAGATCTCGTCCCCTGGGGTTGGGCGGGGCGCGTGCGCACGCGATACCGCCTGGTAAGAAACGCGGCCACTCGTCAGCGGCCGCGCGAGAGCATCAGACGCGGCGGCGCTTGGACGGGCGGACGCCATTGTGCGGGATCGAGGTCACGTCGCGGATCGACGTGATCTGGAAACCGACCGCCTGCAACGCGCGCAATGCCGACTCGCGGCCCGAACCCGGACCCTTGACCTCGACCTCGAGCGTGCGGACGCCGTGCTCGGCGGCCTTCTTGCCCGCGTCCTCGGCCGCGACCTGCGCCGCGTACGGGGTCGACTTGCGCGAACCCTTGAAGCCCATCATGCCCGCCGAGGACCAGCTGATCGCATTGCCCTGCGCGTCGGTGATGGTGATCATGGTGTTGTTGAAGCTGGCGTTCACGTGCGCGACGCCCGCGGTGATGTTCTTGCGCTCGCGCCGACGAATGCGCTGCGGTGCCTGAGCCATGTGGTAGTTCCTGACCTATATTCCAAGTGACGCCGGCTTGGAGCCGATCGACCGGAGCGCGAAGAAAGGTCGCGCTGCTGGGGTCGCTGCCTCCGGCGGAGTAAATCGTCCCCCGGACGATTTACTTCTTCTTGCCGGCGATCGGCTTCGCCTTGCCCTTGCGGGTGCGCGCGTTGGTGTGCGTGCGCTGGCCGCGGACCGGCAGGCCCTTGCGGTGACGCAGGCCGCGGTAGCAGGCGAGGTCCATCAGACGCTTTATGTTCATCGCGGTCTCGCGACGAAGATCACCCTCGACAGTGTAGTCGGCGTCGATCGCCTCACGGATCTGCAGCACTTCCTGATCGGTCAGGTCCTGCACGCGGCGGTCTTCCGCGATGTTCAGCTTGGTGGTCAGCGCCTTGGCGTGCGCCGGGCCGATGCCGTGGATGTAGGTCAGCGCGATGATCACGCGCTTGTTGGTCGGGATGTTGACACCCGCGATACGTGCCATGGAATTCGTTCTCCTGTGCTCCACGGGGTGCGGCATGGCTGCCACGCGCCCCATCTCGTCGCATTACGCTTCCGACCCACCCATCTTTACGCACAAGCGCGGCGCACGCAACGAAGCGCCGCCGGAACCGGTGTGTCGGAAGTTGGGGCAATTAAGCGCGCGGCAACGCCGAGTCAAGCGCGCGGTTCCGCACGCCGCTTCAGTTTGGCCCAGCGCTGCAGCGCGACCACCGTCCAGATGATCTCCACCATCGCGAACGGCCACGCGCCCTGCAGGAAGCCGTACACCCCGCTCGCCACGCAGCCGAGCGCGAACAGCAGCGTCCAGAACGGCGCGCGGTCCTCCAGCATGTAGCAGACGAGCATGAACAGCACCGCCGCGAAGCCGAACAGGGTTAGCGCATCCATGCGCCCCCGCTGCCATGCGGGCACAGGCTTGTCGAGGATGGGTGAAGTAAAGCGCCGGCGAGCGCGCAAGGCGCCTGCCGGCGAACCCGACGCCACCGGGAGTGTGGGCGGCGGGTAGTCAGAGCCGCGTGAATGCCTGGCGGGGGTGATGCCCGGCACCGCGATCGGCGATCTGATGCCCCGTTCCTACCGCCCGGCAGCTGTCGCGGCGGTGACCTCCGCATGAACTCTTTGTCATGTCGCGGCCGGCACCGCCGATCGACGCGTGCGTTCGAGGCCTATGGATCAGCAACGCGCGATGGCGAAAGTGAACGTCGGCACACTGGAGGCGCGCGCCAGGATCTCTGTCTCGCCGCGCGGCCTACTCGCGCTCAGCACCTGCGTGTCGATGATTCTGCTGGGCAGCGCCGCGATCATGGTCGCGGCGCGCTTCAACCCGCGTTGAGGATCGCCTCGATCGACCCGGTCACCATTGCGATATCGGCCATGCCGTCGACGCGGCGAACCAGCCCGCGCGCCTCGTAGATCGGGATGATCGGCGCGGTCTTGGCGCGATACTCGGCCATGCGCGTGCGCACCGTCTGCTCGTTGTCGTCGGGGCGCCGCTTGAACTCGGTCGATCCGCACACGTCGCACACGCCCGACGTCTTGGGCTGCTTGAACGTATCGTGATAGCCTGCGCCGCAGTTGGCGCAGGTGTAGCGACCGACGATCCGTTCGACCAACGCGTCCTCGTTCACCTCGAGCTCAATCACGTGATCGAGCGTCTGCCCGCGCCCGGCGAGCAGCAGGTCGAGCGCGTCGGCCTGCGCCGCGGTGCGCGGGTAACCGTCGAAGATCGCGCCCGCGCCCGTCCCCGCGTCCATCCGCTCGCCGATCAGCGCGGAGACGATCGCGTCGGACACGAGCTCGCCCGCGTCCATCACCGCCTTCGCCTGCACGCCGACCGGCGTCCCCGCCTTGACCGCGGCGCGCAGCATGTCGCCGGTGGACAGCTGCACCATGCCGCGCTCGGCGACCAGCCGCTCCGACTGCGTGCCCTTGCCCGCACCCGGCGGACCCAGCAGGATGATGTTCACGCGCGCGTCTCCCCGTTCGTCCCTGTCGGCGCCCCGCCCTCAGCGGCGGCGCGCGCCCTTCAGCTTCGACTTCTTGATCAGGTCGCCGTACTGGTGCGCCAGCAGGTGCGACTGGATCTGCGTCACCGTGTCCATGGTCACGTTGACGACGATGAGCAAGCTGGTGCCGCCCAGATAGAAGGGGATCGACAGCGCCGAGACGAGATATTCCGGCACCACGCAGATGAAGGTCAGGTACGCCGCGCCGATCACGGTGATCCGCGTCAGCACGTAGTCGAAGTACGTCTCGGTGTTCTTGCCCGGGCGGATGCCGGGGATGAACCCACCGTAGCGCTTCAGATTCTCCGCGGTCTCCTCGGGATTGAACACCACCGCGGTGTAGAAGAACGAGAAGAAGATGATGCCCGCCGCGTACAGCGCCATGTACAGCGGCGCGCCGTGCTGCAGGTACTGGTTCAGGCTAATGATGACGTCGCCCCACCAGCTGTCGCCCTGGACGCGGTTGCCCGCGAACTGCGTGATCGTCAGCGGCATCAGCAGCAGCGACGAGGCGAAGATCGGCGGGATCACGCCCGCGGTGTTGATCTTCAGCGGCAGGTGGCTGCGGTCCGCCTGCATCCCGCGCTGCGTCTGGCGCTTGGGATACTGGATCAGGATGCGGCGCTGCGCGCGCTCCATGAAGCAGATCAGCAGCACCAGCCCGACGACCACCGCGATGATCGCGATCAGCACGAACGCGCTCATCGAACCCGAGCGGCCACCCTCCAGCAGGTTGACGATCGTCGTCGGCAGATGCGCGACGATGCCCGCCATGATGATCAGCGACACGCCGTTGCCGATCCCGCGGCTGGTGATCTGCTCGCCGATCCACATCAGGAACATCGTGCCCCCGATCAGCGACACGACCGCGTTGACGCGGAACAGCATGCCCGGCTCGACCACCGCCTGGATGCCCGAGTTCGCGCCCAATGTCTCCAGACCGACTGCGATGAAGTAGCCCTGCACCGCGGTCAGCGCGACCGTGCCATAGCGGGTATACTGGTTGAGCTTCTTGCGCCCGCTCTCGCCTTCCTTCTTGATCGCGGCGAGCTGCGGGCTGAGGCTGGTCGCCAGCTGCACCACGATAGACGCGGTGATGTACGGCATCACGCCCAGCGCGATCAGCGACATGCGGCTGAGCGAGCCGCCCGAGAAGGTGTTGAAGAAGTCGAGCACGCCGCCCTTGGTCTGGTCGGCGAGCAGGCCGAGCGCGGTCGCGTCGACGCCGGGCAGCGGCACGTAGCTGAGCAGGCGGAACACGATCAGCGCGCCGATCGTGAACCACAGCCGCTTCTTCAGGTCGGTCGCCTGCGCGAACTTCGCCAGACTGACGCTTGAGGCCATATTGTTGGCTACGGATGCCATCGTTGTCGCATGTCCTGGAACCGGGATGTCGCGGCACTAAACGGCGCGCGAATCCGAACAAAAAGCGGCGGGGAAGCCCATGCCGCCCCGCCGCTCATATAGGCACATGACGTGCCGTGTCCATTCTAGAGCCCGAGCGGCCGGTGTCGTCGGCCCCGGCCGCGTGGCCGGGGCGCAACAATCACGCGCGCGGGGCCGCGCGGCCGGTGCGGTGCTTGGCCTTGGCCTTCTCCGCCGCCGGAACGATCTCGGGCACGGTGACCGAGCCACCCGCCTTCTCGACCGCCTCGCGCGCGCCGGCCGACACGCCCGCGACGGTGAAGTTCAGCGCCGAGGTCAGCTCACCCTTGCCGAGCAGCCGCACGCCGTCCTTGCCGCCGCGCGCCAGCCCGGCGGCCTTCAGCGCCGCGTGGTCGATGTCGGTCGCGGTCAGCTTGCCCGACTCGACCGCCTTCTGGATCGCGCCCAGGTTCACCTCGGCATAGTCCTTGGCGAAGATGTTGTTGAAGCCGCGCTTCGGCAGACGCATGTGGAGCGGCATCTGGCCGCCCTCGAAGCCGGCGATCGAGACGCCCTCACGGCTCTTCTGGCCCTTCTGGCCGCGCCCGGCGGTCTTGCCCTTGCCCGAGCCGATGCCACGGCCCACGCGCATGCGGGACTTGCGGGCACCTTCATTGTCGCGGAGTTCGTTGAGCTTCATGATATGCACTCGCTTTCGCTTTTGTCGCGCTTAAGGAAAAGGAAGGGGGCCGCTTAGCCCCCTTCCCCGTATATGTCACCGGTAAAGGCTGGGAAGGCTCAGCCCTCCTGAACCTCAACCATGTGGTGCACCTTGCGGATCATCCCGCGGACCTCGGGGCTGTCCTGCAGCTCCGAGACCTTGTGCATCTTGTTGAGGCCGAGACCGATCAGCGTCGCACGCTGATCCTTGGTACGGCGGATCGGCGATCCGGTCTGCTTGACCTTGATGGTAGCCATTGGTCGTTACTCCACGATCGCCGCGGCTTCGGCCTCGGCGGTCTGCGCGTCAGCGCCGGCGCCGCGACCCAGCAGGTCCGCGATCTTCTTGCCCCGGCGCTGTGCGACGGCCTTGGGCGAGGTCTGCTCGCCCAGCGCCTCGAACGTCGCGCGGATCATGTTGTACGGGTTCGACGTGCCGACCGACTTGGTCACGACGTCGTGGACGCCCAGGCTCTCGAAGATGGCGCGCATCGGGCCACCCGCGATGATCCCGGTGCCCGACGGCGCCGAGCGCACGGTCACGCGGCCCGCGCCGAAGTGCCCGTTGCCGTCGTGGTGCAGCGTGCGGCCTTCCTTCAGCGGAACGCGCAGCATCTTCTTCTTCGCCGCGGCAGTCGCCTTCGAGATCGCCTCAGGCACCTCGCGCGCCTTGCCGTGGCCGAAGCCGACGCGGCCCTTGCCGTCGCCCACGACGACCAGCGCCGCGAAGCCGAAGCGCTTGCCGCCCTTCACCGTCTTGGACACGCGATTGATGTGGACGAGCTTTTCGATCAGCTCCTCGCCACCGTCGTCCTGACCGCCGCGACGATCGTCGCGACGCCCGCCGCGACCGCCGTCACGCCCGCCGCGGTTGCCGCCGGGGCCGCCGCGTCCGCGACCGCCGCCCGGGCCGCCGCGTCCGCCGCCCTGGCCACCGCGATAGCCGCCACCCTGACCGCCGCCGTAGCCGCCGCCCTGGTTGCCGCCGCCCTGGTTGCCACCGGCCGGGCCCGTGTTGGTGCCCGCGCTCTGGCCGGCGTCCTGCGGCGGGGTCGCCGCCATCGGCTCGCCCGCCGTCTGGTTCTCGTCTGCCATGTTCTTAGAACTCCAGTCCGGCTTCGCGCGCGGCTTCCGCCAGCGCCTTCACACGGCCGTGAAAGAGGAAGCCGCCGCGGTCGAACACGACCTGCGTCACGCCCGCCGCCTTGGCCTTCTCTGCCACGCGACGACCGACGTCGGTCGCGGCCGACACGTTGGCGCCCGACGTGCCGCGCACGTCCTGCTCCAGCGTCGAGGCCGAGGCGACCGTGCGACCGGCCGCGTCGTCGATGACCTGCGCGTAGATGTGCTTGCCCGAACGGTGAACCGACAGGCGCGGACGCGTGCCCGACCGCGCGCGCAGCGCGGTGCGGTTGCGGCGACGCCGCTTCTCGAAAAGCGAAAGGCCCTTGGTCACTTCTTCTTTCCTTCCTTACGGAAGATGAACTCGCCGTCGTACTTGATGCCCTTGCCCTTGTACGGCTCCGGCTTGCGCCAGCGGCGGATCTCGGCGGCCAGCTGGCCGACCTTCTGCTTGTCCGCACCGCTGATCTCGACGGTGGTGGCGTCCGGCGTCTTCACCTCGATGCCCTCGGGCACGTCGATGTTGACGTCGTGGCTGTAGCCGAGCTGCAGCTTCAGGTTGCGGCCCTGCGCCGCGGCGCGGTAGCCGACGCCCGTGATCACCAGCTTCTTGGAGAAGCCCGTCGTCACGCCCGTCACCAGGTTCTGCACCAACGTGCGCTGCATGCCCCAGAACGCGCGCGCGCGCTTGGTGTCGTTCGCCGGCTGCACCGAGATGCCGTCCGACTGGACGTCATAGGTGATCTCGTCGGCGAGCGGCATCGACAGGGTACCCTTGGGACCCTTCACGCTCAGCACGCGGCCGGCGATGTCGGCGGAAACGCCGGCCGGAACCGGCACTGCTTTCTTACCGATGCGGCTCATCAGAACACCTCCGCCAGCACTTCGCCGCCGACGTTCTGCTCGCGTGCCTCGGCATCCGAGAGCACGCCGCGCGGCGTCGAGACGATGGTGATGCCCAGGCCGTTCATCACGCGGGGAAGCTCCTGGCTCCCCGAATAGACGCGGCGGCCGGGCTTCGAGACGCGCGCCACGTGCTTGATCGCGGGCTGGCCTTCGAAATACTTGAGCTCGATACGGACACCCTTGGCGGGGCCCATCTCTTCGTCGCTGTAGCCACGGATGTAGCCTTCGCGCTGGAGCACATCGAGAACGCGGATCCGCAGCTTGCTGGCGGGCGACAGGACGCTGTCCTTGCGCGCGCGCTGGCCGTTGCGGATGCGGGTGAGCAGGTCACCCAGGGGATCGGTCACTGCCATCTGTCGTGTCCTTACCAGCTCGACTTCGTGAGGCCGGGGATCAGGCCCTTGTTGGCCAGATCGCGCAGCATGACGCGAGCGAGACGGAACTTGCGGTAATAAGCGCGCGGGCGCCCGGTGATCTCACAGCGGTTGCGGACACGGGTCGGATTCGCGTTGCGCGGCAGCTCGGACATCTTGAGCCGAGCGATGAGACGCTCGGTCTCATCCAGCGACTCGTCGTTCGCGATCGCCTTCAGCTTCGCGAACTTGGGGGCATATTGCTTGACGAGCTTCTTGCGACGCTCGTTCTTGTTCACGGAACTCAGTTTCGCCATGGACTTAAGCTCTCTTTGTTACGCAGCCTGACGCGGCGCTTCGGCCGAGTCATCTTCCTGCGGGAACGGGAAGCCGAACAGGCGAAGCAGCTCGCGCGCCTCGTCGTCGGTCTTCGCGCTGGTCGTCACGATCACGTCCATGCCGCGCACCTTGTCGATGCGGTCATAGTTGATCTCGGGGAACACGATCTGCTCCTTGATGCCGCAGGCGTAATTGCCGCGGCCGTCGAAGCTCTTCGGGTTGAGCCCGCGGAAATCGCGGACGCGGGGAAGCGCGATCGTGATGAAGCGGTCGAGGAATTCGTACATGCGCTCGCGACGCAGCGTCACCTTGACGCCGATCGGCATGCCCTCACGCAGCTTGAACTGCGCGATCGACTTCTTCGCCTTGGTGATGACAGGCTTCTGGCCGGCGATCAGCTCCATCTCGGACGCTGCCTGCTCGACCTTCTTCTTGTCCTGGGTCGCCTCACCGACGCCCATGTTCAGCACGATCTTCTCGATCCGCGGAACCTCGAGCACGTTCTTGTACCCGAACTTCTCGGTCATCGCTTTCGCGATCGAGTCGTCGTACATCGACTTCATGCGGGGCTTGTAATCAGCCATCGATCTTGCTCCCGGTCTTGACCGCGACGCGGACCTTCTTGCCGTCCTGCGTCTCGTAACGCACGCGCGTCGGCTTGCCGTCGGCGGTCACGTGCGCGACCTTGGAAACGTGCAGCGGCGCTTCGATGCGCTCCAGGCCGCCCTGCGGCTGCGCCTGACTCGGCTTGCGGTGGCGGGTCGCGACGTTGATGCCGCCGACCACGACCTTCTGGTCGCGCGGGCTGGCGAGCGTGACCGTGCCGGTCTTGCCCTTGTCCTTGCCCGACAGGACGATGACCTGATCGCCCTTCTTGATCTTCATCTTCACGTTGCTCATCACAGCACCTCCGGCGCCAGGCTGATCACCTTCATGTGACCGCGGCCACGCAGCTCGCGCACGACGGGTCCGAAGATACGGGTGCCGATCGGCTCCTCGTTCTTGTTGACCAGCACCGCGGCATTGCCGTCGAAGCGGATGACCGAGCCGTCGGCGCGGCGGATGTCCTTGGCGGTGCGCACGATGACGGCGCGGTGAACGTCGCCCTTCTTCACGCGGCCGCGCGGCTGTGCTTCCTTGACGGAGACGACGATGATGTCGCCCACGCCCGCCGTGCGACGCTTGGAGCCGCCCAGCACCTTGATGCACTGCACGCGCTTCGCGCCGCTGTTGTCAGCGACGTCGAGGTTCGACTGCATCTGGATCATTGACCCAATTCCTTGTCCAATGGGGTGGATACCGACCCAACCCCGCCTAAAATAACGACCCCCGGCGCGGGCGACCGTTGAAACGGGCCTGCACCAGGGGGAGCGGTCCGGTAACCGCCCCGGCGATGAAACGCAAGCCCGCGGTGGACCTGCGCCTCGATCGCTACGTCGCCCCCTCCCCGCTCATGTGGTCTCTGCGCTACGCAGACCCTGCACGAAACGATGGAGAGGCTCTCACGCCGTCCGCTTACGCGTCGACGTCGACCCGTTCCGGCGTCGCGTGGGTGTTGACCCGCTCGACCACCTTCCAGTTCTTGAGCTTCGACATCGGCGCAGTCTCCTCGATGCGCACCGTCTCGCCCTGCTTGTACTCGTTCGTCTCGTCGTGAGCGTGGTACTTCTTCGAACGACGGATGATCTTGCCGTAGAGCGGGTGCTTGACCTTGCGCTCCACGTTCACGACCACCGTCTTCTCGCCCTTGTCCGAGACGATCACCCCGGTCAGCACGCGCTTCGGCATGTCTCTCGTCCTCTTACTTGCCAGTGGCAGCGTTGCGCTGCGCCTGCTGGGTCTTGATGCGGGCGATGTCCTTGCGGACCTCACGCACGCGGCTCGGCTTCTCGAGCTGGTTGGTCGCCGCCTGGAAGCGCAGGTTGAACTGCTCGCGCTTCAGCTGGCCCAGGCTCTCGCCGAGCTGGTCGTCGGTCTGGCCGACGAAATCACTCTTGTTCTTCGCCATCTTACTCGCCTCCCAGGTGCGACGTGTCGCCCAGACGCGCCACCACCTTGGTCTTGATCGGCAGCTTCATCGCGGCGCGCTCGAACGCTTCCGCGGCGATCTTGCCCTCGACGCCGTCGAGCTCGAACAGGATCCGGCCCGGCTTGACGCGGGCGGCCCAGAACTCCGGCGAACCCTTGCCCGAGCCCATGCGGACTTCGGCCGGCTTCGACGAGACGGGAACGTCCGGGAAGATGCGGATCCAGAGACGGCCCTGGCGCTTGATGTGACGCGTGATCGCGCGGCGGGCCGCCTCGATCTGGCGCGCGGTGATGCGTTCCGGCTCCATCGCCTTCAGCCCGTACGAGCCGAAGTTGAGGGCCGTGCCGCCCTTGGCGTCGCCGTGGATGCGGCCCTTGAACGCCTTGCGGAACTTGGTGCGCTTTGGTTGCAGCATGTTCTGTCCAGTACCTTAGCGGCGATCGTCGCGCGCGGGGCGCACGCCGGAGGTCTGAGCCTCCATCATCAGCCGGTCCTGCGCCATCGGATCGTGGCCCAGGATCTCGCCCTTGAACACCCACACCTTGACGCCGCAGACACCGTAAGCGGTGTGCGCCTGCGCTTCGGCATAGTCGAGGTTGGCGCGCAGCGTGTGCAGCGGCACCCGGCCCTCACGATAGCTCTCCGAGCGCGCGATCTCGGCGCCGCCCAGGCGACCACCGCACGCGACGCGGATGCCGTCGGCACCCAGGCGCATCGCCGACTGCACCGCGCGCTTCATCGCGCGGCGGAAGGCGATACGACGCTCGAGTTGATCGGCGATGCCCTGCGCGACCAGCTTGGCGTCGACCTCGGGCTTGCGGATCTCGACGATGTTCAGCGACACGTCGGACGAGGTCATCGTGCCCAGCTTCTTGCGAAGCTTCTCGATGTCCGAACCCTTCTTGCCGATGATCACGCCGGGGCGCGCGGCGAAGACGGAGATGCGGCACAGCTTGGCCGGACGCTCGATCACCACCTTGGAGATCGCCGCCTGCGGCAGCGTGTCCATGATGTACTGGCGAATCTTCAGATCCTCCAGCAGCAGGCGACCGTAGTCCTGGCCTTCCGCGAACCAGCGGCTGTCCCAGGTGCGGTTGATCTGCAGGCGCAGACCGATCGGGT
>NZ_JBELMJ010000065.1:0-11142 GCF_042095875.1 Sphingomonas sp.
GCGGCCTCGTCCATCAGGTCGATCGCCTTGTCGGGCAGGAAGCGGTCGGTGATGTAGCGGTTGGAGAGCGTCGCGGCCGAGACGAGCGCACCGTCGGTGATGCGCACGCCGTGATGCAGCTCGTACTTCTCCTTCAGCCCGCGCAGGATCGAGATCGTGTCCTCGACCGTCGGCTCGCCGACGAACACGGGCTGGAAGCGCCGCTGGAGCGCGGGATCCTTCTCGACGTACTTGCGATATTCGTCGAGCGTGGTCGCGCCGACGCAGTGGAGCTCGCCGCGCGCTAGCGCGGGCTTGAGCAGATTGCCCGCGTCCATCGCACCCTCCGACTTGCCCGCGCCGATCAGCGTGTGCATCTCGTCGATGAACAGGATCACCTCGCCCTCGGCCTGGCGGACCTCGTCGAGCACGCCCTTCAACCGCTCCTCGAACTCGCCGCGGTATTTCGCGCCCGCGATCAGCGCGCCCATGTCGAGCGCCATCAAGCGACGGTCCTTGAGCGTGTCGGGCACGTCGCCGTTGGCGATCCGCAGCGCCAATCCCTCGGCGATCGCGGTCTTGCCGACGCCGGGTTCGCCGATCAGCGCGGGGTTGTTCTTGGTGCGGCGCGCGAGAATCTGGATCGTTCGGCGGATTTCCTCGTCGCGACCGATGACGGGGTCGAGCTTGCCGTCGCGCGCGGCCTGGGTCAGATCGCGCGCGAACTTCTTGAGCGCGTCGTAGCGGTCCTCCGCGCTCGCCGTGTCGGCGGTGCGGCCGCCGCGCAGCTCGTTGATCGCGGTGTTGAGCGCGTCGGCGCGGACGTTCGCGGCCTGGAGCGCCTTGCCCGCGGCGGTGTTGAGGCTGAGCGCGAGCGCAACGAGCATCCGCTCGACGGTGACGTAACTATCACCGGCCTTCTTCGCGATCTCCTCGGCCTGATCGAGCACGCGCACCGCGTCGGTGCCGAGCCCCGGCGGCGTCTGCGCGCCCGAGCCGCTGACCGCGGGAAGCTTGGCGAGCGCGGCATCGGTTTCGGCCGTGGCGCGGCGCGCGTCGCCGCCGGCGCGCCCGATCAATCCCGCCGCCATGCCCTGCTCATCCTCGAGCAGCGCCTTGAGCAGGTGTTCGGGCGCGATCTGCTGATGGTTCATGCGGATCGCGACGGTGCGCGCGGACTGGAGGAAGCCTTTCGCGCGGTCGGTAAACTTGTCGAGGTTCATGGTCGTCCCCTGATGTCTTGCCGACTAGATGGTGTGATATTCAGGCAACACAAGTGTGCCCGTCAGGCTTCAGCCCACGTCTTCTCGCGAAGATTAAGATGGGTCAGGCGGCGGCGCGCGAGGCGGGGACCGAGGAAGCGGTGCCAGTACCAGTTCTTCGCCGCGTGCGGGGTGAGATGGTAGAGCAGCCGCTCGGCGAGCGTCCAGCGCACGCGCGAGCGGTCGGCGCGCCGCGGGGAGGGAACGCACCACAGGTCGAAGGGGTAGACCGCGTCGCCGTGGCGCAGCACGCGTTCCATGATCTCGTGATCCATCAGCACGTAGCGCCAGTGACGATGCGCGTACCCGCCCGCGTCCAGATAGGCTCGGGTGCGGAAAGCTTGGCCGAAGCCGCCGGTGTGCGTCTGCCTCGGCCACAACCGGCTGACGCGCTGGTTGTGGCGGCGCTTGGCGAGCGCGGCGGGGCCGTCGGCGGGATCGGTGACGTCGGTCGCCATCACCGCCACGACACGCGCGCCACCATCCGCGAACGCCTGCGCCGCGGTGGCGAGATAGTGCGGCGGGTAGATGGTGTCGGCGTCGGTGAAGGCGACGAAGGGCGTCGCGACGTGCGGAGTGGCGACCTCCAACGCGTGGACCTTACCGGGCTGCTCCGCGAACAAATGGATCACCTCGACATTCGTCATCGCCGCCGCCTGGGCGCGAGCGAACTCGGCCGAACAGTCGTCGGACGCATTGTCGATCAGGATCAGGCGAAAGGGCTTGAGCGTCTGCGCGTCGAGGCTGCGGAGCGTCGCGGCGAGATAATCGGCCTCGTTGTAGTAGGGCAGCACGACCGTCCACTCGGGTGTCATCACGCGTTCCCTCGCGCGAGGCGCAGCAGCGTGTGGCAGGCGGGCTCGCTCGATCTGAGGCCGTGCGTCGCCAGCGCGTGCGCGCGCGCCATCAGCCCCATCGCCGCCAGCCGCGTCGGATCGGCGAGCAGCGCGGCGACCTCCTGCCGGTAATTGCGGTTGGTCACGCGCAGCCCGCAGTTGGCGGGCAGCACGTCGGCGCTGATCCGGTCGGCAAAGGCGACCGCGGGGCGCCCGCACGCCATCGCCTCGACGATCGCGCGCGGGAAGTAATCGCGCCGGCCGGCGTGGAAGTAGAGCGCGGCAGAACCGAGCAGCGCCGGGACGACGCCGTTGGGTACGTGGCCGAGCCAGTCGATCTCGGGATAGCGCCGCGCCAGCGCCTCCGCGTCCGGCCCGCCGCCCGCGACCGCGACGCGGTGCTCGACCGAGAGCGCGCCGACCTCGGAGAAGCTCTTCCACCGCGTTAGCCGGCTGACCGCGATCACGTCGCGGCGGCGCTCGCCCATCACGGGGCGGAAGCGGTCGGTGTCGATCGACTTGGGCAGCCGCTCCATGCGGGCGTAGGGAATGGCGGCGCGCCACGGCACGCGCGGGCGGGCAAGCGCGCGCTCCTGCAGCTCGGATTCGGTGAACACCATCGCGGCGTGCGGTACCAGCCGGCTCCAGTAATCGCCGCCGACGATCACCGCGAACGGCCGCGCGTCGGGCTCGAGCACGCGGTCGAACAGCCGGTAGCCCGCACCGCCGTTGGTGCCGATCACGACGAACAGGTCGGCCGCATCGGCGCGCGCGGCGGCGACCATCGCGTCGCTGTAATGATCGCGCGACTTCGTGCCGCCACCATCCTGCGCGAACAGTCGCAGCGTGTAGGGCGCGCCAACGTCGGGCGTGCAGCGCAGCACGCTGTCCTCGAGCCCAACCCCCCACAACTCGACATCGGCACCGAGCGCCGATAGGAGCGCGGGCATCCGGCGATCGCGATTGTCCCATTGCAGCCACTCCGCCGGATCGGCGACGCTGTGATACGTCGGGTAGGAAAGAACGAAGACGATGCGTGTCATGCCAGCGCGCGGCGGATACCAGCAAGCTCCGGTGCTGCCTAGGACGACCGCGTGACGCCCGCGTATCGGCCGTTCAACGACGACGGTCCCTGCATCTCCTGCCTGATGGTGACCGCGGACCGGGTGCACCTGGCCGAACGATCGGTCGACTGCTTCCTCGCGCAGACCTATCCCAACCGCGAGCTCGTCGTGGTTGACGACGGGACGCAGGACTACGCGCCAATACTGTCGCGCGTGCCCGCCGACCGTTTGATCCACCACCGGCTCGTCAAGGACCCGGCGACCACGCTCGGCGCGTTGCGCAACCTGTCGCTCGACCTCGCGCGCGGCGAGCTGATCGCGCAGTGGGACGACGACGACTGGTTCGATCCCGAGCGGCTGGCGCGGCAGGTGGTCGTGCTGGGAAACAAGGCGGCGTGCTGGTGCCCGGTCGCGCTGATGCACCTGGCCGAGCCCGAGTGGCTGCGCCGCCCGTACATCGGCTGGTTCAAGGGCGGGGTGCCGAGCACGATCCTGCATCGCCGCCGCGACGACATCCGCTACCCGCTCGAACGCCGCGGCGAGGACAGCACCTACCGCGACGCGTGGCGGCGGCTGAGCTTCACCTTGCTCGACAAGGACGAGGCGGCGCTGCTGATCCGCTGCTTCCACGGCGGCAACACGTGGGAACGCGCGCATTTCGAGAAGCGGATTGCGCTCACCCCGAGCGACCGGGTCGAGTGGGGCGCGCGGCGTCTGCTCGGGCGAACGGCGGGTTACTCGCGTTTTCGCCTGACGCCGCGGCAGCGGGTATCGTTCGACGCCTTCTTCGCGCACTCGCGCGCGCTCGGGCTGGTCTGATGACGCAGATCGCGCGCGCGCGCGCCTGGGCGGGAACCGAGGCGGCGAAGCGCGTCGCGATCGCGCTGCGCGTGCTGTTCTTCGCCGCGATGTTCACCTGGCTGGTGCTCAAGGTACGCGCGATCGGCTGGCAGCAGGTGGTGGCGTCACTGCCGACCAACCCGCTGTTCTACCTGCTGTTCTTCGTCAATTTCCTGATCCTCCCCGCGTCCGAGACGGTGATCTACCGTATCGTGTTCAGCCGCGCGCTGCCGCGCGCGTTCCCGGTGCTGATCCGCAAGCGCGTCTACAACAGCGCGCTGGTGGGTTACTCGGGCGAGCTGATGTTCGCGATCTGGCTGAAGCGCAGCTTCGGTCTGAAGACCAAGCGCATCCTGATCGCGCTCAAGGACAATGCGATCCTGTCGGCGGTCGCGTCCGGGCTCGTCACCGCGGGGTTGCTGGTGCTGTTCGCCGCCACCGGCAACGCGCGCCGGATCACCGACTGGCTGCGTCCCGGCCCGGCGATCGTGATCGCGGGCGTGCTCGCCGCCGCGTTCGTCGTGCCGGTGCTCTACCGGCTGCGGCGTCACCTGATCGCGCTGACGGGCGGGCAGGCGGCGAGCGTGCTCGGCATCCACGTGTCGCGCACCGGTCTCGTCGTGCTGCTCCAGGCGACGCAATGGGCGGTGGTGTTGCCGAGGGAGCGCTGGTCGACCTGGCTCGTGTTTCTCACCGCGCAGATGGTGATCTCGCGCCTGCCGATTATCCCCAACCGCGACCTGCTGTTCCTGAGCGCGGGGCTGGAGATGAGCAACACGGTCGCTGGACCGCGCGCGGCGATGGCGGGGCTGCTGCTCGCGGGTGGCGCGCTGACGCAGGCGATGAACCTCGGCTTCTTCATCGTGACCTCGTTCATCGCGCAGCCGCCGAAGCTCGACGCGCGCGAGATGGACGAGGAGGTGGAAAGGGACGTGGAGGCGGATCGGATCGCCGGCACCGCCTAGCGCGTCGTGGCGTCGATCTCCGCGCGCGACCAGCCGCCGCCCATCGCCTGATAGAGCGCGACGAAGTTGGTCAGCCGGTCGGCCTGCGCCTGCGTCAGCGCGAGCTGCGCGGTTAGCAGGCTGCGCTGCGCGTCGAGCTGCTCGATATAGGCCGAGTAGCCCGCGCGGTAGCGATTGGTCGCATTCTCCAGCGCACCGCGCGCCGCCGCCGCCTGATCGGCCAGGTCCTGCGCCTGTTGCGCGATACGGGCGTAACCCGCCAGCGCGTCGTCGACCTCGCGAAACGCGGTCAGCGCAGTGCGACGATAGGCGAACGCGGCCTGGTCGCGCCGCGCCACCGCGCCGCGCTCCTGCGCGCGCAGCCGCCCTCCGTCGAAGATCGGCGACAGGATGCTGGCACCCAGTGAGAACACGCCGACCGGGTTCGACAGCGCGGTTGACAGCACCACGCCGGCCGAACCGGTCAGCGCCAGGTTCGGCAGCATCGCCGCGCGCTGGCTGTCGAGCGAGCGGTCGGCGGCGACGAGCGTCTGCTCGGCCTGAAAGATGTCGGGGCGGCGGCGCAGCAGGTCGGCGGGCAGCCCGTCGGGGATCGGCGGCAGTCGCAGCCGGTCGAGCGCGACGCCGCGCGCGATGCCGCGTGGCGCGTCGCCGGTCAGCAGCGACAGCGCATTCTCCTGCCGGCTGATCGCGAGCTGCGCGGCCGGGACGAGTTGCGCGGTGGCGGCGTACTCGGCCTGCGCCTGCCTGAGTTCCAGCCGCGACGAATAGCCGGTTTCGAACCGCCGCCGCGCGATCCTGAGCGCGTCGCTGCGCGCGGCGAGCGTGCCGCGCGCGATCTCCAGCCGCTGATCGAGCGCGCGCAAGGTGACGTAGCCCGAGGTGGTGCTGGCCGCGACCGCGAGGCGTACCGTGTCGCGCGCGCCCTCGCTCGCGAGCAATTGCGCGCGCGCGGCGCGACTCGCCTGCTTGAGTCGCCCGAACAGGTCGAGGTCAAAGCTGGCGGTGACCGCGGGCTGGACGCCGAACGCGCGGCTCGGCGTGCCGAACGGACTGAGCGTCTGGCCCTGCGTCTCTGGCACCTGCCCACCGATCGTCGGCAGCAGTTGCGCGCGTGCGAGGTCCTGCGCCGCACGCGCTTCCTCGACGCGCTCGGCCGCGATCGCGATGTCCAGGTTGTTGGCGAGCGCGCGCTCGACCAGCGCGGTCAGCTGCGCGTCGCCGAAGCTGGTCCACCACGCGTCGGGGATCGGCTGACCCGGCGGCGTCCGCGTCCGCCACGCGGGCGGCGGCGCCACCGCGGCGGCGGCCGGCGCCTCGGCGCGCTTGCCCGGCAGCGTGCAGGCGGCGAGCGACAGCGCGAGGATGAGCGGGACGGCGCGCGTCATTGCACCGCCGGCGCGCCGTCGACGTCGACGCGCGCCTGCACCGACATGCCCGGGCGCAGCCGTGCCGCGAGCCGCTGGCCGGGATCGATGCGGATGCGCACCGCGATCCGTTGCGGCACCTTGGTGAAATTGCCGGTCGCGTTGTCCGACTTGAGCACCGCGAACTCGCTGCCCGCGGCGGGCGAGATTTGCTCGACATGGCCGCGAATGCGCGCGTTGGCGAGCGCGTCGACGGTGAAGCTCGCCGGCTGGCCGACCGCGATGCGCGCGGTCTGCGCTTCCTTGAAGTTGGCGATCACCCACACCTCGGGCGGCACCAGGAACATCAGCTGCGATCCCGCGGTCACGTACTGCCCGACGCGCACGCCGACCTCCGACAAGCGCCCGCGCTCGGGCGCGCGGATCAGCGTGTTGGCGAGATCGATCCGCGCGAGGCGCAGCTGCGCCTCAGCCCCAGACACGCCCGCCTGCTGCCCGCCGCGGCCGACTTCGACCGTGCGGATGTCTTGTTGCGCGATCTCGCGCGCCGCCTGCGCCTGACGCACGCCCGCCTGCGCCTGACGCAGCGCGGCGAGCGTCTGGTCGCGCTCGCGCAAGGACACCGAGCCGTCCTTCACCAGATCGTTGACGCGCGCCATGTCGGCCTCGGCGCGCATCAGCTGCGCCCGCGCGTTCTCGACCGCGGCCTCCTGCGCGCCGAAGCTCGCCTGGCGGCTGGCGGCCTGCTGGCGCGAGTTGGCGAGCGTCGCCTGCGCCGCCTCGACCTGCGACGCCGCCGCCTCGACCCGCTGCGCGTAGATGCGGCGGTCGATCTCGACCAGCGGCTGCCCCGCCTCGACGGTGGCGAAATCGCGCACCAGCACGCGCGTGACGTAGCCCGATACCTGCGGGCTGATCACCGTCACGCGCCCGCGGACATAGGCGTTGTCGGTCGACTGGTCGTCGGGATCGAACGGCCAGATCCGCCACGCCGCCAGCACCGCGGCTAGCCCGGCGAGCGCCAGCATGACGATCAGCGCGATCGAGCCGGCGGTGAGCTGCGGCGGGCGCCAGCCCGAACCCTGCGGCGTTGCGGGGGCAGGCGCGGCGACCGGATCGGGCGTCGGCGCGCTGCCCTGCTCGGCGATCTTCTCCTCCGTCATCGGCGTGGGCGAAACTTCGGAGGAACGCGGGTCGGTCATGCAACAACTCCGCGACGCGCGCGGATCGCGCGACGCACCAGCAGGAACAGGAGGTAGAGAAAGGTCATCGCGGCGAGCACTGCAACTAAGCGGAAAACGTCATTGTAAGCGAGCACATTGGCCTCACGCGTCGTGGTCTGAGACAGCAGCGCGGCGCCCTCCGCGCTGCGTAGGCTGGGATCACCGACGACGCGGCCCACTCCGGCAGCGCCGGCTTGCAGTCGCTGCGCGACGATCGGGTCGGTCACGTCCACGCCTTGTACCAGCGCGGCGCTGTTCGCCTTCTCGCGCACCACCTGATAGGTGCCGAGCAGTGCGGCACCGCCCAGGCCACCGATCGAGTTGATGATCCCGAACAGCGCGATGAAGCTGATGATGTGCCCGCTTCCCGCCGCCAGTGCGCGCGTCATGCCGAACAGCAGGGCGGGGCCCAGGAAGAACGCGCCGGCGAACGCGATCACTGCCTGCGTTACGTAGAGCTGCGGCGCGCGCGTCAGGCTGGTGGCATGCGAATCGACGAACGCCGCCACCGCGACCAGCCCGACCGCGAGCATGATCGGGTGCGCGAGCTTCTCTATGTTGAGCGTCACTGCACTCGCCGCGACGCCGGCGGCGGTCGCGAGCGTCAGGAGCAGGAAGAACGGCTTGAGCTGGTCGTTGTTCTGCCCCAGCACGGTCAGCAATCCGACCGCACCCGTGCTCTGCTCGGCCAGCACGATGCGCGCCATGATCGTGACGATGGTGAAGCGCACGATATCCGCGCTCGCTAGCCAGCGCGTGTTGAGCAGCGGATTGGCGCGTCCGCTCTCGATCAGCAGCGCGGCGGCCAGCATCGGGATCGCAGCGATCAGCGCCCAGCCGATCCAGTCGGCCTGCGTCCACCATTCGACGCGACCGAGCCCCAGCACGGCGGCGAACAGCGCCATCGACCCCGCGAACAGCGGAAAGGTGACGAAGTCGAGCCGCTCGAACGCCTTGACGCGCGTCGTCGGCGGCAGGCGCAGCGCGATCACCGCGGCCAGGCTCATCGCCGCGAGCCCCAACTCGAACAGGTACAAAGTGCGCCACTGGCTCATCGCGAGCAGTTCGGGGGAGAACAGCCGCGCCATCGGCGTCGCGCATTGCGGCACGCCGATGCCGACCACCACCGCGCGCAGCCGCCACTTCGCCGGGAACGACTGCATCAGGTAATAGAGCGCCAGGCTGCTGATCGGCGCACCCGCCATCCCGCTCGCCGCGCGCACCAAGATCGCTGAGGAGAAGTCGCGCACGAACAGGTGCGCGAAGGTGAGCGTGACGTAGAGCGCAAGAAAGATGATCGCGAACGGGCGCAGCCCGAACTCCTGCCGGAACTTGATCATCAGCAGGTTGATGCTGACGTTGGTCATCACGTACACCGTCGGCAACCACGCGATCTCGGCCGGATCGAGCCCGAGCGCGCCTTGCAGCGCGTAGGTGTTGGCGGTGATGAGTGCATTGCCGAACCCCGCGGTCAACCCGAGCAGCACGCCGATCAGGCCGTAAGCGATGCGGCGGCGTGCGGGGTGCGCGGGCGAACCCGGGGAGCCGGGCAGCACGGGACGCTCGTGCTCGGCGAACACCCATTGTTCTTCGCGGAGGAACTCGCGCACGCGCGCCAACACGGCCATGTTGCCGCTCTATGTCCGTTTCGCGATCGAGCGCAACGACCCCGACGGAGTCCCGTAGGCGGCGCGGCAGCTTCGCGATTCAGGTACGCCATCGCCGTGCGTTCGTGGAGGCAGGGGTGACGCGTTCTCGATCCTGCGGTATTACGTCGCGAAACGAAACGGAGAGGATCAGGCCATGGCAACGCTCGCGACCGTCGACCAGCAGGAGGCGCAGTATGCGCCGGGCGAGTGGGAGGCACGGGTCGATCTCGCCGCCGCTTATCGCCTGGTCGCGCTCTACGGCTGGGACGATCTGATCTTCACGCATCTGTCGGCGCGCGTGCCGGGGCCCGAGCACCACTTCCTCATCAACCCGTACGACATGATGTTCGAGGAGATTACCGCGTCGAGCCTGGTGAAGATCGACGTCGAGGGCCAGCCGGTCGGGCCGAGCACGCACCCGGTCAATCCGGCGGGCTTCACCATCCACTCGGCGATCCACATGGCGCGCGACGACGCGGCGGCGGTGATGCACCTGCATACGCCGCACGGGCAGGCGGTATCGGCGATGGAGTTCGGCCTGTTGCCGCACACGCAGACCGCGATGATCGCGCAACACGACGTCGCCTACCACGATTACGAGGGTATCGCGACCGACCTGGACGAGCGCGAGCGGCTGGTCGCCGATATCGGCACCAAGAATGCGATGATCCTGCGCAATCACGGCACGCTCGCGGTCGGCGACACGGTGGCGTCGTGCTTCCTGCGGCTCTACTTCCTCGAGCGCGCGTGCGAGGCGCAGGTGATGATGCTGTCGGCAGGCCGCGAGCACCTCAACAATCCGCCGCAGGGTGTCGAGCACAAGGTCGCGGGGCAGTCGAACCCGAAGGGGATGGGCGGCCTGGCACAGAAGCTCGCCTGGCCCGCGCTGTTGCGCAAGCTCGACCGGATCGATCCCAGCTTCCGTGACTAGGCTGAGAGCAATTGGGTGAGCTTCTCACTCGATTGCTCCGAAAGCTTACGGTCAAACAGAAAGGCCCCGGCATCGCTGCCGGGGCCTTTAATTTGTCATCGCTGACGGCTGGCGCTTAGTCGCGGTCGCCGGTCAGGAAGGCGGGCGCGAACTCGGGGTCGGGACCGCGGTCGCTGCCACCTTCGCTGCGCTCGCGGCGCGGGCCGCGATCGCCGCCGCGCTCACCGCCACGACCTTCGCGGCGCGAACCGCCACGGTCGCCGCCGCGATCACCACCGCCGCGACCTTCGCGACGCGGACCACGATCACCGCGCTCGCCGCCCTCACGCGGCTCGCGCTTCGGACGCGTGTCCTCCAGCTCCTCGCCCGTCTCCTGGTCGACGACGCGCATCGACAGGCGGACCTTGCCGCGCGGATCGATCTCGAGGACCTTGACCTTCACGGCCTGGCCCTCGGAGACGACATCGGTCGGCTTCTCGACGCGCTCGTTCTTCATCTCGCTGACGTGGACGAGACCGTCCTTGCCACCCATGAAGTTCACGAACGCACCGAAGTCGACGATGTTGACGACCTTGCCGTCGTAGATCTTGCCGACCTCGGCCTCCTCGACCAGGCCCTTGATCCACTTGATCGCGGCCTCGATTTGGCTCTGGTCGGACGATGACACCTTGATCACGCCCTCGTCGTCGATGTCGACCTTGGCGCCGGTGGTCGCGACGATCTCGCGGATCACCTTGCCGCCGGTGCCGATCACTTCGCGGATCTTCGACTTGTCTATCGAGAAGGTCTCGATCCGCGGCGCGTGCGCCGACAGCTCGGTGCGGGTCGAGTCGAGCGCCTTGGCCATCTCGCCCAGAATGTGTGCGCGGCCTTCATGCGCCTGCTTAAGGGCGACGCGCATGATCTCCTCGGTGATGCCGGCGATCTTGATGTCCATCTGCAAGGACGTGATGCCCTCGCTGGTGCCCGCCACCTTGAAGTCCATGTCGCCCAGGTGATCCTCGTCACCCAGGATGTCGGACAGGA
>NZ_JBELMJ010000066.1:0-10887 GCF_042095875.1 Sphingomonas sp.
CCAACGGGTTGCTATAGCATCGCCGCACCCCGGCCTTAATCATCACGCATCGGACTGAGTATGAACGACCGAGACCAGATCTTCGACACCGTCGAAGCGCAGATCGAGCCATTCAACAAGAAGGGCGTGGCGATCACCGACGCGACCACCTTTCAGGGCGATCTCGAATGGGACTCGCTGACCGTGATGGATTTCGTCGCCGCGGTCGAGGACGAGTTCGACATCATCATCACGATGAACATGCAGGCCGAGATCGAGACCGTCGGCCAGCTGGTCGACGCGGTCGCGCGGCTGAAGGCGTAACATGACCGAGACCGGCCTGCAGCCCGAGGCGCTGTCCTTCGACCCCGCCCCGGTCCCGCCCGAGCGCGACCTGTTCAGCAAGTTCGACGCGCTGATCGCCGAGCGCGCCGCGCTGCTCGGCACCGGCGTGCGCGATCCCTTCGGGATTGTGATGGAGGAGGTCCGCTCCCCCACCGAGGCGGTGATCAAGGGCCGCGAGACGATCCTGCTCGGCACCTACAATTACATGGGCATGACGTTCGACGCCGACGTGATCGCGGCGGGCAAGCAGGCGCTCGATCGCTTCGGCAGCGGCACTAACGGCAGCCGGATGCTGAACGGCACGTTCCGCGACCACGTCGACGCCGAGGATGCGCTGCGCGAATTCTACGGCGCCGACCACGCCATGGTGTTCTCGACCGGTTACCAGGCGAACCTGGGCACGATCTCGACCATCGCGGCGAAGGGCGAGTACGTCATCCTCGACGCGGACAGCCACGCGTCGATCTATGACGGCTGCAAGATGGGCGACGCGGAGGTCGTGCGCTTCCGCCACAATTCGGTCGAGGACCTCGACAAGCGGCTCGGCCGGTTGCCGAAGGAGCCGGGCAAGCTCGTCGTGCTCGAAGGCGTCTACTCGATGCTCGGCGATATCGCGCCGCTCAAGGACATGGTCGCGGTCGCGAAAAAGCACGGCTGCATGGTGCTGGTCGACGAGGCGCACTCGATGGGCTTCTTCGGTGCGCACGGCCGAGGCGTGTACGAGGACCAGGGCCTGATCCTGGGCGAGGACGTCGATTTCGTGATCGGCACCTTCTCCAAGTCGGTCGGCACCGTCGGCGGCTTCTGCGTGTCCAATCACCCGAAGTTCGAGGCGATGCGCCTCGCCTGCCGCCCGTACATCTTCACCGCCAGCCTGCCCCCCTCGGTCGTCGCCACCGCCGCGACGTCGATCCGCAAGCTGATGCACGCGGACGCCAAGCGCGCGCAGCTCTGGCGCAACGCGCGGCGCCTCCATGCAAACTTGCGTGAGCTCGGCTTCACGCTGGGCACCCAGCAGGCCGATTCGGCGATCATCGCGGTCATGCTGGAGGACCAGGAGCGCGCGGTCGGCATGTGGCAGTCGCTGCTGGACCAGGGATTGTACGTGAACGTCGCGCGTCCGCCCGCGACGCCGTCGGGGACGTTCCTGCTACGCTGCTCGCTGTCGGCCGAGCACAGCGACGCGCAGATCGACCGGATCACCGCGATGTTCGCCGACGCGGGGCGTGCGACGGGCGAAATCGGCTGAGCGCGGCGGCGCGGCACGCCGCCGAGCCGCGCTGACTTTGCACGGTGCGCGACGCTGCGTTACACATCGCGGCCGTGAACAGGCACGACATGGATGCACGGCGCAGACTGGTATCGGCCTGGCGCACGGTGGCGTTGGTCGCGATGGCGATCACGGGCGTCGTCGTCCTGACCATGCTCGTCATCACGCTGGGCGAGGCGAACCGTCAGCGCGACCGCGCGCTGACCGCGCAGAGCCACAGCTACGACGTGATGAACCTAGCGCGTGCGCTACAGGGCACGATGGCGAAATCGGAAGCGTCGCTCGGGCGCTACGTCATCTCGGGCGATCAGCGGCTCGGGCAGTCCTACTTCGACGACTGGCGCCGCGCGGGCGAGAATGTCGCGCAACTGCGCCGCCTGATCGCCGACAACGCCGGCCAGCAGCGCAGGCTCGCCACGCTGCAGGCGGCGTTCCAGCAGCGCGGCGACGAACTGGCCGCCACCGCGCTCGCGACCAACTACGGCAAGAACAACCAGGCGCTATCGCGTTACTATCAGGTCCGCACGTCGCCGGCGCTGGAGGCGATCAACGCCGCGCTGGACGGGCTGATCGCGGACGAGCGGATGCTGCTGGAGCAGCGCACGTCGCAGGCGCTGACGCTCGTGCGCCGCTCCACCACCGCTGCCAAGATCCTGTCGATCTTCGGCATCCTGCTGCTGCTCGGCATGATCGCACTCGGCTGGGTCATGATGCGCATCCTGTCGGAGCGTGCCGTGGCGCAGGCCGAGGCAGTATTCGAGCGCGAGCGCGCCGACGAACTGGCCAGCGCGGTCGCCACCGCGACCGACGAGCTGCGAGTCCAGGAAGCGCGGCTGCGCCAGGTGCAGAAGATGGAGGCGGTCGGTCAGCTGACCGGCGGCATCGCGCACGACTTCAACAACATGCTCGCGGTCGTGATCGGCGGGCTGGAACTCGCGCGTCGCGGGATCGCCGCGGGCAGTCGCGACGTGCTGCGCCACGTTGAGAGCGCGAGCGAGGGGGCGACGCGTGCGGCCGCACTTACCCGGCGCCTGCTCGCCTTCGCGCGCGAGACCGCGATCAATCCGGAGTGCATCGACGCCGCCAGCCTGTTCGCCGGGCTGTCCGACCTGCTCGATCGCACGCTGGGCGACGGCGTGACGGTCGTGATCGATGACCGGAGCGACGGATGGTGCGCGCGCGTCGACCGGGTGCAACTCGAGAACACCTTGGTCAATCTGGCAGTTAACGCGCGCGACGCGATGGACGGACGCGGCACGCTGACCATCACCGCGACGGCACAGACGCTCGATCGCCCTAGCGCGCACGGTTGCGGGGCCGGCGACTATCTCGCGCTCGCCGTCGCCGACACCGGGCACGGCATGTCGGCCGAGGTGCTGGAACGCGCGTTCGAGCCGTTCTTCACCACCAAGCCGGTCGGCAAGGGCACGGGCCTGGGCCTCAGCCAGATCTTCGCCTTCGCCAAGCAGGTCGCCGGCGACGTGACGATCGCGTCCGAGCCGGGGCGAGGCACCATCGTCACTTTGCTGCTGCCGCGCGAGGTCGAACAAGGGGCGATGCCCTCCGCGTCGACCCAGGAGACCACGCCGGACGAACCGAGCGACGCCGCGCTCGACATCCTGGTGGTGGAGGACGACCCGCGCGTCCTAGCCGCCACGGTCGGGGCGCTAGAGGAGCTCGGCCACCGGGTCACGGCGTGCGACGATCCGACCCTGACCGCGCAGAAGCTGGCGCAGATGCCCGCGCCCGACCTGATCCTGTCCGACGTCCTGATGCCTGGGCTGACCGGCCCCGAGATGATCGCGGCGTTCGACGCGCGCCACCGACGTATCCCGGTGCTGTTCGTCACCGGCTTCGCGGGCGATGCCATGACGGTCGACCTGGGCAATCGGCCGGTGCTGCGCAAGCCGTTCACGCTCGCCGCGCTGGAGCGGGCAGTTGCCGCCGCCGCCCGGCAAGAGCGCGCCCACGCCATCGCGGCGGAATGACGCTGCGAGAACAGGTGACGCGTGGCCAGCGCCTGCCTATAGCCGGGGCCCTTTCGTCGTTCCTGCGAGGCCGCGTCGCGCGCACATGAAATCGATCGACCGCTACATGGCCCGGCTGATCGCGCTGCCATTGTTCTCCACCCTGTTCATTGCCGCGATGCTGCTGATCCTGGATCGCATCCGTCGCCTGTTCGACTTCGTCGCGACGCAGGGCGGACCGGTGAGCGTGGTGTGGAAGATGCTCGCCAACCTGCTGCCCGAATATCTCGGCCTAGGCATTCCCATCGGGCTGATGCTGGGCGTCCTGCTCGCGTTTCGCCGCATCGCGACGTCGAGCGAGCTCGACGTGATGCGCGGGGTGGGCATGAGCTACGCGCGGCTGCTGCGGGTGCCGTACATGTACGCGATCGTGCTGGCGGCGGCGAACATCGCGATCGTCGGCTACGTGCAGCCGATCGCGCGCTACAATTACGAAAAGCTGCGCTTCGAGCTGCGCACCGGCGCGCTCGGCGCGTCGGTCAAGGTCGGCGAGTTCACCCATCTGGGCGACCGCATGACGATGCGGATCGAGAGCAGCCGCGACAAGGGGCGCCGCCTGTCGGGCATCTTCGTTCACGCGCGGACGCCCAAGGGCGACTGGGTCGGCGTCACCGCCGAAGGGGGGCAGTTCCTGGCGACCGACGATCCCGACGTGATCATCTTTCGCCTGACCAACGGCACGCTGATCCACAACCGCGCCGATTTCCCGACGCCGCGCGTCCTGTCCTTCTCGTCGCACGACCTGCCGATCGACCTGCCCAAGTTCGAGAGCTTCCGCACGCGCGGGGGCAAGAACCTGGAATATACGCTGCTGCAGCTCGCCCGGCTGGGGCATGAGGGCGGCACCGAGGAGCAGCGCGACAGCAGCCGGGCCGAGTTCCACTTCCGCCTGGCCGAGGTCGTCTCGATGTTCCTGCTGCCGCTGCTGGCGGTCGCGCTCGGCGTACCGCCCAAGCGATCGAGTTCGGCGCTGGGCGTGTTCCTGTCGATCGTGATGGTGGTCACCTACCACAAGGTGAACCAGTACGCGATGTCGGTCGGCGAACGCGGCGCGATCGATCCGCTGATCGCGCTCTGGGTGCCATTCCTGGTCTTCGCGGGGCTGATCGTCTGGATGTACTACACGGTCGCGCACGTCCCCGGCGGTCAACCGATCGGCGCACTGGAGCGGTTCTTCTCGAAGACGTGGAAACTGATCGTGCGCTACCTGCCGGGCCGCAATCGTCGGAGGGCCGCGGCGTGACCGGCTTCTTTCCGTCGCGCACCGTCGCGCTCTACATGGCGCGGCTGTTTCTCACGCGCACCTTCGGCATCCTCGCCGGGCTGGTGCTGGTGCTCCAGGCGCTCGACCTGCTGAGCGAGTCGGGGAAGATCCTGGCGGTCGCGGGTAATGGCGACGCGGAGGTGTGGCGCTACGTCGGGCTGCGGCTGCCGCAGATCGTCTCGACGTTCCTTCCCTTCTCGGTGCTGCTCGGTACGATCCTGACGCTGATCACGATGAACGCCAACAGCGAGGTGATCGCGCTGAAGGCCGCGGGGCTCTCCGCGCACCAGCTGCTCGCGCCGCTGATCCTCGCCAGCCTGGGTGTCGCCGCGGTCACGTTCGTGTTCACCGATCGCGTCGTCAGCCGCTCCACCGCGACGCTGACGCAGTGGCAGCGCGTCAACTACGGTCCCCTGCCCGTCGACCGTGGCGAACGCTCGAACGTCTGGGTGCGCTCTGGCCAGGATCTGATCCAGGTCGATCAGATCAAGGGACGCGGCGACCAGGCGCGCTTGGGTGACGTCACCGTCTACCTGCGCTCGGCCACCGGCGGCTTGCGCGGCCTGCTGACCGCCCCCAACGGCCGGCGTTCGGGCGACGGCTGGCTGATCGGCCCGACCAAGCGCTTCGACGTGGCGAGCGGACGCGTGACGATGCTGGGCGAACAGATCGTCGGTCGCGGGGTGCGGACGGATCAGTTCACGCTCGCCACCGTCGATGCCGACAGCCTGTCGTTCGGGGCGCTGCGCGCCGCGATCGACGACCTGGAAGAGGCCGGACGTCCGGTGAAGGCGCTGGAGGGATCGTTGTGGCACAAGCTGTCGGCACCGCTGTCGTCGGTGCTGATGCCGCTGCTCGGCGCGGTGGCCGCGTTCGGCATCGCGCGATCGGGGCAGTTGTTCGTGCGTGCGGTGATCGGCATGGGGCTCGGCTTCGCTTATTTCGTCGCCGACAATTTCGCGCTCGCGATGGGCAATCTCGGCGCCTACCCGCCCTTCCTCGCCGCCTGGGCGCCGTTCCTGCTGTTCCTGCTGATCGGCGAGGCGGTGCTGCTGCGCACCGAAGAATGATTAGGGGGGAATGAGAAAGGGCGGCGCCTCGACCGAGACGCCGCCCTTCTTGGTTGCTCTTCTGCGGGCTCAGCGTGGCCGTATCGTTGCCACCGCCAGCTTGCCGACGAGGCTCGGCAGCCCCGTGTAGCTCGCCTGGTGATAAGGCGACGCGGGCTCGAGCACCTTCGACAGGCGGCGGTGCGCCTCGCCGAGCGAGTGATAGGGCAGACCCGGCAGAAGGTGATGGAGCGCGTGATAGCGTAGTCCCACCGGGGCCCACAGAACCGGCAGCAGCGCGGGCGGGGGCACGTTGACGGTGTCGAGATACTGCGCGGTGACGCTCATCGCCTCGCCCTCATTCTCCCACAGATGCGCGACCAGCGTCCGAACCTGATTGATCAGCGCGACGCCCGCACCCACGACCATGAAGATCGCGAACGCCTTGAACGGGATCACGCCGGCCGCGGTCAGGCCGATCAGCGCGAGTGCCCAGATCGCGGTCGCCACCTCCAGCCGGACCCAGCGCGCGCGCTCCTCGCCCTCGGGCATGCGGCGACGGAACGACGGGTTGATCGACAGCGCGGAGTAGCGCGACACCACCGCCGCGCGCAGCCGCGGCGACAGCGCCGAGAGCGGTGCCAGGATCGCGTAGCGGATCAGCAGCCCGACCGGCGCCAGCGCCGACACGATCACGAACACCGGCAGGGTCCACGGCTTCATCAGCGCGAGCGGCAGATATTCCGGGTCCTCCGACGTGCCGTAGCGCGTCTTGGCGTGGTGGAGGTTGTGCACGCCCTCGTACATGAACGACGGGATCATCATCGGCACGCCGATCAGCGCGTTCCACCCGGCGCGAAAGCCGCGCATCCCCGCGTGCTTCATGTGCGTCAGCTCGTGGATCATGCTCATGCCGCGATAGAGCGCCAGCATCGACACGACCCCCGCCACGATCATCACCGCCGTCGACGCGGCAACCACGGCGACCGCAAGCGCGGCGTAGCCGACCAGCGACGAGGCGACGAGATCGACCCAGTAGATCATCGGGTTGGGCTTGACGAGGTCGCGCGTCAGCTCGGCCGCGGTGCGCAACATCGCCTTGTCGTCGGGGATACGCGCGCGCACGCTCGCGGCCGGGGCGGGCGCGCGGTCTAGGGTCATGCTGGTCATGGCTTGGTCCATTACCGATATATAGTGGCGACACGGTGACGCGAACAGGCGCGCCCCGCCGCGATGCGGCGCAAATGCTCACTCGCCATGATCGACTGCGCCGTCTATTTCCCGATCATGTCCGACACACTCCGCGTCTCTCCGATCACGAGCAAGCGCGACCGCAAGACCTTCGTCGACCTGCCGTTCCGCCTCTACCGCGACGACCCCAATTGGGTGCCGCCGCTCAAGGGCGAGGCGCTGGGGCTGATCACGCCGGAGAAGAACGGCTGGTACAGCCACGCTGAGGTGCAGCTGTTCCTCGCATATCGCGGCGAGCAGGTCGTCGGGCGCATCTCCGCGCACATCGACACGTTGGCGCTCACCATGCCGGCGGCGCAGGGCTTCGGCCCCGGCGTCGGGCAATGGGGGCTGATGGAGGCGGAGGACGAGGGCGTCTTCGAGGCGCTGCTCGCCGCGGCCGAGGACTGGCTGCGGGCGAAGGGCATGACCCGCGCGCTGGGGCCGATCTCGCAATCGATCTGGGAGGAGCCGGGGCTGCTGATCCAGGGCTACGACCACCCGCCGACGATCATGATGGGCCATGCCAAGCCGGATTATCGCGGCTGGATCGAGCGGGCGGGCTACGCGCCGGTCAAGCAGCTCATCACCTACGAGCTCGACATCACGCAGGAGTTCCCGAAGCTCGTCAAGCGGATCATCAAGTCGGGCGTGGCGAACCCGAGTATCGTCGTGCGCGAAGTCGACAAGCGCCGCTTCGAGGAAGAAGCCGCGATCATCCTCGACATCCTGAACGATGCCTGGTCGGACAATTGGGGGTTCGTGCCCCTCACCCCGCCCGAGATCAAGGACGTCGGCGTCAAGCTGAAGCCGATCGTGTTCAACGACCTGATCCGCATCGCCGAACTGGATGGCAAGCCGGTGGCGTTCATGATCACGCTTCCCGACCTCAACGAGGCGATCAAGCCGCTGAACGGATCGCTGCTGCCGTTCGGCTGGGCGAAGCTGCTGCTGTGGCTGCGTCGCCCAAGGGTGCGCACGATGCGCGTGCCGCTGATGGGCGTGCGCAAGGAGCTGCAATCCTCGCGCCTCGCGAGCCAGCTCGCCTTCATGATGATCGAAGCGATCCGCAAGGCGTCGGTCGATCATTACGGCGCCAGCCGCGGCGAGATCGGCTGGGTGCTGGACGACAATCAGGGCATGAACTCGATCGCCACCGCGATCGAGAGCAAGGTCAACAAGGTCTATCAGGTCTACGAACGCGCGCTGTGAGGTGGGCGGCGGCGGCGTGGCAGGTACGCCACGCCGTTCGCCTGACAGTCACCGCTTTACCAATGCCACCACGTCGACGTCGTGCGCCTTCCAGCCGTCGACGGTGCGGCACTCGCGCCGCAGGATGAGCGATCCCGGCACTTCCATCTTCAGGCAGTAACGCGGCCCGGGGCTCACGGTCGGGGCCGGTGCGGTCAGCTCGGCGGCGGGCGGCGGCGGCGCCTTGGGCTCGGCGCTGGCGGCCGTTCCGGCGACGGAGGCGATCAGCGCGGCGAGCATGGCAGTCGATTTCATCGTATCTCTCCCGACGGCTTCGTGCCGTCGCGAGAATCTTTGCATCCGCTGTGCCAGATCACCGTGAGTGCGTTATCAATTACTTAGCTTGTGTAGTGCTCGAACAAACACCGGTTGTTGGCGGATCATGCCGCCAATTGGCGTCGGAACAGGAATAGCTACGCGCGACGGGGAAGAACAGAACCGTTCGTCCTGCCGCTATACCGCTGACAGAGGGGCACAGAGTTCAACCAGGCAAGCAGTCGGAGACGCCAGGCGCTTCACGACAGCCGCACCCAGGTCGGGGCGTGGTCGCTCGCCTTCTCGCGCCCGCGATACGCCTTGTCGACGTCGGCGTCCTGCAAACGATCGGCGACCGCGGGGCTGAGCAGCAGGTGATCGATGCGGAACCCCGCGTCGCGCTGCCACGCGCCCGTCTGATAGTCCCAGAACGTCCACACGCCGCCGCGCGGGTGGCGGCTGCGCAGCGCGTCGGTCCAGCCCTGCGCGACCAGCGCGCGGTAGCCCTGCCGGCTCTCAGGCTGCATCAGCGCGTCGCTCGCCATCGCGGCGACGGAGAAGGTGTCGTCGTCGTTGGGGATGACGTTGTAATCGCCCGCGAGCACTGCCGGCACCTCGGCGTCGAGCAGCACCTGCGCGCGCGCGCGCAGGCGGTCGATCCAGCGCAGCTTGTAGTCGAACTTAGGCCCGGGTCGCGGATTGCCGTTGGGCAGGTAGATGGAAGCGACGACCAGCCCGTCGACCTCGCATTCGAGATAACGGCTGTGATCGTCCTCGGGCTCGCCCGCCAGCCCGCGCTGGCGCTCGACCGGGTCCTGCCCGCGCGCGAGCACGGCGACGCCGTTGAAGCCTTTCTGCCCGTGCCACACCGCGCCGTAGCCGGCGTCGCGGATAGCCGCCTCCGGAAACGTCTCGTCGGAGGATTTGAGTTCCTGCAGGCAGACCACGTCGGGCTGCTGCTCGGCGAGATACTCGACCAGACGCTCGAGCCGCGCCTTGATGCCGTTGACGTTGTAGGTGACGATCTTCACGTCACGCAGCCTTATACCGCGAAGCTGGTCCCGCAACCACAGCCTGACGCGGCGTTGGGATTGCTCACCTGGAACGACGCGCCGCCGAGCGACTCGACGTAATCGACCGCGCAGCCGCGGACCAGATCGAGGCTGACGTCGTCGACGACCAGCCGCACGCCGTCGGTCTCCGCGACCGCATCCCCGCTGTCGGGCGCGTCGGCGAAGCCGAACTTGTACTGGAACCCCGAGCAGCCCCCACCCTCCACCGAGAGGCGCAGGATCGCGGCACGCCCCTGCTTGGCGGCGATGGCGGCGACCCGCGCGGCGGCGGCGGGGGTCAGGGCGATCTCGGGGGCAAGCGTGGCCATGCGCTTCATGTAAGCGGGGCCGGCTGCACCCGCAACCGACCCCGTTCGTGTCCCTTCATGGAACGAAGTGGAGGAAGTGGAGGTTCGGATCAGTCCTGCGGCGCGGGTCCGGTCGAGACCGGGATGACGCCGACCGAACGGTCTTGCGCTGCGAGCAGATAGTCCGCGGTGGTGAGGAACGGCACAGGATTGACCGCGTGACCGTCGATCCGCACCTCGTAGTGGAGATGCGAGCCGGTCGAGCGGCCGGTCGAGCCCATCATCGCGATCAGCTGCCCGCGCTTCACGCGCGCGTTGTCGGCGACGATGATCTTGGACAGATGGCCGTAGCGGGTCGCGATACCCTTGCCGTGGTTGATCTCGACGAGGTTGCCGTAGCCGCCCTGGCGTCCGGCGTGGCTGACGATGCCGTCGGCGGTGGCGTAGATCGGCGTGCCGATCGGGCCGGGAATGTCGACGCCCGCGTGCATCGCCGCGGTGCCGCGGAACGGGTCGGAGCGGATGCCGAAGTTGCTGGTGAACTTGAGGTTGGAGACGGGCTGAACCGAGGGAATCGCGATTGCGCCGGTGGCGCCGCCGTCGAGCTTCTTCCAGCTCATGAACAAGGAGCGGAACTGCGCGTCGGCGGCAATGTCGCCGCGTGCCTCGGGACTGACTGCGCTGAGCAGCGGGCCGCCGGTCGCCGCCGGCACATGGTGCGTGGTTGCCGCGATCGGCTGGGTGGTGGCGGGTGCCTCCGCCTGCGCGAGCCCAGTTGAAGCAATCACCGCCGCGGCGGACGTCAAAGCGAGCTTAATCATCAAACCCCATCGTCGATCGATCAGCCGCGCGCTCGT
>NZ_JBELMJ010000067.1:0-8116 GCF_042095875.1 Sphingomonas sp.
TCACTCCGCCGCCACTACGCCACCGAACATATCCGCTTCCGCCACCACGTCCTCGTTCGCGGGCTTCGCGTCCTTGGCCTTCTTGCGCTTGTCGAACGCGTCCCAAACGTCGTTCCACTGGCCCTTGGTCGCGGCCTTCGAATATTCGGTTGCGCGCGTCTCGAAGAAGTTGGCGTGCTCGACGCCGTTCAGCAGCGGGGTGAGCCAGGGGATCGGGTGCTCGTCGATCATGTAGATCGGCTTCAGCCCCAGCTGCCCCATGCGCCAGTCGGCGATGTAGCGGATGTACTTCTTGATATCCTTGGGCTTCATCCCCTCGACCGGGCCCATCTCGAACGCCAGGTCGATGAAATTGTCCTCCAGCCGGATCGTCGTCTGGCACACGTCGGCGATGTCGTCCTTGACCGCCTTGGTCAGGCACTGCCGCTCCTGACAGAAGGCATGGAACATGCGGATGATGCCCTCGCAGTGCAGGCTCTCGTCGCGAACCGACCAGCAGACGATCTGCCCCATGCCCTTCATCTTGTTGAAGCGCGGAAAGTTCATCAGCATCGCGAACGACGCGAACAGCTGCACCCCTTCGGTGAAGCCGCCGAACATGGCGAGCGTGCGCGCGATGTCCTCGTCCGAATCGACGCCGAAGTTCTGCATGTAATCATGCTTGTCCTTCATCTCGCCGTATTCGAGGAACGCGCCATACTCGCTCTCGGGCATGCCGATCGTGTCGAGCAGGTGCGAGTAGGCGGCGATGTGGACCGTCTCCATGTTGCTGAACGCGGTCAGCATCATCTTGATCTCGGTCGGCTTGAACACGCGGCCGTATTTCTCGTGGTAGCAATCCTGCACCTCGACGTCCGCCTGCGTGAAGAAGCGGAAGATCTGCGTCAGCAGGTTGCGCTCGTGGTCGGTCAGCTTCTGCGCCCAGTCGCGGCAATCCTCGCCCAAGGGAACTTCCTCGGGCAGCCAGTGGAGCTGCTGCTGGCGCTTCCAGAACTCGAACGCCCAGGGGTATTCGAACGGCTTGTACTGCTTGGACGCGTGGAGGAGGGACATGGGGCTTACTCCGACAGGATGGTGTTGAGGTGGTGGCCGGCGACGCCGAGCGTCAGCGCGCCGAGGAAACAATCGCGCGCGCCGGTCAGCGCGGCGCGGGTGGGGGTGAGCCGCGGCAGGTGGCGGCGGCGCAGCTGGACGAGCCCGAGCGCGAACAGCAGCGCGCCCGCGACCAGCAGCGCGGTGGCGGCGAGCAGAGCGAGCGGGTGCCTCACAGCGTATCGCCCGCGTCGGCGCGGCTCACCGCCGCGTCCTCGCTGCTCCACCGCTGCATCGCGGCGGCGCTCATCGCCAGCACAATCCCGCCCGCCAGCAGCATGATGCCCGCCATGCGGAACACGTAGACCTTGGCCGGGCCGCTCGGCCGCGTCAGCGCGAGCAGCAGCCCGGCGCCGACGAGCGCGAGCACGGACGCGACCGCATACATGATGATGACCTGCCAGCTCATGCCGCACGTGCCCCTGCGGCGGACGACGCTTTGACCAGGGAGGATGCGACCAACCGCGCGATCGTGCGTTTGCCACGCGAACCCATCAACGAAGGAGTGACACGATGGTCGACGCCAGCCAGATCAAGGAACATGCCGAAATCATCGGTGCGGACGGCACCCACGTCGGCACCGTCGACGGAGTCGAGGGCGACCGCATCAAGCTGACCAAGAACGATTCGCCGCAGACGGAGGACGGGAAGGGCGCGAAGCACCATTACATCTCGCTCGGCCTGGTCGCCGACATCGAGGACGGCAAGGTCCGCCTGTCCGCGAACGGCGCTGAGGCGGTGCAGTTCGAGGAAACCGAGTAAGCGCGCACCGCCCCGGCGGTAACGCGAGCGGGCCCCGGTTCGTGCATCCCCCACGGGTGCACGCGCCGGGGCTCTGCGCGTCGGGCGCAGTGGCGACGTGATGGACGCGCGGCGACGCGGCGCGTGCGTGCCCCATCCCCTCGCTCGCCCATCCATGCTGACCACCCGCGGCTCCCGACCTAGCGCCGGCTCACGCCCGACGGGCGCTGCTCGGCACCGGCGCACGATACGGGAATGGCGCCGCGCCTGCCACCCCAGACACGCCGCGCGCGCACGCTTTTTCTGTGAGTAAATTCGATATCTAGGTGTTGGTGCGTGATTGAAGCGCAATATCTAGTGATGGCGGAACCCAGGCCCGGCCGGCTCGTTGTGCGCACCCCTCGGCATATGTACCGGATATGTTCCTGCTGCGCCCAGTCCGCGACTCGGGTAGGCGGCGCCTAGCTGGGGTGGTCCGCCCAAACCCACCCATCGTCATCCCGGACTTGATCCGGGATCCCGCTTTCTTTGCCTACCCATCCGAAAAGCGGGACCCCGTATCAAGTCCGGGGTGACTAGAGGATAAACTGATCGAGGCGCGCCTCACCGACCGCTGATGGAGGCAGGACGCAACGCCCGCGCGAAGACATCCGCGCAGGCGCGGCGGGTCAGCGCGCCGCGTAGGCGTAGGGGACCAGCGGCTCGCCGCAGCGCTTGACGTTATACTCGCTGCCCTTCCAGCACGCCTTCTCGAACCGCGGCAGCGTCGCGGGCATCGGCTGGCCGGTGCGCACGATCGCCTGGTCGCCCCACGGGGTCAGGCTGTTGCGCAGCTCGCGCATGCGATCGAGCGACAATTGCGTGAACGCGCCGCGCGGCTGGAACAGCGCCTCGCGCCCGATGTCCCCCGCCACGTGGCAGAAGTTGAACTGCGAGTTGACCGTCGCGAAGCTGGAATAGGTGCGGGTGCCGAATTGGTCGAGTGCCTGCTGGCTCGCGCGCGGGTTCTTGTTGATGCGCGCGAAATATTTGGTGAGCGTGTCGTACGACGACTTCAACTCGTCCTGGTGATCGGTCAGCAGCGCATTGTACTTGTCGACCGTGAACAGCGTTGGCTCGAACTGGCACTGCAGCGCGGCGACGTTGAGCGCGGCGCGCATGTTCCACACCACGCTGGCGCGCTGTTCCGCCGTTGTCGCGCCGGGCAGCATCTGGCCGATGTCCGGCTCGGTGCCCGTCACCGCGGGGGCGCTCAGGTCCTTGTGCTTCAGGTAGAATTGCGCCGACGCAGACACGCTCGACAACGCCAAGACGGTTGCGGCGCCCAGGCCGACGAACCGAACCAACGACATGAATGAAACTCCTCACCCGCGCAGGCCCCGACCGCGCCCCTCATGGGCTAGCTTTACCAACGTTGGTTAATGCTCCCAAGCCTTTTCTGCCATGATTCCGATGCGTTCCACCGCAAAAGCGAGATCATGTCGGAACGTCGGCGAAACGATAAGGCAGCGCTTTGAGGCCGCGCGCACCCATCTGCCGGGTCGCAGATCGCTGCTAATTTTCAGGGAAGAGGCCTTGGTAGCGGTGGGTCAGCACCGGGTGGAACGAGCCGCCCGTCCCGGCACCGATGCCACCGACCTATGAGACGAGCACGCCACCCGCGATACCCGTCACGCCACCGCCACCGCGCAATGAAAAAGGCCGCCCGGTCGCCCGGACGGCCTCTCGCTTCGTAAATGCCCTGGGGCAGATTACATCGCGTTGGTCGTGGTCGTCATGGTGTTCGACATCATCATGTCGTTGCCCATGCTCATGCCCATCGTGTCGTTGGCCATCATGCCGCCGTTCATGCTGCCGTCGACGGCGGTCATGTTGTCGGACATGGTGTCCATGCCCTCGGTGGCGTTCATGTCGGTGATCATGGTGTTGTCGGTGGTGGTCTCGGTCTTCGAACCGCAGGCCGAAACCGCGAGCGCGGCGGCCGCGATGGCCGAACCGGTCAGAACCTTGGTGATGATGGCACGCATGAATTTGCTCCCTAGACAGTGGATTTGGAGACCGTTGGGGTCGTGGATACCCAAATCAGGTTCAATGGTAATAGGTACGCGACCACCCCTCAAGCCTCGATTTCACCGCGACAAGAAAGGCTTTGGAGAAAAGGTCTGGCGGTGAACGCCAGCGCGGCGTCGAAGGTTGCATGATCGACCGCTTTTCGAAGTGCTTGCGCGCTGGTCACCGGGTAATCGGCGATGCCGCACGGCACGATGCCGCCGAAATGCGTGAGGTCGGGCCACAGGTTCACCGCGAAGCCGTGCAGCGTCACCCAGCGCCGCACGCGGATGCCGATCGCGCCGATCTTCGCCTCCTGCCCGTTCAGGTCGCGCGTCCAGATGCCGATGCGGCCGGGCGCGCGAAAGCTGTCGATCCCGACATGCGCCAGCGCCGCGATGACCCAACCCTCCACCGCGTGGACGAAGCAGCGCACGTCGCGCCCGCGCTTGTTCAGGTCGAGCACCAGATAGCCGACGCGCTGCCCGGGGCCGTGATAGGTGTAGCGTCCGCCGCGCCCCGCCGGCTTCACCGGGAAGCGCGCGTCGACCAGCTCGGCCGGGTCGGCGCTGGTGCCCGCGGTATAGACCGGCGGATGTTCGAGCAGCCAGACCAGCTCGCGCGCCTTGCCCGCCGCGACCGCCGCGGCGCGCGCTTCCATCTCGGCGAGCGACTGGTCGTACGGTGTCAGCCCCGGCGTCACGCGCCACTCGATGTCGTCGATCTCGGTCACGCCAGGTCAGATGCGGTGCCGCGCGCGCGTTGGCAATGACGCGGCATGCGCACGCCCCTTTGGGCAAGTGACCGGGGCGGCTGGCACGCGCGCGGTGGATCGGCTACGCCGCCGCGGCACAACGGCGCGGGTGGGCGCGGGTACGAAGTGTGCGGCGACGAACGGGGGTGACGATGTCAGGGGCACGCATGGGGGCAGGGGCACGCATGGGGTCACGCGGGGGTATCCGCATGGGGCTGGTATGGGACCGCACGGTTGACGTGCTGCAGGGACGCAGCGGCATCCTGGCGCAGCTAGCGCTCCTGTTCCTGTTCGTCCCCGGCGTGGTCAACGCCGCGATCAGCAGCGCGGCGACGCCCGGGACGCCGCTGGCGTTCGTCGCCTCGCTCGTGTCGCTCGTCGCCAGCGTGATCCTGATCGCGGGCGTGCTCGCGATCACCGCGGTGGCGAGCGATCCCGCGGTCGACGCGCGGCAGGCGTCGCGGGTCGGCTTCGCGCGGCTGCTGCCCGCGCTGGGGGCGATCGCGCTCATCATGGTCGCGGTGTTCGTCGTGCTTATCCCGCTCACGCTGCTGTTCATGCACGCGGGCGCGACGTTCAATCCCGCGACCGGCCGCTTCGACATGGCGCGCGCGAGCGGCAGCGCGCTGAGCCTGGCGGGCGCGATCGGGCTGCTCGCGCTGATCCTGGGGCTGTGGCTCACCGCCAAGATCGCGCCCTTGTTCGCGGTGATCGTCAGCGAGCGCCGCGGGCTGGGCGCCTTCGCGCGCAGTTTCCGCCTGACGCGCGGCTCGACGCTGCGGCTAATCGGAGTCATCATCCTCTACGGCATCATCGTGGTCGTCGCCGTAATGGCCGCGACGCTGGTGGCGGGCGTGATCGCGCGGCTGCTGCTAGGCCCCGACGCGCGCGGCGGCGTCCAGTTCGTGACCGGCATCGTGTCGTCCGCGGTCACCGCGCTGCTGACGGTCGTGCAGACGGTGTTCTACGCGCGCTTCTACGTGGCCGCGCGCGAGCAGGACGAACCGGTACCGGACGCGCCGCTCGAACCATGACGCTCACCTTCTCGCGCCTGCTCGCCGACGCCTGGCTCCTGTTCCGGCGCGAGGCGGACCTGATCGGCCGCCTGGCGCTGCCGCTGGTCGTGCTGCCCGCCTTCGCGGTGCAGTTGCTGTGCGATCCCTTGCCCCCGCTGCCGCCCGCGCCGCGCGACCAGCCGATGCTGGAAGCGTGGATCGCGCAGGTCGGCGTGTGGGGGCAGACCAACGCGATCTGGTACCTGCTCGCCGACGCGGTCGGCGTGTACGGGCTCGCCGCGATCGCGATCCTGCTGCTCGACCCCGATCGCCCGGTGGTGGGGGGCGCGCTGCGCACCGCGGCGCGGCGCTTCGTCCCGTTCGCGCTCACCAGCCTGCTGGTCGCGATCCCCGTCGGGCTCGGCATGTGGTTCTTCGTGCTGCCGGGCTTGTGGGTGCAGGGCCGCCTGTCGGCCGCGACCCCGCTGCTCGCGCGCGCCACGCGGCAGAACGCGGCGGCGGCGGTGCGCGTCAGCTGGCGCGCGACGCGCGGCGCGGGCTTCGCGCTCGCGGGGGCGGTGGTGTCGGTGTTCCTGCTGCAATGGCTCGCGATCGTTCCGCTGCTCTCCGCCGACGACTGGCTGCGCCAGCCCGGCAACGACAATCCGCTCGTCCTCAGCCTCGTCGACGGCGCGATCGCGCTGCTGGGCGGGGCCTATCACGTCGCGGTGCTGATGATCGGCGTCGCGGCCTACCTGCGGCTGGCGAGGCGCGGCACCTGAGGCGCCGAGTCCTCGGGCAGCAATCCGAGGATGCGCGGATCGGTGAAGGTCTCGATCGTGCGCCTGACCGCGACGAAGCCTTGTGAGCGGTAGAAATTGAGCGCCGACGGGTGGTCGAGCGTGCAGGTGTTGAGCGCGACGCGGGTCACCCCCGGTACCCAGGCGCGCGCCAGCGCTTCCGCCATCAGCCAGCGGCCCAGCCCCTTGCCCGTCAGCTCGGGCACCAGCGCGAAATAGCCGATCTCGCAGGTCCCCGCGTGGCGGAAGTCGAGCTCGACCATGCCGACCTCGATACCCGCCGGATCGACTGCGGCGAACACCTGCACGCGCGCGTCGTGGATGATCGCCGTCAGCGCCGCGTCGTCCATCACCAGCCGCGAGTACCACAGCCAGCGCGCGCCGACACGGCGGAACAGGGCGCGATACTTGTCCGGCGCAGGCTCGGTCCAGCGCACCAGCCTGAGCGGCGAGGAGGGGGTTGGGCGCAGCGGCGGCCGCCGCACCATCTCCAGCGTGGTGACGATCGTCGCCAGCTCACCGTCCGCGACCGGGATCAGCGCCACTGGCTCAGTCCCAGTTCGCGACCGGGGGCAGGCTCATCAGGATCGCGTCGATGTTGCCGCCGGTCTTCAACCCGAACAACGTGCCGCGGTCGTAGACGAGGTTGAACTCGGCGTAGCGCCCGCGCCAGCGCCGCTGCTCCGCCACGTGGTCGGCGGTGAAGGCGTCGTCCATCCGCCGCCGCACGATCCGCGGATAGGTGTCGAGGAACGCGCGCCCGACATCCTCGGTGAAGGCGAGGTCGCGCGCGAAGTCGTTCTCCAGGTGATCGTAGAAGATGCCGCCCACCCCACGGTGCACCTTGCGGTGGGGGATGTAGAAATACTCGTCCGCCCATTCCTTGAAGCGCGGATAATAGGTCGCGTCGTGCGCGTCGCATGCCGCCTTCAGCGTGGCGTGGAAGTCCGCGGTATCCGCCGCCACCGGCAGCGGCGGGTTGAGGTCCGCGCCGCCGCCGAACCACTGTTTGGTGGTCCGAAGGAAGCGCGTGTTCATGTGCACCGCGGGCACGTGCGGGTTCGCCATGTGCGCGACCAGGCTGATGCCGGTCGCGAAGAAGCGCGGGTCCTCGCCCGCGCCGTGGATCGTGCGGCCGAACTCGCCCTCGAACGTGCCGCCGACCGTGGATACGTTGACCCCGACCTTCTCGAACACGCGACCCTTCATCACGCCGCGCACGCCCCCGCCACCGGGCTCGCCCGACGGGTCGGCGCGGTCCCAGGCGAGATAGTCGAACGTCGCGTCCGACCCCGCCTCGCGCTCGATCGCCTCGAACTCGGCGCAGATCAGGTCGCGCAGATGCTCGAACCAGGTGCGGGCTTGGGTCTGTTGGTCGTCGAGCTGGAACATGCGCGCAGCGCTTAGCGGGCGAGGGGCAGCGAAGTCGAGGCGGCAGAATGTCTCAGGCCGGCCAGGCGTCGGTCTGCCTGATCGCCTCGCCCAGGATCATCGCGCACGAAACCGCGACGTTCAACGAGCGCATGTTGGCACGCATCGGTACCACCACGCGCAGATCGGAGCGCGCGTGCACCTCGGCGGGGACGCCCGCGCTCTCGGACCCGAACAGCAGCACGTCGTCCGTCGCGTACGCCGCGCGGGTATAAGGCACCGCGCCGCTGGTCGTCGCCAGCACCAGGCGCCGG
>NZ_JBELMJ010000067.1:8216-9508 GCF_042095875.1 Sphingomonas sp.
CGCGTTCCTAGCGCGCCGCCGCGCGACCGCAAAATGGGATTGGCAAAGCGACGACGCCTTGGCTATCAGGCCGGATGAGGACCGGCGGGGGATTGCCGGCCGTATATGGGGGTACGCGGGCCATGCATCGCCACGTGCCCCGCAGGGCAATGCAAGGGCGCGTGTGAATGGCGACTGTCGACGATAGGCTCCCTCCGGGTGAGGATCCCGCGCTGCTCGCGGACGACACCTTCCACGACCCGCGCCGTCGCGACTTCATCAACATCGCCGCGGTGTCGTTCGCCGGCGTCGGCGCGCTCGCGATCGTGCTGCCGCTGATCAACCAGATGAACCCGTCGGCCGACGTGCTCGCGCTGTCGACCACCGAACTCGACATCTCCAAGATCGAGCCGGGGCAGGCGATCAAGGCGTCGTTCCGCAAGCAGCCTTTGTTCGTGCGCAACCTGACCCCGGCGGAGATTTCCGCCGCCGACGCGGTCGCGGTGTCGTCCCTGCGCGACCCGCAAACGCTGGAAGAGCGCACCAAGGCGGGCAAGAAGAACTGGCTGATCACGCTCGGCGTCTGCACCCACCTCGGCTGCGTGCCGCTGGGCGCGGGCGAGGGCGAGAACAAGGGCCCGTTCGGCGGCTATTTCTGCCCGTGCCACGGCTCGGCCTACGACACCGCGGGCCGCATCCGCCAGGGTCCGGCGCCGAAGAACCTGGTCGTTCCCGATTATGAATTCAATTCCGACACCGTCGTGACGGTGGGTTGAGGTAGCAGCTATGAGCTTTCCCTGGGCCAAGCATTACGAGCCGAAGCAGCCGCTGATGCGGTGGGTGGACGAGAAGCTGCCGCTGCCGCGCCTCGTCTACAACGCGATCGGCGCGGGTTATCCCGTGCCGCGCAACCTCAACTATTTCTGGAACTTCGGCGTGCTCGCGGGCGCGGCCTTGGTCTGTCAGATCGTGACGGGCGTCGTGCTCGCCATGCACTACGCCGCCAACGGCGCGGTCGCGTTCGGCTCGGTCGAGAGCATCATGCGCGACGTCAACGCGGGCTGGTTCCTGCGCTACGCGCACGCCAACGGCGCGTCGATGTTCCTGGCCGTGGTCTACATCCATATCGGCCGGGGGCTCTATAACGGCTCGTACAAGGCGCCGCGCGAGATGGTGTGGCTCCTGGGCGTCACGATCTTCCTGCTGATGATGGCGACCGCGTTCATGGGCTACGTGCTTCCCTGGGGGCAGATGAGCTTCTGGGGTGCGCAGGTCATCACCGGCTTCTTCTCGGCGATCCCGCTGGTCGGCGA
>NZ_JBELMJ010000068.1:0-8861 GCF_042095875.1 Sphingomonas sp.
GATGCGAAACTCACGATTTTCACATCGCGCAGAGAATGGCGGAAATCCGGGCGCTTGCGTGACGCACATGTCCGATGCGCCGGTGCGGGGGTGATCGTCAGCGCGCCTGTTCCTCCGGTGGCCGGAAGGTCAGCCGCTTGCGGCGTCGGTCGCCGAACACCAGCGCGCGGATGATGCGGTACCGGCGCGTCTCGGCGTGGCGACGGCGCATGTAGCGCTCGGCGCCGGCACGCCGCCGGCGGGCCTGCGTGCCGGTGAGCGCGGCGACGGCGAGCACCGCCAGCGCGAGCGATCCGAGGGCGGCGAGGAACAGGGTGTCGAACGTCACTGGCGCCATGTCGGGTTACCGGACCTGTGCGGATCGGCCCCGGCGATCATGGTGGGGCGATCATGAGAGGGGCGATCACGGGTGCGAACATAAGCCGCGGGCGCGGCGGATGGCAACGCGCCACCTGGCCGGGCAGCGTGGCGTGCCGCGCTCGCCGAGAACCGGCCCGCGCCCGAGCCCCCGGCACGCGCGCGGTTCAGCGATCGTGGTCGACTGCGATGCCGATGGTGCGCGGCTGATGCCGGTCCTGCCCGAACAAACGCTCGATATATTTCCAGCGCCGGCGCTCGAAACTGCCCCAGCTGCTGCGCGCGATCCGCTTGGCGATATAGGCGCGCGTGCGCTCCCGGCCGCGCTGGTCGAGCAGATCCTCCAGCCTGATCTGCGCGAAACGGCGCCACGCGTGTCCGGCACCGCTGAAATAATCGAACGCCATTGTTCCTCCCCGCGCGCGGGCCGTTGACCGCGCGCCGCGATGTAAGCCGAACCGCGCGGGCAGCGTCCAGCACTGATGTCGGGTTCGGATCGGATCGGAGCCGATCGTGCAGCGCGGCGCGCGTGGCGGGCGGCAGGCGTCAAGTGGTAGGCGGGGGGGCGGGAGCCGCCCCCGCGTCAGCCGCCGTTCGCGGCCTTGAACTTCGCGGTGCGCGCGGCGCGTTCGGCCATCTGGAGCCAGGCGTTCTCCGACCTGCGGCAGCGTTCGCGCACGTGGTTGAGCGTCGCGGCATCCGCCTCGCGCGCGCAGGTCGCGGCCTGTTCGCGGTAATAGCTTTCCATCGGCGTTCCCTTCCTTATCCCCCGTGCGTGCCGACCCCCGTCGGCCCGTCGATCACGCGGCGCACCTTGGTGGCGAGTTCGGTGCGCTTGTACGGTTTCTGGATCAGCTCGAATTCCGCCCCGCGCGCGTCGACGCGCTCGATCGAGGATTCGGCGTAGCCGGTGGTCAACAGCACGTTGATCCGCGGACGGCGCCGCTTCACCTCGCGCGCTAGCATCACGCCGTTCATGCCGCCGGGCATGATCAGGTCGCTGAACAGCAGGTCGATCCGCTCACCCGTGCCGTTCAGCAGCTCGAGCGCGGCATCGGCATTGTCCGCGCGCAGCACGGAGTAGCCGAACTCGGTCAGCACCGCCTCGGCGTAGTCGCCGACGTCGACCTGGTCCTCGACCACCAGCACCGTCTCGTGGCCGTGCTTGTCCGCCATCGAGCGCGTGGGCTGCGCGCCCTGCGGCTCGGCCTTGGCCGTCTCGCACGGGAACAGCATGCGCACGGTGGTGCCGTGCCCTTCCTCCGAGTAGATGCGCAGCGAGCCGCCCGACTGCTTCATGAAACCGTAGACCATCGACAGGCCCAGGCCCGTGCCCTTGCCCTGGTCCTTGGTGGTGAAGAACGGCTCGGTCACGCGCGCCAGAATCTCGGGCGACATGCCGCTGCCCTCGTCGGTGATCGTCAGCATCACGTAGCGGCCCGGCTCCAGCTCGCCGAAACCCTTGTCGCCCGCCTCGATCGTGCGGTTGGCGACGTTGATCGCGATCGTGCCGCCGTCGGGCATCGCGTCGCGCGCGTTAATCAGCACGTTGATGATCGCGAGTTCCGCCTGCGTCGGGTCGATCCGCGCGTTGCACGTCCGCTCGGCGTGGCTGGTCGCGATGCGGATCGCGCCGCCCGCGGTGCGCTCGATCAGCGGCTGCAGCTGGTCGAGCAGCTCGACCAAATTGACCACGCGCCCCTGCAGCTTCTGCTTGCGCGAGAAGGCGAGCAATTGCTGCGTCAGCGTGGCACCGCGCTCCGCCGCCTGGAGCACCGCGCGGACCGAGCGCGCCGCCTTGGCGCGGTCGAATTCGCCCGGCTTCTCCAGGTTGTTGAGCACGATGTCGCCGAACCCCTGGATCACGGTCAGCAGGTTGTTGAAGTCGTGCGCGACCCCGCCGGTCAGCTGCCCGACCGCTTCCATCTTCTGCGCCTGCCTGAGCCCTTCCTCCGCGTCGCGCCGGCGCGTCACGTCGAGCTGCGACGCGAAGAAGTAGATCAGCCGCCCGTCGACGTCGAACACCGGCGAGATGAACAGCGCGTTCCAGAACGCGGCGCCGTTCTTCTTGTAGTTCAGGATCTCGACCGAGGTCTCGCGCCGCTGCTCGATCGCGCGGCGCACCTCCGCCACCGTGTCGCGATCGGTGTCGGGGCCCTGCAATAGGCGGCAGTTGCGCCCGACCAGCTCGGCCCAGTCGTAGCCGGTCATGTTGATGAACGCGGGGTTAGCGAAGACGATCGGATTGTCGGGCTTGTTCGGATCGGTGACGATCATCGGCATCCGCGTGGTCTTCACCGCCGCGAAGAAGATGGTGTTGTGATCGTCCCCCATGTCGTGGTTCGCCATGCCGGCCAAGTGCGGGGGCGGACCGCCGGGGGGCGTTTCACTCGTCTCGCTGGGCATCAACGTCCTTGGGGCAAGTGCCGTGGCAGAGCCCAGAATGCCGGCCCTTGGGCCGAAAAACTAACATGGGTGACGATGGTTCCCGCGTTTCGCGCGATTTTTCGTCCGCGATCCGCGCCATCGCGCGCGGGAAGCGCCGTAGCGGACCAAAGGGAACGCGCGCGCGGTTCAGCAATTAACGTGCATCAACCCTTCGGTATCGCACCGCTGTCAGGACGTGCATGACGCGATTGTTCCTTCTCCACGCGCTGGGCGCGAGTGCGCGGTCGTGGGACCGGGTGGTCGCGGCCCTGCCCGGCCACGATTGCGTCGCGCTCGACCTGCCCGGCTTCGGCGATCACGCCGCGATGGGGCACCGCAGCGTCGCGGAGACGCTCGACTGGTTCGCGGACGAGGTCGCGCGGCACGGTTGCGCGGACTGGTGGGTCGTCGGCCACAGCATGGGCGGCAAGATCGCGACGCTCGCCGCGGCGCGCGCGCGCGACGGCGACGCGCGGCTGGCGCGGCTCGCCGGCGTCGTGCTCGTCGCCGCCTCGCCCCCGTCGCCCGAGCCGATTGACGAGGAACGCCGCGCCGAGATGCTCGACTGGTTCGCCGATGGTCCTGCGAGCAGCCCGCAGGCCGAGGAATATCTCTCCGCCAACACCGCGAACCCCCTGCCGTCACCGCTCGCGCAGCAGGTGGTCGCCGACGTCCGCCGCAGCGCGCCGGCTGCGTGGCGCGGCTGGCTGGCCGAGGGCGCGCGCGAGGACTGGGGCGGGCGGGCAGGGGTGATCGATCTCCCTGCGCTGATCGTCGCGGGGGCCGAGGACGGCGACCTGGGCGCGGACGCGCAGCGCCGGCTGAACGCGCCGCACTACGCGCGACCCCCCGTGGCGGTGGTGGCGGATGTCGCGCACCTCATCCCCTACGAGCAGCCAGCGGCGCTCGCCGCGCTGATCGCGGAGCACGTCGAACATCCCCACACCGACTACCAAGGAGAGCGTTGATGGATCTGGGTATCAAGGGCCGCGTCGCACTGGTCAGCGGCGCCGACAGCGGCATGGGCAAGGAAACCGCGCGGCTGCTGCTCGAGGCGGGTTGCCGCGTCGCGATCACCGACAAGGCCGACAACACGATCAACGAGGCGGTGGAGGAACTGTCCGCGCTTGGCGAGGTGATCGCGGTCGCCGCCGACGTGCAGAAGCCCGACGAGGTGAAGAACCTCTGGCGGCAAGTGCGCGATCGGATGGGCGATCCCGACATCTACGTCAACGCGGCGGGCGTGACGGGCGCGACCGGCGACTTCCTCGAGGTCGACGATGCCGGCTGGCAGGAAACGATCGACATCAACCTGTTCGGCGCGGTGCGCATGTGCCGCGAGGCGATCCCCGCGATGCGCAAGAAGGGCTGGGGCCGGATCGTGCTGTTCTCGTCCGAGGACGCGGTGCAGCCCTACGTCGACGAACTCGCCTATTGCGCGTCCAAGGCCGGAATCCTGAGCCTCGCCAAAGGGTTGTCCAAGGCGTACGGCGCCGACAACGTCTTGGTCAACACCGTGTCGCCCGCGTTCATCGCGACGCCGATGACCGACAAGATGATGGAAAAGCGCGCCGACGAGAAGGGCGTGAGCTTCGACGAGGCGATCGACAGCTTCCTGAAGGAAGAGCGCCCCGGCATGGTGCTGGGCCGCCGCGGCCGCCCGGAGGAAGTCGCCTCGGTCGCCGCCTTCCTGTGCTCCGAGCGCGCGAGCTTCATCACCGGCGCGGGCGTGCGCGTCGATGCGGGGTCGGTGTTCACGATAGCTGGCTGAGGCCCTCACGCGAGGCCGGCCCCTCCAACGCGGGGCCGGCCCGCGGACGCTGGATTATCAGACGCCTTGGTGTTGCAATAATAGCACGGCAACAAACTGTAGCATTAACCTGACGCAACTTCTTCATGCTGGTGTGGTTCCGGTGCGTTAGTCGTCCGCGAAAGGGAGAAATAATGATCAAGCTTCTATCCACCACTGCCGTAGCAATGCTGACCCTCGGCCTCGCGCCGAACGCATTCGCGCAGGACGGCATGGTCGGCGAGGACGCGCAACCGTTCAGCGGCCTCTACGTCGCTGCCTCGGGCGGCTACGACATCCAGGGCAACGACGTCGGCTCGCGGCTTCAGTTCGACCGCAACGGCGACGGCACGTTCGCCGATCAGGTCTCCACCGCGGCGGGCGCCGACGCCTTCTCGCCGGGTTTCTGCAACGGCCGCGCGCTGGCCTCCACGCCGGGTGCGGGCTGCGCGAACGATCGCGATCGCGCGTCCTATTACGGCCGGGTCGGCTTCGACATCCAGCGTGGGAACTTCGTGTTCGGCGCGCTGGGTGAGTTCGGCAAGACCGAGATCAAGGATTACGTCACCGGCTTCAGCACCACGCCCGCCTTCTACACGATGGAGCGTTCGGTGAAATGGGAAGCGTCGGTGCGCGCGCGCGCGGGTGTCGCGTTCGGCGAAGGCGCCAACGCCGGCATGTTCTACGCGACGGGCGGTGCGGGCTACGCCAACGTCGAGCACCGCTTCACCACCAGCAACGGCGCCAACGCCTTCGCCGACAACGGCAACGACAAGAAGTGGGGCTATATCGTCGGTGGTGGCGTCGAGAAGTTCATCACGCGCAACATCTCGGTCGGCGCGGAATACACCTACCACGATTACAAGGACGGCGATTACCGCGTCGCAGTGACGCGCGGCAACGCCCCGGCGACCAACCCGTTCGTGCTCGCCCCCAACACCGCGGGCACCACGATCCGTCGCTCGGACGACAGCTTCCGCTGGCACAGCCTGCGCGGCACGGTCGGTTTCCACTTCTGATCGTACAAGGGCCGGGGCACCGTCCCCGGCAATGGTTGAGAGAACGGGCGGCGCAGCGATGTGCCGCCCGTTTCTTTTCAGATAGTGTGGGGGCGAGGATGATGAGCGCGACGACCCCGGGTTGATCGGCGAAGCGTGCCCGGTGCGGCGCGACGCGCTGCCACGCCGACCGTCTGAGGGCGCCTAGGCGAACAGATCACCCACCGCGCGGCGCCGGAACGCGTTCAGCCAGCGGCGCCGGCGGTGCTCGCGCGCGTCGTGGCGCATGTGGCAGCGCTGGCACAGCGCCGCCAAGTTGCGCGGGCGGTTGTCGCCCGGATCGTGGTTCAGGTGCGCGCTCGCCAGCACCACGCGCGTGACGCTGAGCGCGGGCGGCGCGCCGATCCCGGCGAGCCCCGGCGCGTGCGCGGCCATCTCGTCGGGGGCGGCGAGCCCACGCAGCGCGCGCCCGCGTCCGTCGCGCCAGCGCGTCGCCTCCTCGTCCCACCACGAGCCCTCGCCCAGGTGCACCACCGCGCGCCCGTGCGGCCGCCGGCAATGCTCGCACCGCCCCCGCGCGCGCGTGAAGCGGATGAACGCCGACAGTTCGCGCCAGTCGATCGGGTACAACCAGCGATGTTCGCGCGCGATCGGCATGACGATTCTATGAGTCGGGCCGCCGCGGAACGAAAGCGGAAAATCGCGGTGATTCAGATAATCAATCACCGCCATCCGAGTAATCGGGACGAGTTGCCAGCAGTCCCGCTACACGTTCCGGATCGGGAAAGCCGTATCGGTCGCGAACAAACGCTGAGCTTTATACTTGACCGTTTGAAACTGCCAATATAGTGAAGCCATTACCGCAGTAAGGAGATGGACATGACCAACCCTGCCGCCGTACATGGAAACTTCACCATCAAGCGGCGCTATCCGGTTGCGCCCGCCAAGGTGTTCGCCGCCTGCGCCGATCCCGCAATCAAGAAGAGCTGGTATGCGGAGAGTGACACGCATGAGGTCAAGGCCTTCGACAGCGATTTTCGTGTCGGTGGTACCGAGCAGCTCACCTATTTGTTCGGACCGGACACGCCCTTTCCCGGTGTGGAGCTGACCAACGAAGGCGTTTTCCATGACATCGTGGATGGACAGCGCATCATCATATCGTCTCGCATGGCGATAGCGGGCAGGCCGATCTCGGTGGCCTTGGAGACGATCGAGATTGCCGAAATAGATGGCGGAACGGGCCTGACCTGCACGTTCCAAGGTGTATTCCTCGAAGGTTCCGACGGTCCCGCTATGCGTGAGCAGGGTTGGAACGACCTGCTGGATCGGCTCGGCCGCGCGATGGCGGGTTGACGTGGCGCGGCCACGCCGGAAGGTGGACGCCGAGCCGATCGACCGGCTGCTCCACGCACTGGGCGATCCGACGCGGCGTCGCATGATCGAACGGCTGGGCGAGCGTCCGCAGGCCATGTCGGCGTTGGCCGACCTGTGCGGGATCACGCTGACAGCTGTCGGCCAGCACATCCGTGTTCTCGAGGAGGCAGGGCTGGTGGCCAGCAGCAAGCTGGGCCGTGTTCGGTCCTGCCAGCTCGATCATGATGGCTTGAAGATCGTCGAGCAGTGGTTGGGCGCCCGGCGATCAGCGTGGGACAGACGGCTCGATGCGCTGGGATCGGTCCTGTCCGGCCCGCAGGAGGGCGATCAGTAGGTGGATCTGGCTGCCTGCATTGGCTTGAATCGCCGCTTTCAAGAAGGGCGGCTTGGCATAGTGTCGGCTATGTAGGTCGGCGCTCCCGGACGCGGACCACCCCTGCTGGTCCGGCCACGCCACCGATCAAGGTAGCCCGACTAAGCACCCCTATAGTTATTGCAGCGATTTCGCTGCTGAAAACGAAGAGGGCAGGCACGCCGCCCGCCCCCTCCATCACCCCCCAAGTCTCACGACAGCGGCGGTTGGCCGTTCGACGCGGTCAGCCCGCCGTCGACCGGCAGGTTGACGCCGGTGACGTAATGCGCGTCCTCGCTCGCCAGAAACGCGATCGCGCCGGCGATGTCGGCGGGCTCGGCACCGCGGCCGAGCGGGATGCGCTCCTCGAACTTGGCGATCAGCTCGGGCTGTTCCTTCATCCCCGCGGTCAGCGGCGTGTAGGTGAGCGACGGGTTGACCGCGTTGACGCGCACGCCGTGGCGCGCCTCGTCCATCGCCAGCGCGCGGGTGAAGTTGCTGACCGCACCCTTCGCCGCGCAGTAGAAGCTGTGGTTCCAGTCGCCGCCCAGTCCCGACACCGACGAGACGTTGACGATACAGCCCTTCGACTGCCGCAGATGCGCGATCGCCGCGCGGCTCATGTGGACGACGCCGTACAGGTCGGTCTCGATCACCTTGGTGAAGTCGGCATAATCTCCCTCGTCGACCTTCCCCAGATGGTCGACGCCGGCGTCGTTGACCAGCACGTCCATCCGCCCGAACCGGTCGATCGCGGCCTTGACCAGCGCCTCGCACGCCGCGCGGTCGGACACGTCGGTCTCGCGGACCTCGACCGTGCCGCCCAGCTCGCCTTCGACGCGGTCCAGCCCGTCCTTGTCGATGTCGCCCAGCACCAGCGTCGCGCCTTCCGCGGCGAAGCGGCGCGCGGCGCCCTCACCGATGCCGGATGCGGCACCGGTGATGACGACGACCTTGTCGGAGAAGCGCGCCACCTACGCGTTCTTTCCTTGCGCCGCGTGCTTGCCCTCGCAGAATTCCTCCACCAGCTTGGCGCAGAAGGCGGGCAGGTCGTCGGGGTTGCGGCTGGTGACGAGGCCTTGGTCGACGACGACCTCCTGGTCGACCCAGCTGCCGCCCGCATTCTCGATGTCGGTCTGGAGCGTCGGGTAGGAGGTGAGCGTGCGGCCGCGCACCTGATCGGCCTCGATCAGCGTCCACGGCGCGTGGCAGATCGCGGCGACGGGCTTCTTCGCGGCGAAGAAATCGCGCACGAACGCGACGACCTTGTCCGATCCGCGCAATTTGTCCGCGCCGACGCAGCCGCCCGGAATGACGAGCCCGTCGAACTCCGACGCCGACACGTCGCCGATGGCCTTGTCGACCTTGAACTTGGCACCGGGATCGAGGTCGTTGTTGCACGTCTCCGCCTCGCCCGCCTCCAGGCTGATCACGACGACCTGCCCGCCAGCTTCCTCCACCGCCGCCTTGGGCTTTGTGAATTCGGGCTCCTCGGTGCCGCGCGGCGCGATGAGGATGGCGATGGTCTTGCCTTGAAGTTTCATGCTGGTTCGTCCGGTTCGGG
>NZ_JBELMJ010000069.1:0-8615 GCF_042095875.1 Sphingomonas sp.
GTTCCACGCGGTCGCTTGCTTGGTCATGGATCATCCGGTCGGGCCTGCGCCGCGCGGGCGGGCAGGGGAGGGTGGGGTAGTGTGGCTATCGCCCCGATGAGACGACGATGTCGAGCGCGCGCGTCGACAGCGGCGATAGGCCCATACAACGACGATCCAAACGCCGCGCCGCCGCGTTGGTGCGTCATGACCGAGGACATAACGGCCCTTCACGCACGGATGGAAGCCGCCGCCGCCGCGCTGGACTTCGAGGAAGCGCGGCGGCTGCGCGACCGCATCAACCTGATCCGCGGCGGCGCGAGCGGCAGCGACGCCGCCGCCGCCGACCCGAGCGGGCTCACGCGCCAGCAGCCCGGCGCGATGGGGCTCGGCACCAGCCGGCAGCGCGTCGAGCCGCCCGCCGGCTGGACACCGCCGCCGCGCCCCGACCTCATGACCAAAGGGCGCAAAAAACGCCGCTGAACCGTACGGCCGATAAGTCTCTCAAGGCTGCGACGCGCCCGATCGGCGGCGCGTTGTCGCCTCAAACGTCTAGGTTCGCCACCGACAGCGCATTGTCCTGGATGAACTCGCGCCGCGGCTCGACCACGTCGCCCATCAGGCGCGTGAAGATGTCGTCCGCCGCGTCCGCCGCCGCGATCTCGACGCGCAGCATCGAGCGGTTCGACGGGTCGAGCGTGGTTTCCCAGAGCTGCTCGGCGTTCATCTCGCCCAGCCCCTTGTAGCGCTGGATCGACAGCCCGCGCCGCCCGGCGAGCAGGATCGCGTCAAGCAACTGCGACGGCCGCGCGACCAGGGTCTCGCCCTTGCCGACGGTCACCGTCTCCTCGCCATTCTCGTCGGTCGGCTCGGCGTCGGCCGGTGCCTCGACCACGTCCGCCGCGCTGCGCGACGAGCGCACCAGCTTGGCGGCCTGCGCGTAGGCGTCGGCCTGTTCCGCCGCCAGCGTGTGCATCTTGCGCGCCTCCGCCGAGGCGATGAACGCCGCCTCGACGATATGGTGGTCGGTCACCCCGCGCCACAGCCGCTGGAAGTGGATGCCGCCTTCCTCCGTCACCTGCGCGGTCCAGGTCGCCTCGGTGTCGCCCTGGTCGAGCCGCCGCGTGACCTCCGCCACCGCCGCCACGCGCGCCGCGCGCGACGCCTCGGGATCGAGCGCGCCGCCCAGCGCCAGCGTCTCGATGATCGACGCGTCGTAGCGCCGCGGCACGTAGCGCATCAGCGTCCGCATCCGCCGCGCGTGATCGACCAACGCGCGCAGGTCGGCGTCGAAGCGCGTACCGCCCGCCGTCTCCAGCATGGTCGCGGCGACGCCCGCCTCGACCAGATATTCGTCGAGCGCGGCATCGTCCTTCAGATACACTTCGCTGCGCGCCTTGGTCGCCTTGTAGAGCGGCGGCTGCGCGATGTAGAGGTGCCCGCCCTCGATGATCTCGGGCATTTGACGGTAGAAGAACGTCAGCAGCAAGGTACGAATGTGCGCGCCGTCGACGTCAGCATCGGTCATGATGACGATCTTGTGGTAGCGCAGCTTGGCAAGATTGAAGTCGTCGCGCCCGATGCCGGTGCCCATCGCCTGGATCAGCGTGCCGATCTCGCGACTGGCGAGCATCCGGTCGAAGCGCGCGCGCTCGACGTTCAGGATCTTGCCCCGAAGCGGCAGGATCGCCTGGAAATGCCGGTCGCGCCCCTGCTTGGCGGAACCGCCCGCGGAATCGCCCTCGACCAGGAACAGCTCGGACTTGGCGGGATCGCGCTCCTGGCAGTCGGCCAGCTTGCCGGGCAGGCTGGCGATGTCCATCACGCCCTTGCGCCGGGTGAGTTCACGCGCCTTCTTGGCCGCCTCGCGCGCGGCGGCCGCGTCGATCACCTTGCCAATGATCGCGCGGCCGTGCGCCGGATTCTCCTCCAGCCACTCGGCCAGCTTGTCCGCCATCAGGCTTTCAAGCGGCTGGCGCACCTCCGACGAGACGAGCTTGTCCTTGGTCTGCGACGAGAATTTTGGGTCGGGCAGCTTGACCGAGACGATCGCGGTCAGGCCCTCGCGCATGTCGTCGCCGGTCAGCGTGACCTTCTCCTTCTTCAGGAGCCCCGTCTTGTCGGCGTAATTGTTGAGCGTGCGGGTGAGCGCCGCGCGGAACGCCGCGATATGCGTGCCGCCGTCGCGCTGCGGGATGTTGTTGGTGAACGCCAGCACGTTCTCGTAATAGCTGTCGTTCCACTCCAGCGCGACGTCGATGCCGACATCGTCGCGGTTGCCGTTGATCGCGATCGGCTCGGGCATCAGCGCGGTCTTGTTGCGGTCGAGGTACTTCACGAACGCGGCGATCCCGCCCTCGTAGAACAGCTCGATCGACTTCGGCTCCTCGTGACGCGCATCGGTGATGAACAGCCGCACGCCCGAATTGAGGAACGCCAGCTCGCGGTAGCGATGCTCCAGCTTGTCGAAATCGAACTCGGTGATCTTGAACGTGGAGGGCGAGGGCAGGAAGGTGACGCGCGTACCCTTCTGCCCCTCCGCCGCCGGGCCGACGACCTTCAGCGGCGCGACCGCGTCGCCGTGCGCGAAGCGCATGTAATGCTCCTGCCCGTCGCGCCAGATCGTCAGATCGAGGAACTCGGACAGCGCGTTCACCACGCTGACGCCGACGCCGTGCAGGCCGCCCGACACCTTGTAGGCGTTGGTGTCGCTGGTGTTCTCGAACTTGCCGCCCGCGTGCAGCTGGGTCATGATGACCTCCGCCGCCGACACGCCTTCCTCGGGGTGGATGCCGGTCGGGATGCCGCGACCGTTGTCGGTGACGCTGACCGATCCGTCGGCGTTCAGCTGGATGTCGATCCGGTCGCAATGCCCCGCCAGCGCCTCGTCGATCGCATTATCGCTGACCTCGAACACCATGTGGTGCAGGCCCGACCCGTCGTCGGTGTCGCCGATGTACATGCCCGGACGCTTGCGCACCGCGTCGAGCCCTTTCAGCACCTTGATCGAGGAGGCGCCATATTCGTTGGAATTGCTGTTCTGCGGGTCGCTTGCCATAGCGAGCATGTAGGGATTCATGGCCCGGAACGGAAGCGAAATGGGACGCTTCGCACCTCGCACGGGCGGAAACGTCCCGACCGTTCAGTAGCGTGCGAACTCGCTCGCGCGGCGCCCCAGCAGCGTCACCTCGACGCGGCGGTTCTGCCGCATCCCCGCCGCGGTGGCGTTGCTCGCGACCGGATCGCGCTCGCCGTGCCCGGCGACCGAGAAGCGCGCGCGCGTCACGCCCATCCGGTCGAACGCCGCGCGCACGCTGGCGGCGCGCCGCTCCGACAAATCCTGGTTGTGCGCCGCGGTGCCGCGCGAGTCGGTGAAGCCGTCGATCGCGACCCGCACGCCCGGATTGTCGCTGAGGTATCCGGCGAGCACACGCAGCTTGTCGATCGCGCCGGGGCGCAACCGGTCGCTGTCGGTCGCGAACAGCACGTCCTCCTGCAGCGTCAGCGTCGCGCCGCGCGGTGTCTGGCGGAACCCGTAGTCGTGCATCGCGCGGCGATCCCACCCGCGCGCCGGGCCGACGCGCGTTTCCTCGATCACCGTCACGCGCCCGGCGGCCGGCCAGGCGTAGCGCGCGCGGTTCGGCCCCGCGATGTCGAGGAACGCCTCGTTCGCCGCCCGCGCCTCGCGCGGCTGCACCCGGCCGTCGCGGTTGTAATCGAAGTTGCGCATGACAAAGGCCTGCCCGCGCGGGGACCGGCTCAGCTCGGGCACCAGCAGGCGGACGCCCGCGCCGACCAGCCGATAGTCGCCCGGCCGGTAATCCCAGCGTCCCTGCGCCGACGCAGGGACGGTTGCAGTGGCGGAAAGCGTCGCGGCCATGGCGACGATGAGTGAAAGTTGTTTCACGCGAATACTCCTGCGAACCCCCGCGGTGCGACCCTGATGCACGCGCGCGGTTGAACCGCGCTTGGACGGGGTCGTCAGCCGCGGTTCAGCGCAGCGGGCGCGCGGTCGCGCAGCGACAGGAAACACGCGCCCGCGCCCAGCAGCGCGATCGCCCCCGCGATCAGCGCCGCGTCGTAGTCGCCGAACGCGTCGTGCAGCCGCCCGAACCCGATGATCCCGATCGCGGTGCCGACCAGCGTCAGCGGCATCGCGCTGCCGTAGATCTCGCCGTAGCTGCGCAGCCCGAACAATCGCGCCGCCAGGAACGGCAGCAGGTCGTTCTCCGCCCCGTTCATCAAGCCCGCCAGGAACACCAGCGTCAGCACCACGGCGACGTGCGACGATCCCCAGGCGAGCCCCAGGAAGGCGAGCGCGGAGACGAGCGCGAAGGCAGCGGCGGCGGGCTGCGGCGGATAACGGTCGATCAGCGCGCCGATCAGCAGCCGCCCCGCGATCGCGCTGGCGCCGAAACTCGTCAGCAGCACCGCCGCCTCCGCGCTGTCGAGCCCGAGTTCGAGCCCCAGCGGCACGATCTGCGTGACGAGGCCCGTGGTCGCCAGATTGACCAGCATCGCCGCGGCGACGACGCGCCAGAACCGCGGGTCGCGCCGCGCCTGCGCCGCGGTCATTCCCTCGATTGGCGTCGCGTGCTCGGCGTCCTGGCCATCCTCGCCGGCAGGCTCGACCACCGTCGGCTGCGCGAGCGAGGAGGACGGCCGGATCACCAGCAGGATGAACGGCAGCGCCGCCGCGCTCGCCACCGCCAGCGCGACGAACCCGCGCCGCCAGCCCCAATGGTCGATCACCCAGCCGAGCGCGGGCGCCGCCAGGATCGTCATCACCGCCAGCCCCGAGGTCGCGATCGCCAGCGCGGTGCCGCGTCGGCGGCGGAAGCGCAGCGCGATCATCTTGCCGTACACCAGGCTGCTCGTGCCCGGCACCGCCAGCACCAGCAGCAGGATGCACGCCTGATACTGCCAGATCGCGGAACCGATCTCCGCCAGCAACAGATAGCCCGCGGCGAGCACCGCCGACGACGCCACGATGACCGGCCGCACCCCGACCCGGTCGGCGACGCGCCCGACCAGCGGCGCGATCAGCGCGCCGATCAGTGCGAGCCCCGCGGCGGTCGAGATCTGCCCGCGCGTCCAGCCGAACGCCGCCTCCAGCCCCGGCGTGAACAGGCTCGACAGATTCTGGTACAATCCCGGCCCGAACCCCGCACCCAGGATCGCGGCGACCACCACGCGCCACCCGCCGCGCCACTCGGACGCGGGCGGCAGCGCTTCGATGGCGGCAGGACGGGTCGGGGCAGGGGTCATCTCAGCGGCGCGTCCGCTGCCCGGCCACGATCATGCGCGAACCATGCCTGCCGGGTGAGCCACCGCAATGTCCATCGTCGCCCGCCCTCGCTCATGCGCAGAGGCTAGGCCCGCCACCGCTTGCGTCAACGCCCAACCGGCCGTGCGCGCGACCGTTCCGTCGCGCCGGTCGCGTCCGCCAATTCGGCGTGGGACCGCGGCCCGTCTCCGTCGCCCCCTCACAACTCGACGTGCAGCGCGCCTTCCGCCCCCGCGAACAAGGCGCGCTCGGTGCCCGTCATCCACACCTGCCCGCGCCCGCGCAGCCGCTGGAACAGCGCCGCGCGCCGTTCGGGGTCGAGGTGCGCCGCCACCTCGTCGAGCAGCAGCACCGGCGGGCTGCCGCGCCGTTCCGCGACCAGGTCGGCGTGCGCCAGCACCATGCCGAGCAGCAGCGCCTTCTGCTCGCCGGTCGACGCGAGCGCGGCGGGCGCCTGCTTGTCGACGTGGGTGACGGTCAGGTCGACGCGGTGCGGCCCGATCAGCGCTCGTCCCGCCGCCGCGTCACGCGCGCGGCTGCCGCGCAGCGCGGCGGCGAACGCGTCCGCGTCGTCGCGCCACCCTTCCAGCATGATCGACGCGCGCGGGAAATCGAGCGCTGGGGCGCCCTGCAACCGCTCCTCCAGCGCCGCCACGCCGCTGCGGCGCGCATCGTCCAGCGCGACGCCGTGGCGCACCATCTGCGCCTCCAGCGCGTCGAGCCACGCCGGCTCCGCCGCGTCCTCCGCCAGCAACCGGTTGCGGTCGCGCATCGCGCGCTCGTAGCGCTGCGTCTCGGCGGCGTGCGCCGGCAGCAGCGCCAGCGTCAGCCGGTCGAGGAAACGCCGCCGCTCACCCGCGGGCTCGACGAACAGCCGATCCATCGCCGGGGTCAGCCACAGCACCGACAGCCGCTCCGCCAGCGCGCCCGCGCTCGCCGCCGCCGCGTTGACGCGCACCACCCGCCGCTCGGGCGCGCTCGCCAGCGTGCCGGTCGCGACCTCGACCCCGTCGTCCAGCGTCGCCGCGACCCCGAACCCGCCCGCGCCGTCGCTGCGCGCCATCTGCGACAGGCTCGCGCGCCGCAGCCCCCGCCCGGGCGCCAGCAGCGACACCGCTTCCAGCACGTTGGTCTTGCCCGCGCCGTTATGCCCCGTCAGCACCACGAAGCCGCCGCCCGGCGCGAGTGCCAGGTCCGCGTGGTTGCGAAAGTCGGTGAGCACCAGCCGCGACAGCATCGCGCGCGTGCCTAGCGCGCTTTCCCGCGCGCCGACACCATCAAACGCGGTGGGCATAGGAAGGGGGGCAAACGCCCGCGTACGCGGCAAGGGACAAACGCCCGCGTGGGAAGGAAGGGGTGCAACACACCACACCGTCATCCCGGACCTGATCCGGGATCCCGCTTCTTGAACCCGCCAGAAGAAATAGCGGGACCCCGGATCAAGTCCGGGGAGATGTGAAGAAAGGACGCCAGTCGAACTGCTCGCCGCCCGAGCCCCCGCGCACTACGCCGCCAACCGCTCCGGCTCCGCCGCGCCCGCGCGTTCCTTCTGCGCGCTGAGGTACGACGCCATCGCCGGTCCCAGCTCGCGCTGCGCGCGTCGATACGCCACCGGCTCCTTGATGTTGAGCCGCCGCCGCGCCTCGTCGATCGGCTCGTGGAGCAACTCGAGGTAATCCTCGCCCGAAATCCACTTGGCCGCGCGGCCGTGGCGATAGCCCTCGATCACGGCCTGCGCGAACAGGCTGTTCTTTGTCACGCCCAGGCTCTTCAGCGACGCCGCGCCCGCGATGAACGCCCAGCCGAGCCCGCCGACCTGCGCGTAGCTGAACGCGACCAGCGCCGCTTCGCCCAAACTCTCGTCCGCCTGATATCCCGTCAGCACGTGCCAGATGTCGTGCGTGTCGCGGATGCGCCGCCCCATCCAGGCGTAGGGATGCACCATGTCCTGCTCGTCGGGCTGGAGCTTGCTGACTGCGACCAGCCCGTCGGCCGAATAGCCCGTGCTCTCCAGGAAATGCCGGTACGCCGCCCCGACCGTGCCGGGCGCGAAGCTGGCGACGAACGCCGGATCGGTGAAGCGCTCGGCCAACTCGACGTGGGCTAGCGCGATCCGCCCACCCTTCTCGGTCGCGATCAGCCGAGCGTAATTCTCCGGCGCGTTGCCGACGTTCAGCGCGCGCATGATGCGGAACACCTGCTGCGTATCGTCGCCGTTGTTCATCAGCTTCTTGATCGCGTCGAGCGCGGTGCGCCAGTCGCGCCTGCCATCGGTGCCGGGAAAGGGGGGAAGCGTAGCCATGCGTCGACTCCTTACTGACACGATTGTTAATAAGTGGTGGCGATGATGAGTCAATGCCTCTTGCGGTTGACGCAGCGTCAACGCGTAAGGTCGCCCGCATGGACACGTTCGACATCTCAGAGGTTGCGCGCCGCACCGGACTGACGACGCGCGCGCTGCGCTTCTACGAGGCGCGCGGACTGGTGCGCCCGCTGCGCACCGCCGCCGGGCGCCGCCATTATGGCGCGGGCGAGCTCGCGCGGCTCCACGCGGTAGTCGCGCTCAAGCGCGCCGGACTGCCGCTCGCGCGGATCGGCCAGGTGCTGCACGCGCGCGGCGTCGACCTGGCGGCGCTGGTCGCCGCGCAACTCGCCGAGGTGGAGGCGCGCGCCGCTGCGCTTGCGGAAACACGCACGCTGCTCCGCGACCTCGACCGCCGCCTCGCGCGCGGCGAACCGCTCGACCTGTCCGCGCTCTGCGCGCTCATCAACGAAGGAGACACCATGCAACAGGATTGGACCGCGATCTCGAACCGCTACCTATCGGCCCAGGGCGAGGCGGATTTCGCCGACGCCGCGCAGGCGCTGCCGCCGGAGTTCGATCAGAAGGCTTACGCCGCGGCGTGGAGCGACCTGTCGGCGCGGATCGCCGCCGCGCTCCCGCTCGATCCCACGTCGTCGGTCGCGCAGGCGTTCGTCGCCGAGTGGCAGGCGCTGCTCGCCCCGTTCACCGCGCTGGCGACACCGGCGATGACCGCGGGCGTCTCCGCGATGTACGACGACATGGCGAACTGGCAATCGGAACAGGCCCCGCCCTTCGCGCCCGAGATATGGTCGTTCATCCGCGCGGCGAGCGCGGCGGCGCGGGGCTAGGCCGGCAAGTCGACCAGCGCGTCGTCCGCCACCTCCGGCTCGGCACCGCGGCCGAGCAGCGCGGTGGTGGCGACGTCCATCGTCACGTTGCCGACGGTGCGGATGATGTCAGGGATCGTCTCCACCGCCACCAGCAACCCAAGCGGCGACACCGGCGCGCCCAGCGTCGCGGCGACCGGCGCGATCGCGCTGACGT
>NZ_JBELMJ010000070.1:0-3092 GCF_042095875.1 Sphingomonas sp.
CCATGTCGATGAAGTCGATGACGACCAGACCCGCCATGTCGCGCAGGCGCAGCTGGCGCGCGATCTCCTGCGCGGCCTCGAGGTTGGTCGCGGTCGCGGTCTGCTCGATATTGTGCTCGCGCGTCGAGCGGCCCGAGTTGATGTCGATCGATACCAGCGCCTCGGTCGGGTTGATGACCAAGTAGCCGCCCGACTTCAGCTGAACGACCGGATGGTACATCGCGGCGAGCTGATCCTCGACGCCAGCGCGCTGGTAGAGCGGCACGGGGTCGCTGTAATGCTTCACCTTCTTGGCGTGCGTCGGCATCAGCAGGCGCATGAAGTCCTTGGCCTGGCGATAGCCCTCGTCGCCCTCGACGATCACCTCGTCGATGTCCTTGTTGTAGATGTCGCGAATCGCGCGCTTCATCAGGTCGCTGTCGCCGTAGACGAGCGCCGGCGCCGACGAGGACAGCGTCTTGTCGCGAATTTCATCCCATAGCCGCGCCAGGTAGTCGAAGTCGCGCTTGATCTCGGTCTTGGTGCGCTGCAGCCCGGCGGTGCGCACGATGCAGCCCATCGACGACGGCAGTTCGAGGTCCGCCATGATCGCCTTCAACCGCTTGCGATCGCCCGAATTACTGATCTTGCGGCTGATCCCGCCGCCGTGCGACGTGTTGGGCATCAGCACGCAGTAGCGCCCGGCGAGGCTCAAGTAGGTGGTCAGCGCCGCACCCTTGTTGCCGCGCTCTTCCTTGACGACCTGCACCAGCAGCACCTGCCGGCGGCGGATCACGTCCTGGATCTTGTAGCGACGACGCAGGTTCATGCGCCGCTGACGCAGCGCCTCGACCTGATCGTCGCCGTTCGAGCGGCGGCCCTTGCGGCGGCGCCCGCCCTGTTCGTCGCTGCTCGCGTCGGCATCGGCGTCGCTCTCACCCGCCTCGTCGGCGTGGTCGTCGTCGTGCGCGGCGTGCTCGTCGAAGTCGTGATCGTCGGCGTCGTGCTCACCCGCGTCGTCGAACCGGCCGGTCGCGTCTGCGTCATCCTCGTCGAAGGTCGCGTCGTCGTCGGCGTCGAGCTCGGCGCGAAGCTTGGCTTCCTCCGCGGCATGCTCAGCCTCTTCGCGCAGCAGCGCGTCGCGGTCTTCCTTGGGGATCTGGTAATAGTCGGGGTGGATTTCCGAGAAGGCGAGAAAGCCGTGGCGGTTGCCGCCATAGTCGATGAACGCGGCCTGGAGCGACGGCTCGACGCGCGTCACCTTGGCGAGGTAGATGTTGCCCTTGAGCTGCTTGCGCTCGGCGCTCTCGAAGTCGAATTCCTCGATCCGGTTACCCTTGACGACGGCGACGCGGGTTTCTTCCCGGTGGCGTGCGTCGATCAGCATACGCGTGGTCATTGATTGTTCTCCGCGCGCAGGGCCGTCCGGCTAGCGGTGCGCCCGCGCGATAAAAGGAATGGCGCCGCGGTTGATCGGGCGCCGATGATGCGAAAAATGCCTTCGTCGGCCGTGCAGCCCCGGACGCCTGATGGCCGGGGAACGCCGCGCCCGCGCCGCCGGCGAAGGCCGGGCGGAACAGCGAGCGGGCGGGATGCAACATTGCGGACGTCAACCTGAATGCTCGCCGCGGCACATATGCCGGATGAGCGGTGTCGCCGGAGCTTGACGTGCGGGTGCACAACTCCGGTCAGGCCCTAGCTAGCATCGGTTAAGCCAGCCATCAACTGCCGGTTCTTGCCGACGAGCGGCAAGCGTTTGCCGGCAAAAGATGGCGAAGACGCGATTAACCCCGTCGCGCAAGGTCGCTTTGAGGGCTGCCCGCTACACCGACCGCCAGAGGTCAAAGGGTTGCGTATCATGGCTTTTTGCTGGACGGACAGGCGCGTTTCGCGGCATGGGCGCCGCGTGTCGATCGTTCTCGCGCTGTTGTTGGGCGTGTTCGCTGGCGTACCCGGCTGGGCCGCGACCGTCGAGCGGGTCGACGTGTCGGATGGCAAGGTCGTGATCCACTTCGACGACGCGGTCTCCGCCGCCTCCAGCTTCCTGCTCGCCGAGCCGCAGCGGATCGCGGTCGACATCGACGGCGCGCAGCCGGGCCGCTCGATCGGCGAGCGCGACGAGGACACCGCGGTGACCGCGGTGCGCCAGGGCGTCCACGGTGCGAGCGGCGCGCGCGTGGTGCTCGACCTCGCCCAGCCGATGATCGTGGAGCGCGGGCGCTTCGGCGACGACGGGCGCGCGCTGACGCTGACGCTGAAGCCGGTCGCGTCGGAACAATTCGTCGCGGCGAGCAGCGGCGCGCCGCTCAACTGGACCGGGCGCGTGGCGGCTGCCGGCTACGCCGTGTCGCAGGCCGTGCCGCCCGCGCGCAGCGCGCTGCCGCTGCCCAAGGTACGCGGCGACGAGAGTCGGCCGCTGGTGGTGATCGATGCCGGCCACGGCGGGCACGATCCCGGCTCGATCTCGCCCGACGGGCAGCTGCGCGAGAAGGACCTGACGCTCAAGATGGCGCTGGCGGTGCGCGACGCGCTGCTGAAGTCGGGTCGGGTGCGCGTCGCGCTGACCCGCGACGACGACGAGTTCCTGGTGCTGCGCGAGCGATACGGCGTGGCGCGCAAGCTGAAGGCGGACCTGTTCATCTCGATCCACTGCGACAGCGCGTTGTCGACCGAGGCGTCGGGCGCGACTGCCTACACATTGTCGGAGGTCGCGTCGGACAAGGAAGCCGCGCGGCTGGCCGCGCGCGAGAACAAGGTCGACATCATCAACGGCGTCGACCTGGACCGCAACCCGGACGTGTCGTCGATCCTGATCGACCTGACGCAGCGCGAGACGATGAACGCGTCGGCGGGCTTCGCGCGACTGCTGGGTCGCGAGGCGCAGCCGTTGATGGCGACCAAGCCGAACTTCCACCGCATGGCGTCGCTGATGGTGCTGAAGGCGCCCGACACGCCGTCGATCCTGCTGGAAGCGGGCTTTATCTCCAACGTCAACGATGCCGCGTTCCTGGCGAGCGACGCGGGGCGGAGCAACGTGGCGGAGAGCGTGCGGCGCGCGGTGGAAATCTATTTCGCGCGGCGGCTGGCGCTGCGCTGAGCGCGAAAGGTGAGGC
>NZ_JBELMJ010000070.1:3192-8352 GCF_042095875.1 Sphingomonas sp.
GTCACGCTTTCGCGTCGCGCGGAACCTGCTAAACGCGCAGGCGACATGGCTTCTTCTCCCCCAGTGACGGCGACGCCGGACGAGCGCGCGGGTCGGTTGCGCCGTGCGTTGAGCGGCAAATGGACGCGGCGGCTGCTGCGCTGGTTCGCGACATTTTCCGCGCTCCTGCTGGTCGCGGTTGGCGCGTTCTGGCTGATCTTCGCGCGCGACCTGCCGTCGGTCGAGAAACTGAAGGCGTACGAGCCGCCGCTGCCGACCAACGTGCGCGGGATCGACGGCGCGCCGATCTACTCATACGCGCGCGAGCGGCGCGTCCAGCTGTCGTTCGCGGAATATCCGCCGCTGCTGATCCGCGCGTTCCTGGCGGCCGAGGACAAGACCTTCTTCGAGCATCACGGCGTCGACTTTCCCGGCCTGGCGGGCGCGGTGATCGATTACGCGAGCAAGTTCGGCACCGGGCAGCGCGCGCGCGGCGGGTCGACGATCACGCAGCAGGTCGCCAAGAACCTGCTGATCGGCAACGCCTATTCCCCGACGCGCAAGGTGCGCGAGGCGATCCTGGCGTACCGGATCGAGCAGACGCTGAGCAAGCAGCAGATCCTGGAGCTGTACCTCAACCAGATCTTCCTGGGGCGGAACGCCTACGGCGTCGAGGCGGCGAGCCACGCTTATTTCGACAAGGAACTGCCCGAGCTGTCGCTGGCGCAGATGGCGTATCTGGCGATCCTGCCCAAGGGTCCGGCCAATTACGACCCGTACCGCAGCACCGAGCGCGCGCTGATCCGGCGCAATTACGTGCTGCGCGAGATGGCGCGCAACGGCTTCGTCACCGAGGCGCAGGCGCGCGCGGCGAACGCCGAGCCGCTGGGCGCGATCAGGCGGCGCGCGCCCAAGTTCGAGCGCGTTGGCGGGTACTTCGTCGAGGAAGTGCGCCGGCAATTGATCGGCAAGTTCGGCGAGAACGCGCAGGCGGGGCCGTACAGCGTCTACTCGGGCGGGTTGTGGGTGCGCACCTCGCTCGACCCGCAGGTGCAGCGCTACGCCGCGGACGCGCTGCGCGACGGGTTGCTGCGCTACGAGAGCGGGCGCGGCTGGTCGGGGCCGCTGGCGCACGTCGACCTGGACGATCCGGCGCAGTTCCAGGGCGCGCTGCTCGGCACCAACATCATGCTCGACTACAAGGACTGGCGCGCCGCGATCGTCACCGCGCGCGAGAGCGGCGCGCTGTCGCTCGGCTTCGCCGACGGGCGCACCGGCACGCTGCCGCGCTGGGCCGCGCAGACGCCCGCGCGCGGTACCGGCACCCCCGCCTTCGCGCGGATCAAGGTCGGCGACGTGATCGCGGTGGCGCCGTCGGACGACGTGTTCGCGCTTCGCAGCGTACCGCGCATCTCGGGCGGGTTCGTGGTGCAGGAACCCGCGACCGGGCGCATCCTGGCGATGCAGGGCGGGTTCGACGCCAGCGTGCAGGCGTTCAACCGCGCGACGCAGGCGTATCGCCAGCCCGGATCGACGATCAAGCCGATCGTCTATTCAGCCGCGCTGGAGCACGGCATGACGCCGGCGTCGATCATCGTCGACGGGCCGTTCTGCGTCTATCAGGGCGCGCGGCTGGGGCAGAAGTGCTTCCGCAACTTCGGCAATTCGCGCGGCGCGGGTCCGCACACGATGCGCTGGGGCATCGAGCAGTCGCGCAACCTGATGACGGTGCGCGCGGCGGCGCAGACGGGCATGAAGAACGTCGTCGCGTTGATGAAGAAGATGCAGATCGGCGATTACTCGCCCTATCTCAGCTACTCGCTGGGCGCGGGCGAGACAACGGTGGAGCGGATGGTCAACGCCTACGGCGTGCTCGCCAACAACGGGCAATGGCACGACCCATCGCTGATCGACTTCGCGCAGGACCGCCACGGCAAGGTGATCTGGCCCGCCAACTGGCGCGCGTGCGACGGGTGCAACATGGCGCACTGGAACGGCGGCGCGATGCCGCGCCCGGCGACGCAGGGGCGGCAGGTGATGGACGCGATGTCGGCGTACCAGATGGTGCACATCACCGAGGGCGTGATCCAGCGCGGCACCGCGACCGCGCTGCGCGACCTGAACCGGCCGATCTTCGGCAAGACCGGCACCAATTCGGGGCCGACCGACGTGTGGTTCATCGGCGGCACGCCGCAGATGGTGGCCGGATTGTACATCGGATACGACACCCCGCGCGGGCTGGGCGGGTACGCGCAGGGCGGGACGCTGGCGGTGCCGATCTTCAAGGCGTTCGCGGTCAAGGCGTTCGAGAACCTGCCGGTGATCCCGTTCCGCGCGCCACCCGGCATCCGACTGGTGCGGATCGACCGCGGGTCGGGGCGCCCGGTGTTTGGCCCGTGGCCGAGCGACGCCGATCCCAAGGCCGGGGTGATCTGGGAAGCGTTCAAGCCGCAGAGCGAGGCGCGAAGGCCACGGCGCTACTCGGCCGCCCCGGCGACGGTCGCGACGCCGCGACCGGCACCGAGCAAGTCGGCCGCGCCGCGCGACAGCGAGTTCCTGCAGCGGCAGGGCGGGATCTACTGACGGGTGCGTGCGCGGCGGTAGCGCGCCGCGCCCGCTAGCCTTTTCGCGCGGTGAGTTTTTCGAACAGCGCGATCTGCTCGAGCAAGCGCGCGCGGGCGAGCGCGTAGTGCGAGCTGTCGCCGGCGGTGCCCGATCGCGCGCGCGCCTGCTCCAGTTGGGAGAGCTTGCGTTTCGCTTCGACCAGTCCGGCGGTGTACGGCATGGCGCACGGCGTTATCACGCCGCGGCCGCTTCGCCAGCGCGGACGACCGAACTCCGGCGCGATTGGAAGGAATAATGGTTAACGCACGTCCGAACACGGCGCGCGGCGCCACGTGGTCGGGGGTGCGCGCAGGCCCGTTGCCGTTTGGCGGCGCGCGGCCTAGATCGCAGGCTTGATCCTTGATCCGCTGCACAGCGGACCACGCGGGCGTCCGGCCCGGCGGGCGTTGCCCCGCGACGATTGGAGAACAGATTTATGCGCGCCGAAGCGCAGGCCCATGTCGACACCATCAACGAGGCGCTGGCACTGCTGCGCCGTTTCCTCGACTGGGACCGCGCGCTGCGTCGGCTCGACGAGCTGAACGCGCGCGTCGAGGACCCGACCTTGTGGGAGAACCCCAAGGCGGCGCAGGACGTGATGCGCGAGCGCCGCCGGCTCGACGAGGCGATCACCGCGACGCGCGACATCGAGCGCGAGATGGCGGACACCGCGGAGCTGATCGAGATGGCCGACGCCGAGGGCGATGCCGAGATGGCGGACGAGGGCACGCAGGCGCTTAAGGCGCTGGCCACGCGCGCGCAGGGCGACAAGATCAAGGCGCTGCTGGCGGGCGAGGCCGACGGCAACGACAGCTACGTCGAGATCAACGCGGGCGCGGGCGGCACCGAGAGCCAGGATTGGGCCGAGATGCTGCAGCGGATGTACACGCGCTGGGCCGAGCGGCGGGGCATGAAGGTCGAGCTGATCGATTATCACGCGGGCGAGCAGGCCGGGATCAAGTCGGCGACGCTGCTGCTTAAGGGCGAGAACGCCTACGGCTACGCCAAGACCGAGAGCGGGGTGCACCGGCTGGTGCGGATCAGCCCGTACGACAGCTCGGCCCGGCGCCACACCAGCTTCTCCTCGGTGTGGGTGTACCCGGTGATCGACGATTCGATCGACATCGAGATCAACGACAGCGAGCTGCGCATCGACACCTATCGCGCGTCTGGTGCGGGCGGGCAGCACATCAACACGACCGATTCGGCGGTGCGCATCACCCACCTGCCGACCGGCATCGTCGTGGCGTGCCAGAACCAGCGCAGCCAGCACAAGAACAAGGCGGAAGCGTACAACCAGCTGCGCGCGCGGCTGTACGAGCACGAGCTGCGCAAGCGCGAGGAGGAGGCGAACGCGGTCAACGCGACCAAGACCGACATCGGCTGGGGCCACCAGATCCGCTCCTACGTGCTGCAACCGTACCAGCTGGTGAAGGATTTGCGCACCGGCGTGACCTCGACCAGCCCGGGCGACGTGCTCGACGGCGCGCTCGACGACTTCATGGCCGCGGCGCTGTCGCAGCGCGTGACCGGCGAGAAGGTCGAGGTGGAGGACGTGGATTGAGGCGCGCGCGCGCCCTATTCGCGGTGCTGCTGATCGCGGCGGCGGGCTCGGTCGGGGCGTGCGACGGCTCGCAACCGCTGATCAAGCGCGCGGCGAAGCGACCCGACCCCTTCCCCGCCGCCGATCGCCCGGTCGCCAGCATCGTCTCGTCGCGCTGGTCGAACGAAGAGGAGCGCGACCGGTTGAACGAGGCGGGCGCGGTGATGGACGGCGCCCGGATCGAACCCGGCATGACGGTCGCCGACATCGGCGCGGGCGAGGGTTATTACACGATCCGCCTGGCGGCGCGCGTCGGCGAGAACGGGCGCGTGCTGGCGGAAGACATCATGCCTGCGACCCGCGACGCGCTGGCCGAGCGCGTCGCGCGGCAACGGCTGGAGAATGTCAGCGTACGGCTGGGGCTTCCGGCCGATCCGCGGCTGCCGGCGAACAGTTTCGACCGCGTGCTGATGGTCCACATGTACCACGAGATCGCGCAGCCGTACGAGTTCCTGTGGCGGATGCGGCCGGCGCTGCGGCGCGACGGGCTGGTGGTGGTGGTCGACGCGGACCGGTCGACGCAGAACCACGGCACGCCGCCCGCGCTGCTACGCTGCGAGTTCGAGGCGGTCGGCTACCGCCAGGTCGGCTTCGAGAAGATGCCCTCGGCCGGCGGCTATCTCGCGACGTTCCGCGCCGAGGGGCCGCGGCCGGCGCCTGACGCGATCCGGCCCTGTCGGCTGGCGACGCGCTGAGGGCGATCACAGCAGACCGTCGCGGCGGAAGCTCATCCAGCCGCCGGGCGCGACGACGTAATGGTCGAGCAGCCGCACGCCGATCGCGTCGAGCGTCGCGAACAGGCGGCGGGTGAAGTGCACGTCCTGCCGGCTGGGTCGCGGATCGCCCCGCGGGTGATTGTGCGCGAGCAGCACCGCGCGCGCGTTGAGCGCGAGCACGTCGGTGACGATCAGGCGGATCGACACGTCGACGCTCTCCGCCCGCTCGGACAGGAAATGGCGCGCGCCGACCTGATC
>NZ_JBELMJ010000071.1:0-8115 GCF_042095875.1 Sphingomonas sp.
CGCCTGCCGGTGATCGCGACCTTGGAAGACCTCGACATTCCGGCGCTGGTCAAGATCCTGAGCGAGCCGAAGAACGCGCTGGTCAAGCAGTACCAGAAGCTGTTCGAGATGGAGGACACCAAGCTCGGCTTCACCGACGATGCGCTGACCACGGTCGCCAAGAAGGCGATCGAGCGCAAGACGGGCGCGCGCGGGTTGCGGTCGATCCTGGAGGCGATCCTGCTCGACACGATGTTCGACCTGCCGGGCATGGACTCGATCGACGAGGTGATGATCGACAAGGACGTGGTCGAGGGCCGCAAGGAGCCGATCCGCGTCTATGCCGAGAAGAAAAAGGTGGCGGACGGCGCCGCCTGATTTATCGCTTTGACTCAGTGAAGGGGCGCTGCCGGGTCGTTCGGCAGCGCCCTTTCTCGTTGGTGCGTGTGGCGTCGGCGGAACGAAGCATGGCGCGTGCGATTGTCTTGGCGAACAACGGGAGCATGGTTCGTGGACGACAATCGCGTGTGGAGTTTCGAGGAAAGCCTGTGGACGGCGACGCCCGAGCATTACGAGGAAGCGGTCGACGACGAGTGCCTGATGGTGCTGCCCGAGCCGCCGTTCGTGATGAGCGGGGAGCAGGCGATCGAGGCGGTGAAGAAGACGCCGCGCTGGGACAAGGTGGAGATGAGCGAGCGTCAGGTCGCGCGACCGCAGGAGGGGCTGATCGTCGTCGCCTATCACGTCGAGGCGTCGCGCGGGGACGAGCGTTACGCGGCTTACTGCACCTCGACCTATCGCTGGCTGTCGCACGAGAACTGGCGGGTGGTGCAGCACCAGCAGATGGTGCCGCTGAAATCCAACGGCTGACCGGTCGGGCACCTCGCCGCGGCGAGGTGCCTCTTCTTATTTTTTCCTCGGGCGCAGGCTGGCGGCGAGCATGATGCCGGCAGTCAGTTGGGCGAGCCCGTAGAGGCGGCGGCGGGTCGGTTTGCCGCCGAACGGCGACACCAGGGCGTCGACCGCGGCCACGTCCGATCGCCACAGGTCGACGTGACGGGTCGGCTGGAGCAGGCCGAGCAGGCCGTCTCCGATCATGAACACGGCGGCCATCTCGCCCGCGCGCTTCAGGCCAAGTATCGTGTCGGTGTCGCCGGCGTTGACCGATGGGCGCTCGTTCATTTGCGTGACCTCTGCTGGTTGGACCAAGTGCGGAACGCTTCAACCGCGGGATTGCGCCGCAGCACGCGCGCCTCGGGATCGATGACCAGGTGCGCGCCCGGCGGCAGGTCGACGACGGCGACGCCGTCGGTCATGGCCAAGCGCTGTACCCGGCCGTCGATGCTGACCTCGATCGGCATGGGGAAGACCGTGGTGCCGGGTACTTTCCAGCGTAGTTCGGTGCGATTGCCGGGAAGCGGAGTCGCGGTGAGTTCCGGCAGCGCGGAGTGGCGGAGATAGACGTCGAAGAACCAGTCGTAGTTCGTGCCCGTGACCTGATTGACGATGCGCTGATACTCGGCGGTCGAGCCGTAGCGCGGGCGGAAGTTGCCCGGTATCGGGTCGTCGCGGCCGTAGATCTCCAGCCGCATCGCCTTGAAGAAGGCGGCGTCGCCGATCAGCCAGCGTAGGGTGTGGAGCATCCACGACCCCTTGTAGTAGATGTCGGTGCCCGGCCCGCCGAGCTTGGGTTCGTAGACCTCCTCCTCGGTGAGCACCTTGTCCCGCACGACCGGGTGATCGTTCGCGATCTGGTTGCACTGTGCGTCGAGCATGACGTGGTAACGTGCCTCGCCCTCGCGCCAGCGACCGTAGAGCGGTTGCATGTAGCTGCCGAAGCTCTCGTGGAGCCAGTAATCGTCCCAGTTGGCAGCGGTGAGCTGGTTGCCGAACCATTCGTGGCTGAGTTCGTGGTGGAACAGCCAGTCGAACCCCTCGGGCGCCTTGGCGTATTTGTTGCCGTAGGCGTTGATCGTCTGGTGCTCCATGCCCTTGTGCGGGGTCTCAACCACGCCGAGCTTCTCGTCGCCGAAGGGGTAGGGACCGACGGTCGCCTCGAAGAAGTCGAGCGTCGGGGCGAATTCGCCGAACAGCGCCTCGGCCTTGGCCTTCTCGCCGGGCAGGTACCAGTAGCTCATCGGGATCGTGTTGCCGAAGCGGCTGCGGTAGGTGCCCGTGATCTCCTCGTACGCACCGACGTTCAGAGCGATGGCGTAGGTATTGGGCTGGCGTGCGCGCCAGTTCCAGCGGGTACGGCCATCGGAAAGCTGATCGACGCCGAGCAGGCGCCCGTTCGAGGGCGCCTTCAACCCCGCCGGAACCGTGATGTGGAGGTCGACTTGCCCCGGTTCTCCGGTCGCGAAGTCGAGGCACGGCCAGAACAGGTCGCAGCCGTAACCTTCCGCGGTGGTGGCGAACCAGGTGCGGCCGTCGGGCGTCTTCGACCACACCATGCCGTCGTCCCACGGGGCGTTGACCGCGACGTGCGGGGTGCCGCCGTAGTTGATGCGGGCAATCACCTGCTCGCCAGCGGCGAGCGGGCGCGGCAGCGCGATTGTCAGGCGACCGTCGGGGTTGGTCCAGGCGCTGCGGGCGAGCGGGCGTCCGTCGATGCTGATCGCCGACACGGGCAGGTTGCGGTCCAGGTCGATCAGCAACCTGGTAAGCGGCGCGCGCGCGGTGAAGGTGAGCGTGGCGACACCGGTCAGCGCCTGCCGCACGGGCAGCACCTCGAACGACAGATCGGCGTTGTCGAAGCGGAGCGCGGTCTGCTCGGGCAGCAATGGTCCGCCGGAACGCTGGGTCTGCTCGGTCAGGGGCGGGCTGCCCTTTGGCGGCGGGGCGAGTGCGAGCAGCGGGAGGGCGAGCAGGGCGGCGAGGTGGCGCATGGTAGCCTCTGGATACGGTTGCACGGATGCGAAGTGGAGGAAGTGGAGGTTCGGACGCGGTTTTCTTCGGGCTTACATTTAGGGTGACGGGTGCTCAGGTGTGCGTGAAGGTTGGTGTGGTAAGTGGCTGTACTGACGTAGCATTGTTAGAAGAGGGGCTGGCGTGTTCCTGACCTTCTGTGCGCTTCAGGTGCGACGGAGGGTACGATTGCAGAAATGGCAAGTGGAGGAAGTGGGGGCAGCGGCTCGTGTCAGCGCTACCCACCCCCGGCCCCTCCCTTGCAGGGAGGAGCTTGTTGCGCGTGGGGGCGCGGCGAGAAGTTCGGAAGCGGAGCCGATTGGGTAGGGATGGGCCCTGAAACGAGTTCAGGGCGACGGGTCGCGAGAGGGTGCGGGGCTGGGGGACGAGGGCGTGCATCGCGGGCAGCATGGCATGGCGACCGGTGGTAGGACAGCGCGGGTGGAACGCCGCCGCAACGATTGATGGAAATCGCCGGCGCACCATATAGGATCGCGAACGTCGCCGCTGTTCGGCGACCCCCGGAGTATCCATGACGTCCACTCTTCCCGTCCTGCCGCTTCGCGACATCGTCGTCTTCCCGCACATGATCGTTCCGCTGTTCGTCGGACGCGACAAGTCGGTTGCGGCGCTGGAAGCGGCGATGGCTGCCGACAAGGAGATCTTCCTCGTCGCGCAGCTCGACCCTGCCAATGACGATCCGACGCGCGACGACCTCTACTCGATGGGCGTGACCGCGACCGTGCTGCAATTGCTCAAGCTGCCCGACGGCACCGTGCGCGTGCTGGTCGAGGGCAAGCAGCGCGCGACGTTGGAGGCGCTGAACGAGCGTGACGGCTTCTTCGAGGCGGAGATCGCCGCGGTCGAGAATAAGGCGGTCGAGGGGCCGGACGTCGAGGCGCTGATGCGCTCGGTCGTGAAGCAGTTCGAGGCCTACGCGAAGCTGCACCGCAAGCTGCCGGCGGAGACCGCGGCGCAGCTGGGCGAGATCACCGAGGCGGCGCTGTTGTCCGATTCGATCGCGGGCAACGTGCAGATCAAGGTGGCCGAGAAGCAGTCGCTGCTGATAGAGACCGACCCGGTCAAGCGGCTGGAGATGGCGTTCGCGCTGATGGAGGGCGAGCTGGGCGTCCTGCAGGTCGAGAAGAAGATCAAGAGTCGCGTCAAGCGCCAGATGGAGAAGACGCAGCGCGAATATTATCTCAACGAGCAGTTGAAGGCGATCCAGCGCGAGCTGGGCAACAGCGACGACGAGGGCAACGGCGACGAGATCGCCGAGCTGACGCAGAAGATCGCCGGGCTGAAGCTGTCGAAGGAAGCGCGCACCAAGGCGACGTCCGAGCTCAAGAAGCTGAAGACGATGGCGCCGATGAGCGCCGAGGCGACGGTGGTGCGCAACTACCTGGACGTGCTGCTGGGTCTGCCGTGGGGCAAGCGCAGCAAGATAAAGCGCGACCTAGTGGCGGCCGAGGGCGTGCTCAACGAGGACCATTACGCGCTCGACAAGGTCAAGGACCGCATCCTCGAGTATCTCGCGGTGCAGGCGCGGACCAACAAGCTCAAGGGGCCGATCCTGTGCCTCGTCGGGCCGCCGGGCGTCGGCAAAACCTCGCTGGGCAAGTCGATCGCCAAGGCGACGGGGCGCGAGTTCATCCGCCAGTCGCTGGGCGGGGTGCGCGACGAGGCGGAGATCCGCGGCCACCGGCGCACGTATATCGGCTCGCTGCCGGGCAAGATCGTCACCAACCTGAAGAAGGCGGGGGCGGCGAACCCGCTGTTCCTGCTCGACGAGATCGACAAGCTGGGTCAGGATTTCCGCGGCGATCCGGCGTCGGCGTTGCTCGAGGTGCTCGATCCGGAGCAGAACGCCAAGTTCAACGATCACTACCTCGAGATCGACATCGATCTGTCCGATGTGATGTTCGTGTGCACCGCGAATTCGCTCAACCTGCCGCAGCCGCTGCTCGACCGAATGGAGATCATCCGGCTGGAGGGGTATACCGAGGACGAGAAGGTCGAGATCGCCGAGCGGCACCTGGTTGCCAAGCAGATTGAGGCGCACGGGTTGAAGGACGGCGAGTTCACGCTGACGACCGAAGGGCTGCGTGCGCTGATCCAGCGCTACACCCGCGAGGCGGGGGTGCGTACGCTGGAGCGCGAGATCGCCAAGCTGGCGCGCAAGGCGCTGAGGCAGATCCTGGAAGCCAAGGCGACGAGCGTGACGGTCACGCCCGACAATTTGGCCGACTATGCCGGCGTGCAGAAGTATCGCCACGGTCTGTCCGAGCAGGAGGACCAGATCGGCGCGGTGACCGGGCTCGCCTGGACCGAGGTCGGCGGCGAATTGCTGTCGATCGAGAGCGTGACCGTGCCGGGCAAGGGTCAGGCGAAGGTGACGGGCAAGCTGGGCGACGTGATGAAGGAGTCGGTGCAGGCCGCCTACAGCTTCGTGCAGGCGCGCGCGCCGTCGTTCGGGATTAAGCCGAGCCTGTTCCACCGTAAGGACATCCACATCCACCTGCCCGAGGGCGCGGTGCCGAAGGATGGGCCGTCAGCGGGCATCGGCATGGTGACCGCGATCGTCTCGACACTGACCGGCGTGCCGGTACGCCGCGACGTGGCGATGACGGGCGAGGTGACGCTGCGCGGGCGCGTGCTGCCGATCGGGGGATTGAAGGAGAAGCTGCTCGCCGCGCTGCGTGGCGGGATCACGACCGTGCTGATCCCGCAGGAGAACGAGAAGGACCTGGCCGAAATCCCCGCGAACGTGAAGGCGGGGTTGAAGATCGTGCCGGTCGCGCACGTCGACGAGGTGCTGCGGCTCGCGCTGACGGCGCCGCTGGAGGCGATCGACTGGACCGAGGCGGACGAGCTCGCCGCGCTGCCGCCCGCGCCGATCACGCCGGTGGGCGCGGAGGTGCATCACTGAGCCGCGGATGATTGTTGCGGACGTGTTACGAATGCGGCCGCAACCGTCCGATCGTGGTAGCGCCACAACAGACCGCCGCGCTTCGTCACCGGCGCGCGGCGGTTTCGTTTGACTCGGTTAACGGGTGTCGCCTTACTGGGCGGATGCGGGTTCGCGGTTTGAGCGAATCCGCGCGCCAATTTTTGCCGATCGATTGCGTAAAACGGGGGTTCTCGGGGATGAACAAGCAGGAACTGATCGCGCAGGTCGCGACCACCGCGGGGCTGGGCAAGGCGGAGGCGATGCGCGCCGTTGAGGCGGTGTTCGACTCGATCTCGACCTGCCTCAAGAAGGGCGAGGAAGTGCGGCTGGTCGGGTTCGGCACGTTCGCGGTCAGCAAGCGCAAGGCGTCGACCGGGCGCAACCCGCGCACCGGCGAGCCGATGACGATCGAGGCGAGCACGCAGCCCAAGTTCAAGGCGGGCAAGGTGCTGAAGGATTCGCTGAACGTCGCGAAGTAAGCGACACGCTTATGGGCTGAGCCTTTTAACGCTGGACAGGCGGGCCGTGCTTGCTTAAAGGCGCCGCTCCGACACGGATCGGGCGCGTAGCTCAGCGGTAGAGCACACCCTTCACACGGGTGGGGTCACAGGTTCAATCCCTGTCGCGCCCACCATTTCAGGCCCGCAGCCAGCGATGGCGGCGGGCCTTGTCGTGTCGGCGATGCGGGGATCGGTCCCGGTCGTCGCCCGTTGGCGTGTTCCGACAACCGGAGCACGCACGCCATGACCGACCAGATTATCGCCGACCAGCACCAGCCGCTCGTCCCCAACCGCACGGTGTGGCTCGACTGGTTCGGCGACCTGGACGTGATCGCGCTGTCCGAGCGACCGGTGCCGCAGGCGGTCGACGACGAGGTGCTGGTGCGCGTGGCGGCGGCGAGCATCAATCCGGTCGACTGGAAGATGGCGGAGGGCGAGTTTCCGCCCAAGGGCGAGGATCAGCTGCCCTATGCGCTGGGACGCGACGTCGCGGGGCGGATCGAGGCGCTGGGGACGCGCGCGCACAACATGCTGAGCGTCGGCGACCGCGTGATGGCGTTCATCGACTTCGATCGCGGGGCGCAGGCCGACTACGTGGTGGTGAAGGCGGTCGAGCTGGTGGCGACGCCGGACGAAGTCGACGATGTGACCGCCGCCGCGCTGCCGCTGGCGGCGATGACCGCGTGGCAGGGGCTGTTCGATCACGGGCAGCTGCAGGCGGGGCAGCGCGTGCTGATCCACGGCGCGGCGGGCGGGGTCGGCCACCTGGCGGTGCAGTTTGCCGTCTGGAAGGGCGCGACGGTGTTCGCGACTGCGGGGGAGGGCGACCTCGACTACGTCCGCTCCCTGGGCGTCGAGCGCGCGATCGATTACAAGAACGAGCGGTTCGAGCATCACGCGACCAACCTCGCCCTGGTGTTCGACACGCAGGGCGGGGAAACGCAGGTGCGCTCGTTCGACATGCTGAAGAAGGGCGGCACGCTGGTGTCGACGCTCGATCCAGACGAGGCGAAGGGGCGAGCGATGGGCGTCCGCACCGTGCCGCGCTGGCTCGCCCAGCCGAACGCGGCGCAGCTGGGCGAGATCGCCGGGCTGGTCGCGGTGGGAACGGTGAAGGTGGCGGTCGACCGGACGTTCGCGCTCGACCGCGTGCGCGACGCTTACGCCTATACGCGCGACGAACATCCGCGCGGCAAGGTGGTGCTCACCATGGCGGGCGAGTGAGCGAACGCTGCGGACCTGATCGGCACTCCCCAGGGTTGTCACGGAACCGAAACGCAAACGTCATTCCCGTGTCTCCGAACCTCCATGCCGCTGTCATCCGCGACGCCTAGCGCGGCGTGGAGGCCGGCACGGGGGATCGAGTCGGCTCGGCGCCAACAGCAGGCGCCCGTGATCCACGGTTCGGGGAGTGTTCAATGCAGAACTTCAAGCGCGCTTCGCTCATGCTCATGCTCGGCTGCGCGACCGCCGCGCTGACCGCGTGCGGCGCCGACGACATCGCATCGCCGGGCGAGGGCGTGATCGTGCTGCCGTCGCCGACGCCGGCCCCCGCGCCGTCGCCCACGCCGACGCCCGGCACCGGCACCGGTCTGGTGACGCCCGCGGCGACCTGCCCAACGATTACCGGCCCGAACGCGCTGGCGGACGCGGGCACCGTGACCGGGCCGACCGGCACGTACCGCGCCTGCACGCTGCCCGCGCGCTTCACGGCGACCACCACGCTGCCGCGCGTCGCGGGCGTGGTGTACCGCATGAACGGCCGCGTCGACGTCGGCA
>NZ_JBELMJ010000072.1:0-7949 GCF_042095875.1 Sphingomonas sp.
AAGGGGATCGATTACGAGGAGGCGGCGGTCTGCCTCGTGCTGGCCGGGCTGCTGCAATGGACGCGGGCCGCCTTCTACCGCCACACCGCCTTGACGCAGACGCCGTTGTCGGGCGCGTGGCTGGCGACACTGGCGGCGCTGATGGCCGGCGTCACCTGGATAGGGTTCTTCGCTTATCGTCATGTGCCGTACGACGACGCTCTGTGGTGGCGCTTCGCGTGGACGGGCGACGCGCCACGCTTTCTGCGTGCGACGCTGGCGGCGGCGGTGCTGCTGACGGCGGCGGCGCTGTGGCGCTGGCTGGGACCGACGCGAGCGATCGTCACAACCCCGGTCGATCCGGGCGCAGTCGCTGCGGTGCTGATGCGGGCAGACCGCACCGATGCGATGCTGGCGCTGACCGGCGACAAGCGCTTCCTGCTGGCGGACGACGCGCAAGCGATGCTGATGTACCAGCTCCGCGGTACCACCTGGGTCGTGATGGGTGATCCGATCGGTGAAAGTGCGGCGTGGCCGGCGCTGCTGTGGCGCATTCGCGACATGGCCGACCGCGCGCAGGGGCGGCTGCTGCTATATCAGGTCACCGCGCCGGTGCTGGAGCTGGCCATCGGCATGGGGCTGAACATCGTCAAATACGGCGAGGAAGCGATCGTCGATCTGGCCAACCTGACCTTCGACACGCCGCGGCTGCGCTCACTGCGCAAGGCCGAGCGTGCCGCTGCGCGCCGGGGCCTCACTTTCCGGATCGTGCCGGCGGGCGCGGTGCCGGTGGTGCTGGACGAGCTGGAAGCGGTGTCGGCTGAGTGGATGCAGGCCAAGGGGCATGGCGAGAAGGGCTTCAGTCTGGGCCATTTCGACCGCGATTATATCAGCCGGTTCGATGTCGCACTGGCAATGGAGGGAACACGGATCGTCGCGTTCGCCAATCTGTGGCTGACGGCGAACCGGCGTGAGGCGTCGGTCGACCTGATGCGTCATCGGGCCGATGCGCCACATGGGGCGATGGATTTCCTGTTCTACCACATCATCGATTGGGCGCGGGCGCGGGGCTATGCCCGCTTCTCGCTGGGGATCGCACCGTTGTCGGGTATCGCCGGACGCCGGCTCGCGCCGGCCTGGGCGCGGGCGGCGGCGCTGATCTTCCGCCACGGCGAGCGCTTCTACGGATTCCGCGGGCTGCGTGCGTACAAGGAGAAGTTCGCGCCGCGCTGGGAGCCGCGCTACATCGCCGGACCGCGCGGGCTGGCGCTGGTGCAGGCGCTGCGAGACCTGTCGCTGCTGGTTGGCAGCGTGCCCGTGACGCATGACCAAGTTGTAATCCCGGGCTCAGCATCCACCCACGCCCCGCAGATTAGTGCCGCCGCCTGATCTGCATCCGGTCCGGGGTCCGTGCGCCATGTCCTCTCCCATCTTCTTTGATCCCAGCGGCCGTCGCAGCCGTATTTCTCGCCGCACATTGGCGGGATTGCTGCTGCTGGTCGTGCTGGCGGCAATGGGGTTCGCGACGACGCTGGTGATGATGCCGGCGCGGCACGACCTGGCCTTGCCGCTGCCTCAGCCCCATGCCGCCGCCGCGCGGGGCGAGCCGCACCGTCACGGCCTTGCCGCATGGCTGCCGCGTCATGGTCGCGCGGCAGATCGTACGCCGCTCAGCATCGGCTTCTACGTGCCCGGCGACGATGCCAGCCTGGCATCGCTGCGCCGCAATGCCGGTGCGCTGGACTGGGTCGTGCCCGCGCTGGTGACGGTTGCTGGATCCGACCACCGCGTGAACGTGGCGACCGATCCCGGTTTCACGCGTACCCTCAGTGCCTTGCACCAGGCGCCCAAGGTCCTGCCCATGGTCCAGAACTACGGCGATGCCGGCTGGGATGACACCGGTGCGGCGCGGCTACTGGCCGACCCTGCGGCACGCACCGCATTGGCGACGCGGTTGGGTAAAATCGCGACGCAGCGCCATGCTGCCGGCTTGGTGATGGACCTGGAAGCGCTGCCTGCGAGCGCGATGCGCCCATACCTGATCTTCCTGCGTCAGCTCCACGCAGCGCTTCCCGCCGGCAGCATCGTCGCGGTCACCGCGCCCGCCGGGGACGCGGACTGGCCGCTCGGCGCGATCGCCGCGGTGACCGACAAGGTCATCGTCATGGCGTACGACCAGCATTGGGAGGGCGGCACGCCCGGCCCGATCGCCGCACAGGACTGGTTCGTGCAACAGATCGAAGACGCGCGCCGGGCGATACCCAGCAACAAGCTGGCGGTGGCGCTCGGCAGCTACGCCTACGATTGGCACGGCAGCGATACCGACGCCCTGTCGATCGAGGAGGCATGGCTCGCCGCGCACGACAGCGGCACCACGCCGCGCTTCGACCCGAGCAGCGGAAACGCCGCCTTCGGCTATGATGAGGCTGGGCAGCACCACGACATCTGGATGCTCGACGCGGCGACCAGCTGGAACGAGATGCAGGCGCTGAAGCGGCTCGGCATTGGCAATGTTGCCTTGTGGCGGCTCGGCAGCGAGGATCCAGGCTTCTTCGCCGATCTCGCCGCGATGCGGACCGGCACGCAGCCTGACCTGTCGCGCGTCGCTCCTGTGCTCAACACCGATGTCGAGGGTTCCGGCGAGATCCTGCGTATCACCGCCACGCCGCGCGACGGTGCGCGTCATGTACGTACCGACGCGCAGGGGATCATCCGCGACGAGCGCTACACCGCGTTGCCGACACCCTATGTCGTCCAGCGCGCAGGTGCCGCCGATCGCAAGGCGCTGGCGCTGACGTTCGACGACGGACCGGACGGCAGTTGGACACCAAAGATTTTGGACGAGCTGGAGGCGGCGCACGTTCCTGCCACCTTTTTCGTCGTCGGCGAGGGCGCGCTGGCGCATCCGGGCTTGCTCAACCGCATCGTCGCCGATGGGGACGAGATCGGCAACCACAGTTACACTCATCCCAACATGGCCCGCCTTGGCCCGCGTGCCACGGCGCTTGAGCTGAACGCGACGCAGCGGCTGGTCCAGGCCTATACGGGGCGATCGATGACGCTGTTCCGCGCGCCGTATTTCGGCGATGCGGAGCCGACGACGACCGACGAGCTCGGCCCCGCGCTCGAGGCGCAGCGTGCGGGCTACACCGTCGTTGGGCTGCACGTTGATCCCAACGACTGGCAGCGGCCGGGCGCCGACGCGATCGTCAGCCAGGTGCTGGCACAGGTACGTGCCGCCACCGCGCAGAACAGCGGCAACGTCATCCTGCTCCATGACGGTGGTGGCGATCGGTCGCAGACGGTGGCGGCGCTGCCGCGGATCATCACGGCGTTGAAAGGTGCCGGCTACCATTTCGTGACCGCATCGCAGCTCGTCGGTGTGTCTCCTGACAAGGCGATGCCGCAGGTCACCGGAAGGGACCTGTGGGCGGTGCGCGCCGACGTCGCGATCTTCGTCGTGCTCGCGGCCTTGTCGGCACTGCTGACCTGGCTGTTCTACGTCGCGATCACGCTCGGCATGGCGCGCGCGGTGATGATGGCGGGGTTGGCCCGGCTCCAGGCGAGCCGCCACCGGGAATTGCCGCCTGCGTTCACCCCGGGCGTGTCGGTCGTCATTCCCGCCTTCAACGAGGAGCGCGTGATCGTCGCGTCGGTGCACCGCGTGTTGGCGAGCGACTATCCTGGGTTGGAAGTGATCGTCGCCGACGACGGATCGACCGATCGCACCAGCGCACTGGTGAGGGAGGCGTTCGCGGGCGATCCGCGCGTACGGCTGTTGACGCTCAACAACGGCGGCAAGGCCGCGGCGCTCAATCGCGCACTGCTGGCCGCCGCGGGCGAGATCGTGATCGCGCTGGACGCGGACACGCAGTTCGAGCCGGGAACGATCGCGCGGCTGGCCTGCTGGTTCGCCGATCCGCGGATCGGAGCGGTGGCGGGCGACGCGCGGGTCGGCAACCGTGTAAACCTGGTCACGCGGTGGCAGGCGATCGAATATATAACCGCCCAGAACCTGGAGCGGCGTGCACTGGCCGGGTTCGACGCGATGACGGTCGTGCCGGGCGCGGTGGGAGCTTGGCGTCGCGCCGCGCTCGACGCGGTCGGCGGTTATCCGGAGGACACGCTCGCCGAGGATCAGGACCTGACCATCGCGATTCAGCGAGCGGGGTGGCGCGTCACCTACGATCCGCAGGCGGTCGCCTGGACCGAGGCGCCGGAGAGCTTCCGAGCACTGGCCAAGCAGCGCTTCCGCTGGGCGTTCGGCACGCTGCAGTGCTTGTGGAAGCATCGGGCCATTCTGCGCACGCGCGAACCGTCCGGTCTGGCGCTGATCGGGATGCCGCAGGCATGGCTGTTCCAGATCGTCTTCGCCGCCATCTCCCCATTAATCGACTTGGCCTTGGTGATATCGATGGTGGCGACGGTGTTGCGGGTCAGCCAGCATGGCTGGGCGCAGACCAGCGGCGATGTCGGCACCATGGCGCTCTACTGGCTCGCCTTCACCACGGTCGATATCGTCTGCGGTTGGATCGGCTACCGGCTTGATCGGCGTGGCGCGCATTTCCCGGCGTTGCTGCTCGTCGCGCAACGGCTGGTCTACCGCCAGATCATGTACGGCGTCGTACTGCGCGCCATCGCGGCGGCGATTGGTGGCTGGACGGTCGGCTGGGGCAAACTGGAACGTAGCGGTAGGGCGAGCATGGCGGGCGCTTAACGAGAAAGCTCTCGCAATGTCTGGCATTGCTGCTGGCCGTTCAGGCAGGAGGAACGGGAGAGGTGTCGGGGTGGGTACACGAGGTGCTACGCCGCGCGCTGTGCGGTAGGTCGTCGAGAACGAGATTGCCGTTACGCCTTGAAACCGCATTAGAGAAACAGGCGCGCTCGTGAAAAGCGCGCCTGCCCAGGGCAACTGGTGGTAAAAGGCAGAGAAGTTCACCACGCTCCCCCTTCCCCAGGGGCAGCGTGGTGCGCCGCGTCACTCTTCGCCGAACTCCTCCTCGGGCTCGGCAGTCTCGTCGTCCGGCACGCGAAAGCAGTAGAACCGCTTCCGCTCGCCGTTTTTAGTGAGGGAACGCTTCTTCGTCAGATGCCTTCCGTCCCTCATCAATAGGCTCGTGACGGCCGCCTGTCGACGGATCGACAGCCAGTCGGGGAAGACGGCTTCGATCTTGTCATCGGGGATTAGTAGCTCCATGCCCTGGGGCCCCGGCAGGGTGATCGCCGAGGCCGCTAAGAGCTGTTGCTTCTTGAGCTTGTCTCCCTTGTCGGCCAACTTGGTGGTCGTCGGCTCCTCCAGAACGGCCTTCAGACGCTCCACGAACGGCTGCGTCGGCTGTGCCCCCTGAATGTGCTGACGGTAGCAGGCCAACGCAGTTTCTTCGCAGTTCACTTCACTCGGTAGGACATCGTACCCGACAGCAAGCTTGCCTGCGGCGTAGACGAGCCCAAAAGCGTCTGCGACACGGATGGCAGAGCCGCTGTTCTGATCGACCCCGGCCAGCTCTCGGAAGCGCGCCATCAGATGCTCAATCTGCCGTGCGAGGCGCTTAGGGTGCTTCGCACGGTCGTTTACCAGAGCCTGGAGATAGGCCCGGCCCGCCGTGCCGTGGTGCTTGCTCACGGCCTTGCTGAGAGACGCAGCGAATGCACTAGAGCTATTGTACTCCTCGGGCAGGAAGTCGAAGACGCCATAGTCGCGGTCCTCGCCAATGGGGAGCGTGAGGAGGCGATCCGCGGCGGCTTTGGTAGCCTCTTCGTCGTCGTCTAACAACGCAGTCAGTCGGTCATTGGAAGAGCTCAAGTAGGAGAAGCGGTACGTATCCCCGGTCTGAGACTGGCCATGCCGACCTTTGTGTGTGCCTGCCGCGGCTTTGAAGGCGAACGCCTTGAACAGTGTGCCACGTTTCTGTTTGCTCTCACCCGCGAAATACAACCCCGCTTCATCGATGATCAATGGCATGTCGTTGTGGACGATCATGGTGTCTTCGAGTGAGTTGAGCGTCATGTCAAAAGTCATGGCGTAACTCGAGCCATTGTGCGCGAATGGCGGCCCCATTACCGAAGCGGCGAGCTGCTGGATGGTGGTCTTGCCTTTGCCCTTGCCGCCAACGATTTCGAACCCGAAGTTGTCACGCCGGGATGACAGTCGCAGCAGCGCCGGCATGAAGGCCATCATCAGCGCGAACAGGGCGATAGTCTGTCCGATCAACTGGGCCGCGACCTTGCGTTGCCACCCTTTGAGGGTTCCTCCTTGAGCGCACTTGCCCGGCATTGCCTTGATTGCGACAAGCGGGACCTTGGAGTCGACGGAGCTGATGACGTCTCCATCCGGAAGAACAAAGTAATTGCCGTTCCAACCCACTTGGTCGGCGATCGGGTAGTCTTTGAAACTGCTGATGTGGGTCGCTCGCTTGATCGCATCAGGCAGCATGTTGCCAATGAGATAAATGTCACGTTCACGGAACACCCTGGCAACGTTCGCCGCCGTGTCTGCCAAGAGACATAGCGGAATTGCAGCGGTGGTGTCATTCTGTTTCGCGATAACAAAGGGCTGTCCCGATAGGGAAGTTGCCCCAGTCAGGTTGGGTCGATCGAGCATTTTAGAGCTCCTATTCCTATAGACTTGTTCTCCGCCCCACTGCCCCACTCGCCCCACATGATTGTGGCTGTCGTATTATTCATTGACCTGGCAGAGACGAGGGTGCGCAGTGTTAGGCTTCGTGTTAGCTGAACTTGAGCATTGAGCATGTCGCCGGCCCCTCTACGGGGGCCTGCGGTGCCTTTCCGCGACGGCATTCATGTACAAGGGCGTTCATGACTCAGGATCAGGCCCCGGCGTCCGATCCGCGCGCCCATGAGCAGGACGAGGTCGTCGAAGCGCCATCGATCCATCCAGAGCAACCATTCGCTGTGGTAGGGTTCTGGGATCCGCGCCTTGATGCGTTGGCGAATAGACTCGCCCTCCGGACTGGTGCCGATCCACCGTGACGGCCAAAACGGCTGGAACAGATAGGTGATCGGATCGGGGAGGTTGGTCAGAGGCGTCCGACTCAGACGAACACGCTGTCGAACATGGTCATCGTCGTCGTCACTGCTGCTCGATCGGTAGCGCGACATGTGGCGTAGCCGATCAACCGCCTCGATGGCCGAGTCCGTCGCCAAGAGGTGGACGTGCAGTTGATATCGTCGCTCGTACGGCTCGAAGTCTGCGTGAAGGCCGGCAATTAAAAAGCCTCCTGCCTGGAAGGCGCCGGTTCGGCGAATGTCGGCCCGTAGCTGAGCTAGGAGTGCTCGCGGATCAAAGTCAGCAAGGCTCTCTGCAGCGATGCACCAGCCCCGCTTAAGCAGCGTCGCCGTCGCAACCTGATTCCGGGGTGCGCTGTCCGCAATCTTCCACACTTCACCCACGAGCTTCAGCCGGGTTCGGCGGGCGGCCATGGCAGAGGCAGGGGAGTTGTAGGTATCTTCGCCTACCGCTTGGCTCGCGAGCTTGCTCGCCAGCAACCGTGCGGCTTTGCGATTCCGTTTACCCAATAGGGACGCTCGTTTCTCGAGAAGGCACACTCGCACCATGTCTTCGTGGCAGGCCTGCTTGCGCTTCTCGAAAGTGAGCAGGCCGTCAGCGCGGGACGTCGTTCGGTCGGCGCGATACTCAGCCGGCGGCATACGCAAGTCGGCGATGGACTTACCGGGCATGGTCTTGCTCCGGCGTTTCCGCGTCGAGAAGGCGGTTGATGCTCTGCATGGTGACGACCGTGCGTCGGCCGATTTTGCGCGCTTCCAGCTGCGAGCTCGCGATCAAACCGTAGACGGTCGTTCGAGAAATCGAGAGTGTCTCGCAGGCCTCTCGAATTGAGAGAGCCAGCTTCGTGTCGAACATCGTGTACCTCCTTGTATGTGCACACAGAGGCTAAGTGAACCGCCCCGGGTTTGTGGGAGGCCCCAACTCCTGAGAGGAAGGGGCCATG
>NZ_JBELMJ010000073.1:0-7506 GCF_042095875.1 Sphingomonas sp.
AGGACGACCACAGCCAGATCGAGGAGTTCATCCGCGATTACAACGGCGAGGGTATTCAGCATCTGGCACTCACCACCGACGACATCTACGCCACGGTCGAGAAATTGCGCGCGCGCGGTGTCAAGCTGCAGGACACGATCGAGACCTATTACGAGCTGGTCGACAAGCGCGTCCCGAACCACGGCGAGGACCTGGAGCGGCTGCGTCGCAACCGCATCCTGATCGACGGCAACGTCGGCGAGGAAGGGCTGCTGCTGCAGATCTTCACCGAGAACATGGTCGGGCCGATCTTCTTCGAGATCATCCAGCGCAAGGGCAACGAGGGGTTCGGCAACGGCAACTTCCAAGCGCTGTACGAGTCGATTGAGCTGGATCAGATCAGGCGCGGTGTGATCACGGTCGACGCGTAAAGCGTCGGCCGGATGCCGCGCGCAGGCGCGGTCCGCGCCCGGCCAGTGCGACGAAGCCGGCGCACAAGGCGCGGCTTCGCCGCGTCTGACGCGGCGGCGGGCGTGACACGATTCGCCCAGACGTTCGTTACGCAAAGCCGCCGAAGAAAGGACCGAGGATGACCGACCCTACCGCCCCCGCCTACATCCCCGGTTTCGGCAACCACGTCTCGACCGAGGCGATCCCCGGCGCGCTGCCGGTCGGGCGCAATTCGCCGCAGCGCCCCGCCTTCGGGCTCTACACCGAGCAGCTGTCGGGTACCGCCTTCACCGCGCCGCGCCACGAGAACCGCCGCTCGTGGCTCTACCGGATGCGCCCGACTGCCGAGCATCCGCCGTTCACGCGCTACGACGGTGCGAAACGGTTCGCGCCGGGCACCATCGACGCGCCGCTCGCGCCCAACCGGCTGCGCTGGGACCCGCTGGCGATGCCGAGCGATGAGGTCGACCTGATCGACGGCATGACGACCATGCTCGCCAACCGCGATCCCGCCGATCTGGAGGGCGTGGCACTGCACGTCTACGCCGCCAACCGGAACATGGACGCGCGCGTGTTCATGGACGCGGACGGCGAGCTGCTGTTCATTCCCGAACAGGGGCGGCTGGAGCTGCTGACCGAACTCGGCCGGATCGAGATCGCGCCGGGACAGGTCGCACTGGTCCCGCGCGGGGTGCGGTTCAAGGCGATGCTGCCCGACGGTCAGGCGCGCGGCTACGTCGCGGAGAACCACGGCGCGCTGTTCCGGCTGCCCGACCTCGGGCCGATCGGCGCCAACGGCCTCGCCAACCCGCGCGACTTCGAGACGCCGGTCGCCTGGTTCGAGGACCGCGACGAGCCGACCGAGGTGGTCCAGAAGTTCATGGGATCGCTGTGGACGACGACGCTCGACCACTCGCCGCTCGACGTGGTGGCGTGGCACGGCAATCTCAGCCCCTGGCGCTACGACCTGTCGCGCTTCAACACGATCAACACCGTCAGCTTCGACCATCCCGATCCGTCGATCTTCACCGTGCTGACGAGCCCCAGCGACGTGCCCGGGCGCGCCAACGCCGACTTCGTCATCTTCCCGCCGCGCTGGATGGTTGCGGAAGGAACCTTTCGACCACCTTGGTTCCACCGCAACGTCATGTCGGAGGCGATGGGGCTGATCACCGGCGCGTACGACGCCAAGGCGGAAGGCTTCCAGCCCGGCGGCATCTCGCTCCACAACATCATGAGCGGACACGGCCCCGACGTCGCGAGCTGGCAGGGTGCGAGCGCGGCCGAGCTCAAGCCCCACAAGATCGAGGGCACGATGGCGTTCATGCTGGAAAGCTGCTGGGCGTATAAGCCGACCGAATACGCGCTGGCGCACGCGCAGCTCGACTATGATGCGGTGTGGGCGGACTTCCCCAAGGCGCAGCTGCCGAACGAATGAGCGACGCCGTCGACGGGAGCGCGCGCGTCTTCGCGACGCCGGCGGGAGTGAAGCTGGGTGCGCTCGACCAGATCGCCGACGGTGCCGCGCGCAACTACGTGCTGCAGCTGCGCGCCGGGCGGTTCCACGGCTTCGTCGTGCGCCGGGGTGAGCGGGTGTACGGCTACATCGATCGCTGCCCGCATGCCGGGCTGCCGCTGGCACAGGAACTCGACGCCTATCTGACGCCGGACGGCGCGCGGATCATGTGTTCGTGGCACGGCGCGGTGTTCGCGATCGGCGACGGGCGCTGCGAGGGCGGGCCGTGCATGGGCGCGCGGTTGACGCCGTGGCCCGTGCGCGTCGACGCGGGCGTGATCGTCACCGCCGACGCATAGTTGTTCATCCGAAACGGATGATTAACCGAAATCAACGATCATCGCCGCGTGTACGCACTCGACCATCTACCCGACCAGTCCAGCATCGGCGCGTCGCAGGCCGCCTGGCATGCTTTGTGCCGATCGCAGGCGGTGATCGAATTCACGATGGACGGCGTCGTCACCTGGGCCAACGACCGGTTCCTCGCCATCGTCGGCTACCGGCTCGATGACCTGGTCGGGCGGCATCACCGCATGCTGTGCTTCGCCGAGCAGGCCGACACGCCTGCCTATGCCGAGTTCTGGCGCAAGCTCGGCTCCGGCCAGTTCGACCAGGGCGAGTATCCGCGGCGCGACGCGCGCGGCGAGGAGGTGTGGTTGCAGGCGGCCTATACGCCGGTGCTGGGACCGTCGGGTAGCCCCGAGCGCGTGCTGAAGATCGCGACCGACATCACGCGACAGGTCAGGCTGGAGCGCGAGGTGCAGGCGCACCTGGAGCAGTCGCGCGTGTCGGGCGCGGCGCTGATCGAGCGCGGCACGGTGATGGAGAACACGATGGCGCAGGTGGCGGAGATCGTGTCCAGCATCTCCGCGATCGCCAAGCAGACCAACCTGCTCGCGCTCAACGCCACGATCGAGGCGGCGCGCGCGGGCGAGGCGGGGCGCGGCTTCGCGGTGGTTGCCTCCGAGGTCAAGAAGCTGGCACGCGACACGCACGACGCCGCGGGGCGCGCCGCGCGGCTGGTGGCGGCGCACGGCAGCTAAACGCGCGCCGCTGGCCCGCTCACGGCTGATGCGTGCGGCGCAGCGCGCTCGTGTCGTAACCGAGCGACTTCGCGCGAGCGTATAGCGCGTCAACCTGCTCGTCGCCGGGACGCGGCGAGCGCGACAGCAGCCACAGGTAGCGCCCGCCGGGTTCGCCGACGATCGACCAGCTGTAATCGTCGGCGTGGTCGAGCACCCAGTAATCGCCGACGTAGAGCGGTCCGAAGAACGACAGCTTGAGTTTCGCGCTCGTGTCCTTGTCCGCCACCACGCCCTTGGCGCGCGCGACCTTGCGCTTGCCGCCGCGCGTGCCGGCGTTGGTGACGCCGATCTTGTCCGCCGACAGCCGCGAATAATCGGCGGTGACCGCGTCCATGCCTTCCTCGAAGACGTATTCGTGGCGCGCCATCTCGTACCAGCGGCCGAGATAGCGATTGAGGTCGACCGGCTTCGCGGGTTCGGGCACGTTCGGGTTGATGACTGGCGGGCGCTTTGAGCGAAAGTAGAGGAAGCCGCCGAGGCCGAGCGCGGCGACGCCGGCTCCGGCGAGGACGGCGGCGTTCGGGCGATGCGATTCTTGTGCCATAGCCGTCCCTACCAGCGAGCGCCCGCGTGGTTCCCTCAGCCGGCGCGCGCCTTCTCTCGCGCGCGCGCGGCGTGGAGCAAAGGTTCGGTATAGCCGCTGGGTTGCGCGACCCCGTCGAAGACGAGCGCGCGCGCGGTCTGGAACGCGATGCTCTCGTCCTCGCGGCTCGCCATCGCGCGATAGGCCGGGTCGCCGGCGTTCTGCGCGTCGACCTTGGCCGCCATGCGGGTGAGCGCGGCGTCGACCTCGCCCGCTGTGGCGACGCCGTGGAGCAGCCAGTTCGTCACGTGCTGCGAGCTGATGCGCAGCGTGGCGCGATCCTCCATCAGCCCGACGTCGTGAATGTCGGGCACCTTGGAGCAGCCGACGCCCTGGTCGATCCAGCGCACCACGTAGCCGAGGATCCCCTGCGCGTTGTTGTCGAGTTCGTCGCGCACCTCCTCGGGCGTCCAATTGTGACCGGTCGCGAGCGGGACGGTGAGCAGGCGGTCGAGTGATGCGACCGGCTCGGTGCGGCGCGCCTCTTGCCGCGCGAACACGTCGACGCGGTGGTAGTGCGTCGCGTGGAGCGTCGCGGCGGTGGGCGACGGTACCCAGGCCGTGGTCGCGCCACTGGTCGGATGCGCCACCTTCTGGTCGAGCATGTCGCGCATCATATCAGGGGCGGCCCACATGCCCTTGCCGATCTGTGCGCGGCTCGACAGCCCGCAGGCGAGCCCGATCTGGACGTTGCGGTCCTCGTACGCCTTGATCCAGTCGGCACCCTTCATCTCCGCCTTGCGAATCATCGGCCCCGCGCGCATCGCGGTGTGCATCTCGTCGCCGGTGCGGTCGAGGAAGCCGGTGTTGATGAACACGATGCGGTGGCGCACGGCGCCGATGCACGCGGCGAGGTTCGCGCTGGTGCGGCGCTCCTCGTCCATGACGCCGACCTTGATCGTGTGGCGATCGAGCCCGAGCAGGTCCTCGACCGCGTCGAACAGCCGGTCGGTGAAGGCGCATTCGTCGGGGCCGTGCATCTTGGGCTTGACGATGTAGATGCTGCCGGCGCGGCTGTTGGCACGCGCGCCCCGTATGTCGTGGAGCGCGACCAGGCTGGTGACGATCGCGTCGAGGATGCCCTCGGGCGCCTCGCTGCCGTCCGGCAGGCGCAGCGCGGGCGTGGTCATCAGGTGGCCGACGTTGCGGACGAACAGCAGGCTGCGGCCGGGCAGCACGATCTCGCTGCCGTCCGGCGCGGTGTAGCGGCGGTCGGGGTTGAGCCGGCGCGTCACCTCGCGCCCATCCTTCTCGAACGTGTCGCACAGGTCGCCGCGCATCAGCCCGAGCCAGTTGGCATAAGCCGCGACCTTGTCGGCGGCATCGACCGCGGCGACTGAATCCTCAAGGTCGCAGATCGTGGTGACTGCGCTCTCCAGGATCACGTCGGCGATGCCGGCGGGGTCGTCGCGGCCGATCGGGTGCGCGGGATCGAACACGACCTCTATGTGGAGGCCGTTGTGGCGGAACAGCCGGCCGCGCTCGCTGCGGCCGACGTACTGCGCGGGGTCGGCGAGGGTGAAATCGTCGCCGGTGAGGTCCGCCCAAGAGCCGCTCGCCAGCGGCACCGCGTCGTCGAGGAACGCCTTGGCCCAGGCGATCACCTGGCCACCCCGCGCCGTGTCGTACGCGCCGCCAGGGTTGGGCGAGCCGAGCGCGTCGGTGCCGTAGAGCGCGTCGTAGAGGCTGCCCCAGCGCGCGTTGGCGGCGTTGAGGAGGAAGCGCGCGTTGAGGATTGGCACGACGAGCTGCGGCCCGGCGGTGGTCGCGACCTCCGCGTCGACGTCAGCCGTGTCGATCGTGAACGGCGCGGGTTCGGGGACGAGGTAGCCAATCTCGCGCAGGAACGCCTGGTATTCGGCCTGGTCGATCGGCTGCCCAGCGCGCGCGGCGTACCAGTCGTCGATCTGGTGCTGCAGCGCGTCGCGGTGCGCGAGCAGGGCGCGGTTCTCGGGCGCGAAGCGGGCGAAGATGTCGGCGACGCCCGACCAGAAGGCGTCGGGCGCGACGCCGGTGCCGGGCAGCGCGCGATCCTCCACGAAGGCTGCGAGTTCGTCCGCGACGGTGAGGCCGGCTCGTTGGGTCATGCTGCTGCTCCTGTTGGTGCCGCTTGTACGGGGACCGGCTTCGCGCCACTAGAGGGGTATATGTCGCGGCAATCGTAACCCGGATGCACGAATGATCGACCCGGACTATGCCCTGTTTGCGCGCGTGGTGGCGGGCGGCAGCATCGCGGCGGCGGCTCGGGCGTCCAACCTGTCGCCCGCGATGGCGTCGCGGCGGCTCCAGCGGCTGGAGGCGCGGCTGGGCGTGCGGCTGGTGCAGCGCACGACGCGGCAGCTGGCGCTGACGCCGGCGGGGGAGCGGTTCCACGCCGACGTGGTCGCGATCCTGGCCGCGGTGGAGGCGGCGGAGGCGCGGCTGACCGGCACGGCGGCGGTGCCGGCGGGCGTGCTGCGCGTCAGCGCGCCGACCTCGTTCGGGCGGCTGCACGTCGCGCCACAGCTGCACCGTTTTCTGGCGGCCTACCGCCAAGTGTCACTGACGCTCGACCTGTCGGACGCGTTCGTCGACCTGATCGCGGACGGGGTCGACGTCGGCGTGCGGATCGCCGCCGCGGTGCCGCCGGGTCTGGAGGCGCACCGGCTGGGCGACAGCCGCCGCGTGCTGTGCGCGAGCCCGGCCTATCTGGCGCGGGCCGGCGCGCCCGAGCGGATCGGCGACCTCGCCGCACATCGCCTGCTCGCGGCGGCGGGGCAGATGCCGTGGCGGCTGGTGGCGGGCGCGCGGCGGACGAGCATCGACCGCGCGAGCCACGTGCGGACCAATTCGAGCGAGCTGGTGCGCGAGCTGGCGCTATCGGGCGTCGGCATCGCGCTGCGCTCATTGTGGGACGTCGGCGAGGCGCTGCGCGACGGCGCGCTGGTGCGCGTGCTGCCCGAGTGGGAGGGGACGCGCGACGTCGCGATCTGGGCGGTGCACCCGCGCGCGCCGATCGTCGCGCCGGCGGTGCGCGCGTTCGTCGCCTTCCTGCGCGAGGTGGTCGACCCGGCGGCGTGGGAATGAGTGCGCGCGGTCGCGGAAGGTCACGCTAAGGTCACGCCAACGCGGGTCGTCTTGGACTGAGCCGATGCAGGGCGGGCGGAAGGTCAGGCTAAGGTCATGCCCATGCGCGGTCCTTGATTGCAGCGGTCAGGGGTGATGGAGAATCAAACGGTCGAATTGCCCAGAGAGGCCAACGCGCGTTCGCTGGTGGCGCGACGCGGGGTGCCAAAGCAGCAGTGTCAAAGAGCGTCGGATAAGCCGGACCTGGGGCGACGCTGGCATGGATCGCGTGTGTAGGACAGCGCTGCATGACGGCTGCTGCGAAGACTGGGGCTGGCTGGTCGCAGCGGTTGTCGGCTCGTGCGGCAGAGCCGCGGGGCAAGCGCTCCGCCGGCGGGTCAGAACAGGCGGCCGCCGTTCGGGACCGGGTGCGCGGGGCTGACCAGCACGACTGCGCCGTCCGCGTCGAGGAATCCGAGCGTCAGTACTTCCGACATCATCGGGCCGATCTGTCGCGGGGGGAAGTTGACCACGGCGGCGACCTGACGGCCGATGAGCTCGTCGGCCGAGTGACGCACGGTGATCTGCGCGGAGGAACGCTTGATGCCCAAGGGCTCGCCGAAGTCGATCGTGAGCTTGAACGCGGGCTTGCATGCCTCGGGAAAGGGATCGACCGCCAGGATCGTGCCGACGCGGACGTCGACGCGCATCCAGTCGTCGAACGCGATCGGGTCGGCGGCGGGTGCGGCGGGATCGTTGGAGACGTGCATGGTGTTGGCGGGTCCGGGTGCTCAGAAGTCCGGGTTCTCGTAGTAGCTCGGCGGCTCGATCCCGCTGACGCGCTCGGT
>NZ_JBELMJ010000074.1:0-7354 GCF_042095875.1 Sphingomonas sp.
AGCAGCGCGAGGATCAGCACCGCGAGCGCGAGCCCCAGCGCGACGATCACCAGCCCGCGCGATGGCCCGCGCGCGGGATCGGCGATCTCCTGCACGTGGTGCTGCGGACGCTGGACGGCACCGGGAGCGTTCATCTCCTCGCGGATGTCGCGCCCGACCGCGACCTGATCGAGCCCGACCGCGCGCGCGTACGCCTTGGCGAACCCCACCGCGTAGGTCGACGAGGGCAGCTCCTCCAGCCGGCCGGTCTCGATCGCCTCCAGGAAACGCTGCGTGACGCGCGTGCGCACCGCCACCTCGGGCAGCGACAGCCCTTCCGCCTCGCGCGCGGTGCGTAGCCGCTGGCCGACCGAGGCCGGTTTCGCGCTCGCCATCTCGCCCGTGTCGCTGTCGCTCATCTCATTCTCCGGCGCGCAAGCGGTGCCCCGATCCGCTCACTACAGGTGTTCGTCTTTCAAAGCCGGTGGTGAGTGTCAACCGAGCCGATGCCCGACCGACCGCACGATCACGCCAGTTCGACGCCTTGCTCGCCCGCCCACGCCGCCAGTGCCGCGCGCAGGTCGCGCGTCGGGTTGGCGAGCAGCTCGGCGACGCGCGCCTGGAGCGCGCCGTGATCGAGCGAGCGGATCATCGCCTTGATCGGACCCACCGCGGCGGGCGTGATCGACAGCCGGTCGATGCCGAGCCCGATCAGCGCCATCGCCTCCAGCGGGCGCCCGCCCATCTCGCCGCACACCGCCACCGGCACGCCCGCCGCGCGCGCCTGATCCGACACGAGCTGGACGAAGCGCAGGATCGAGGTCGACAGCCAGTCGTAGCGCTCGGCGAGCTTGGGATTGGCGCGGTCGGCGGCGAACAGGAATTGCGTCAGGTCGTTGGTGCCGATCGACAGGAACTGCACCTTGGGGAGCAGCAGGTCGAGCTGATAGGCCAGGCTCGGCACCTCCAGCATCGCGCCGTAGCGGATTTCGCTCGGCAGCCGCCGCCCGCGCGAGGCGATCCAGTCGCGCTGCGCCTCGAACAGCGCCTTGGCCTCGTCGAACTCCCACGCCTCGCTCACCATCGGGAACATGACGTTGAGCGTCCGCCCCGCCGCCGCCTCCAGGAGCGCGCGCGCCTGCGCCTTCATCAACCCGTCGCGCTCCAGCGCGAGGCGCAGCGCGCGCCAGCCCATTGCCGGATTCTCCTCCTCGCCCGCGTCCGAGACGAGGTAGGGCAGCGCCTTGTCGCCGCCGATGTCGACGGTGCGGAACACTACCGGCCGGTCGCCCGCCGCGTCCAGCACCTCGCGGTAGAGTCGCTGCTGGCGCTCGCGCTGCGGCAAGGTGGCGGAGACGAGGAACTGGAACTCGGTGCGGAACAGCCCGATCCCGTCCGCGCCCGTCACGTCGAGCGCGGCGACGTCGTCGCGCAGCCCGGCGTTGACCATCACGGTCACGCGGCGCCCGTCGCGCGTCTCGGGCGCCAGGTCGCGCAGCGCGGCATAGGCCGCCTTGCGCTTCTGCCGAAGCAGCAGCTTGGCGTCGAACGCTTCCTCCATCGGCAGCGTCGGGCGCACCAGCACCGATCCTTCGGTCACGTCGAGCAGCAGCAGGTCGCCTTCCGCGATCGTGCGGCGCACGTCGCGCACGCGCCCCAGCACCGGCACCCCCATCGCGCGCGCGACGATGGTGACGTGCGCGGTCAGCGATCCTTCCTCCAGGATCACGCCCTTCAACCGCCGGCGGTCGTACTCGAGCAGCTCGGCCGGACCCAGGTTGCGCGCGATCAGGATCGTGTCCTGCCTGAGCCCCAGTTGCGCAGCGGTCCCCATCTGCCCCGACACGATCCGCAGCAGCCGGTTGGACAGATCCTCCAGATCGTGCATCCGATCCTGCAGCAGCGGATCGTCGATCTGGCGCATCCGCTGGCGCGTGCGCTGCTGCACCCGCTCGATCGCGGCCTCGGCGGTCAGCCCGCTGTCGATCGCCTCGTTGATCCGCCTGGCCCAGCCCTCGTCGTAGGCGAACATCTTGTAGGTGGCGATCACCTCCTGATGCTCGTCGCCGACGCCGAACTCGGCCTCGCGCGCGATGCGGTCGATCTGCTCGCGCATCTTGTCGAACGCGGCGTAGACGCGGTGGCGCTCGGCCTCGGTATCCTCCGCCACGGTGTGCTCGATCGTGACGCGCGGCTGGTGGAACACCGCGCACCCCGCCGCCATGCCGTCGACCAGCTTCTGACCCGAAATCCGCACGGTGGCGGTCGACTGCACCCGGTCCTTGGGCCCGCCCTGGTCGATCAGCCCGGCATTGGCGATCAGCTCCGACAACACCATCGCGACCGTCTGCAACGCCTCGATCTCGATGTCGGCGTAGCGGCGCGGGTCGGCGTGCTGCACCGCGAGCACTCCGACCGAGCGCTCGCGCCGGACGATCGGAACGCCTGCGAAGCTGTGGTAGCGGTCCTCGCCCGTCTCGGGCTTGTAGGCGAAATCGGGGTGGCTCGCCGCCTCGTCGAGGTTGAGGATCTCGTTCTGCTCGGCGATCGTGCCGACCAGCCCCTCGCCCATCGCCAGCTTGGTGACGTGCACCGCCTCGGGCGCGAGGCCGCGCGTCGCGAACAGCTCCAGCACGCCCTCGCGCAGCAGGTAGATCGAGCAGACCTCGCTATCCAGCGCCTCGCCGATGATCTCGACCACCTGGTTGAGCTTCGCCTGCGCCTGCGACCGCGCCGCCATCACGTCGTGCAGGCGGGTCAGGATTTCACGGGCGGAGGCGGCGGCGGAGACGGGCATGGCGCGAGGCTAACAGAGGTGAGCCGAGGGTGCCACGCAACATATCGTTGGCGGCACCATCGGGATTACTGCGTGTCGGCCTTGCCCGCGCGGTCAGGCTTGGGTTCGTGCTTGGGCTTCGACTTGTGGCCGGCCTTCGCCTTCGCCTTGAGCTTCTTGCCCTTCTTCGGCTTGTTTCGCTCCTCGAGCAGGAACACGCCGGCCGCGAGCGCCAGCGCCGCCGCGCCGATCCCGATCGCCGCGCCGATCGCGAGCGAGCGCTGGTGATCCTGCTTGTCTGGGGTGCGCGCGACCGGGCGGTTGGTCGGCGCGGGTGCCGGGTGCGGCGGCTCATGGATCGGATAGGGCGACTGGTTGTCCTTGGGCACGGGCGGCGTGTGCGAATGCGACATGGTGATCCTTCGGGTAACAGATGCGCTCAACGCAGCGGCAACCCGTCTGCTCCGTCGCCCTTGCCGCGAAGTGGAACGGCGCAGTGGAGGAAGTGGAGGTTCACGCGCATGTTTCCACTTTGCGTGCTGACAGGCGATGAGCGGTGGATGGGACGGGTGCGATCATGCCAACACAGTGGCGCGAGCCGTGATTGTAGGACAGCGCAGCAGGCACGTTCCGAGCGCTGCAACCTTGGTTCGTTTATGTCCGGTTCTGGGTGGAAAGCGGACATTCGTGGGTCGTCAGGGCGAATAGCCAAGTATGGATGCTAAAAGGTTGATGGCGATCATAAGCAAGACAGCCAATCCTATGGCATAGACGATAACGCTTACCCAGAAAGCCACCTGTCGGGACGATCGCACGAACGCGCCATAACGATTTTGCAGCGTTCCCGTGACCAATCCTTTTCCCAAGAACCAACCGGTCATTGCTGAGACAGCCACGTCTAAAATCAGCAGAAAGATGGCAGCGGCTGCACTCATTCTGTCAGTCTACCGCTTAGGGGCGGATGTCCGCAATTGATGGTGGGTTCAACCGGCGAAAGCGGACATTAGCCGACATTCAAGCCCCCTCACCCCGCGTCAAACAGTCCGTCCTGGCTGCCGGTCGGCGGGTTGAGGCCCAGGTGCTTCCACCCGCCCGCGTTGAGGAAGCGGCCGCGCGCAGTGCGGGCGATCAGGCCGAGCTGGATCAGGTATGGCTCGATCACCTCCTCGATCGTGTCGCGCGGCTCCGACAGGCCGGCGGCGAGCGTCTCCACCCCCACGGGGCCGCCGCGGTACACGTCGGCGATCATGTGGAGGTAGCGGCGGTCCATCGCGTCCAATCCGAGCTGGTCGACCTCCAGCCGGTTGAGCGCGCGGTCGGCGGCGTCGGCGTCGACCACCGCTGACCCAGCAACGCTCGCGAAATCGCGCACGCGGCGCAGCAGCCGCCCGGCGATGCGCGGCGTGCCGCGCGAGCGGCGCGCGACCTCGGCCGCGCCATCGGGCGCTATCCCCATGTCGAGCAGCCCGGCGGCGCGCGTCACCACGCGGGTCAACTCCTCGACCGAGTAGAATTGCAGCCGGAGCGGAATGCCGAACCGGTCGCGCAGGGGCGTCGTCAGCAGTCCCTGCCGCGTCGTCGCGCCGACAAGGGTGAAGCGCGGCAGGTCTATCCGCACGCTGCGCGCCGAGGGTCCTTCGCCGATCATCAGGTCGAGCGCGCGGTCCTCCATCGCGGGGTAGAGCACCTCCTCGACCGCGGGCTGGAGCCGGTGGATCTCGTCGATGAACAGCACGTCGCCGTCCTCAAGGTTGGTGAGCAACGCGGCGAGGTCGCCCGACTTGGCGATGACGGGGCCGGAGGTGGCGCGGAACCCCACCCCCATCTCGCGCGCGACGATCTGCGCCAGCGTCGTCTTGCCGAGCCCCGGCGGCCCGAAGAACAGCACGTGGTCGAGCGCATCGCCGCGCCCGCGCGCCGCGTCGATGAAGACGCGCAAATTCTCGCGCGCCGCCTTCTGCCCGACGAAATCGTCGAGGCTGCGCGGGCGCAGCGCCGCGTCGACGTCCTCGGGCCGCCTAGCGGGGGTGAGCAGGCGTTCGGTGTCGGTCACGTATCGGTTTCCAGTTGCGCGGCGAGCGCCGTGAGGCTGTCGGCCGCGTAGTCCCAGTCCTGCCGCTGGTCGCGGTCGGGCGCGGGGGCGCCGCCATATTCCATCGGTCGGTCGATATAGGCGGTCATCAGCCCGGCCTTCCGCGCGGCGGCGAGATCGCTGTGGTGCGCCGCGGCGAGGCAGAAGTCGCCCGGCTCCACCCCGCAGGCGGCGGCGGTGGAGAGGTACACCTCAGTCGACGGCTTGAACGCGCGCGCGTGCTCGGCGCCGAGGATCGCGTCCCACGCGAGCCCCGCGCGGCGCGAGAGCTCGATCATCAGCGCGACATTGCCGTTCGACAGCGTGACGACGGGCGCGAGCGCGCGCAGCCGCGCCAGCCCCGCGACCGCATCGGGCCAGGGATCCAGCCGATGCCACGCGTGCGCCCAGTCGGTGACGAGCGCGGGGTCGAGCGCGTCCACCTCGACGCCGTGGTGCGCGAGCAGGTCGACCAGCATCTCGCGGTGGAGCGTGTCGAGGATCACGAAGTCGCGGCGCCCCTCGCGCACCTTCGCCATCGCCGGCTGGTAGCGCGCGCGCCACGCGTCGGCGAAGCGTTCGGGGTCGAGGTCGCCGCGATCGATCCGCGCGAGGAACGCCGCGCTCTCGCGCGCGATGCTCGTGCGCCAGTCGACCATCGTGCCGAACACGTCGAAGCCGAAGGCCCTCGGTCGTTTGGGAGGGGGTCGCCTCACTTCGCCGCCTTCCTGAGCGCGAGCCGCACCAGCGCGTCGAGCGTCGCGCCGTCGCCCAGTTCCTCCTCCGCCGCGGCCACCGCCGCGCTCGCCTCGGCGGGGCGGAAGCCGAGGTTGAGCAGCGCGGAGACCGCGTCCGCGCCCGCGCCGACCGGCACCACCTGCGCCGCGGCGGCCGGGCCGATCGTGACCCCGCCGACCTTGTCCTTCAACTCGCGCACGATCCGCTCGGCGAGCTTGGGCCCGACCCCGTTGGCGCGCGCGACCGTCGCCTTGTCCTGCGCCATCACCGCGCGGCTGATGTCGTTCGGCTCCAGCGCGGAGAGGATCGCCAGCGCGACGCGCGCGCCGACCCCCTGCACGCCGGTCAGCAACCGGAACCAGTCGCGCTCCGCCGCGGTGGCGAAGCCGACCAGCCGCAGGAAATCCTCGCCGACGAGCAGGTCGGTGTGGAGCACGCACGCCTCGCCGACCGGCCCCACCGCCGCGAGCGTCCGCGCCGACGCGCCAACTAGGTATCCGACACCGCCGACGTCGATCACCGCATGGTCGACGCCGGTCGATTCGAGCCGGCCTTTCAAATGCGCGATCATCGGGTGCGAGGCCGGGGTGCAGTCATGCGGCGGAACCTAACAGGAACGCGGGGGCAGCGGGAGGGGTAATGCGCCTGCTCCGGATAACGTCGCGTCAGTTCGGATAGATCGTCACCGGGAAACGACGCGACAGGTGCGGCGACGAACGCGAGCCGGATCGAGCGACATCAAGCTGCCGCGAAGATGGACCCTGAAACGAGTTCAGGGTGACGACTATAAGAAGGTCACGCCATCACCCTTGCCCGCCGCATCATGCCTTCCTGGCTGGCGAGGTGGTGCGCGTGGGTGATCGCGACCGCGAGTGCGTCGGCGGCGTCGGGGCCGGCGAGCTTGGCGCCAGGCAGCAGGTGGCCGAGCATCGCCTGGATCTGGCGCTTCTCCGCGCCGCCGGTGCCGACCACCGCCTTCTTGACCGCGCTGGGGTGATATTCCCCGACGATCAGCCCGGAGGCGGCGGCGGCGAGCAGCACCGCGCCGCGCGCCTGGCCGAGCTTCAGCGTCGACTGCGCATTGCTGTTGCCCAGCACCTCCTCGACCGCCGAACTGTCGGGCTTCTCCGCGCGGATCACATCGATCAGCGCGGAATGGAGGTTCCACAACCGCCTGGCGAGCGGCATTGTCGTGTCGGTCTTGATCTGCCCGTTGGCGACGTGGGTCAGCCGGTTGCCCTCGGCACGGATCACGCCCCACCCCGTCGTGCCGAGCCCGGGGTCCATGCCGAGGATGATGAGGGGTCTGGTCAGCCGAGCTTCTCCATGACGGCGTCAGAGACTTCGTAATTGCCCCACACCGTCTGCACGTCGTCGTCGTCGTCGAGCGTGTCGATCAGCTTGAACAAGGTCGCGGCGTCGCCCTCGCCGACCTCGACCATCGTCTGCGGCCGCCACGCGAGCTTCGCGCTCTCGGCTTCGCCCAGCACCGGCTCCAGCGCCTTGGCGACCTCGTGCAGGTCGCCTTGCGCGGTCCAGACCTCGTGGCCTTCCTCGGTCGAGGTCACGTCCTCGGCTCCGGCCTCAAGTGCGGCCTCGAACACCTTGTCGGCGTCGCCAGCCTTCGCCGGATAGGTGATCAGGCCGACGCGGTCGAAGCCGTGGCTGACCGAACCGGCGGTGCCGAGATTGCCGCCGTTCTTCGACACCGCGGTGCGCACGTTGGTCGCGGTGCGGTTGCGATTGTCGGTCAGCGCCTCGATGATCAGCGACACGCCGCCGGGGCCGAA
>NZ_JBELMJ010000075.1:0-7201 GCF_042095875.1 Sphingomonas sp.
CGATAGGCGCGAACGCAATCGCGGTGGCACTCCCAGTCGGATATCCGGAGCGCTGGCGAGATCATCAATCCCGCGACCCAGCGCCTTCAACCAAGGCGCGCTGCATCCCCGGAAGGCCGTCACGGCTCCAAAGCTTCCCTGCTGATCTCCAGGGCCATAGGATCGTGCCGGAAGGGGCTATCCTGCTTGGAGCAGACCATGGCCAACGATGCTCACACACCCACTCGCCTGATCCGGCTGCCTGAGGTCAAACTCCGGACCGGGCTCGCCCGATCATCGATCTATCGGATGATGGAGGACGGCGGCTTTCCACGCCCTCGCAAGCTTGGGCCGAGGGCCGTTGCGTGGCTGGTGAACGACATCGATCAGTGGATCGACAGCCGGCCTGCGAAACCGACCCGTTGAGGGTGCAGCCGAGAGGAAAGCTGGCGTAAGGTCGGCAGAATCGGAGAACAGCGTGACAGACTTAGCTGACACCTCAGAAGGCCCTCGCCTCCCCTTCGGGGGAGGCGTGTTACCTAGCCTGTTACCTAGAACCACCTGGGCGAGGGATGGTCCCCTCTAACCCTTTGAAAAGTGGCGCGCCCGGAACGATTCGAACGTCCGACCCTCAGATTCGTAGTCTGATGCTCTATCCAGCTGAGCTACGGGCGCCCTGTGGAGGCGCGCTGATACGAGGGCTTTTCGACCCGCGCAAGTACGTTGCGCGATTTTGTTGAAGAATTTAACGCCGGGTCATGTTCCACCCGATCCACCGCCGCTCGCTCCCGCTCTGCGTGATGCTGCTTCCCCTGAGCGCGTGCGCGGTGCCGGAGGGGCCCTACCCCTCGCTCGCACCCCGCCCGGCCGAGAAGCTGGGGTTCGAGGAGCCGGCGCCGCCGCCGCCTGCGATGGCCATTCGCGATCCCGCGCTCGACGCGCGGCTCGCCTACAATGCGCGCGAGCGTGCCGCGGCGATCAAGGCGTTCGATGCCGGCGCCGCCCGTGCCGAGCGGCTGGTGAGCGCGGCTCGCGGCGCGGCGGCGGGGAGCGATCGCTGGCTGGAGGCGCAGATCGCGATCGCCGAGCTGGACGCGGTGCGTGCGCGCCATCGGGATGCGCTGGGGGCGCTCGAAGACTTAGCGAGCGCGCGCGCACGCGACCTCCAACCGGCCTATCCGGCGCTGGAGGCGGCGCTGGTCGAGGCGCGCCGGACGAGCGAGGAACAGACGCGGCGGATCGACGGGCTGGTGGCGCGGCTCGCGCCTGCCTGACGCGATCAGAAGCGCAGCAGCGGCAGGATCGTCCCGTAATCGTCGGTCCAGGCGTGAAAGCCGGGGCGCGGTCGGATGTCGGTCCACTCCCCCCCATCATGGCGGATGGCGTCGAACACGGCCGCGTCCCGCGTCATCACGACCCAGGCGGATTTGGTCGCGTCCTCCTCGTACACGTCGGGCGTGTAGTTGAGGATCGCCGCGTGCCAGCCGCGCGCGCGCGCTGCCGCGGCGACGACCGGGACGAGGTTGAGGTAGCGGTTGGAGATATGCACCGCGAGCGTCCCTCGCGGCGATAGAACGCGGCCGTAGGTGTCGAACGCTTCGAGGGTCAGCAGGTGCATCGGCACCGCGTCGGAGGAGAAGGCGTCGAGCGCGAGCACGTCAAGCGTCATGTCCGCCTGCCGTTCGAGCGACAGGCGCGCGTCGCCGATGACGATCGGTGCGTCGGGCGCGCAGCGGGCAAGAAAGGTGAAGCGCGATCCTTCCGCGACCCGCACCATGGTCGGGTCTATCTCGTAGAAGCGCCAGCGCTGTCCCGGGTGATGATAACAGGCGAGCGTTCCGGTCCCGAGCCCGACCACGCCGATCCGCGCCGCCGGACCGTAGAGCGCGGGCGCCAGCGTCATCACGCGTCCGACGCCCGAACCTGGTACGTAATAGGTCGTCGGCGTACGCTCGCGCGTCGGATTGCCGGCCAGCTGGACGCCGTGCACCGTGGTGCCGTGGATCAACGTCCGTCGCCGCGGCGCGTCGGCGATCGTGTACACCCCGAAATAGCTGCGGGTGCGCGCGTCGCTCCTGATCGACAGGCTAAGCGCCTGCAGGCCGCCGAACAGCGCCAGGCTCGAGGCCAGCACCACCATGTACGGCAGCCGCGCGCCGATCGCGACGATGCCGAGCAATGCGACCGCGACGAAGGTCGGCAGCAGAAACGGGCTGGCCCGATCATTGGCGATCGGTTCCAGCGCGAGCAGGAACAACGCGGCGAGCACGACCACGTAGATCGCGATGGCGATCAGTCGCGATCTGGGCGTCAGCCACAAGCGCGCGAGCTGCTGCGCCAGGTAGCTCTGCGGCATCAGGAAACCGGTGGCCAGGATCAGGATCGGGTATTCCCAGGTCCAGTCAAAGATCACCGGCGCGACGAGCCCCGCGAAGACGCCGCCAAGCGCGCCGCCGAGCGACATGGCGAGGTAGAAACTGGTGAGATGCGCCGGTGCCGGGCGAAGCCGGTACAATCGCGTGTGTAACGCCACCGAGGCGACGAACAGCACCATCAGCGCGATGAACACCGCCAGCAGCGCGGTGGTGGTGAAGCCGCCCATCAGGATGCCGCCGAACACGACCATTGTAACGGGTGCGTAGCGGGTGATCGCGTCGGCGAGCGTCCGGTTGCTGGCGAACGCTACCGAGAAGCTGAGCAGGTAGAGCGCGAGCGGCAATACCCATAGCAGGGGCATCGCGAGCAGATCGGTGCTGATAAAAGTGCTGGTCGCGAGCATCAGGCCGGAGGGAACGAGGCCGAGCACGATCCAGGTCGACCAGCGCGCGAGGGTCGGTTTCGCGGCGCTGCTCCGAGTGTCGATTTCGCTCTGGTCGGAGCGGTCCTGCCCGCCCGTCGCGGGCAGCAGGCGCACGCACAGCGCCACCAGCGCGATGAGCGCGACGTAGCCCGCGCTCCACAACCATCGCTGGTCGGTGACGGGCATCAACGGCTCGACCAGCAGCGGAAAGGCGACCAGTCCGGCGAAGCTGCCGACATTCGATGCCGCGTAGAGCGCGTACGGCTCCTCGCCCGGTCGGACGAGCGCGAACCAGCGCTGCACCAGCGGCGCCTGTGCCGATACCGCGAAGAACAATGGCCCGATCGACACCGCGAACAGCCACGGTACCCAGATCGCGGGCTCGGCGCCGGCGGGCAGCACGCGGTCGTTGAGCCCGATCGGCAGGAACACGGCGGCGGCGGCGAGGACCGCCAAATGCACCCAGCCCTGCGCACGCGGGGTCAGACGTCCCAGCAGATGCGCGTAGGCGTACCCGCCCAGCAGCAACGCCTGGTACACCAGCATCGCCGAGTTCCACACCGCTGGCGCGCCGCCGAGCCGCGGCAGCGCGATGCGCGCGATCATCGGCTGGACCAGGAACAGCAGGAACGAACCGAGCAGGATGGTCGCGACGTACAGCCGTCGCGGCGCATGCGTGGGTAGATGGATCATGCAAGTCTTTCGGCGCCGAACCGCGGCTGGTCAGGAGTCGCGAGCATTAGTGCGGACTGCTTAACGCCAGCGCAACAGTACAGATCACATCACGGCCGCGGCAGCGCGTAGGTCACCACGTCGGCGAGCGGATCATCGGCCCCGAATTGCGGATGGACGAAGTCGAGCTCGGGCCGATGGGACATGCCGAGCCGCTGCATCATACCCCGGCTCTTCGCGTTTCGCCGCGCGGTAATCGCGACGACGCGCGGTGCATCTGTATGTGCCCAGCACCAATCCAGCACCCCGAGCATCGCCTCCAGCGCGTAACCGTGCCGCCAGTACGCACGTGCGATCACCCATCCGGCCTCGACCTCGCCGGCGATCGGCGTGTCGGGCGCGCCGGGCTTCAACCCGCAGAAGCCGATCACCGCCGAGTCGTCGCGGCGCACGACCGCGTTGAAACCCAGGCCGTTCGGGTAGGCCGCGTGCCGCGCGAGCGTCGCGTCGCTCTCCGCCGCCGTCTTCACCGGGCCGAGATCAGCCATGACGAGCGGGTCGCGCCAGATCGCGTGCAGCGCGGCGCGGTCCGCCGCGACCGGCGGACGCAGGATCAGGCGCGGCGTCTCGATCGTCACCGCGCCTGCATAGCGCCATGCCGCCGGACGATCAGCGCGCGTTCGCCAGCAGGCGCGCGGCGTGCAGCGCGTGATAGGTCAGCACGCCCGAGCAACCCGCGCGCTTGAACGCGAGCAATGTTTCCAGGACCATCGCGTCGCGCTCGGCCGCGCCGGCCGCGACCGCCGCCTCGATCATCGCGTACTCGCCCGACACCTGATAGGCGAACACCGGCACCGCGAACGCGTCCTTAACCTCGCGGACGATGTCGAGGTATGGCAGGCCAGGCTTGACCATCACGCTGTCCGCGCCCTCGGCGAGGTCGAGCGCGACCTCGCGCAGCGCTTCCTCGCGGTTGGCCGGGTTCATCTGATAGGTCGTCTTGTCGCCCTTCAGCAGCCCGCGGCTGCCGACCGCGTCGCGGAACGGCCCGTAGAAGGCGGAAGCGTATTTGGCGGCGTAGGCCATGATCTGGACGTTGACGTGTCCGCCGGCCTCAAGCGCGTCGCGGATCAGGCCGACGCGGCCGTCCATCATGTCGGACGGCGCGATGATGTCGGCGCCCGCCGCCGCCTGGTTGATCGACTGCGCGATCAGCACCTCGATGGTGCGATCGTTCAGGACATAGCCGGCCTCATCAACGATTCCGTCATGACCGTGCGCGGTATAAGGGTCGAGTGCGACGTCGGTCAGAATGCCGATCTCCGGCACCGCCGCCTTGATCGCGCGGATCGCACGGCACATCAGGTTGTCGGGGTTGAGCGCCTCTGCGCCGTCGTCGCTGCGGCGCTCGGGTTGCGTGTTGGGGAACAGCGCCAGGCAGGTGATGCCCAGGTCGCGCGCTTCCTTCGCGCGCGCGACGATGCCGTCGACCGACCAGCGCGACACGCCCGGCAGGGTCGCGATCGGCTCTTCGACCCCGTCCCCTTCGGTCACGAACAGCGGCCAGATCAGGTCGGCGGCGGTCAGGACGTTCTCGGCGTGGAGCCGGCGGCTCCAGGCGGACGCGCGGGTGCGGCGCAGGCGCAGTGCGGGATAGGCGGCGTGCATGTCCGCCATGTCGGCCATGCGCGATGGCGGCGCAAGTATTCCGAGGCACGAGCGCGGGCGCGAAGCTTAATCGTCGACGACGCGTTCGAGCCGCATGACACACCCGCGTATCGCGTCCGCCGCCATGATCGTGAACGCGAGGTCCCGGCGTGGGCAGAAGCTGTTCGCGCAGGCGTGCGCCTTCGTCGGCGACCTCCCCTTCCCGGTCGACGCGCACGCGGTCGAGGACCCGGACGAGCTGGAGGCAACCGTGCTGCGCGCGCTCGCCCGCGGCCCGGACCTCGTCATCCTGGGCGGCGGCGACGGCACGATCAGCGGCCTGGTCGACCTGCTGGTCGGCAAGGACGTGATCCTGGGTGTGCTGCCGCTCGGCACCGCGAACAGCTTCTCGCGCTCGATCGGCCTCCCGCTCGACATCGCCGGCGCGGTTCGCGTGCTCGCCGATGGCGAACCGCGTCGCATCGACCTCGGGATGATCGACGGCGACTATTACGCCAATTGCGCGGCGATGGGCATCAGCCCGCAGATCGCCGCCACCGTACCGCACTGGTTGAAGAAGATCGCCGGACGCGTCGGTTATCTCGCCTGGGCGGTGCTGCAGTTCTTCCGCTTCCACTCCTTCACTTTGGTCGTCGGCGAAGGCGACCGCGCGGCGCACATCAAGGCGGTCGAGGTGCGCATCTCCAACGGGCCATTCCACGGCGGCACCGAAGTGGTCGAGGGCGCCGAGGTCGATTCGGGCGAGATCGTGGTGCAGGCGGTCAAGGGTCCGTTCAAGCGCAACCTAGTCAAGAATTGGGTCGCGTCCTTCTTCCGGCACGACGCCCGGCACGAACATACCGTCGCCTTCTCGGGCAAGAGCATGCGAGTCGACACGATCCCCTCGGGCATGCCGATCTCGATCGATGGCGAGGTGCTCGCGCACACGCCCGTCACCGCGCACATCGCGGCCGGCGTGATCGAGGTGATGGTGCCGCGCTGACGCCGGCGCGCGGGCCGCGATCAGCTCGCCGGCCGCACCGCGCCCGCGGGTTCGACGTCGGCGTGGCTCCGCTCCTCGCAATGCGGCTCGGCGGTCAGCAGCGCGCCCTTTCGCCACCCGCCCTGCAGATAATAGAGCGCGGCGAGCAGCAACGTGGTCGCCGAGCCGAGCGGGAAGCTCCACCACAAGGCATCGCTGCCGAGTGCCGGGCGCAGCGCGAATGCGGCGCCGAGCCGCACCGGGAACATGGCGATGAACAGGATCGCGAGCGGCCCCCAGACAGCGCCGTTCGCGCGCACCGTGCCGAACAGCACCATGGTCGCCCCGAACAGCACGAAGCCCCAGGTGGACAGCAGGTTGATGTGCTGCGCGACCGTCAGCACGCGCGAGCCGTCGTCGACGAACAAGGCCAGCAGCGGTCGGTCGAACAGCAGGGCGACCGCGATGATCGCGCCGGTGATCGCGAGATTGTAGATGATACCACTGCGGGTGATCGCGCTGACCCGGTCCCACCGCCCCGCGCCGATATTCTGCGCGACCATCGCGCTCACCGCCGCGCCGATCGCCATCGCGGGCATCTGTATATAGGTCCAGATCTGCTGCGTGATGCCGTAGGCCGCGGTGGTATCGACGCCATTGCGATTGACCAGGCCGACCATCGCCAGCCCCGCGCTCGAGATCACCAGCATCTGCGCGCCGATCGGCAGCCCCTTGCCGACGATGGTGCCCAGCAGCGCCCGGTCCGGAATGACGTAGTGTAACTCCGCGCCCGCCAGCCGGAGCGGCAGTTTGCGGACGTAGATGTAGGTGACCAGCACGGCGCTCGCGACCACGTTGGCGATCAGCGTCGCCGTCGCCGATCCCGCGATGCCGAGTTCGGGCGCGGGCCCGAGCCCCAGGATGAACACCGGGTTGAGCCCGGCGTCGAGCACAACCGACAGCCCCATGAACCACAAGGGCGTGAGCGAATCGCCGATCCCGCGCAATCCCATGAACATGACGACGAGCAGCATCGACGCCGGCAGCCCCAGGAAGATGACGCGCAGATAGGCCAGCGCCTCGCCGAACGCGTCGCCGGGCGTCGCGAGCAGCGTCAGTAT
>NZ_JBELMJ010000076.1:0-7139 GCF_042095875.1 Sphingomonas sp.
CGCCCCAAGGTCACGGTGGCGCTGGGCGCGACCGCGGCGCGCAGCCTGTTCGGCAAGGCGATGACGATCGGGCGCGAGCGCGGGCGCGCGCTGACGCTGCCGGGCGAGAGCGGCGGCACCGCGTGGATCACGGTGCATCCGAGCTACCTGCTGCGGCTGCCCGATGAGGCGGCGAAGGCGGCGGAATACGCGAAGTTCGTCGAGGATTTGAAGGCGGCGCACGCGCTGGTCGGGTAGTGGCCGGACGGTGCGCTGCCCTCTAGGTACGGGCGAGAAGAAGCGGGATCCCGGCGCGAGGCCGGGATGACGAGCTTGGGTGGGTTGCCGCGACGTTTCCAGACGTCAGAAGCTGGCCGGGTCGGGTCCCATGCGCCCGTCCGCGTCGTCCATCGCGTCGATGGCGGAGACGTCGTCGTCGGACAGCGTGACCTCGCCGGCAGCGAAGTTGCTGGACAGGCGGTCGACGTTGCCGGTCTTGGGAATGACCGAATAGCCTTTCGCCAGGTGCCAGGCGATGATGACCTGCGCGGGCGTTGCACCCAAGCGATTGGCGATCTTCACGATACGCTCGTCCTTGAGCCCCTCGCCCTGGCCGAGCGGGCTCCAGCTCTGCGTGACGATGCCGTGGTCGGCGTTGAAGGCGGCGCAGTCGCGCTGCTGGAAGGTCGGGTGGAGCTCGATCTGGTTGACCGCGGGGGTGACGCCGGTCGCCTCGATGATGCGGTTCAGATGATCGGGCATGAAGTTTGACACGCCGATCGAGCGCGCCTTGCCCGCCTCGCGCAGGTCGACCAGCGCACGCCACGCGTCGGCGTAATCGTCCGCCGAGGGATGCGGCCAATGGATCAGGTACAAGTCGACCGCGTCGCGCCCGAGCAGCGCCAGGCTCTCGTCGAGTGCGGCGGCGGCGTCGGTGTGGCGGTCGTTCCACAGCTTGGTGGTGAGGAACGCGTCGTCGTGGGCGATCCCCTCGCCCACGCCGCGCTCGTTATGGTAGATCGCGGCGGTGTCGATCAGGCGGAAGCCCGCGTCGAGCCCCGCCCGGACGATCGTCGCGACCTGCGCGTCGGGAATCTGGTAGGTGCCGAGGCCGAGTTGCGGCATCGTGCGGCCGTCGTTCAGGGTGAGATCAGTCATGTCGTGACGAACCGTTGCTGGCCGGCACGGTTCCGAAAGCGACTTCCCAAGGCCGACGGTTTCGCGCAAGCGCCGGGCCATGGTCGAGAAGATCCTGGCAACGCTCGCGGCATTCGCCATCGCCGTCATCTCCGGCATGGGTTATTTCGGCATCGTGCTGCTGATGGCGATCGAGAGCGCGTGCATTCCGCTGCCGTCCGAGATCATCATGCCGTTCGCAGGGTATCTGGTGTCGACCGGGCGGTTCGAGCTGTTCGCCGCCGCGACCGCGGGCGCGATCGGGTGCAACCTGGGGTCGATCGTCGCCTACGAGATCGGGCGACGCGGCGGGCGGCCGCTCGCGGAGAAGTTCGGGCGCTACGTGCTGATCGGGCCGGGCGAACTGGACCTGGCCGATCGCTTCTTCAACAAATGGGGCAACTGGGCGATCCTGATCGGGCGGATGCTGCCGGTGATCCGCACGTTTATCGCGTTCCCCGCGGGCGTCGCGCGGATGAAGCTGATCCCGTTCCACGTTTACACGTTCGTCGGATCGTGGCCGTTCTGCCTGCTGCTCGCGTGGATCGGCATGAAGCTGGGCGACCAGTGGAACAGCGATCCACGATTGAAGGCGTTCTTCCACCGCGCCGACGCGGTGATCGGCGTGGTGCTGGTCGCGGCGATCGCCTTCTACATCTGGCACCGCGTGCGGGGCATGAAGCGCGCCTGAGCGCGGAAGGTCACGCGAAGGTCACGCCAACGCGCGGTGTTGCGGGAGCGTAAATCGGAAGGTGAGGCGAAGGTCACGCCAATGCGCCTCTCAAGGGTGGTTCGCGTCGCGCAGGTGAAGTTGCCCTTGATCGCGTGCGCGCAGCGGCGGCAACTGTCGGGCGGGATGTAACGATGAGCAGGAGCGTGGGGCTTGCGCCTCGCTTCGCGGCTTAGCGGGACTGTGGATTGTAGGACAGCGGTGCAGTGTCGCTCGTTTGGCGGCAGAGAAGCGGGACTCCGGATCAAGTCCGGGGTGACGGCCGCAGATTTATGGTGCTGGTCGGTTCAGGTGTGGTCGGGCAGAGCACGTCAGCCACCGTGCCGTCGCGGTTAGGTGAAGCCGCGGCGTGCCGCCAGCGTGCGCAGTTCGGCGTCCCGGTCGCCGGCCGCGGCGGCGCGGCGATGGAAGGCCGCGAGCAGGTCAGGGTCCGCGCGCTCGGGTGAGCCGGCGTCGAAGGGCGGGGCGGGATCGTATTCCAGGCTGAGCTGGACGAGCTCGGCGTGGCGCTGCCCGCGGATCAGCGCGGTGAGCGTCAGCGCGAAGTCGATGCCGGCGGTGACGCCGCCGCCGGTCACGCGGTTGCGGTCGTGGACGACGCGTTCGGCGACCGGCTCGGCATCGAACAGCGGCAGCATGTGGCGCTGCGCCCAGTGGCTCGTCGCGCGGTAGCCGCGCAGAAGCCCGGCGGCGCCGAGCACGAGCGAGCCGGTGCAGACGCTGGTCACCCATGTCGCGCCCTCACCCACCCGCGCGACCCACGCCATCGTCGCGTCGTCGGCGATCGCGCCGCTCACCCCCATGCCGCCGGGCACGCACAGGATGTCGGCGGCGGGCACTTGGTCGAACGTCGCGGTCGGCAGGATCGCGAAGCCGGCGTCGGTCATGACGGGATCGCGCGTCTGGGCGACGAGGTCGAGCCGCGCGTCGCCCAGGCGCGAGAGCACCTGCGCGGGGCCGGTCAGGTCGAGCTGGGTCACGTTCGGGAACAGCAGAAAGGCGATGCGGATCGGCATGGCAGGGCTCCTGTCGCATGGGTGCCCAGGCGCGCGGCGGCAGCGACGTCGCGCTTCCCCGCGGTGCTCCGCGAATGCGCCAGTTACGCGAGTCGAGTGGGAGCGTAGAGCGGGTCGCGGTTCGGCTCAATAGCCGGTCGCCGCCGATGCAGGGGGTCGGTGAGACCTTGCGCGGGAAAAAGCGGGACCCCGGATCAAGTCCGGGGTGACGGAGGGTCGGTTAAGGCAGGTCGGGCGTCTCGGCCTTCTTCGCGGCCTGGCGCTCGCGCTTCCAGGCCGACAGGTCCTGGACGTTGCAGCCGGTCGCACCCGCCGCGCCGACCGCGGAGCAGGTGCCGACGCCCACATTGCCGACTGTGCGGTTGGCCTGTTCCTTGACCGCCCAGCTCGCATTCTCGGGCGTGACCTCGAAGTTGCGGAGTTCCTTGGGGATACGGAACTGCTCCGCGGCGGAGCGGCGGACGCAGACGACCACTTCCTCGTTGTTGTTGTTGGTCGGGCAGCGCTCGTTGCCGTAGAGGACCAGCACGCCGTTGACGGGCGCGCTCTTCGACACGCCCTCCGCCGCGGTCGTCTTGGCGACGCGTGGCTGGGTCGGCGCGGGCGGCCCGAGCTGCGCGGTTGCGGCGGCGGGTAGCGCCAGGGCGATCAGGCAGAGTGAAGCACGCATAACGGGGTCCTCGAGGGGAGCTGGCCTCAGATACGCTTGGCTGCGGCGATCGCGACGCGGCAGCCGAGCCGGATCGCGGCGGACATGATCGGGTAACCGAACGCCTGCTCCGCGCCGTGCGCGAGCGCGGTGTCGCGGTGTTCGAGCTCCTCGGCCTGGAACTCGCGGATCGCGTCGGACAGTTCGGGGTCGCTGTCGCCGAGTTCGACGAGCTGATCCTCGTAATGCTTGTCGATCTCGGTCTCGACCGCGGCGGTGCACGCCATCGCGGCGTTGGGGCCGATCGCGGCGGTGACCGCGCCGAGCGCGAAGCCCGCCGCGTCCCAGAACGGCGCGAGCAAGGTCGGGCGTACGCCGCGCTCCGCGATCATGCGGTCGAAGAAGGCGCGGTGCTTCTCCTCCTGCAGCGCCATGCCCGCGATCTCGCGCGCGAGCGGGCTGCGATGGCCCATCACCGCGAGCTGGCCGGCGTAGATGCGCGTCGCGCCGAACTCGCCCGCCTGGTCGACGCGGATCATCGAGTCGGTCCTGGCCGGACGATCACCTGGTTTCCACGTCATGCACGCCTCCTGAGCAGGTATCCGATCACCGTCGCCCCGACGAGCGACACCGCGGCGTTCCATCCCGCGAGCGAGACGCCGAGCAAGCTCCACTGCGCGGCGTCACAGCGTACGATGGGGGCGGCGAGTAGGTCCTTCAACATCGCGTCGGTCGAGCGACCGCCGCCGCTGACGGTCATGGTGCAGGCGGTGATGCCCTGCCACCAGTGGTACTCGACCCCGGCGTGGAAGAGGCCGATCAGCCCGGAGATCGCGATCAGCGCGGCGGCACCCGCGACCAGCGTCGCGCGGGTGCGCGCGCCGCCCGCGACGAACGACAGCGCGGCGAGTGCGAGCGCGCCGTAGTGCGGCCAGCGCTGCCAATGGCACATCTCGCACGGGTAGAGGTGGCCGATCAGCTGGAACGCCCAGGCGCCGGCGAGCAGCGCGGCGGGGATCAGGAACGCGAGCGCGCGGGCGCGGCGCTGCGAGGCGTTCAGGATCGCGGTCACTTGCGCGGTGTTCCGGGCGCGCGCGTCGGCGTGGCGCCGGGCGCGGGCTTCGCCATCGCGGCGGTGACGGCGGCCACTTGGGTTGCGCCGCCGAGCCGCGCGACGGTCTTCAGCGCGTACCAGAGCTGGAAGTCCTTGATCCCCTGCTTCTCGAGGCTCGCCGGGGTCGCGGTGAAGCGCGGATCGTCCTTGGTATCCTCCTCCAGCACCGCATTGTCGGGCGACTTGATCTCGTTGATCAGGTGGCGGCGAAGATCGGCCTCGCGGAAGACGGGGCGCGTCTTGTAATCGGGGTCGGACAGCTGCGGCACGCGGATGTCGGGCTCGATCCCGCCCTCCTGCACGCTGCGGCCCGACGGCGTGAAGTAGCGCGCGGTGGTGAGGCGGAGCGCGGTGCGGGGGCCGAGCGGCAGCAAGGTCTGCACCGATCCCTTGCCGAACGTCTTCTCGCCCATGATAAGCCCGCGGTGGTGATCCTGCAGCGCGCCGGCGACGATCTCGCTGGCCGACGCGGTGCCCGAGTCGGTGAGGACGACAACGGGCAGCCCCTTGGCGTCGTCGCCGGGCTTGGCGAAGTAGCGCTCGATATCCGCCTTGTCGCGGCCGCGCTGCGAGACGATCTCGCCGTGGTCGAGGAAGGCGTCGGACACCGCGATCGCCTGCGTCAGCAGCCCGCCGCCGTTCTCGCGCAGGTCGACGACGTAGCCGAGCGGCTTGTGCCCGAGCGACTTGTCGATCGCCATGATGGCCGCGCGGGTGTCGGCGCCGGTGTTCTCGGAGAAGGTGTTGATGTTGATGTAGCCGACGTCGCCCTTCACCTCCCACTTGACCGGGCGCTGGACGATCACCTCGCGCACCAGCGCGACGTCGAGCGGCTTGTCGCGGCCGGGGCGGATCAGCGTCAGCGTGACCTTCGATCCGGGCTTCCCGCGCATCTGCGACGTCGCCTCGTCGAGCGTGCCGCCGTAGATCAGCTTGCCGTTGATGTGGGTGATATAGTCGCCCGACTTGATGCCGGCGCGGCCCGCGGGCGTATCCTCCTGCGGGGCGACGACCTTGACCGCGCCGTCCTCCATCGAGACGGTGAGGCCGAGACCGCCATAATTGCCCTCGGTCATGATGCGCAGATTGTCGAAGTCGGACGCGTCGACGTAGCTGGAATGCGGGTCGAGCGCGGAAAGCATGCCGTCGATCGCGCCCTTCACCAATTGCTCGTCGGTGACCTTGTCGACGTAATCGGCCTTTACGCGGTTGTAGACGTCGAGGAACTTGTCGAGTTCGCGGTAGGTGTTGGTGTCGGCCGCGGCCATCGCGCCGGTGGCGACGGGAACGAGCGCGACCGTGGCGACGAGCGCGGTGGCCTGGAGCAGTTTCGACTTCATGCGGTGGGCGCTTGATCCTCGAGGGCGATGGGGTTCGCGTGTAGCGGAAAAACCGATGTGTATCAAAGCACGGCGGGGCTGAACCGCGGCTGAGCGGGGGCGGTCAGGTGGCGCGGGTCAGATCAGCAGCGTGATGTCGACCGGACGGCCGCGGCGGCGCAGCTCGACGGTGACCTGCGGTGCCTCGCCCGACGCGGCCGCGCCGATCGTCGCGCCGGACGCGACCTGCTGATCGGGCGTGACCGACAGGGTGGCGAGCCCGGTCAGCAGCGTGACCCAGCCCTCGCCGTGGTCGATGATGACGATCCCGCCGAAGCCGCGGAACGGTCTGGCGTAGACGATCCGCCCGGTGGCGGGGGCGACGACGCGCGCGGCGGGGGCGACCGCGAAGGTCAGCCCGCGCGCGCGCACGCCGTTGTCGGACAGCTCGCCGAAGCCGGTGACGAGCCGGCCGCTGACCGGCAGGCGGTACGGCGCCGCGGCCGCGCTCGCGACCGCGGGGATCGGCGGGCCGGGCAGCGCGACCAGGCTGGCGAGCGTACCCTGCGCGTCGCCGACCCCGCGCAACCGGTCGACGATGTCGCGCGCGCGCTCGCCCAGCGCAAGCGCGCGGTCGGACGCGGTGCCGACGTCGAGCGGCTCGTCGCGCAAGTTCGCCAGCGCGCGGCGCGCGCCGAGCAGTTGCGCGCGGCCGGCGCCCAGCTCGGCCCCGGCGGCGGCGGCGCTGGCGTGGAGCGCGCGGGTGCGCGCGAGCTGGTCGCGGATCGCCGCGGTCCGCTCGCGCACGAGCGGGAGCGAGCTGGCGAGCACGGTGCGGACGTGGACCAGATCGTCGAGGCTGCCGGGCTGGACGATCGCGACCGCGGCGGGGCGGCGCGCAAGCGAGGTGAGCCCGGCGAGCAGCTGCGCGATCGGCCCCTGCTGCGCGGCGAGGTCTAGGCGTTGCGCGTCCAGCGCGCGGTCGGTGGCGCGCGCGCGCGCGGCGGCGATCGCGATCTCGGCCTCGGCGAGCGCGACGCGCGCCTCGATCGCCGCCTCGCGCAGCCGGGCGCGGCGGGTCGGGTTGCCCGAGGCGGCGGCGGCGCGATCGGCCTGCGCGGCGCGCACCTGCGCGGCGGAGCGGGCGGCGCGCGCG
>NZ_JBELMJ010000077.1:0-7048 GCF_042095875.1 Sphingomonas sp.
TGGCTGGGGCGGCAGGATTCGAACCTACGAATGCCGGTACCAAAAACCGGTGCCTTACCGCTTGGCGACGCCCCAGCAGAGCGGGCGCTTATAGCGCCTCTGGCGTGCCGCTCAACCATTGAAGTTGGCGATACGCGCCGGTCAGCCAGCAGCATGCTTCGCTTCTGATCAACGCCTCTGCAACCCCGCAGCGCCGAGGGCAGGCCTTCGGTCGTCTTCGACTTGACCGCGATCGATCGGCCCACGGCTGCGCATGATCGCGGGGCCGAATATGCCTATGTGGCAGACTCTCGCCTGACCGTCGTTTCGATGCACCGGAAGCGCATCGTCTCAACATCCGTGCGCGAGCCCTAGTGTGCGCGACGGCATCCGCACCCATCGGTCTGTCGAGCAGCGATGTCGAGTGACACCCGCCGCCGAGGCGGATAGTGGGGCGCGGTGCAGGCCTTTCGGCTTCTTCTCGCGCAACGCCACCTCGCCGGGCTGATCTGCGTCGGCGCGTTGCTCATGAAGTTGCTGGTGCCGACCGGGTACATGATCGACGGTACGTCGGGCCGTATAACCCTGTGCGGGGACGCGGGACCGGCCACGACGATGGTGGCGATGCCGGCGATGCACGGCAGCACTGCCGGACACGGGACCGATCACGGCAAGTCGAAGGAGCACAAGGCGGAGCTGCCGTGCGCCTTCTCCGGCCTGTCAGCCGCGATGCTCGGCGCGACCGATCCGATCCAGCTCGCCGCGCTGATCGCGTTCGTCCTGGCGCTCGGCCTGTCGGCGACCGTGCCGCCTGCACCCTCGCGTTCGGCGTATCTGCGGCCACCCCTGCGGGGACCACCGGCTTACCTCTGACCCGTGAACCCGCGTCGGCGAACCCGGCGCGCCCGTGAACTGCGGTCCGCGCGCCTGAGTGCCGGGCCGGTCAAAGGTATCATCATGCTTCGGATACACCTCTTGGCGGGGGCGGCCGCGCCCTGCCTGCTGCTGGCCGTCCCGGTCGCGGCGCAGAACCGCGATGCCACCGACGATCGCACCGACGCGACGGTCGTTGTCATCGGGCAGCGCGACCAGTTGAACCTGGACCAGCAGGCACAGGCGGGCAGCCGCCTCGGGCTGTCGATCCGCGAAACACCGGCGAGCGTCGAGGTGCTGACCCAAGCCGATCTCCAGGTCCGCGGACTGCGCACCGCGCGCGAGACGTTCAACGACGTGGTGGGCGCGGTCGCGGGCAACGTGCCGGGCAACCCGGCGGTCGTCTCCTTGCGCGGGTTCGCCGGCAACACCGTGTCGATGCTTCAGGACGGCGTGCGGATCTCGACCTCGACCGTCGTACAGCGCGACAGCAACAACTGGCACTACGACCGGATCGAGGTGCTGAAGGGCCCGGCGTCGGTCCTCCACGGCGAGGGCGCGCTCGCGGGCGTCATCAACAAGGTGACGCGCAAGCCGGTCCTGGGCGAACGCCACCTCGACGCGCTGCTCTCGGTCGGAAGCTTCGACACGGTGTTCGCAGCCGGTGGGGTCAACCTGCCCGTATCGTCCACGATCGCGGTCCGCGCCGACGCCAGTTACCAGCGGTCGGACAGCCTCTACGACGTCGACAACAACGACACCTTCTCGACCGGGCTGACCGCGAGCGCGCTGTGGAGGCCGAGCGATCGCCTGTCACTGCTCGTCGCGGTCGATCACTACGAGGACCGCTACGACGCCACCTACCAGGGGCTGCCGCTGATCCCCGGCCAATACGCGCTGCGCCCGAGCGATGCGGTGACGACGGCGAACGGTCTGGTCGCCGATCGTGCCTTGCGGCGGCGCAACTACAATCCGCTAGGCGCCTATTCTGGCGCCGACGAGACGACGGTGCGCTCACGGCTCGATTGGGCGCCGGGCGGCGGATGGACGGTCGCGCTCGACCTGACCGGCTATACCGCCGATCGCCAGTTCCTGCTGGCGGACAGCCAGACCTTCGTCGCGCCCAGTGCCGGCTTTCCGGGCGGCAGCTTCCGCCAGAGCTACCAGGACTTCCGCCACGACCACCGGTTCTGGAACGCGCGCGGTGTGATCGGCAACGACCAGTCGATCGCGGGGCTGCGCAACCGCTTCAGCCTGGGGTTCGAGCACAACGACACCGACTTCACCAGCCTGCGCCAACAGGCGCCGGCGTCGGCGCTGCCCGCCGTCGACGTGCGGGAGCCGGCAGTCGTGCCGCTGCCGACCGGCACGGCGATCTTCACCACCACCAACGTCACCTTCGATTCGCAACTGAAGCAGACCGCCGTCTTCGCGGAGGATGCAATGAACCTGACGCCCAGGTGGCTGCTGGTCGGCGGGGTGCGCTGGGATCATATCGCGCTCGACCGCGCGACGATCCAGAACGCGAGCGGCGCGGTCGGCCGCAACAGCCCGAGCTTCGATCCCGTCTCGTGGCGCGCGGGCACGACCTGGGACGTGATCGGCAGCGGAGCGGCCGGCGGCCTGACGCTCTACGCGCAGTACACGACGGCGGTATCGCCGGTGTCCTCGATCCTGCTCGCCTCGATCGCCAACAGCCGCTTTCGCCTGACGAAGGGTCGCGCCTACGAAACCGGGTTCAAGGCGAGCGCCTGGGGCGGGCGGGCGAGCGTCACCGGCGCGGCCTACCGGATCGAGCAGCGCGACATCCTGACGCGCGATCCGAACAACCCGGCGCTGACCGTGCAGGGCGGGCGCCAGTCCTCGCAGGGCGTTGAGCTGTCAGCGGTCGTCTCGCCGATGAAGGCGCTGCGGCTGTCGGGCGGGGTGTCCTACACCGACGCGCAGTACGATGAACTGTCCGAGGTGGTGGCAGGCGCGCGGATCGATCGTAGCGGCAACCGCCCGATCAACGTCCCCTCCACCACGCTCAACGCCTCGGCGCTGTACACGGTCGCCGACACGGTGACGCTGGGCGGGTTCCTGCGCCACGCCAGCGCCTTCTACACCGACACGGCCAACACCATCCGGGTCGCCGGCCATAATGTGCTGGATGCCAGCGTGTCGGTGCCGGTCGCACCGCAAGCGACCCTGACCTTGCGCGGCCGCAACCTGACCGATGCCTTCTACGGCGAATATTCCGGCTACCCGACCACCAACGTCTATATCGGCGCGCCGCGATCGTTCGAGGTCGCGCTGGCGACGCGGTTCTGACGATGGCCGGCCATTCGCGATCGGCGACGTTGCGCGCGCGCATCCTCGTGCGCCGCGTCCACCTGTGGCTGGGGATGAGCCTGGGGCTGCTGTTCTCGGTGCTGGGGCTCACCGGGTCGGCGCTGGTGTTCTACACCGGCATTGACGCCGCGCTTCACCCGGTGGTCGAGGCGCGGCCGGGCGACCCGCCGCCCTCGCTGACCTCGCCAATATGGGACCGCGCGCTGGCGACGGGGCGTGCCCGCTGGCACCATCCGGGCGACAAATGGACGCTGGAGGTGACGGGCGCGGGCGGCCCCATCCCCGCGCGCTACTATCCGGCGTCCGGCCACGGCCATCATACCGATCGCATGATGGTCTGGTTCTCGAGCGACGGCACGCGGATCGTCCGGGCCGAGCCGTGGGGCGGTTACCTGATGAGCTGGCTCTACCAGCTCCACATGGCGCTGCTCGCCGGCGACCTCGGCGGTCAGGTCGTCGGCTGGTCGGGCGTGGCGATGCTGGCGCTGCTCGTCACTGGGGTGGTCGCGTGGTGGCCGCGCGGCAGCTGGCGGAAAGCGCTCGCGTTCAAGCGTGATGCGGTGCCGACCCGCCGACTGCGCGACCTGCACAAGCTGTTCGGCCTGTGGAGCATGGCGCTGCTGTTCGTGCTGGTGGCGACGGGCGTGCTGCTCGCTTTGCCCCCGGTTGCGCAGACGCTGCTGCGGCCCGCGCCGATCCCCGCGCCGACCTCGCGCGGTGATGGCATCCAGCGCATCAGCATCGCGCGGGCGCTCGCCACGGCACGGCGCGTCGTGCCCGACGGGCGGATCGTCTTCGTCGACGCGCCGTCCGAGCGCGCGACGCCGATCCGGGTGCGGCTACAAGTGCCCGGCGATCCGCACACGCGCTTTCCCGGCAGCTACGTCTTCGTCGATCAAGGGTCCGGCCGCGTGCTCGCGGTCCACGACGTGCGTCGCGCCGGAACCGGTACGCGCGTCACGAGCTGGATACGCACGCTGCACGACGGCACGGTGGGCGGCACCGCAACGCGCGTGCTCGCCGTCCTGCTCGGCCTCGTGCCGACGCTGCTGTTCGTGACGGGTGTGCTGCACTGGCTGCGGCGGCGTGCGGCCGCGCGAATGGCGTGACCCCGTGCGGTCGGTGAACGAGAAACGTGGCTTCGCAGCAACGCCGTGCAACAATTTTTAGATGTTACAACATGTCACTTGCCGTCGAACTGAGCCGCCCATAGTGACGCGGCAAAGGTTCAAGGAGCTGACATGATGGTGCGCTTTTCCCTCGGAGCAAGTCTGCTCGCGCTCGTTTCCGCCTCGCCGGTCCTCGCGCAGACGACCGGTCCGGGTCAGTCCGCGCCGACTGCGGACCCGAAGCGCGGCGACATCATCGTCACGGCGCCGTTCCGGCAGAGCGAGGCCGACATCCTGCAAGGCACGTCGATCGTCACTGGCGAGGAGCTGACCCGCGAACTGCGCCCGACGATCGGCGAAACGCTGGCACGGCAGCCCGGCGTGTCGGCGACCTCGTTCGGCCCGTCGGCGTCGCGCCCGGTGCTGCGCGGCCTTCAGGGCGACCGCGTCCGCGTGTTGCAGGACGGCATCGGCTCGATTGACGTGTCGAACACCTCCGTCGATCACGCGGTCGTCATCAATCCGCTGACCGCGGAGCGGATCGAGGTGCTGCGCGGCCCCACCGCCTTGCTGTTCGGTTCGTCGGCGATCGGCGGCGTGGTCAACGTCATCGACACGCGCATCCCGCGCACGATCCCCGAGCGGGGCTACCGCATCAACGCGTTCGCCAATTACGGCTCGGCGGCAAACGAGCGGTCGGGCAGCGCCGCCGCCGACGTCGCGCTCGGGCGCCTCGTGCTGCACGCCGACGGCTCCTACCTGAAGAGTGACGACCTGGAGGTCGGCGGCTTCGTGCTGTCGCGCGACGCGCGCGCCGCGTCGCTGTCGCAGGCAGGTCTGCCGCAGAACCCCGAGCCGGACGAGGACGGCAACCCGGGCGAGCCGATCGACTTCGCCCGCAACGCGGCGCTGCGCGGGCGCATCCCCAACACCGCGTCCGAGACCTGGACCGCCGCGGCGGGTGCGTCGATCATCACCGACACCGGCCATCTCGGCGTTTCGTACAGCCACTACGACAGCTTCTACGGCGTGCCGGTCCGCTACGCGACGCAGATCGGGCAGGAGCAGGAAGCGCCGCGCCTCGACATCAAGCAGGACCGCGTCGACCTGCGCGCGGAGGTGGAAACGGGCGGCGAGATCTTCGACCGCATCCGCCTGCGCGCGGGGCAGGCCAAGTACCGCCATTTCGAGGTCGAGGAGAACGGCGACATCGCGACCACGTTCCGCTCCAACGGGCTTGAGGGTCGTGTGGAACTGGCGCAGGCGGACCGCGGCGGCTGGCGCGGCGCGAGCGGCGTCCAGTATTTCAACCGCCAGTTCGACGTCGTCGGCGAGGAAGCATTCCTGCCGCGCAACGAGACCGACCAGGTCGGCGTGTTCACGCTCCAGCAGGTCGATCTGGGGCTCTTCAAGGCCGAGGGCGGGCTCCGCTACGAGCACACCGATCAGCGCGCGAAGACGGTGGCGGACGACCTGCGCTTCTTTGGCGGAAGTCGGACCTTCGACACGCTGTCGGGCTCGCTCGGCGCGTCGTTCGCGCCGGTCGACGGCATCCGCGTCGGCCTGAACGGGTCGCGCACCGAGCGCGCCCCTTCCGCCGAGGAACTGTTCGCCAACGGCGACCACGCCGGCACGCAGGCGTACGAACTCGGCAACCCAGACTTCCGCCGCGAGAAGAGCTGGGGGCTGGAGGCGACGGTGCACGCGCACGACAGCCGCTTCAGCGTCGACGCGTCGGCTTACTACAATTGGTTCACCAACTTCATCTACGAGAACCGCGTCGGAACCGACGTGTGCCAGGCCGCCGCCGACCCGTCGGGCCGTGAGGTGGAACTGCCGTGCTTCCAGTATCAGCAGCGCGACGCGCGGCTGTACGGTTTCGAGCTCGACGCCTCCGCGCGGCTGTTCAACATTGGCGCCACCTCGATCAACGTCGACGGTGTCGCCGATTACGTGCACGCGAGCGTCACGAATGGCGGTCCCGTGCCGCGCATCCCGCCGCTGCGCATTCTTGGCGGCGTGGAGGCGCAGAGCGAGCGCTTCACCGCACGCGCGCAGGTCGAACACGTGTTCGAGCAGGATCGCATCGCCGCGTCCGAGACGCCGACCGACGATTACACGCTGGTCAACGCCAGCGTCTCGTTGCGGCCGTTCGGTCGCGACAACAACACGACGCTGCTGCTGAGCGCCAACAACCTGTTCGACGTGGTCGCGCGCCGCCACGCAAGCTTCCTCAAGGACTTCGCCCCGCTCGCCGGGCGCGACCTGCGCGCGACGCTGCGCTTCGGCCTGTGATCGTCACTAGCTCGGTCATCACGATATAAAGATATCTTTATGTCCATGTTGACAGCGCGTGCCCAATGATGTTGGGTGGCGATGTCGAGGTTCCCCATCCCAGGCATGGCGATGGGGCTAAGACGGGAAGCCGGTGGTGTCCCTTACGGACAGAGTCCGGCGCTGCCCCCGCAACTGTAAGCGGCGAGCGGCGGCTCCACATCGTGTCACTGGGCTCCCGCAAGGGGCCCGGGAAGGCCGGAGCCACCGCAGCGACCCGTGAGCCAGGAGACCTGCCGATCGACGCCATAACGTTCCTCGGACGGGGGTTCCTCCGGTGGATCGCGCTCGACGCGACGGTCCGTGGCGCCACGCCTCTGCGATCCGTTCCTGCCTGGCGCGCTCTCGCCTGACTCCCGCCCGCAACGCCTGGGTGAGTCATGACGGATAGCGGGTTCATATTCTCGATCAGCAGCGTC
>NZ_JBELMJ010000078.1:0-6480 GCF_042095875.1 Sphingomonas sp.
TGACGCGCCCGCGTCACGGCGACGCTGTCCTACAACCCACCGCTACGCTACGCCGCCGGGCTTCGCGCACCCGCCCGGCTCTTTGCATCGTCTGCCCCACCCGCCGCGCGGTCCCGCGACCGTGGCGTTAGCGCCACGTGTCAGGCGCGAGGCCGCGCCGATGTCGCGAGACCAACCGCTTTCCACGCATCGTCATCCCGGGCTCGACCCGGAATCCCGCTTCTTCACCACGCCGCGAGAAAGACCGCGCCCTAAATCAAGCGCAGGTCGTACGACGACCCTCATCGACGCGAGCGCCCAACACCGCGTATTGGCCTCACCTTAGCGTGACCTTTTGATCCCGCGACCGGCGCGAGCCCCGCCGCCTTGGCCTCACCTTCGCCTCACCTTCCGCCCGGGTCAGACCCGCATCGGCATCAGCACGTAGAGCGCGGGCGACTTGTCGCTCTCGCGGATCAGTGTCGGCGCGGCGGCGTCGGCCAGGTGGACCTCGACCAGGTCGCTGTCGATCTGCCCCAGGATATCGAGCAGGTAGCGGCTGTTGAACCCGATCTCGAACGGCGCCGAGGTATAGTCGCCCGGCACTTCCTCCGCCGCGGTCCCGTTCTCCGGGCTCGTCACCGACAAGGTGATGCGATCGCGGTCGAGCCCCATCTTCACCGCGCGCGTCTTCTCGGTCGCGATCGTCGACACGCGGTCGACGCCCTCCATGAAGCTCTTGGGATCGAGTTTCAGGATCTTGTCGTTCGCGGTCGGGATCACGCGGCTATAGTCGGGGAACGTGCCGTCGATCAGCTTGGAGGTCAGGATCGCGCTGCCCAGGTCGAAGCGGATCTTGGTCGACGACAGAGACACGCCGACCGAGCCGTCGACCTCGTCGAGCAGCTTGCGCAGCTCGCCGATGCATTTGCGCGGCACGATCACGTCGGGCATGCCCTCCGACCCCTCGGGCTTGGCGACCGTCACGCGCGCCAGCCGGTGCCCGTCGGTCGCCGCCGCCTTCAGCACGTCGTCCGACAGGTGCAGGAAGATGCCGTTCAGGTAATAGCGCGTTTCCTCGGTCGAGATTGCGAAGCGCGTCTTGTCGATGATCTGCTTCAGCGTCTCCGCCGGCAGCTCGAAGCTCGTCGGCAGCTCGCCCTCGGCGATGACCGGGAAGTCGTCGCGCGGCAGCGTGCCCAGGCTGAAGCGCGCACGACCCGCGACGATCGCCATGCGCCCGTCGGCGGCCGACAGCGACACCTGCGCGCCCTCGGGCAGCTTGCGCGCGATGTCGAACAGCGTGTGCGCCGACACGGTGATCGCGCCGGGCTGGTCGACTGCGGCCGCCACGCTCTCGTTGATCTGCAGGTCGAGGTCGGTCGCCATCAGCCTGAGCGAGCCTTCCACCGCCTCGATCAGCACGTTGGACAGGATGGGGATGGTGTTGCGCCGTTCCACCACGGACTGCACGTGGCTCAGCCCCTTGAGGAGCGTTGCGCGTTCGATCGTCGCCTTCATCGAAAATTCCCCCGGCCCGCAGGTCTTTACCAGGGGCGATATGGCCAATGTTTCCTAGCCAAAAGAAAACGGCCGGAGCAAGCGCCCCGGCCGTCTTTCTTGTGCGCCGACCCTGTGGAAAGCGTTAATGAGCCGACGAAAGCGCCTCAGAAGCGAATGCCGATCCCGCCGAGCAGCTGGTGACGGTCGAGATCGATGTCGTAGCCGTCGACGTCGCCGTAGTGCGAGTAGCGATACTCACCCTTTACGTAGGCGGTCGGCGTGATGTTGTATTCCAGACCCGCACCGACGCGGAAACCGTCGAGGTTGGTGTGGTCGCGGAACTCGACATTGCCCGCGGTGTAGCGCGATTCCACCCGCGCGTTGGTGTAGCCGCCCTTGGCGTAGATCATCGCCAGCGGCGAGATGACGTAGCCGACGCGCCCGCCGAGGAAGATGTCGCGACCGGCCTTGACCGAGAAGCGGTCGCCCGCGGTGAACGAATTGTAGCTGCGCGCGCGCGACGTCGAATCGGTCAGCTCGGCCTCGGCGCCCAGCACCACGCCGCCGGCCTGCACGTCGTAACCGATCGCGCCGCCGTAGAGGAAGCCGTCACGACCTTCCGAGTCGCCGTCGCCGCCGTCCTGCAAATTGTCGTAGCCGGCGAGCGCCTCGACGCGCGGGCCGGTGAACGGCGCGGCGGTCTGTGCGGCGGCGGGAAGGGCAGCGGTGCCGGCGACGATTGCCGCGGTGGCGAGAACGAGCTTACGCATGGGGAACTCCGTATCGTGGCACCCCTCGACTGGGGTGGGATGCGGGAAATAGTTGGCGCGGGCGGCGGTTGCATGAACCTCAGCTAAACAGTTTTTTGCGTTGCTTTTGCGCCACACCGGGTTGACACCGCGACCGTGACAGCAGGGTTCGACTTCACGCGACGGCAGGGCCGCGACTTCGTGGCGCGACACGGCGAAACGGTGTTCAACGCCGCGCGCCGCCTGCAGGGCGACCACCCGCACACGCCGCTGACGCGCGCGGGCTTCGCGCAGGCGGACGAGATGGGGCGCGCGCTGCGCGACCTGCTCGGGCCGGCCCCGCGGCTGACCTTGTGGGCGTCGCCCGCCGGGCGCGCGCTCCAGACGCTCGCGATCATCGCCGAGCATCTCGAACTCGACTGGCACCAGGCACGCACCGACGAGCGGCTGGTCGAGATCGACATGGGCAGCTGGGGCGGGCGCTACTACGCCGACGTGGTCGCGGAGGTCGGCCCGGTGATCGACGCGAACGGTCTGCTGCGCTGCGCGCCCGACGGCGAGCGCTACGAGGCGATCGCGGCGCGCGTCGGCGGCTGGCTGGCGGACACCGCCGACGACGCGGGCGACCGGCTGGTCATCATGCACGGCATCTCCAGCCGCGTGCTGCGCGGGGTCGCCACCGGCGCACCGGTCGACGCGTGCGGCGCGCCCGTGCTGCCCGGCTACCCGCAGGGCAGCGTGGCGCTGATCGAGCGCGGTGCGGAGACGCTGGTGCACCGCGGCACCGGGTACGCGCCGGCTTGAGCGGGTCGGTGCTCGTACTGGCGCTGGCGCTGGTCGTGGGCGAGCGGCAGGCGATCGGCGTATGGGAGCGCTGGGGCGCGATCCGCGATGCCGGCCCGCCGCGGCGCTGCTTCGCGCTGGCGCAACCGGTGCTTCAGGGCACATCCGGGACGGGCGGCACCGACCGCCGCGGCGGCTTCGCCAGCGTGGCGACGCGGGTCGACGGTACGCGGCGGCAGGCGGTGTTCGTGCGCTTCTCGACAACGCGACGGCCGGGGACGCCGATCACGCTGGCGATCGGCGAGCGGCGCTTCGGCCTGCGCGGCGACGCGCGTGGCGCCCGCGCGCCCGACGCGGCGACCGACCGCGCGATCGTCGCGGCGATGCGCGGCGGGCGCAGCATGAGCGTGTCGGGAATCGCGCGCGGCGGCCGGCCGTTCGCCGACACCTACGCGCTGGCGGGCGCGGCCACGGCGATCGACGCGGCGAGCCTCGCCTGCGCGCGGTAAACGCGACGCGGTGGCTGGAGCAGGCACGATTGCAGAAATGCGAAGTGGAGCAAGTGGAGGTTCACGAACGTTTTCTCCCGCACGGCAAAGTGGGCCAGTCTGCGGTGGGCTTGCGCCGATATGGGCGTGTAGGACAGCGACGGGCGACCACCCTGCTGCGGTGAGCCGTGCGTCGGACGCGCAGCTTTGTAGCAACCCGGGTCGGCTTCGCACGTTCAGACGCCATGATCGACGGTGACGGCTCTGCCGTCTCCGCCACCATCCTTTTTCTAGTTGCGTGTTCCATGACCGAGTCGATGCGGGGCGAGCGCCCCGTTCACCATGATTTCCGCCTGCTGGAGCGTGACGGCGCGGCGCGTGAGCCGGGGCCGAGCACGGCCGAGCGCGCGGAGCCGTTCGCCGCGGCGCGCCACGCGCTGCGCGCCGCCTGGGCCCCGCCGCGCGACACGTTCGTCACCGAGGATATGCCGGTGCTGCTCACGCGATTGAACCTCGTTGCGCTGGACGGCGATCGATCTCGATCCGACGACTCGAACGATCGCTGAAACCCACTGGACAGCGAGGTCGCGCGCTGATCCTGCACGCGCTGACCCCTGTAAGACTGCCGCGGACAGCAACGTCCGAAGAGCCAACGCTCGGGAGCGCCCGCCCGCTTGTGGATCGAACTGTGGATAAGTCCGCCAGAACCTCAACTGCGCCTCTGCCGGCGCGCTCTTGTGCCCTCACGCTTCCGCGCGCAGGGGGCGGGCGAGCAGGCGGTCGATCGTGGCGGCAACCGGCGCACCGGCCAGCAGGTCGCACACCGCCTCGGTGATCGGCATGTCGACGCCCGATCGGGCGGCTGCCTCGCGCAGGACCGGCGCAGTGTGCGCACCCTCGGCGACGGTCAGGCGGTTGGCGAGCAGGTCGGCGGCGTGCGTGCCCTGGCCGATGCCGCGCCCGAGCGAGAAGTTGCGCGAGCTGGTCGATGAGCAGGTGAGCACGAGATCACCGAGCCCCGACAGGCCGGCGAGCGTCTCCGCCCGCGCGCCGCGCGCTAGACCGAAGCGCGTCATCTCGGCGAAGCCGCGCGCGATCAGCGCGGCGCGCGCGTTCTGCCCCAGGCCGGCACCGTCGACCACGCCGCACGCGATCGCGAGCACGTTCTTGACCGCGCCGCCGATCTCCGCGCCGATCACGTCGGTCGAGGCGTAGGGACGAAAGGTCGGCTGCGCGACCAGCGCGGCGAGCTCGGCGGCGAGGCCTGAGTCCTCCGCCGCCAGCGTGACCGCGGTGGGCAGCCCGGCGGCGACCTCGTGCGCGAAGGTCGGACCCGACAGGACCGCGATCGGCGCGCCCGGCACCGCCTGGCGCGCGACCTCGTGCAGCGGCAGCAGCGTGCCCGCCTCGATCCCCTTGGAACACAGGATCAGCGGCGCGGTGTGGTCGCGCAAATTCCCGAGCACCGCGCGCATGTGCTGCGCCGGGGTGACGACCAGGATCGCGCGCGCGTCGGCGAGCGCGGACCAGTTTTGCGTCGCCTCGATCAGCGGCGAGAGCGCGATGCCGGGGAGAAAGGCGGCGTTCTCGCGCGCGTGGTTGATGCCGGCGACGACCTCGGCCTCGCGCGCCCAGAGACGCACCCGGTGCCCGGCACCCGCCGCGACCTGCGCCAGCGCGGTGCCCCAGGCGCCGCCGCCGACCACGCCGATCGTTTCGTCGGGAACGGGCGCGCTCACGCCTTCACCCCCGCGCCGCGCACCGCCTCGGCGTGCGGGTCGAGCGGCCAGCGCGGGCGCGCCGGTACATCGAGCGGATCGATCAGCCCGGCGGCGAAGCGCTCCGCCCCCGCCCAGGCGATCATCGCGGCATTGTCGGTGCACAGCCACAAAGGCGGCGCGACGAAGCGTAAGGAGTGCTCGGCAGCGAGTTCCTGGAGCGCCGAGCGGATCGCACCGTTGGCGGCGACCCCGCCCGCGACGACAAGCGCGGTAACGACGCCGGCGCGACCCAGCGCGCGGCGCGTGCGGTCGACGAGGCAGTCGACGACCGCTGCTTGGAACGAGGCGGCGAGATCGGCCGACGCGTGATCGTTCGCCGCGCGCGCGACCGCGGCCTTCAATCCGGCAAAGGAGAAATGCGGCTCGGGCGAGCGCAGCAGCGGGCGCGGCAGCGGCACGGCGCGCGGATCGCCGTCGCGCGCGGCACGCTCGACCGCGGGGCCGCCGGGAAAGCCGAGCCCCAGGATCTTGGCGGTCTTGTCGAACGCCTCGCCCGCGGCGTCGTCGATCGTGGTGGCGAGCCGGCGATAGTTCGCGACGCCCTCGACCAGCAGCAGCTGGCAATGCCCGCCCGAGACGAGCAGCAGCAGGTACGGGAAGTCGAGATCGGGGTCGGACAGCCGCGGGCTGAGCGCGTGGCCCTCCAGATGGTTGACCGCCACCAGCGGCTTGCCCGCCGCGTGCGCCAGCGCCTTGCCGGTGACGAGCCCCACCATCACCCCGCCGATCAGGCCGGGTCCGGCGGTCGCGGCGACCGCGTCGACCTGCGCTAGCGTGACACCCGCGTCGGCGAGGGCGGCGGCGACCAAAGGCTCCAGCGCCTCGACGTGCGCGCGCGCCGCGATCTCGGGTACCACCCCGCCGTAGGGCGCGTGCGCCGCCTCCTGCCCCGCCAGTCGATGCGCCAGCACCTGCCGGTCGCCGGTGACGAGCGCGGCGGCGGTTTCGTCGCAGGAGGATTCGAGGCCGAGGATGAGCATGGCCGTCATGTAGGGGATCGCGGCGCGAAGGGGAAATGGCTGCCGCATAGCGCGGGCCGGATCGCGGGGGCGGGTCGGGCTGGCGGGTTGCAGGGGCGGGACACGTCGGCGATAGGCGCGCGATGGGTGACTTTCGACTGGGTACGCGCGGTTCGCCGCTCGCGCTGGTGCAGGCGGGCATGGTGCGCGACGCCCTGATGGCGGCGCACGGCTGGCG
>NZ_JBELMJ010000079.1:0-6476 GCF_042095875.1 Sphingomonas sp.
GGGGACCGGTGAGAGGATGGTCGAAAACGTACGCTAAGCGTCCCGGCTTTGCTGGTGGAGGCGCAGCGGCCTGAACCGCTCGCGAGGTTTGTCGATCTCGCCCCAGAGATAGTCGCCGGTGAGGCCGATATGCTCCCAGCCCAGAGGGGCGACGTGGGCGAGCAGCTCGTCGGGCACGTCGACGCCGCTGCCGCGCAGATGACGGACAGCTCGGTCGAGATAGACGGTGTTCCAGAGCGTCATGGCCGCGGTGACGAGGGTCAGGCCGGAGGCGCGATGGCGCTGGTTCTCGAAGGTGCGGTCGCGCAGTTCGCCGAGGCGGTTGAAGAAGATGGCGCGGGCGAGCGCGTTGCGGGCCTCGCCCTTGTTGAGAATGCTGCCGGTGCGACGACGCTGGTCGGGATCATCGAACCAGTCGAGCATGAACAGGGTGCGTTCGATCCGACCTATCTCCCGCAGCGCGCGGGCGACCGAGTTCTGACGCGGGAAGCCCGCCAGCTTGCGGAGCATGACCGAGGCGCTCACCGTGCCGGCGCGGATCGAGGCGGCAAGGCGCAGGGTTTCGTCCCAGTTCTCCTCGATCGCGCGGATCTTGACCGGACCGGCGACGAGCGGGCGCAGCGTCGGCCACGAGTCGAGCGGCGACAGGCTGTAGAGCCGGCGCTCGTTGAGGTCGCGGATGCGGGGCGCGAAGCGGAAGCCGAGCAGATGGCACAGGCCGAAGACATGATCGACCGCGCCGGCGGTATCGGTCGCATGTTCGCGGATGACCAGCTCGCTTTCATGGTCGAGCAGGCCGTCGAGGACATGCGCGGCCTCGCCGGCATTGGCGGCGATGACCTTGGTGTGGAACGGCGTGAAGCGGTCGGTGACGTGGGTGTAGAACAGCACGCCTGGTTCGGTGCCATAGCGGGCGTTGTGATCGGCGCGGGCCTCGCCCTGACCACCGGCACGAAAGAACTGCCCGTCCGACGACGATGTATCGCCCGGTCCCCAGACCGCCGCGAGCGGATGCGCGGTATGGCAATCGACGATCGCCGCCAGCGCCGACAGATAGGTTTCGTCGCGCACATGCCATTCCGCCGTCCAGCGCAGGCGAGACAACGTCAGCCCGCGCGAGCTTTCGGCCATGCGGCCCAGGCCGAGGTTGGTCGCATCGGCGAGGATCGCACCCATCAGCGCGGACTGGTCGGAGGCGGGGGCGCCGCTGCGCGCATGGACGAAACGGTCGGCGAATCCCGACCATGCGGCGACCTCGACCAGCAGATCGGTGATTCGGACGCGCGGCAGCATCGCGTAGAGCCGGGCCTTTAGCGCATCGGCATCGTCGGACGGGGATCGCCGGATCGACGATATGAGCAACTGCCCGCGTTCGATCGTCACATCGACCAGCTCGCCCGCTGCGGCTGCGCGCTCCACCTCCGTCATGCGCCGGGCCAACAGGGTGCGGCGTTCCTCGTACCATTTGGAAAAGTCGGTCGGCACAACCAGGCGCAGATCGCCGCTCGCGCGCATCGCTTCGAAGGCGGGCATGGGCAGCTGATAGTCGTCGAGCGTGCGATAGGCGCGGCTGCCGTCCACCCAGATGCTGCCCGAGCCGAGCCGCTCGCGCAGGTGGGCGATCACTGCGATCTCATAGGCGCGCCGGTCTATCGTCCCTTCCGCCGGCTGCACGACCTTGCGCCAGCGCGGCTTGATGAAGCTGGTCGGCACTCGCTTCGGCAGGACCGATCGACCGTCGCGGTACATCGTGCGCAGCACCTCGATCGCGCCGAGCAGCGGATCAGCCAACCGCGCGGTGCGGAAGGTGAAAGCGGCGAGAAACGTCGGGGCGAAACGCCGCACGGCGGGATAGCGTTCGACCACTTCTTCCAGCCCGTCATCGGCCGAGCGCGTCAGATCCTCGGCAAAGCGGATGCTGCGTTCGAGCTGATCCCAGCCCATCTTCGCGTCGATCGCGCGGAAGGCATCGCGCCCGCTCGCACGAGCATCTACCAGCAGGCGACCGAGCCGGGCATGGAAACGCGCGGTGTCCTTCAGCATCCGTGCCTGGCCGAGCAGCCGATCGGAGCGGGTGCGGTCGGCACGGCGGAACAGCGCGCCCACCATCTTCTCCACCATGACCAGCGCGGCGTCGGTCAACGTCGCTTCCATCTCGATCACGGAAGCTACGAGCATGGCGAGCCGGCGCGGACGTTCGAGACGCCGCAGGTGCTGGGCGGTGACGATGCCGGCGGTCCGCGCAATGACGGCATAGCGAGCAGCATGGATACGTCGTGCTCGATCAGCCGCGATCCCGATGCCGCGCACGGTGTCGAGCCGTTCGACGATTCCCTTCAGGTTCGCGGCCGATGGTGCTTCCGGCCATTCGCGTATCCATCCTAGCCGGGTGCGCCCATCATCGTCGGAGGCGATCATGTGTTCGAGTGCGGCTTCCTGTTCGGTCGAACAGTCGCGGATCAGATTGGAATGGGCCGCCTTGCGCGCCCGTGTCCGCACGATGAGGGCGAGCCGTTCCAGCGTCGATGTCGCCGGCAGTACGATCCGGTCCGCCCGCAAGCGATCGACCATGCCTGTGACGATCGTCTCACCTCTATCAGTCGAAGCGGCAATCTCCGATCCCAGCGCCAGCATCGCCCGTACATCCACCCGCGCGAAGGCGCGCAGACCGAGCAGAGCTTCGATCTCGGCCCGGTGTTCGCGCAATGTCGTGGGGCGCGTGGCATAGCCGGTGAAGTCGTCGGCTACGCACCCGATCTGATCGGCGAGCAGCGCGAGCATGGCGGCGGGCACCGCATCCCCCGTCAGTAGCCTGCGACCGGGATGACGCAGGTAGCAAAGCTGCACCGCATAGCCGAGCCGGTTCGCCCCGCGCCGACGTCGCGCCACCTGTGCCAGATCGTCGGGACCGAGCGTATAGAGCCGTTCGATCGTCGCGCGATCGGCAGGCGGGTCGAAGATCACAGCACGCTGCGCGGGCGACAGGATGGTCTTGGTCGGCATCGGCTTCCTGTTCGTCACGAAACAGGAAAGCGTACCCGTTCATGGAGCATAGACCAGAAGACGGGTTATGTGACATTATCGCGATTGATCGACGGGCAATGCCGCTCCGTCACGTGAACGGACGTATATGTGACAACGCAGATCGGTTACGCGCGGGTGTCCAAGGCGGACGGCAGCCAGGTCCACGACCTGCAGCACGACGCGCTGGTCGCGGCCGGCGTCGATCCCGAGCATATCTATGAGGATGCCGCATCGGGCCGGCTCGACAAGCGACCGGGACTGGACGCCTGCCTGAAGGCGCTGCGCCGCGACGACACGCTGGTCATCTGGAAACTCGATCGGCTCGGCCGCGATTTGCGCCACCTCGTCAATACGGTTGGTGATCTGACGAAGCGTGGCATCGGGTTGAAGGTGCTGGCGGGCGAAGGCGCGTCGATTGACACAACCACCGCCAACGGTCGGCTGATCTTCGCGATTTTCGCCGGCCTCGCCGAGTTCGAGCGAGAACTGATCGTCGAGCGCACGCGCGCCGGTCTGGAGTCCGCTCGGGCACGCGGTCGGCACGGCGGGCGTCCGTTCAAGATGACGCCGGCCAAACTGCGTCTCGCCCAGGCCGCGATGGGCAAACCGGAAACCAAGGTCGCGGAGCTATGCGCCGAACTCGGCGTGACGCGCCAAACACTCTACCGACACGTCACGCCGAAGGGCGAGATCAGGCCCGATGGTGAAAAGCTGTTGGCGCGAGGGCGCCGATAGCAGTCGGCTGAAGCTGCTCAGGTTCAGAGCGACGATGCCGTAACGTAGGTTCCTACCGCAATCACGACGGCGGCAAAGCCACGTTCGAGCAGCCCCTTACGGGTGCCGAGAACCTTGCCCAATGCAATACCGCCGATCGTTCCAGCGACGCCGCCCACGACCAGCATCGCGGTCACGCTCCAGTCGACCAGCCCCGACAGGGCGTAGGACAAGGCGGTGGTCAACCCCAGCGCGCTGACGACGACCAGCGACGTGCCGATCGCGAAGGGCAGCGGCATCGCGGTCGCGAGGATCAGCCCCGGCACGATCAGGAAGCCGCCCCCGATCCCGAAGAAGCCGGCGGCAAGCCCGACGCCCAGCCCGATCGGAACCAAGCGCGGCAGCAGCGTCGAGGCGCTATCGCGGGTCAGTCGCACGTCCGGCGCTTCCGCCGTGCGGCGCTTGCGCAACATCGACAAACCGACGCCAATCATCAGAAGCCCGAACAGGACAAGCAGTCGCTTGCCGTCGAACGCCTTGCCCAACTCCGCCCCCAGCGCCGCGCCGATCATTCCGGAGACGGCGAAGACACTGGCGCACCGCCATTTCACGCGGCCCGCTCGCGCATGGCCGACCAGGCTGGCAAGCGCATTGACGGTGACGGCGACAGCGGCCGTCCCGATCGCAGCGTGCGGTGATCCGACGCCGACAACATAGATCAGGAGTGGCACGGCGAGGATCGACCCGCCTCCGCCGACAAGGCCGAGGATCAGGCCAATCACGCCGCCCGATGCAAGCGCGGCAAGGGTGGCAGCGGTGTCCACGATCGCCTCAGGCTGTCGCGCGCCGGTTCCAGGGCATGACGCGCAGCAGGTTGGCCATGCCGCACCACCCCGTCACGCCCGCGAACATCAGCCCCGCCCCGACGAACGCCGACAGCCCGAAGAAGCCGGGAGCGACGAACGTGCCGAGCAGAACGCCGATCAGCACCAGCCCACCGGCGGTAATCTGCACCTGCCGCATGATTTCCAACGGCTGCGACCGATCGGCGACGGTGGGCTGTCCTGCCTGCCGCCACGCATCGATGCCGCCGCCCAGGATATAGGCCGGCGCGCCACCCGCTGCCGCGCCGAGCTGCGCCGCATTGGCGGCGGTGCGCATCCCGGACTTGCAGTGAAAGACGACCGGACGATCGTCGCGCGGGAGATCGCCGATCCGGTCGAGCGGCACGTTCATCGCGCCGGGAATGCGTTCGCGCGCATGCTCGTCGGCACCGCGAATGTCGATCAGGCGCGCACCGGCATCGATCGCGGCACGGGTATCGTCGGGAGAAAGGGTCGCGAGCGTCATCGCATCAATCCTTGCAGTAGAGCTGGTAGAGAGTGCCGAGCAGCGTTTCGACGCGGGCATCCGCGATGGCGTACCAGAGCGTCTGGCTCTCCCGCCGGTAGGTGACGAGACCCTCGTCGCGCATCCTGGCCAGGTGCTGCGAGCAGGCCGACTGCGACAAGCCGACATCACGGGCCAGATCGCCGACCGTCATCTCGCCATGCTCGACCAGCTTGCACAGCAGCATCAGCCGGCGAGCATTGCCGATCGCCTTCAGCGTGTCGGCGACCTGCCCGGCCTTCGCCTCGAATGTCGCCAGGTCCATCGGCGGTTTGAGCATCATCGCCACTCCATTAGGTGTTGCTTATGTAGCACCAGCTAATATATTAGCAAGCGCTAACGGAGAAAATCATGACTCAGCCCCTCATCGAGGCGTTTTTCGACGAGCCGACCAATACGATTAGCTACCTCGTCGGCGATCCCGCGACACGGACTGCGGCGGTGATCGATCCAGTCCTCGACTTCGACATGGCGAGCGGCGTCGCCGACACGCGCTCGGCCGAGCGGATCGTCGCCTTCGCCCGCGAGCAGGACTGGCGGATCGCGATGGTGCTGGAGACGCACGCTCATGCCGATCATCTGTCGGCCGCACCCTTCATCAAGGCGCATACAGGCGCATGGATCGGGATCGGCGCGCATATCCGCGACGTGCAGAAAATCTTCCGCCCCGTGTTCGCGATGGATGATCTGAAAACGGACGGCTCGGACTTCGACCGCCTGTTCGAGAATGGCGACCAGTTCGCGATCGGGGCGCTGGCGGTCGAGGTGCTGCATGTCCCCGGCCACACCCCGGCCGACGTGACCTATCTGATCGGCGATGCGGCGTTCGTCGGGGATACGCTGTTCATGCCCGACTATGGCACCGCCCGCGCCGACTTCCCGGGCGGGGATGCGCGGACGCTCTATCGCTCGATCCGCCGGCTATTGGCGCTGCCCGACGAGACGCGACTGTTCCTCTGCCACGACTACAAGGCACCGGGTCGCGACGACTATCGCTGGGAGACGACGGTGGGCGAGCAGCGACGGTCGAGCGTCCACGTCCATGACGGTGTGAATGAGGACGACTTCGTCGCCATGCGCGAGCAGCGTGACGCCGGGCTATCCGTGCCCAAGCTCCTGCTGCCCTCGATCCAGGTCAACATCCGCGCGGGCCATTTCGATCAGGCGGAGGCGAACGGTGTCACCTACTTGCGTATTCCGGTAAAATGGAAAGCCGGCCATCCGTGATGTCATACGATCGCTGACACGGCTTTGTGCTTAGCGTACGTTTTCGACCATCCTCTCACCGGTCCCCGGATCAAGGTCGATCCGCCGGTGGATTTTCTACGTCCCAACTCGAAATGGCATCG
>NZ_JBELMJ010000080.1:0-6173 GCF_042095875.1 Sphingomonas sp.
GCAAGACTCAGGCCTTGTGGCATAGTAGCGCGCCTGATCGACCTGAGCAGGAGGAGGCTCCAGCAGTAGGTTGAGATCGCGACTCGATGATAGATGGCAGCGACGGTGCGCCATGACGGTGCAGCGCCCATCGCGGGCGATGCGCACCTTCAAGAATCCTAAGACACCATTTATGCCAAGAGCGACAACGATGTGTCAGCCAGGCGTCGTGAGTATACAAGAAAAGGACTTGGCGGAGAGGGTGGGATTCGAACCCACGGTACCCGTAAGGGCACGCCGCATTTCGAGTGCGGTACATTCGACCACTCTGCCACCTCTCCGCGAGGTCCTTCGAGCCCGGCTGGATCAGCCGGTGAAGCGGTCGGAGCGCGGCCTCTAGCGACGTGATCGGAACCGCGCAAGCCCTTCGTGCTGCCGGGAACGGCGCTCACGCGAGACGTGCCCGCGAGAGCAGCGTTGTGCGCCTGCGCGTCGGCACTATCTATGTAGCGATGAACGACACCGTGTCCGCCGTTACCGGTTCCAGCCCTGCCCAGCCCGTCGCACCGCCCGTTTCGCACGCGCGCTTCTCAATTGGCGATGTCGTCCGGCATCGCATGCTCGATTTCCGCGGCGTCGTGTTCGACGTCGATCCGGTGTTCGCCAATACCGACGAATGGTATGACGCGATCCCCGAAAGCTTCCGGCCGCGGAAGGACCAGCCGTTTTACCACCTGCTGGCGGAGAATGCGGAGTCGAGCTACGTCGCCTATGTCAGTCAGCAGAACCTGGTGCATGACGACAGCGACGAACCCGTCGAGCACCCCGCGATCGCCGGACTGTTCGATCGGTTGGCAGATGGTCGCTACGGATTGAAGCGCCAGCACCGCCACTGAGCAGCGAAATACCGCTGCGTGGTTGACACCACAGCCGCCTTTTATTAGCTGCGCGCTTTCTTCCGCGGGGTCTGCCCCGGCGGACATAGTTTATTTGGGAAGTGAAAAGAGCCATGTTCGCTATCGTGCGCACGGGCGGCAAGCAGTACCGCGTTGCCGCTGGAGACAAGATCGTCGTCGACAAGATCGACGGTGATGCCGGAGCGTCGATCACGCTCGGCGACGTGCTGCTCGCGGGCGAGGGTTCGGACCTGAAGCCGACCGACGGCCTGTCGGTCGCGGCAGAGATCATCGCGCAGGCGAAGGCCGACAAGGTCATCGTGTTCAAGAAGCGCCGCCGTCACAATTATCGTCGCCGCAACGGCCACCGTCAGCAGCACACGATCCTCAAGATCGTGTCGATCGGCGCGTAACGAACAGCGGCTCGCAGGAGGTATTCGAAATGGCACATAAGAAAGCAGGCGGTTCGTCGCGCAACGGTCGTGACTCGGCCGGCCGTCGTCTGGGCGTGAAGAAGTTCGGCGGTCAGGAAGCGATCGCGGGCAACATCCTCGTGCGTCAGCGCGGGACGAAATACTATCCGGGCCGCAACGTCGGCATCGGCAAGGATCACACGCTGTTCGCGCTCGTCGACGGCCGCGTGGTGTTCCACGACGGCAAGCTCGGTCGCAAATTCTGCTCGGTGGACATGACGCCGATGGCGGCCGAGTAACATCGGGTAACCTGACGGGTTGCCCGCCAGGGTGACCCGAGTGCCGCGACGGCACCGAACCAACAAGGGAGGCGGGTCACCCCGGCTCCCTTTTTTCGTGCTCCCTCCAATCCTGTCGCAGGCGCGTCATCGGCACGTGCTTGGGGCGTTGAGCGAGGAGAGCGAGATCGTGTTCGCGCTGACGAGAAGATTGACGCTGCGGCCCGGCTGGCCGGAGGACGCCCCTGCCCTGTCCGCGGCGATCGGGCACGAAGCGGTGGTGCGCAACCTGTCGCGCGCGCCGTGGCCGTACGCACTCGGCGACGCGGAGACCTTCCTGTCGCTGCCCCGGGCGCCGCACCAACCGCGCTTCCAGATCATGACCCGCGGCGAGAACCGCCTGATCGGCGGCGTCGAGTTGATTGCGCTGGGCGGGCGCGTCCACGAACTCGGCTACTGGCTGACGCCCGACTGCTGGGGCAAGGGCTACGCGTCCGAGGCGGGTCGAGTCGTGATCGAGATGGCGCGCCACGCGCTCGGCAGCGAACGCCTGGTCGCGCGGTACATGGAGGACAATCCGGCGTCGGGTCGCGTGCTACGCAAGCTCGGCTTCGTCGAGACGGGATGCAGCCGGTTGTTCTCGCTCGCGCGCGGTACCGAGGTCGAGTGCGTCGATCTCGCGCTCGCCCTAGGCGAGCCGTGCTCGTCACCCTTGCCGATCGCGGCGTAGCGGCACGGTGACGTTGCCTTCGCGCGCGGCATGGCGGATCATGCCACGATGACCGTCACGCCGCTGCGCCGTCGCCTGAGCCCCGAAGAATCGCGCGAGGCAGCGCTGGAGGCGGCGCGCGCGCTGCTGGTCGAGGTTGGGCCGCAAGCAGTGACGCTGAAGGCCGTGGCGGGGCGCATCGGGCGCACGCACGCCAATCTGCTCCACCATTTCGGCTCGGCGGACGGACTGCAAAAGGCACTGATCGAGAGCATGGCGAGCCGCATCGTCGGGACGATCAAATCGGCGGTGCTGCGCGCGCGCGAACGCGAGGATCCGGCCGAGGTGGTCGACCTGACCTTCGACGCGTTCGGCAAGAACGGCGCGGGGGCGCTCGCCAGCTGGATGATCCTGTCGGGCGACGAGGACGCGCTCGACCCCATCCTGACCGCGATCCACGACCTGGTCGAGGAGCTGGCGCAGGACAATGACCCGGGTGCGCCGATCCACGAGGAAACGTTGCAGCTCGTGCTGATGGCGCTGGGCGACGCGCTGCTCGGCGCACCGATGGCACGCGCGCTCGGCCTGCCGCGCGACAAGGCACGCGAGCTCGCGCGCGCGATGCTGCTCGCCGATCGCGGCAAGCTGCCGGCAGCGTAGCGCGGCGACTCGCACCGGGTCGCTTTAACGACACGGACGCGCTAGGCGTCGCGGCATGCATTTCCTCGACCAGGCAAAGATTTTCGTCCGTTCGGGCTCGGGTGGCCCCGGTGCCGTCAGTTTCCGGCGCGAGAAGTTCATCGAGTACGGCGGCCCCGACGGGGGCAACGGCGGCAAGGGCGGCGACATCGTGTTCGAGGCGGTCGCCGGGCTCAATACGCTGATCGACTTTCGCTACACGCAACACTTCCGCGCGCCGCGGGGGCAAGGCGGGTCGGGCAGCAACCGCACCGGCGGCGGCGGCGACGACCTCGTCATCAAGGTGCCGGTCGGCACGCAGGTGCTCGCCGACGACGACGAGCGCACCCTGCTGGCCGATCTGACGCGAGTCGGCGAGCAGATCGTCTTCCTGCGCGGCGGCGACGGTGGCCGCGGCAACGCGAGCTACAAGACATCGACCAACCGCGCGCCGCGCCAGCACGGCACCGGTTGGCCGAGCGATGAGGCTTGGGTGTGGCTGCGCCTCAAGCTGCTCGCCGACGCAGGGCTGGTGGGGTTGCCCAACGCGGGCAAGTCGACCTTCATCAACCAGGTCACCAACGCCCAGGCAAAGGTCGGCGAGTACGCCTTCACCACGACGCGCCCGCAACTGGGCGTCGTGCGGCACAAGGGACGCGAGTTCGTGCTCGCCGACATACCCGGCCTGATCGAGGGAGCGGCGGACGGTGCAGGCATCGGCGACCGGTTCCTCGGTCATATCGAGCGCTGCCGCGTGCTGCTCCATCTGATCGACGCGAACGATGAGGATGTCGGCGAGAGCTACCGTATCGTGCGCGAGGAGCTGTCGGCCTATGGCGGTGGGTTGGACGACAAACCGGTGGTGGTCGCGCTCAACAAGATCGACACGCTCGACGACGAGCTGATCGCCGCGCTGTCGGCCGAGCTGGAGGACGCGAGCGGTGGTGCGGTGATCCCGATCTCAGGCGTCAGCGGCACCGGCGTCGATTGGGCGTTAGACAAGCTGCTCGAGGCGATCCCGTCGACCGACAGCCCGGTCGACGACGACGGCGAGGAGGATGCGGTGGAATGGTCGCCGCTCTGATCGTCCCATCTGGACGCAGCCGTTGGTACGAACGCTCGCTTGCCTCGTAAACGCCGCGCGATAACAACGGGCGTTCGATGTCGCTGTTTACGGCCTCTTCCTGCGCGCGACTGATCGTCAAGATCGGGTCGGCGCTGCTCGTCTCGCCCGATGGTGAGGTCAGGCGCGCTTGGCTGACGAGCGTCGCCGCCGACATCGCGGCGCGGCACGCGGCGGGTCAGCAGGTCGCGATCGTCTCCTCCGGCGCGATCGCGCTCGGCGCCCGGCGACTCGGGCTGGCGAAAGGAGGCCGCGCCAATTTAGAGGATGCGCAGGCCGCGGCTGCGGTCGGTCAGATCGCGCTCGCCGGCACATGGGCGGAACTGCTCGGGGCGGAGGGGCTCACCGCGGCGCAGATGCTCGTCACATTGGGCGATCTGGAGGATCGGCGTCGCTACCTGAACGCCGCCGCGACGCTCGACCGGTTGCTGAGCCTCGGGGTCGTACCGATCATCAACGAGAACGACTCGGTCGCGACCGAGGAAATCCGCTTCGGCGACAATGACCGTCTCGCCGCGCGCGTGGCGCAGGCGGCAGGCGCGTCGGCGGTCGTGCTGCTGTCCGACATCGACGGGCTCTACGATCACAATCCGTCGTTGCCGGGGGCGAACCATATCGGGCGCGTCGATCGAATCGACGCGACGATCGAGGCGATGGCGGACGCAGGGTCGGCCTCGGGCATGGGATCGGGCGGCATGGTCAGCAAGATCGCCGCGGCGCGGATCGCCAACGCCGCGGGCGCGCATCTGGCGATCGCGAGCGGCCGCGCGGATCACCCGCTCTCGATGCCGAGCCGTTACACGCTGTTCGCGGCCGAGCGCGGCGCCCCCGCGCGCAAGGCGTGGCTGGCCGGCGGGTTGACCGCCGCGGGCACGCTCCACGTCGACGCCGGTGCCGCTCGCGCGCTGCGATCGGGCAAGAGCCTGCTGGCGGCGGGCGTGACGCGCGTCGAGGGGCGCTTCGCGCGCGGCGATCTGGTGACGATCGATGCGGACGGCGCCACGATCGCGCGCGGCTTGAGCGAATATGACGCGGCCGAGGCGACGCGGTTGATGGGACGGCGGAGCGACGATCATGCCGCGCTGCTCGGCTACGCGCCGCGCGCCGCACTCGTCCACCGCGACCACATGGCGCTGGTGTCGGGCAGCAACCAAGGAACAGTGCGATGATCCTCGCCATCACCGGGGCGACCGGTTTCGTCGGCAGCCACCTCGTCGATCAGGCACTCGCCGCCGGCCACGACGTGCGCGCGCTGACCCGCCGCGAACAACCGCCACGCGACCGTCTGACCTGGGTGCCGGGCAATCTGAGCGGGCCGGGTACGCTGGTTGAGGGCGCCGACGCGGTGATCCACGTGGCGGGCATCGTCAACGCGGCGGACAGGGCCGGCTTCACCAGCGGCAACATCGACGGCACGCGCAGCATGATCGCCGCCGCCAACGACGCCGGCGTCACCCGCTTCGTCCACGTGTCCTCGCTCGCCGCGCGCGAGCCGCACCTGTCCGACTATGGCTGGTCCAAGCTGCAGGCCGACCGACTGGTGCAGTTGAGCGGGCTCGACTGGACGATCGTGCGCCCGCCCGCGGTTTTCGGCCCGCGGGATCACGAGATGCTGGAGCTGTTCCGCTTCGCGCGACGCGGGTTCGTTCCCCTGCCCCCGCGCGGCAATCGCCTGTCGGTGATCGCGGTCGAGGATCTGGCGCGCCTGCTGCTGACGCTCGCCACAGGGGACGGTGCGCGCCACATGGTGCTGGAGCCTGATGACGGTCGGCCGGGCGGATGGGATCACCGCGACTTCGCGCGCGCGATCGGGCGTGCGGTCGGCCGGCGTGCGGTGCCGCTGTCGATGCCTGGCGCGCTGTTGTCCGCGGGCGCGCGACTCGATCGCGCCTTCCGAGGCGCGCAAGCGAAGCTGACGCCCGACCGGGTCGGCTATTTCCGCCATCCGGACTGGGTCGCACACGCCCTGCCCTCGCCCGCGCTGTGGCGTGCCGAGTCGGACACCGCGGACGCGCTCGCCGCCACCGCCGAGTGGTATCGTGCCAACGGGTTGCTATAGCATCGCCGCACCCCGGCCTTAATCATCACGCATCGGAC
>NZ_JBELMJ010000081.1:0-6124 GCF_042095875.1 Sphingomonas sp.
TGACCCACAATCGGCCGTTCCGTGGCGCCTTGACCTACCGCTAAAGCGGTCGCTCGTTCACACTATCGACGATAGCGCGCATAGGTCAGGCTGTTGGCCACCTTGTTGCCGAAAGACACAGTCCTCGAGATTATGGTGGTTGCCGACTGCGAGTGGCCGAACCGCCCTTACTCTGACGCATCCGCCTTGCCGCCGCTTCGGCCGTCGCCATATGCTGCAACGCAGCAGATTGATCGGAAGCTGCCGAGGAGCCGAAGGATGCGCCGCTTACTTGATCCCTCGACACGATGGTACGACGGGCGCGATCCCAATGAGGATGTCGAGCGGCTGACTGAGCTAACCGACTTCGGTAAAAACCCCGGCGGGCTCCGCGCGCGGATCCATGTACCGGCGACTCTATCGGAGCATCCCGCGCTTGTGGTGGTGCTGCATGGCTGCACGCAGACCGCAGAAGCGTACGATCGCGGGTCAGGCTGGTCGCGGCTTGCCGACCGAAATGGGTTCGTGCTGCTCTACCCGGAGCAGATCCGCACCAACAACGCCAACCTGTGCTTCAATTGGTTCGAGCCAGGCGACATCGCGAGGGACATCGGAGAGGCGTCGTCGATCCGCCAGATGATCGAGGCGGTGGTGACCAGCCACGGCATCGACCGGTCCCGCGTCTTCGTCACCGGGCTGTCGGCAGGCGGTGCGATGGCGTCAGTGATGCTCGCGACCTATCCCGAGACGTTCGCCGGCGGTGGGATCATCGCCGGTCTGCCCTATGGCTGTGCGACCAGCGTGCAGGAAGCGTTCGGCGTGATGCGGGCCCGCGGCACGAGCCGACCCGCCGCTCTGGCCGAACTCGTCCGTCGCGCGTCAAGTCACGACGGACCCTGGCCCACGATCTCGGTGTGGCACGGCACTGGTGACCTGACCGTCAACCCGGGCAACGCCGAGGCGATCGTCGACCAGTGGCTTCCGCTGCACGGCGTGGCGAGAGGCTCGTCCACTGCCGATCTGGTCGACGGCTACCCCCATCGTGCCTGGCGGGACGCGGACGGCCGGATCGTGATCGAGGCCTACAGCATCTCCGGCATGGGCCACGGCACTCCGCTCGACGCGGGCGGCGCGGACCCATTCGAGGTTGCCGGCCCGCACATGCTCGACGTCGCGATCTCGTCGTCGCGGCGCCTTGCGGAGTTCTGGGGTTTGACTGGCGACACTGTTTCCCAGCGGCCGAAGGTAGATCGACCGACGCAACAGGATACTTCCCCGATCGGCATCGGCGCGAGCCTCGCGCCACGGGTCACGCGAGCGCAGCGGCTGCACCCCGAAACGAACGACAGGGCAGCAGTCGACGTACGCCAGATCATTGAGGACGCGCTTCGTGCCGGTGGGCTGATGAAGTAGCGCTGACCCCTGCAGCCTCACGGACGAGATTCGGCGACCTTGCCGTGATCGGCCCTTTCGGAGTCAATTGGATCGTCACGGTCGGGATCACGACCCTGTTGGCGATCCAATGAGCGCATGATCGGCGTCACAGTCAGTCCGTGCAAGACGACCGAGAACAAGACAACAAGGCCAAGCAATCCCCAGAGGCGATCAGCGTCTGCAACGCTCACATGATTGAGGCCGTAGGCCAGGTAATAGATCGAGCCGACACCCCGGATGCCGAAAAACGCGAGCGTCAGCTTCTCGGACCGCTCGGCCCTCAGGCCTGCGAGACCAATCAGGCCGGTGATCGGCCGGATCACGAGGATGATGGCGCTGGCAACCGCCGCCTCGCGCCACGACACCGCGGACAGGAGCCCGCTGACGAGCGCGCCCCCGAACAGCAGCAGCAGCACCATCATGGCCAGCCGTTCGATCTGCTCGGTCACGTCGTGCATGTCGTGGTGGAAGTCGTGATCCCGGTGCGTACCGCGGAACGTAACCGCAGTGACGAACACTGCGAGAAAGCCGTAGCTGTGAAGCACCTCGGTCAGGCCGTACGATACGCAGGTCGCAGCGAGCGCGATCAGACCGTCGCCCGTCTGAACGAGCTTGCTGTCCGCGGGAATGTGGAACGTCAGCCAGCCGAAGACCTTGCCGATCACCCAACCCGCGCCGACACCGACCGCCAGTTCCCAAAAGACATGGTAGCCGAGCCACTCGCCCAGCCACGGCTCTCCCGCCGCCGCGGCGGTGGCGAGCAGAATAGCCAGATGAACAAATGGAAAGGCAAGCCCGTCGTTCAGTCCGGCCTCGGACGTCAACCCGAAGCGGACCTCATCTTCCTCACCCGTCTTGGGCGGCCCGACTTGGATGTCGGACGCGAGCACGGGGTCTGTCGGTGCGAGGCTGGCGGCGAGAAGGAGCGCGATCGCCCAAGGCAGCCCGAGCACCCAGGCGCAAAGCCCGGCAATCGTAACGATGCCGAGCGGCATCGTGACCGCGAGCAGTCGCCACGTGACCATCCAATCCCGCCAGCGGAACACCCGATCGATCTTCAGCCCTGCACCCATCAGAGCGATGATGACGACGAATTCGGTAAAGCGCTCGGTCACCTGGGGGTAGGCAAGCGGCAGCGGCTTGAACGTGATCTGCGGGATCGAGAACAGGGCCGCGCCGAGCGCGATGCAAACGATCGGGAGCGACAACGGCAGCTTGCGCAGCACTAGTGGCAGCCACACCACCAAGGCGGTGAGCAGGCCGAAGCCGGTAAGCGTAAGAATGTAAGAGTCAGGTAGCCAATCGTTTAACGTCATGTGTCGGGGTGAACGATCGACAAAGCGTATCGGGTACGCCGAAGCCCCCTCTTTAGGAGCAGGACGCGACTGATGCGTGCCCGCTCGTTGCACTCACGGCCGAGTTCGCCGCCGACGTTGTGCTCGGCTCTGCCGTCCGCAGGTGGACCCACTTCCGGCCGCTCAGGGACTACCAAACACCACCGAAACCGGCCGCTTGTTCAGCATCACCGACGGCCGACCAACCACATTTACGAACCGCAGGTTTACCGCGCCTGCGTACGCTCGATCGGCCGATCCGGCCCGATGGAGACGATCGATGAGTCACTCGCCGATGGACCCCGCCTTTCACGAACTTCGCCCTTGGAACGAAGGCCGGCTTATCGGTGCGAAACGAGCGCTGAAACAGCAACAGGTCTGGGCCATTCGCTTCTGGCTCGACCAGCACAGACGACTGCGCGATCGAGCGCTGTTCGATCTTGCCATCGACAGCAAGCTGCGCGGCTGTGATGTGGTCAGGGTACGGATCGGCGATGTAGTTTCCGGCGGGCGCGTACGTGACCGCGCCGTCGTGGTTCAGCAGAAGACCAAACGACCGGTCCAGTTCGAGCTGATGGACACGCACGTAAGACGATGCGGGCATGGTTGGAAAGACGCGGCGGGACACTGAACGACTTCATCTTCCCGAGCCGAAACGACTATATGGCTCACATGAGTACGCGGCAATATGCCCGCCTCGTGCACGAGTGGGTGGTCGGCATCGGCCTTCCGGCTCAGGATTACGGGACGCACTCGCTTCGGCGCACAAAAGCATCGATCATTTACAAGGCGACTGGCAACCTACGCGCCGTTCAGATCCTTCTCGGTCATGCCAAGATCGACAGTACGGTGCGCTACTTAGGCGTAGACGTGGAGGACGCTCTGGAATTGGCCGAACGCACAGAGGTCTGAGCGGACCAGCTGCGGGCGCTCCGACGTCGCCGATCGCCGCTCAAACCGGAAGTTTGTTAACATAGACGAGTGGGTACGAGCCCGTTCCGTACTCGAAGACGTTGAGTTGGTTCAGTGGCTTTTCCGATCCTGGCAGAGCTCCTGCCCCGACGGAGAAGACACATGCGCGCACTATGCTGGCACGGTAAGGGCGACGTCCGCGTCGACACCGTCGCGGACCCCGAGATCAAGCACCCGCGCGATGCGATCATCAAGGTCACCGCCTGCGCGATCTGCGGGTCGGACCTCCACCTGCTCGACGGCTACCAGCCCACCATGGAAGCGGGGGACATCCTCGGCCACGAGAACATGGGCGAGGTCGTGGCACTCGGGTCCGAGGTAACCAACCTTAAGATCGGCGACCGCGTTGTGGTGCCGTTCACGATCAGCTGCGGCGAATGCTGGTTTTGCAAGAAGGGTTTATTCGCCGCCTGCGACCGGACCAACCCCAACGCCGAGATGGCGGCCAAGGCGATGGGCCACTCGCCCGCCGGCCTGTTCGGCTTCAGTCACATGCTGGGCGGCTATTGCGGCGGTCAGGCCGAGTATCTGCGCGTACCCATGGCCGACATCGGCCCGATCAAGATCCCGGACAGCGTTACCGACGATCAGGCGCTATTCCTGTCCGACATCTTCCCGACTGGCTACATGGCCGCCGAGAACGCGCAGATCGAGCCGGGTGACACCGTCGCGATCTGGGGCTGCGGGCCGGTCGGCCAGTTCGCGATCCGCTCGGCGCTGATGATGGGTGCCGGTCGCGTGATCGCCATCGACGTAGTGCCCGAGCGCCTCGCCATGGCCGAGGCGGGCGGTGCCGAGACGATCAACTTCGCCGAGACCGACGTCTACGACGAGTTGCAGGCGCGGACCAAGGGGCGCGGTCCCGACAGCTGCATCGACGCGGTGGGTTGCGAAGCCGCGGGCCACGGCGCGGCCGATGCCGTCATGGACAAGGTCAAAGCGTCGATGTTCCTCGCCACCGACCGCGTCCATGTGCTGCGGCAAGCGATCATGAGCTGCCGCAAGGGCGGCACCGTCTCGGTGCCCGGCGTCTACGTAGGGATGGGCGACAAGCTGCCGATCGGCGCGGCGATGAACAAGGGACTGACCATCAAGCTCGGCCAGACCCATGTGCAGCGCTACACCAAGCCGCTGCTGGAGAAGATCGTGGCCGGGGAGATCGACCCGAGCTTCGTCATCACGCATCCGGCCAGCCTTGAGGATGCGCCGGAAATGTACGCCAGGTTCCGTGACAAGGAGGACGGCGTCATCAAGGTGGTCATGCGCCCGCACGGCTGAGCTGCGCATCCCTCATCGTCGTGACGGCGTGCGATCCCTCGTTGAGGATCGAACGCCGCGACGACCGGCGCACGGCAGCTCGCAGATTAACTGGTGCCATGCACGGACGGTGCTCGTTGAGCCGTTCCAGATAACCGGAATGGAATGAGATGCACCAGATCAACCGCGGCTCCGGCTGCAAACTGCTGCTTGTCCACGGTCTGGGCGGAAGCTCGCGATCATGGAGCCCCATTCTGAACTCGCTTGGCGTCAGTCGAACGGTGATCGCGATCGACCTGCCCGGACATGGCGCGACCCCGGCAGAGCACGATAGTGGGACGTTCGACGGCCTGGTCGGCAGCGTGCAGCGCTACATCGTGGAGAACGAGCTGACCGGGATCGACGTCGTCGGCAGCTCGATGGGTGCGCGGATAGTGCTCAAACTTGCCAGGCGTGGCGTCGTCGGCAACGTCGTCGCACTTGACCCGGGCGGCTTCTGGCGTGGTTGGGAACGCACCTTCTTCAAGACTACGATCGGCGCGTCGGGCCGCTTGTTGCGGGCGATCCGACCCGCTCTGCCGACGCTGAGCCGTAACGCGGCCTCGCGCACTGCCCTGCTCGCCCAATTGTCCGCGCATCCTTGGGCGCTTGATCCGCAGATGGTGGCGACTGAGCTCACCGATCTCAGTACGACACAGACGTTCGACGCGCTGGTCCATGACCTCGCGACCGGACCCGAGCAGACCGGCCCTGCCGCCAAAAGCACCGGCCGGATCGTGATCGGATGGGGCAGGCATGACAGGCTCTGCCTGCCGCGGCAGGCGGCGCGCGCAAAAGCTGCGTTCCCGTCCGCAGAGCTGCACTGGTTCGAGACCAGCGGTCACTTTCCAATGTGGGACATGCCGGAGGAGACGGTTGAGGTCATCCTCAAAGCTACGCAGCGAAAGTAGCGGGCTGTAACGCCGCCCATCTATCGCCGTCCACTCTGCCATAGGCCCTGCCCGAAAGCGGTCGATTGTTTAGGATACACCTGCCACGGACGGGTCCGATTACATTGCACCGGAGTTATGACTCCATCGAGGAGCTCGAACATGACAGTTAATCCGGACGCAGAGATCGTTGCGAACAACGGTGACAAGGATGCGAAG
>NZ_JBELMJ010000082.1:0-2861 GCF_042095875.1 Sphingomonas sp.
GTGGGGCGGGCGGTCGCGCCCTGGTCGAAGCCGTTCTCGACGTTCTCCGCGTCGCGCGCGGCCTGGTCGCGCTCGGCGCGCAGGCTGGCGATCAGTGCCTGGCGGTCGCCGTCGAGGCGGGTGTCGGTCTGCTGCTGCTCGATGCCCGCCGCCTTCGCCGCCTTCGACACCGCGGCGTCGAGCTCGCGCTGGCTGGTGAGGCCGAGCGTGACCGGGTCCTTGGGCGTGATGTTGCCGATGTTCCAGTGGCTGCGGTCGCGGATCGCGGCGATCGTCGTGCGCGTGGTGCCGATCAGCTGCGAGATCTGACCATCCGAGATTTCCGGATGGTTGCGGATGATCCAGGCGATGCCGTCGGGCTTGTCCTGCCGCTTCGACACCGGCGTGTAGCGCGGACCCTTGGTGCGGCGGACCTGGTCGGGACCCTTGGTCATCTGCATCCGGTAATCGGGATCGGCTTGCGCGCGGTCGACCTCCTCCTGCGTCACCTCGTGCGCGCGGATCGGGTCGCGGCCGGTCAGCTTGGTCGCGGCGGTATCGTCCGCGATCGCCTGCACCTCCAGGATGTGGAGGCCGCAGAAGTCGGCGATCTGCTCGAAGGAGAGCGCGGTGTTGTCGACCAGCCAGGAAGCAGTGGCGTGGGGCATGAGCGGCTGGGCCATGCGGGAACTCCATAAATGCAAAGGGCCGCCCCTTACCGGAGCGGCCGCATGATGCCCGAGACTTAGTGCGTGGCGCACGCGAGGGCAAGCGGGGTGTGTGGGGTGCGATCGCAACGGATGGGATCGGCGCTGCCGGGAGAGAAGAAGCGGGATCCCGAGTCGAGCCCGGGATGACGAAGGTGAGGTCAGGGGAGCGCTGGTCGACGGGTCAGGCGGCAAGGCGGGCGGCGGCGATCGGTTGCAGCGCGGCGACGAACTGGTCGGTCGCGGCGGCCCAGGTGAAGCGCCGTCCGGCGGTGGCGCAGGCGCGGCGGTCGAGCGTGAGCGCGGCGGCGATCGCGGATGCGAGGTCGTCGTCCATCGCGCCGGTCGCCGGGGCCAGCACGTCGACGGGTCCGGGGACCGGGTAAGCGGCGACGGGCGTCCCGCAGGCGATCGCCTCGATCATCACCAGCCCGAACGTGTCGGTTCGGCTGGGAAAGACGAAGGCATCGGCGGCGCGGTAGGCGGCGGCGAGCGCGGCGCCCGAGCGGCGCCCGAGGAAGTGCGCGGCGGGGAAACGTTGTCGCAGCTGTGCTAGCGCGGGCCCGTCGCCGATCACGACCTTGCTGCCGGCGACGTGCGCGCCGAGGAAGGCGTCGAGGTTCTTCTCCACCGCGACGCGGCCGACGTAGAGCAGCACGGGGCCGGGCAGCGCGCGGATGGCGGCGTCGATCGGCCCGGTGGGCGCGAAGCAATCGAGATCGACGCCGCGCCCCCATAATCTGGTGTGGGAGAGCCCGTGGCGGTGGAGCGCGTCGGCGATCGTCGGGGTGGAGACGAGCACGGCCTGTGCCGCGGCGTGGAACCAGCGGACGTAGCGCCACACCCATTCGGGATCGACGCCGATGCGCGCGGATACGTAATCGGGAAATTGCGTGTGATAGGCGGTGGTGAAGGGGAGCGCGCGCGCGCCGCACCAGCGCCTGGCCGCGAGCCCGAGCGGCCCCTCGGTCGCGACGTGGATCGCATCCGGCGCGAAGGCGGCGAGGCGGCGGCCGACCGCGGATCGCCCGGCAAGTGCCAGGCGTATCTCGGGATAGGTCGGGCAGGGCAGGCTGGCGAAGGCGTCGGGCGCGATCACCAGCACCTGATGCCCGGCGGCGAGCAGGTGCGCGCGCGTCGCCTCCAACGTGCGGACGACGCCGTTGACCTGCGGCGCCCAGGCGTCGGTGACGATCGCGATCCTCAACGGAGTCAGGCCGCGAGCGTGAGCGGGGTCGGCTCGGCCGCGTCGCGCGCGCGGCGCGCGATCTCGTCGGCCCAGTGGAGCAGCTCCATGCGGCCGTCGTGATGCTCGACGAGCGCGGTGCAGCCCTCCACCCAGTCGCCATCGTTGTAGTAAGCGACCCCGGCGATGTCGCGTATTTCGGCGGTGTGAATGTGGCCGCACACGACGCCGTCGACCCCGCGCGAACCCGCCGCCTGCGCGACCACCTCCTCGAAGCGCGAGATGAAGGCGACCGCGTTCTTGACCTTGGCCTTGGCGTGCTTCGACAGAGACCAGTAGGGCATGCCGGCGCGGCGGCGGAAGGCGTTGACCCAGCGGTTGACCGCCATCAGCGCGTGATAGGCCACGTCGCCGACGTGCGCGAGCCAGGTGTGCGCCAGCGTGATCGCGTCGAACTCGTCGCCGTGGAGCACCAGCAGGCGGCGGCCGTCGGCGGTCTCGTGGATCGCCTTGCGCCTGATCTGGATGCCGCCGAAGTCTAGGCCCGCGAACTGGCGGAACATCTCGTCGTGGTTGCCGGGGATGTAGACCATGCGCGTGCCGCGCCGCGCGCGCTTCATCAGCCGCCACACGACGTCGTTGTGCGCCGCCGGCCAGTAGAAGCGCTTCTTCAGCCGCCATCCGTCGATCATGTCGCCGACGAGGTACATCGTGTCCGAGTCGACGTGGTCGAGGAAGTCGATCAGCAGGTCGGCGTTGCAGCCGCGGGTGCCGAGATGCACGTCGCTGATCCAGATCGTCCGGTAACGGCGGCGTTCGGTGCCTTCGGGTTCGGGACGCGCGGGGCGCGCGGCGGCGAAGTCGAACAGGTCGGTGATGTCGGCACTGCTGGTCGGTGCCGCAGTCAGGCGCGCGATCGTCTTGGCGGTCATGGCGAGGCTCCCCCGGTCGGGATAGGTCCTAGACCGGCCATGTTACGCCCGCGTCTC
>NZ_JBELMJ010000082.1:2961-5975 GCF_042095875.1 Sphingomonas sp.
CGGCCAAGTGTCTCACGCTTGCAACATCAATCTGCTTTTACGCGCCTACGCGCTTCAAGGGGTGCGCGGCGGCGTTGACTTGCGCCACCGCGCGGCGAAAGCGGTTGGCAACAGGAGGAATTCATCATGTCGTTCAAGTCCATGCTGGGTGGCGGCGTCGCAGCCGCGCTGCTCACCGTCTCGACCGCCGCCGCCGCGGCGCCCGCGCCCGCCAATCCGGCGGCGTCGCTGTCGGTCCGCGCGGCGACGCCGACGGCCAAGGCGAGCAAGATCGGCGCGGAAGTGCCGCGCTCGACGCTGATCAACATCGGCATTCTGGCGGTGATCATCGTGGGCGTGCTGGTCGCGGTCGGCGGCGACGACGACAGCGCCGACAGCAACTGATCGGACGCGCGCTGCCGCTCGGGTCGGGCGGCAATGACGCGAGACGGGGCGGCGTACCTGACCGGGTGCGCCGCCCTCGTCGTTCAGTCGAGCGTCAGGACGATCTTCCCGACGTGGTCGCCCGCCTCCATCCGGCGGTGCGCCTCGGCCGCGTGCGCCAGCGGGAAGGTGCGGTCGATCACCGGCTTCAATCGGCCCGCCTCGACGTGCGGCCACACCGTCTTGTGCAGCTCGTCCGCGACCAGCCCCTTGAACGCCGCGTCGCGCGCGCGCAGCGTCGATCCGGTCAGCGTCAGGCGACGGCGCATGATGTCGAAGATCGGCACGGTCGCGGTCGCGCCGCCCTGCACCGCGATCGAGACGTGGCGGCCGTCGTCCGCCAGGCACTGCATGTTGCGCGGCACGTAATCGCCGCCGACCATGTCGAGCACCGCGGCGCAGCCCTTGCCGCCCGTGATCGCCTTCACCTCGGCGACGAAATCCTGCGTCTTGTAGTTGATCGCGTGGTGCGCGCCGAGCGAGCGCGCGGCCTCGCACTTGGCGTCGGAGCCGGCGGTGACGATGATCGTCAGCCCGAACAGCCGGGCGAGCGCGATCGCCATCGTGCCGATCCCGCTCGTGCCGCCGTGGACCAGCACGGTGTCGCCCTCGACCGCGAAGGCGCGCTCGAACAGGTTGGTCCAAACGGTGAACAGCGTCTCGGGCAGCGCGGCGGCCTCGGTCATCGACAACGCCTCGGGCACCGGCAGGCACTGCGCGGCGGGGGCCACCGCGTACTCGGCATAGGCGCCGCCCGCGACAAGCGCGCAGACCGGCTGGCCGATCATCGCCGCGTCGACCTCGTCGCCGACCGCGACGATCGTGCCGGCGAGTTCGAGCCCGAGCGTGGAGGGCGCGCCGGGCGGCGGCGGGTAGCCGCCCTTGCGCTGGAGCACGTCGGGGCGGTTGACCCCGGCGGCGGCGACGCGGATCAGCACCTCGCCCGCGGCGGGGGCGGGCACCGGGCGCTGTTCGGCCACCAGCACCTCGGGTCCGCCCGGCGCATCCGGGTCGATCGCCTGCATCGTCTCGGGCACGTCACCCATCACCGATTTCCCCCATTTCGCGGCGGCCTTATTGACTTCGCGCCGGGCAGGGTCAACGTTCATCGCCGTGGACCCGGACGATATCCTCGGTCGCCGCGGCGACGACCCGCTGACCGCGCTGCTGCGCGAGGACCTGGATCGCCTGTCCGTCGCCGAGCTGGAGGAGCGCGTCGCGGCGCTGGAGGCGGAGATCGCGCGCTGCCGCGCCAAGATCGACGGCGCGGTCAGCCACCGCGCCAGCGCGGACGCGCTGTTCAAGGCCGGGTTCAAGTGATGAGGTCGCGCGCGCGATGACCGGCCTTGCCCGCCCGGACGCGCCGATCACGGCCGCGACGAGGTGGGTGGGCGATCGTTCGACAGGTGGTCGACGCGCTGGTTCGCGCCGGAGCCAACCGATCACCGTGCACGTTTATTCCCCTAACGGTGCAGCGAGCGCGCGGCTTGATGCGGGGCGTGCGGCTACCGACATAGGTGCAAAGGGCATCGCCTTCCGGGCGGCGCCCGACAGGAGTAAGTAACCGATGCCTTCTTTCGCCAGCGCTCTCGAGACCACGCTGCACAAGGCGCTCGAGGCCGCGTCCTCGCGCCGCCACGAATATGCGACGCTGGAGCACCTTCTGCTCGCGTTGATCGACGACGAGCACGCCGCTCAGGTGATGGCCGCGTGCGGGGTCGACACGGGTGAGCTGAAAACCACCGTCGCGCACTATCTCGACACCGAGCTGGGTGCGCTCAAGGTCGATGCCGCGACCGATCCGTCGCCGACCAGCGGCTTCCAGCGCGTCGTCCAGCGCGCGATCCTCCACGTCCAGTCCTCGGGCCGCGACGAGGTGACGGGCGCCAACGTGCTCGTCGCCCTGTTCAGCGAGCGCGAGAGCTACGCGGTCTATTTCCTCCAGCAGCAGGACATGAGCCGGCTGGATGCAGTCAGCTACATCAGCCACGGCGTTGGCAAGGGCAACGCCACCCCGGAGGCGACCAGCGTGAAGGGTGCGGAGGAAGAGAAGAAGGAGAAGGCCGAGGGCGGCAAGAAGGGCGAGAGCGCGCTCAAACAGTTCACCGTCGACCTGAACGAGAAGGCCAAGGTTGGCAAGGTCGACCCCTTGATCGGGCGCTCGGCCGAGGTCGACCGCACGGTGCAGATCCTGTGCCGGCGGTCCAAGAACAACCCGCTCTACGTCGGCGATCCCGGCGTCGGAAAGACCGCGATCGCCGAAGGGCTGGCGCGCAAGATCGTCGAGGGCGACGTGCCCGACGTGCTCAAGCCCGCGGTCATCTACTCGCTCGACATGGGCGCGCTGCTCGCGGGCACGCGCTACCGCGGCGACTTCGAGGAGCGACTGAAGGCGGTCGTCAACGAGCTGGAGAAGATGCCCGACGCGGTGCTGTTCATCGACGAGATCCACACAGTGATCGGTGCGGGCGCGACGAGCGGCGGGGCGATGGACGCGTCCAACCTGCTCAAGCCGGCGCTGTCGGGCGGCACGATCCGCTGCATCGGCTCGACCACCTACAAGGAGTTCCGCAACCACTTCGAGAAGGATC
>NZ_JBELMJ010000083.1:0-5800 GCF_042095875.1 Sphingomonas sp.
AACACCTGGACGTTCAGCGAGAAGAAGGGCGGCGAGCCGTTCGAGCTGCCGCGGATCGACCGTGCGACGATTGCGGGCACGACCGTGCGCTACCGCGATCCGCGTATGCAGCTGCTCGCCGACCTGGACGTCGACACGATCCGGTCGGTCGAGGCGCGGATCGGGCAGGCGGTCGGGGTCAAGGGCGCGGGTACGGTGCGGTCGACGCCGTTCACCGTCACCGCGCAATTGCTGTCGCCCGACGCGACCGCCAACCGCGGCAAGAACGAGCTGATCGCGACCGCGCGCGCGGCGGGCAACACCGTCGACGTGGCGGGCACGCTGCCGAGCCTGGCCGAGATCGAGAACGTGCCGCTGCGCGTGAAGGCGCGCGGGCGCGACCTGTCGACGCTGATCGGCATCATCGGCGTGGTGATCCCGCAGACGCGGACCTACACCCTGCGCGGACAGATGGTGAAGGCGGGCGACCAGTATCGCTTCACCCGCATCACCGGCGTCGCCGGGCAGACCGATCTCGCGGGCAAGCTGACCATCACTAACGGCGAGCGGCTACACCTCGATTCGACGCTGGCGACGCGCAGCCTCGACATCGTCGACGCGGCACCGTTCATCGGCTTCAACCCCGACATCGTCGCGGAGAAGGGCGTGACCGCGGCCGCGGCGGAGACGGGCGCGGCGCCCGCGCGACTGATGCCCGACGCGACCTTCCCGATCGAGACGATGCGGCGGTTCGACGCCGACCTGAAATGGACGATCGGCGCGGTGAAATCGCGGCGTATCCCGATCAGCAACGTCGACGTGACGCTCGACCTGACACGCGGCAAGCTGACGCTGTCGCCCTTCACCTTCGCGATGGCGCGCGGCAACGTGGCGTCCGACCTGGTGTTCGACACGCGGCAGCGCCCGACCGCGGTGTCGTACGACATCCGGCTCGCCCCCACTCCGCTCGGGCGGCTGCTCGCGGGCTGGGGCGTGAGCGAGGCGGGGACGAGCGGCACGGTGCGCGGGCGCATACAGCTGGCCGGGCACGGCGACACGATCCACGATTCGCTGTCCACCGCGCGCGGACGAATCGCGTTCGTGCTGCCGGCGGGCACCTTGTGGACGCGCAACGCGGAATTGGCCGAGCTCGACATCGGCACGTTCGTGCAGAAGATGTTCTCCGGCGCATTGAAGGAGCCGGTGCGCATCAACTGCGGACTAGTCGGCTTTACCGTGCGCGGCGGGGTGGCGGCGGCGGACCCGGTGCTGATCGACACGCGCAAGAACGTAGTGACGGGGCGCGGCGGGTTCAGTTTCCGCACGGAGGCGGTCGACCTGGCGTTCAAGGCCGATTCGAAGAAGTTCAGCCTGTTCTCCGGCCAGTCGCCGGTCGGGATCGAGGGCACGTTCGCCGCACCGGGATTGCAGGTCATCACGCCGCAGCTGCTGTCGCGCGCGGGCGCGGGCCTGGGGCTAGCGGTGCTGGCGACGCCGGTCGCGGGGCTGCTCGCGTTCATCGATCCGGGCGATGCCAAGGCGGCGGCGTGCGGCCCGGTACTGGCGGGCAAGAGCGCGGCGGCGCAGCGCACGACGAAGGGCGAAGCGCGCGACGACGTCGGCGAGGGGCAGGCGGCGCCCAAGAAGCGCAAGAAGTTCCTCGGCATCTTCTGACGCGGCGAGCGGGGGACGAGGGACGATGCGACGAATAACAGTAACTCTGCTGCTCGGGCTGGCGGCGGCGTGCAGTCCGCAGGTGGACCCGTCCGTGGACAACGCGCGAGGCGGAGCGGCGGAGCAGGCCGGTGCCGTTGCCGCGCCCGCCGGCGACAGGGCGGAAGAGGTGTCGCGAAGTGCGGCTCCCACGCCCCGACCTGCTGCCGCCGGTGAAGCGACATCGACCGTCCGAGCCGGCACCGAGCCTTCGCGGTCGACGATGCGCGACTGCTACCTGCGCGTCGACGGCGTCGTCCACGTACGGGGCCGCTGCCGCGTGTTCCCGATGGGGGAGGACGAGTATACGCTCAACACCTGGGACGGCGGCAAGCCGGCGCAGCCGCACTTCGCGGTGGTGACGAAGGACGCCGACGGCACCGCCACCGCGACGTGGAACGCCGACCCGCGAGACGACCGCGCGATGGACCCGCTCGGGCCGTTGAGCAGAGAGGGTGACTGCTGGACGAACGAGCGCGCGCGCATCTGCGTGCGCTGAGCGCCGGGCGCTTCGACGATCAGACCGCCAGGTCGTGCTCGATCACGTGGTCGGCGATCCCGCCCGCGGTGGTCCACCAGATGCGCGGGTCGTCGGCCTCGCGCAGCCGTTCCAGCACGCGCGCGAGCGGGGGCGTGCGGTGCGCCTGCCCCATGATGTACGGGTGGAGCGCAATGCCGAGCACCAGCGGGCGGCGGTCACACTCGGCGAGCAATTGCGCCACCGCGTCCTCGATCATCGCCGCGAACTGCGCCGCCTCGCCGCGTCGCGCGACGATCGCGGGGATGTCGTTGATCTCCTGCGAATAGGGCACCGACAGCAGCCGGCCCGTGTCGGTCGACAGCCACGTCGGCTGATCGTCGTGCGCCCAGTCGAGCGTGTAGCGATAGCCGGCGCGGTGCAGCAGGTCGGGGGTGGCGTGGCTCTCCGAGATCCACGGGCCGAGCCAGCCGGTCGGGCGCGTGCCGAGCGCCGCCAGCGCGTCGGTCGTGCGCGCGATCAGCGCCTGCTCCTCGTCCTTCGACATCTTCCCCTGCGCGGCGGCGTTGCTCTCGCCATGCGCCGCGATCTCGTACCCGCGCGCGACGCACGCCTCGGCGAGGCCGGGGCAGGTGTCGAGCACGTCGGCGTTGAGCAGCGCGGTGGCGGGCAGCTCCAGCCGGTCGAACAGGTCGAACAATCGCCATGCGCCGACCCGGTTGCCGTAATCGCGCCACGCGTAGTTGAGCACGTCGGGCTGGTTCTTGGCCGGCGCGAGCTCCGCGCCCATCCCGCCGCCGAAGTCGAATACCTCGTAATTGATGCCGAAGTAGATCGCGAGCCGCCGGCCCCCCGGCCAGTCGTAGTCGGGGCGGTCGGTAATCGGGCGATAGGCGTAGCGCGGCGGGGTCGAGACGGTCATCGCCCCATAACGCGGGCGCGGCGCGAAGTTACCCGTGCCGCCTCAATGATCGTGGTCGTGATCGGGACCGTCATGCGCATGATGGTGGTCATGCGTGCCGTGCAGCGCCTCCAGCACGTCGTCCGTGCGCGCCGGATCGCCGATCGCGAGCACGTGGCCCGCGCTCCCCGCGGTCAGCGGATCGCCGTTCCAGTCGCACATCCGCCCGCCCGCTCCCTCGACCACCGGCACCAATGCGGCGAAATCGTAGAGCTGGAGCCCCGATTCGCACACCAGGTCGAGGTGGCCCGAGGCGAGCAGGCCGTAGTTATAGCAGTCACCGCCGTAGACCGGCCCCTGCCGCGGCGCACCGCCGCTGACCGCGGCGACCAGCGACAGGTAATGCGGCACGTCGCCGTCGGCGAACAAATGCGGGCTGGTGGTCGCGATCGCCGCGCCCGCGAGCGCGGTGCAGGCGCGGGTGCGCGCGGGCGCGCCGTTGAACTCGGTCGCGCGGCCCGCAACGCCGATCCAGCGTTCGCGCTGTACCGGCTGGTCGATGATGCCGAGCACCGGCCAGCCATCCTCCACCAGCGCGATCAGCGTGCCGAAGATCGCGCGCCCGACCGTGAAGCTGCGCGTACCGTCTACGGGATCGAGCACCCATTGCCGCCCGGTGACGCCGGGCTTCTCGCCATATTCCTCGCCGACGATGCCGTCGCCCGATCGCTCGGCATCGAGGATGCGGCGCATCGCGGCCTCCGCCTCGGTATCGGCGAGCGTGACGGGCGACTGGTCGTCCTTCATTCGCACGCCAGCGTCGGCGCGAAAGTAGGGCCGGATCACCGCGCCCGCGGCGTCAGCGAGGCGGTGGGCGAGCTGGATGTCGGCGGGGCGTACGGGCATGATCTGCTGCCTATCGCGGCGCGCGGCAGGTTGCTAGGATGGGCGGGAACAGGAGACAATAACCATGCGCGCCCTCGCCACCATCATCGCCGCCGCCGCGACCCTCGCCGCCCTGCCCGCCGCGGCGACGCTCGCGACCGGGGCCAAGGCGCCCACTTTCTCCACCCGAGGCGCGATGGCGGGCAAGGTGATCTCGGTCGATCTCGCCCGCGAGCTGCGCCGCGGTCCCGTCGTGCTCTACTTCTTCCCCGCGGCGTTCACCGGCGGCTGCAACGCGGAGGCGCGCGCCTTCGCCGAAGCGGTGCCGCAGTTCGAGGCGGCGGGCGCGCGCGTGATCGGCATGTCGGCCGACGACGTGCCGACGCTGCAGAAATTCTCGTCGAGCGAGTGCGCGGGCAAGTTCGCGGTGGCGAGCGCGGGACCGCGCGTGATCGCGGGATACGACGTGGCACTCGGCCAGGCGGTCAAGGGGCGCAACGTCACCAGCCGCACCAGCTACGTGATCGGCCGCGACGGGCGGATCGCCTTCGTTCATTCCGACATGAACCCGGCCGAGCACGTCCAGACGACGCTGGCGGCGGTGAAGCGGCTGGGCGCGCGCTGATCCGACGATCCCCCGGCCGTCTCGCGCAACAAATCGTAAGATTTCGCGGCGCGCGCAACACCGAATGTTAGTCACTCTCGGCTAATCGCCCGGTTCGGAACAAGGTGACCCGGGGGGACGGCGTGGCGACAAGGGTGAAGAACGTGCACGCGGCAGCGAAGCCGGGCGACGTATTCGCCGCCGTGGGTGCCTTCCTCACCGAGCACGCGCTCAACCCCGAACCGGCCAATTACGCGCTCGCCTACGACGTGATCTGCGATCCGAACGGCAGCCGCGGGCGGGAGGTACAGGCGCTGACGCTCGGCGGGGTGCGCTTGTCGGGCGCCAACGTGGTGCGGCTGGGCGGCGTCGCGAGCGCGGTGCCGCTCGCGCTGGTGCCGTCCGCGCCGGCGCGCGAACCCGCCCCCGAACCCAACCGCGACGACGCGCTCGTCGCGCGGACGCTGACGCAGATCGTGGATTTCGCCACCACGCTGCAGACGATCCACCAGGAGACCAACCATTTCGGGCGCGACCTGGCCGAGACCGCGGAAGCGATCCGCAACGGCGGCGCCGAAGGTGGCGTGGAGCGGATTTCGCGCCTGACCGCGGCGATGATCGCGCGCGTCCACCAGGCCGAGACGCGGCTCGAGCAGGCGACGACCGAGACGGCGGAGCTGCGCGCCGCGCTGGAGGAAGCGCGCACGATCGCGGGGACCGATCCGCTGACCGGGCTGCTCAACCGCCGCGCGTTCGACGATCGCTTCGCCGCGCTGTCGCCCGACGTGCCGGTGGCGCTCGCGATCTGCGACATCGACCATTTCAAGCGCGTCAACGACGGCTTCGGTCACGCGGTCGGCGACCGAGTGCTGACGCTGGTCGCGCAACTGTTAGAGCGCGAGGTCGAGTGCACCGTCGCGCGCTACGGCGGCGAGGAGTTCGCGCTGCTGTTCGAGCGATGCGGCGAGGACGACGTGGTGGCGCGGATCGAGGCCGCGCGCGACGCGGTCGTCGCGCGCCGGCTGCGCGACCGCGACAGCGATCGCGCGATCGGCACGATCAACTTTTCCGCGGGCGTCGCGCGCGGCTTCGCGGGCGACAGGCTGAACCCGCTGATGGAGCGCGCCGACCGCGCGCTCTACGCCGCCAAGCAGGCCGGACGCGGCCGCACGATCGTCGCGCCATAATCTGGCGAACTTCGCGCCGCGGTGCGGCGTAAATCGCCACTGGCGATCACGCC
>NZ_JBELMJ010000084.1:0-5285 GCF_042095875.1 Sphingomonas sp.
TGCATGATGTTCTTGAACTTGGAATGGCCTGCCATGGGTGTCCCGCGATGATGCTTTGGCCCTGCCCTTAATGGGATGCGCCGCGCGGCTCAACCACGCCAGCCGAGTCGCGGCCTTGCTCCCGCCACACGCGCCGGGCACAGGCACCACCATGACGGTACGCGTGGACATGGGGCTCGACGAGCGCGGCTCGCCGGTCGCGATGGACCTTGAGGAATTGCTGGCGACCCGCCTGCTCGTGCAGGGCAATTCGGGGTCGGGCAAGTCGCACCTGCTGCGCCGCCTGCTCGAACGCTCGGCGGGCCAGGTGCAGCAGGTGGTGATCGATCCCGAGGGCGATTTCGTCACATTGTCGGGTGCCTACGGCCACGTCGCGATCGAGGCGGCGGATTACTCGGTGCCCGAGATCGAGCGCTTCGCCGGACGGCTGCGCGCGCATCGCACCTCGGTGGTGCTGAGCCTCGAAGGGCTGGAGGCGGAAGGCCAGATGCGCTGCGCCGCCGCGTTTCTGTCGGCATTGTTCGACGCCCCGCGCGAGCATTGGTATCCGGCACTCGTCGTCGTCGACGAAGCGCAGCTGTTCGCGCCGACGACCGGCGGTGAGGTCGCGGAGGATGTGCGCCGCGCGTCACTGTCGGCGATGACCAACCTGATGTGCCGCGGGCGCAAGCGCGGGCTCGCCGGGGTGATCGCGACGCAGCGCCTCGCTAAGCTCGCCAAGAACGTTGCGGCGGAAGCCAGCAACTTCCTGATGGGGCGCACCTTTCTCGACATCGACATGGCGCGCGCGGCCGACCTACTCGGCATGGAGCGGCGCCAGGCGGAGGCGATCCGCGACCTGCCGCGCGGCACCTTCATGGCGCTCGGCCCTGCGGTCTCGCGCCGCCCGGTCAGCGTGCGGATCGGCGAGGTCGAGACGTCGGCGCGCTCGTCGAGCCCCAAGCTCGTGCCGCTACCCGACGCGCGCCCGCTCGAACTCGCCGACCTGATCGTCGAGCCGGTGGTCGACGCGCCCGAGCTGCCGATGGCGCACGCGCCGCGGCCGCGCCGCGTCCCCGCCAACGAGGTCGCGTCCGACCTGTCGCGCAGCCCCGCCGCCAGCGTCGCCGCCACCGCGCAGCCCGAGCGCAGCGAGGACGAGGTGGAGGCGATCTACGCCGAGGCGCTGCGCGGGGTCGTGTCCGATCCCGAGGCGTTCGGGCGTCCCGCGTCGGTGCTGTTCCAGGATTTCCAGGTCCGCTGCCGCATGGCGGGATTGCCACGGCCCGCGATGGACCTGACCGCCTTCACCCGGCGGCTGAGCTGCGCGCGCGCGGGGATCTTCGACGTGGGCGCGGAGGAATGGGCCGACGCGCTTAGGCTCGCCGATACCCTCCCCGAGGACATGATGGGCGCGTTCCTGCTCGTCGCGCGCGCCGCGCGCGAGGGCGAGCCGTGCCCGTCGGACGAGCAACTGGCGCACACCTACGGCACCAGCTCGCTCGGCCGCGTGCGCCGGCTGATCGGCTATATCGAGAACCGCGAGCTGTTCGTCAGCCGCGTCGATCTGTCGGGCAAGCGCTCGATCACCATCCCGCACCTCGGCTGGACCACGGCCTCGGCGGAGGCGGCGTAAGGGAGCGGCACCGCGCCCTCGCGCGTTGTTGCCGAATGTTTCCCGCCTGGCTCCACCTGCTCGCCACCGCCTCGCTCCTCGTCGCGGGCGCGTGCGCGCTGCTGATCGCGCTCGACGAGAAGCGGCGCGCGCAGGACATGTGGATCATGTATCTCGTCTGGCCGCTCTCCGCGCTGTTCGGCGGATTGCTGTGGCTGTGGCTCTACTGGCGGCACGGTCGCGGTCCGGCGCCCGGCCGCGACGGGCAAGACGGCGAGCCGCCGATGCGGATCGCGGTGGCGAAGGGCGCGAGCCACTGCGGCGCGGGGTGCACGTTGGGCGACATCGTCGCGGAATGGCTCGCCTTCGCAGCGCCCGGCATCGCGGTCGCGTTCGGCTGGGGATCGCTGTTCGGCGAGAAGACGTTCGCGGTGTGGGTGTTCGATTACCTGCTCGCCTTCGCGATCGGCATCGTGTTCCAGTATTTTACCATTAAGCCGATGCGCGACCTGTCGATGGCCGGCGGGATCAAGGCAGCGGTCAAGGCCGACTTCCTGTCGATCACCTCGTGGCAGGTCGGCATGTACGGCGTCATGGCGCTGCTGCAATTCGCCTGGCTGCGCCCCGCCTACGGCGACATCGCGCCGGTGAACAGCCCGGAGTTCTGGTTCGTCATGCAGCTGGCGATGGTGGCGGGGTTCGTCACCGCCTACCCGGTCAACTGGTGGCTGGTCAGCGCCGGGCTGAAGGAGAAGATGTAGTCCGCACGAGATCGTCCGGGCCGGTGCGCGCTCGTCGCGCGATCCGGCCCGCGCGCGATCAGATCATGCCCAGCGCCTGCATGTACACCTCGAGGATCGCTTCCTCTTCCTGATATTCCTCGCGCTTCTTCTTGCGGATCGACATGATCTTGCGGATCGCCTTGGGATCGTATCCGCGGCTCTTCGCCTCCGACATCACGTCCTTGATGTCGTCCTGGATACCCTTCTTCTCTTCCTCCAGCCGCTCGGCGCGCTCAATCAGCAGCCGCAGCTCGTCCGCCGCGACCTGACCGCCGCCCATGCCCTCGCCCCGCTCTTCAGCCATGTGTTCGTCCCTTGAAAGAATAGGCCGCGCGCCCTGCCGCGCGAGAAGCGGGCGGGGTTCGGCCGGTTAACCCTGATGGGTGTGGGCGCGGCACCTAGTGGACGCCGCGCCCGCGCTCAAGCGTTAGTCGACGATCGGTTTGGCGATCTGCCCCCGGTGCATCACGAAGTCGACGTGCTCCAGCCGGCGCACGTCCTCCAGCGGCGAGCCCGTCACCGCGATCACGTCGGCGCGTTTGCCCGGCTCCAGCGTGCCGATGTCGTCGCGGCCCAGCAGGTCGGCGGCGGCGACCGTCGCGCTCGCGATCGCCTGCGCCGGGGTCATGCCCAGGTCGATCAGGTACGCGAACTCGGTCGCGTTCTCGCCGTGCTTGGAAACGCCTGAATCGGTGCCGAACGCGAACTTGACGCCTGCCGCCCACGCCTTCTTATGGTTGGCGTGCATCGCCGCCGCGGCCGCCTCCGCCTTGGGGATCGTAGCAGGCGGCAGCGCGCCCGAGCGCGCCTGCGCGAGTGCCGCGACCGGCGCGATCTCGGTCGGCACCAGGTAGGCGCCCTTGGCCTTGAACAGCCGGATCGTCTCGTCGTCCAAGTAGCTCGCGTGCTCGATCGAGTCGCAGCCCGCCTCCAGCGCCGCCTTCGTCCCCTCCGCCGCGTGGCTGTGCGCGGTCGCCTTGCGCCCCAGCGCGTGCGCGGTCTCGACGATTGCGCGCATCTCCTCAGGCGTCATCGCGCGCCCGAGGCCACCCGACACGTTCGACAGCACGCCACCGGTCGCGGCGAACTTGATCACCTGCGCGCCCAATCCGACCTGCTTGCGCACCGCGCGGCGGCAATCGTCGGGGCCGTCGCACACGTTGATCTGGTGCGCGTGGACCGCGTCGGCGAAGGTCTCACCCAGCCCGTTGGTGCCGTCGCCGTGCCCGCCCGTTACCGAGATCATGAGCCCTGCGTTGACGATCGTCGGCCCCGCCACGTCGCCGCGCTCGACCGCCTCGCGCAGCGCGCGCAAGCCCCGCGGGTCGCCGCCCAGGTCGCGCACGGTGGTGAAGCCCGCTTCCAGCGTGCGGCGCGCGTTGACGACGGCGACCATCATGTCGTCGGCCTGGTCCTGCGTCGCCTCCGCGAGGCGCGCGCGCAGCGGATCGCCGCCGATCCCCCATAAATGGACGTGCATGTCGGTGAGGCCGGGCAGCACGAAGCGGCGCGACAGATCGACCAGCTTCGCGCCCGCGGGCGGTGCGACGAAGCCGTCGCGCACCTCCGCCACCCGCCCGTCGCGCACCACGATCGTGCTGTTCCCGCGCGGCGGCCGGCCGGGGCGGTCGAGCAACTGCCCGGCGTGGATGTAGGTGACGACGGGTGCGGCTGCGGGTGCGGCCGCCGCCGGCGCCCCCGCCCCCGTCCCTGTCACCGGGGACTGCGCCGACGCGGGCACCGCGAGAACCAGCGCCAGCGCGCTACCGACGAACTTCAACAACGGCCTGTCTCCCCCATGACGCGCCTGCCCCGGCGCGCCTCCCGTCGGTGACAGCGTGGCCGGTAATCGACGCACCGGCAAGGGGTCCGCCGGTCAGGCGTTCTTCTTCACACTCTCCGCCATCCGCTCCAACTGCTCAGGGCTGGCGTCGGCCTGGTGGTTCGCCTTCCACTCGGCATAGGGCATGCCGTAGATCGTCTCGCGCGCCGCGTCCTTCGACATGCCCGATGCTTCCTGCGTCCAGTCGGACAGGCAGTTGCGACAGAAACCGGCGAGCCCCATCAGGTCGACGTTCTGCGCGTCGCTGCGGTGGCGCAGGTGGCGCACCAGCCGGCGGAAAGCGGCGGCGGCGGCCGCGTCGTCCAGGGTGTCGAGCGTGTCCATTCGTATCTCCGATGACGACTTCGGCGTCTGCGAGGTTGATCGCTCGCGGTTAGCGGCTAAGGCACGGGCGCGCAAAGCAGGAAGCCTTTTCCATGACCCACTCCTTCGCCCCTCGCTCGCGGAAGGTCCGCGTCCTCGCGACGCTCGGCCCCGCCAGCAGCACGCCCGAGATGATCGCGAAGCTGTTCCAGGCCGGCGCCGACGCGTTCCGCATCAACATGAGCCACGGCGACCAGGCGTCGAAGGTCGACGTGATCAAGGCGATCCGCGCGCTGGAGCGGGAGTTCGACCGCCCGTCGACCATCCTCGCCGACCTGCAGGGGCCGAAGCTGCGCGTCGGCCGCTTCGCGGAAGGGCGCGTGGTGCTGGAGACGGGCAGCACCTTCGTGCTCGACCACGACGCGACGCCGGGCGACGCGACGCGCGTGCAATTGCCGCACCCCGAGATCTTCGCCGCGATGGAGGCGGGTGCGCGGCTGCTGCTCGACGACGGCAAGCTGGTGCTGCGCGTGCTGGAGTGCGACGCCGATCGGCTGGTGACGACGGTCGAGGTCGGCGGGCCCTTGAGCAACAACAAAGGATTGAACGTGCCCGACGTGGTGGTGCCGATGGCGGCGCTGACCGCCAAGGACCGCAGCGACCTGTCCTTCGCGATCGACCAGGGCGTCGACTGGATCGCGCTGTCGTTCGTCCAGCGCCCCGAGGATCTGTGGGAAGCGCGCAAGCTGATCGAGGGCAAGGC
>NZ_JBELMJ010000085.1:0-5192 GCF_042095875.1 Sphingomonas sp.
ACCGGCGGCGACGAGGCGGCGCTGTTCGCGGGCGACCTGTTCCGCATGTACCAGCGCTTCGCCGAGGAACAGGGCTGGCGCGTCGAACTGATCTCGGCATCGGACAGCGACGCGGGTGGGTTCAAGGAAGTGGTCGCCTCGATCACCGGATCGGGCGTGTTCGCCAAGCTAAAATTCGAGAGCGGCGTCCACCGCGTCCAGCGCGTTCCGGTGACCGAGAGCGGCGGGCGCATCCACACATCCGCGGCGACCGTCGCGGTGCTGCCCGAGGCGGAGGAGGTCGACGTCCAGATCGACGAGGCGAAGGACCTGCGGATCGACGTCTATCGCTCGTCGGGGCCGGGAGGGCAGTCGGTCAACACGACCGACTCCGCGGTACGCATCACCCACCTGCCGACCGGGCTGGTCGTGATCCAGCAGGACGAGAAGTCGCAGCACAAGAACAAGGCCAAGGCACTCAAGGTCCTGCGTACGCGACTGTACGAGGCCGAGCGCGAGCGGCTGGCGGCGGAGCGATCGGGCACCAGGCGCGCGATGGTCGGCTCGGGCGACCGTTCGGAGCGCATCCGCACCTACAATTTCCCGCAAGGACGCGTCACCGACCACCGCATCAACCTGACGCTCCATCGCCTGCCCGAAATCCTCCAAGGTGAGTTAGGCGAGCTGGTCGGCGCGCTGATCGCGGAGGATGAGGCGGAGCGGCTGGCGACGCTGGATGCGTAGGTCGGCCTGTCGCGTGCCGCGACAGGACTCGATCAATCACGACCGGCGCAGCCAGCGGCTCCGACCGACGACGCGGCTTCGCCGCGGCGTGGCCCGGTAGCATCCTGATGTCAGTCCTAACCCCCCGCGCCGCACTCGCCGCTGCCGCACAGCGGTTCGCCTTCTCCGCCACCCCGCGGCTCGACGCCGAGCTGCTGCTCGCGCACGCGCTCGGCATCACACGCGAGCGCCTGCTGCTGACGCTCGGCGACTGGTCGGTACCGCCGGCGTTCGACGCGATGGTCGAGCGGCGCGCCAATCACGAACCCGTCGCTTATCTGACCGGCACCCGCGCGTTCTGGACGGTCGATCTGCACGTCGCGCCCGGCGTGCTGGTGCCGCGTGCCGATAGCGAGACGCTGATCGAGGCGGCGGTGGCGCATTTCGCCGGGACGCTTGGTCCTCGCCGCATCCTCGACCTGGGCACCGGATCCGGCGCGCTGCTGCTCGCCGCGCTCGACGAGTGGCCTTCGGCGAGAGGCGTCGGCGTCGATGCCTCACCCGATGCGCTTCGCATCGCGCGGGCCAATGTCGATCGTCTGGGTCTGGCCGATCGCGCGAGCGTCGTCCCCGGCAGCTGGGAGGGGACGGGTGAAGCGTTCGACCTCGTGCTGTGCAATCCACCCTATATCGCCGAAGACGCTGCGTTGCCCCGCGAAGTGGAGGCGTGGGAACCCGCGAGCGCGTTGTTCGCCGGGGCCGACGGCTTGGACGATTACCGCCGCATCGCGCCGCTACTCGCCGCACAGATCGCACCCGGCGGCGTCGCCTCCGTCGAGATCGGTTCGGACCAGGGGGAAAGCGCGACCGCGCTGTTCCGCGACGCCGGTCTGCGCGTCGCGGTGCGCCGCGACCTCGCCGGACACGATCGTTGCCTCGTGGTCACGCCTTGAAAAGCGTGGCGGCGGACCGCATATTTCGCTTTGAGAACGACGAGCGAGCAGCTAGGGCGCGTATAGGGGCCCGCACAGACAGCGCTGTTTCTCGCGTCGTTGTTCCTGGGGCGTTTGCCCCCCCTTCGTCATCAGCCGCTGCAGTCCGGTGGCCGTGGCAGGTCCGGTTCGCCACCGCGCGACCGTCCTGGGGAATGATCGCCCGTGCATCGCGAGGTCGATGCCGCTCGGGAGCAGTGCCGTTTTAGGTTCGAGGACGAGGACACACTTTTGATCAACAATCGTCAGCAAGGCCGCCGTCGCGGTCGTGGCAATGGACCGCAGCGTCCCGGCGGCGGTGGCGGCCAGGGGCAGCGCGACAGCGGCAACCGCATCGACAGCCGCGCACGGGGCAATGCCGCTCAACTGCTCGAAAAATACAAGAACATGGCGCGCGACGCGCAGATGTCGGGCGACCGGGTAAACACCGAATATTACCTGCAGTTTGCCGACCATTATTTTCGCGTGCTCGCCGACCAGCGCGGTCGCAACGAGGAGCAGGGCCAGCAGCGTCGCCAGCAGCGCGACGACTTCGACCAGTTCGACCCCTTCGACGATTTCGGTGACGAGGGCGAGCCCGTCCGTGCCGACGAGGTGCAGCGCGCCCAAGAGGGTGAGCGCAATCAGGGCGATCGCCAGCAGGCCGACCGCCAGCCGCGCGACGAGCGCTTCCGCGGCGACCGCGACGATCGCCCGCGCGAAGGCCGCGACGATCGCCAGCGCGACGAGCGACCGCGTTTCGATCGTGACGAGCGTCAGGGCCGCGACGATCGCCCGCAGCGTCAACCGCGCGAGGATCGCCCTCGTCTCGAACGCGCCGAGCGTCGCCCGAACGATGCGCGCGATGACGGCCGCGGCGACGAGCGTCGCTACCAGCGTCCGACGCAAGCGCCTGTCGCCAACGACGTCGACGTGCCGCAGTCACCGGTCGTGGGCGACGCGCAGGCCGCTATGCCGCAGCAGGCGAGCGAAGCGCCTACGGATGAGGCACCACGCCGCCGCACCCGGACGCGCAAGCCGCGCGAGGATGCCGTGGACACGGCCGCGCCCGCCGATGCGCTGGGGGCCGACCGGCTGCCGCCGGCACTCGGCCTCGTGTCCGCGCGCGACGGCGACGCGTCCGCACCCGGCACCGACGATGCCGCTGACGACGCCCCCAAGCCGCGTCGCCGCCGGATCGTTCGCGCGGCCAGTGGTGAGGCGACGCCTGCCGAGTGAATTGAGCGCGCCGATCCCGGTAGGGAGGTGACTACGGGCCGACGTCCTTTCGGGGCGCTCGGCCCGTTCTCGTATCCAGACCGGCGGCGTCGGCCGCCTCGTCGTGACCGGTTCCCGAACTCATGAACGCGAGGCCCATCAACGCGCCCGCCATCGCGACCGACCCGATCACGCCACCGAAGGTCGCGAGCGTTGCTACCCAGCCGAGCTCGCCATAGGCGCGGCCGACCAGCCAGACGGCGACGAACGCCGCGACGATGCCGACCAGCGTCACCCAGCGCAGGATGCGCCGAAACCTCGCCCATGCGAACCGCGCCTGCGCCGGATCGTCCAAACCTTGCACTGCGCCATCCTCCCGCCCTGGGCTACGCATCTACTCGTCACGCGACGTGCGGCAACGCTTTGCAACGCGCGCGCGAACGTGGAATGATGCTCTGCGCCAGTCCATAGGCACGAGAAGATATAGGAGAGAAGGCGATGACCATCGCGGCGATCCTCGGCGACAAGGGCGCCGACATTGTGTCTATCTCACCTGAGCGAACCGTCGCCGACGCGGTCGCACTGCTCGCCGAGCGCCGCATCGGTGCGGTACCGGTGCTGGGTCGCGACGGTGCGGTAGCGGGCGTGTTCTCCGAACGCGACGTGATCGGCTGTTTGCGCGAGCGCGGCGCCGCGGCGCTCGACCAGCCGGTGTCGGCGGTGATGACCGCGCCCGCCGTGACGGTGGGCCGCGACGACTCGGTGCTCGGCGCGCTGTCATTGATGACGCGGCGGCGCATCCGTCACCTTCCGGTCGTCGAAGCGGGTAAGGTGGTAGGCATCGTCTCGATCGGCGATCTGGTGAAATATCGTATCGACCGGATCGAGGCGGAGGCGCGCGCGATGCGCGACTACATTCAGCAGGTGTGAACGGCGATCAGGCGCGCACCAGCCGCGCGACCTCGCGTACCGTGTCGCGCGCGAACGCCAGTAGCAGCCCCGCGTAGCTGACCGCGCCCAATGCGACGAGCACGGCCAGGCGCGGCATCGCGCCGATAGGCGGCAGCAGGCGATCAACGCCGACCACCAGCGCCGCCATCGCGCCCGCGCTCGCCAGCGCCGGCGCCGCCGCCCGCACGACTGCCTGCCACGACACGCCGATCACCGGCAGCGCGCGGCGGCTGCTGATCACGAGGTAGAGCGGGTATGCCACGACCCAGGCGGTCGCTAGCCCCGTCACACCGCCGCGAACGCCGACCAGGAAGCTGACCGTCAGCAGAACCGCGCCGATCGCACCATTGATGACGGCCACGCCCGGTCGCCCGATCGCGTCGCACGCTGGCGAATAGAGCACCTGCACCGTCATCAGCGGCATCGCGAAGGCGAGCAGGCGAACCACGGGCACGACCTCGGCCCATTTCTCCCCCAACACCGCGTGCACCAGCGGTTCGGCGGTGGCGGCCAGCCCTGCGTAGAACGGCAGTGCGGCCAGCATCACCAGCTGCATCGCTTTCAGGAACGCAGCCGCGCGCGCGGTCGGGTCATGCTGGATCCGCGCGTAGGCGCTGAACGCGACCTCGTTGAGCGGGGGCACGAACTTCGACACGAAGATCTGCGCCAGAAACAGGCTGGTGGTGTAGATGCCGAGCAGGTGCGGCGACAGCGCACGCCCGGCGATGAAGACGTCGCTCTGGCTCTGCAGGAACCAGAACAATTGGCTTAGCGCCATCAAACCACCGAATCGCATCAACTGCCCGGCACCCGCGAAGCGGAACAACGGCCGCACCAGCGCGCGCGCCGACCAGGTCAGCCCGACCGCGCGGGTCAGGTAGAGCGCGCCCGGCGCCGCAACGAGCGTCCACACGCCCCATCCTGACGATGCCCCGATCAGCGCGGTCGACGCCGACATCAGCGAGGCCGTCACATTGACCTTGGCTTGGCGACTGAAATCGAGCTGCCGGCTGAGTAGCGCGGAGGGAAGCGCGATAAACGGCGTGGTAAGATACAGGAGCGATTGCACGCGCAGCATGTCGGCGACGATCGGCTGCCGGTAATAGGCCGCGAGCAGCGGGGCGACGATCACCTGGACGGCGGCCAAGCCGCCGTTGAGCAGCAGCAGCAGGCCGAACAGCTGACGAATGTCGCGCTCGCTCACCTCGGGCTGCCGAACCAGCGCGCTCGCGAGACCGTAGCCGTCGAGCATGTTGGTGAAGGCGAGTACCACCGCGCTCATCGCGAACAGGCCGTAGTCGCTCGGCGACAGGATGCGAATCACCAGAAAGGTCGCGGTCCACTGCACCA
>NZ_JBELMJ010000086.1:0-4875 GCF_042095875.1 Sphingomonas sp.
AGCGGCGGATCGCGAGCGGCGAGATCGAGATCGCGCCGATCGCCTTCATGCGCGGGCGCACGCTCGCCGACGCGTTCGTGATCCTCGACGAAGCGCAGAACACCACGCCCGCGCAGATGAAGATGTTCCTGACCCGCTTCGGGCAGAACAGCCGCATGGTGATCTGCGGCGACCCGAACCAGACCGACCTGCCCGGCGGCGTCCGCGCGAGCGGGCTGGCCGACGCGACGCAGCGGCTGGACGGCGTCGAGGGTATCTCGCTGTGCCGCTTTACCGCCGCTGACGTCGTGCGCCACCCGATCGTCGGGCGCATCGTCGAGGCGTATGAGGGGATCGACGCGTGATCCACGTCGAGCTGACGCGCGAGGCACCGTGGGAGGACCGCGCCGACTGGGACGCGCTGATCCTAGCCGCCGCGCGCGCAGCGGTTGGTCGCACCCCGCACGGCGGGCTGCTGACCACGCCCGCGCACGTCGAGGTCAGCGTGCGGCTGACGAGCGACGACGAGGTGCACGCGCTCAACCGCCAGTACCGGGGCAAGGACAAGCCGACCAACGTGCTGTCATTCCCGATGGTGCAGCCCGACCTGATCGATAGCGTCACGCAGAACAGCGACGACGGCGAGGTGCTGCTGGGCGACATCGTGCTGGCGCACGGCGTTTGCGCGACGGAAGCGGCGCAGCGCGAAATATCGGTCGATCACCACCTCTCGCACCTGGTGGTGCACGGCGTGCTGCATCTGCTAGGCTACGATCACGGCACCGACGAGGAGGGGGACGCGATGGAGGAGATCGAGCGCGCGGCCCTGTCCGAACTCGGCATCGCCGACCCGTATCTGATCCGAGAGGAATGACGCAGCCATCATGGCCGAGGACCGAAGTAGCGCCGCGCACGGCGGCGACCCCAATGAACAGAATATCTGGAGCGGTTTGCGCAACCTGATCTTCGGCGAACAGCGCGAGGAAACGCTGCGTGACCAGCTCGAAGAGGTGATCGACCGGCACGAGGGCGATCCCGGCCCCGACGCCAAGGGCGACCTGACCCCGTTGGAGCGGCAGATGGTGCGCAACATGCTGCATTTCGGCGAGCGCGACGCGGGCGACGTCGGCGTGCCGCGCGCGGACATCATCGCGGTGGAGGAACGCACCACCTTTGACCATGTGGTCCAGGTGTTCGCCGAGGCGGGCGTCAGCCGCCTGCCCGTCTACCGCGAGAACCTCGACGCGATCGTCGGCATGGTCCACATCAAGGACGTGTTCAACATCCTGGCCGGCAGCGCCGAGCGGCCGAACGAGATCACCGCGCTGATCCGCCAGCCGCTGTACGTGCCGATGTCACGCGGCGCGCTCGACCTGCTCGCCGACATGCGGCAGACCCGCGTCCACCTGGCGGTAGTGCTCGACGAATATTCCGGCACCGAGGGGCTGGTGACGATCGAGGACCTGATCGAGGAGATCGTCGGCGAGATCGAGGACGAGCACGACGAAGCGCCCGAGGTGCTGCTGGTGCCGATCGACGGCGGCGCGTGGGACGCCGACGCGCGTGTCGAGCTGGAGGACATCGCCGAGGCGATCGACCCGCGCCTCGCCGAGGTGGAGAACGACGTCGACACGATCGGCGGGCTGACCGCGGTGCTCGCCGGGCACGTGCCGGTGGTGGGCGACTGCCTCGACCATCCCAGCGGCTGGAAGATCGAGGTGATCGACGCCGACGAGCGCCGCGTCAATCGCGTGCGGCTCCACCCGCCGGCTACCCCCCCGGACAGCGACGACGATTGATCGAGCGTAGCGATCAATCCAGGCGTGATTTAGCGTTTCACCGATCAGTCGTCACACGCTAGACACGGCCATCCATTATCCCGAGCCACGCTTCCACCTCGGTGGAGCATACGTGGCCTGATTGCGCCGACGAGGAGCCAGAAACACATGGACGCGATTACCGAAGGCAGCCCGATCAACGATCCCGACAAGCAGCCCGCCGCGATGCGCTCGCTGCTGGGTCGCACCGCGCGCGACTGGTGGCCCGACACGCTGCCGCTCGAAATCCTGCAGACCGATGGTCAGCCCGCCAACCCGATGGGTGCGGAGTTCAACTACCGCGAGGCGTTCAAGACGCTCGATTATGCCGCCGTGAAGGCCGACCTGACCGCGCTGATGACCGACAGCCAGCCGTGGTGGCCGGCCGATTACGGTCACTACGGACCGTTCTTCATCCGCATGGCGTGGCACTCGGCCGGCACCTATCGCACCGGCGACGGGCGTGGCGGTTCGTCGTCGGGTGCGCAGCGGTTTGCCCCGCTTAATTCGTGGCCGGACAACGGCAATCTCGACAAGGCGCGTCGCCTGCTGTGGCCGATCAAGCAGAAGTACGGCCGCGCGCTGAGCTGGGCCGATCTGTTCATCCTGACTGGCAACGTCGCGATCGAGTCGATGGGCGGGCCGACCTTCGGCTTCTCCGGCGGCCGCGAGGACGTGTTCGAGCCGCTGAAGGACATCTACTGGGGCACCGAGGAAGAGTGGCTCGGCCAGACGCGCATCGACGAGGAAGCCGGTCTCGCGCTCGAGAACCCGCTCGCCGCGATCCAGCACGGCCTGATCTACGTCAATCCGGAAGGTCCGGGCGGCAAGCCCAACCCGATGGGCTCGGCGCGCGACATGCGCGAGACGTTCGCGCGCATGGGCATGAACGACGAGGAAACCGCCGCGCTGACCGCGGGCGGCCACACCTTCGGCAAGGCGCACGGCAACGGCGACTCGTCCAAGGTCGGCGCCGAGCCGGAAGGCTCGGACATCGCGGCGCAGGGTCTGGGCTGGACCAGCACGCACGGCACCGGCATGGGCGACGACACGATCACCTCGGGTATCGAAGGCGCGTGGACGCCGACGCCGATCACCTGGGACATGACCTACTTCGACATGCTCCTGGACCACGAGTACGAGCTGACCAAGAGCCCGGCGGGTGCGCACCAGTACCATCCGGTCGGCGATCCCGAGGACACGCTCGCCCCGTCGGCGCACGTCGAGGGCAAGAAGGTCCCGACGATGATGACCTCGGCCGACATGGCGCTGCGCGAGGACCCCGCCTACCGCGCGGTCATGGAGAAGTTCCGCGCCGATCCGGCCTACTTCGCCGATGCCTGGGCGCGCGCGTGGTTCAAGCTGACCCATCGCGACATGGGTCCGAAGCAGCGCTACCTCGGCGACGAGGTGCCGAGCGAGGACCTGATCTGGCAGGACCCGATCCCCAAGGCGGACTATCCGCAGATCGACCAGTCGGACGTCGCCTCGCTCAAGCAGGCGATCGCCAACTCGGGGCTGGAGATCAGCGAGCTGGTCACCACCGCCTGGGCGTCGGCCTCGACCTACCGCAAGTCGGATCACCGCGGCGGTGCCAACGGCGCGCGCATCCGCTTCGCGCCGCAGCGTGACTGGGACGTCAACGAGCCCGAGCAGCTCGCCCGCGTCCTCTCGGTCTACGAGGGGCTGAAGGCCGAGTTCGACGGAAAGGGTGACAAGAAGGTGTCGATTGCCGACCTGATCGTGCTCGGCGGCAACGTCGGGATCGAGGCAGCGGCGAAGGCGGCGGGCACGTCGATCGAGGTGCCGTTCACCCCGGGCCGTGCCGACGCGCTGGAGGAGCAGACCGACAAGGACAGCTTCGACGTGCTCGAGCCCAAGGCCGACGCGTTCCGCAACTACCTGCAGGTGCGCTTTACCGTGCCGACGGAGGAGTTGATGGTCGACAAGGCGCAGCTGCTCGGGCTGTCGACGCCCGAGATGGCGGTGCTGATCGGCGGCATGCGCGTGCTCGGCACCAACCACTCGAACGCGAAGCAGCACGGCGTGTTCACCGACCGTCCGGGTCAGCTGACCAACGACTTCTTCGTCAACCTGCTCGACATGAAGACGGCGTGGAAGCAGGTCGACGAGAAGAGCGACCAGGAGTATGTCGGCACCGACCGTCTGACGCACGAGCACCGCTGGACCGCGTCGCGCACCGACCTGATCTTCGGTTCCAACTCGCAGCTGCGCGCAGTGGCCGAGGTCTACGCGATGGACGACGCGGGCGACAGGTTCGTCGGCGACTTCGTGCAGGCGTGGAACAAGGTGATGAACGCGGATCGCTACGACCTGCTGTGATCGCATCGGTTGCGCGCGCCGGCAGCAGCCGGTAGCGCAGCCACCAACACGATGACGGGCGGGCCGCTCCTCGCGGGCCGCCCTTCTCGTTCGGGATCGACGACGCAAGCCCTTCGGGTCGCACCGGGAGCTGCCTAGTCGGTGGCCGCCGGCATGCCCCCCATGCCGGCGGCCTTATCGTTTCCTCCGCGCACAAGCCGCGTGCATCGCGCCGCGCGAGCGCTTACAGATCGGCCATGCTCAAGCATGTGCTCGCCGTCTTCGGCCTGATCGCCCTCGTCGCCATCGGCATCTTCGTGTGGCTCGCTTGGCCCGACAAGGCCAAGCTCGATGTCAACGCGGTCGCGGGCACGCGACCCGACATCACCGCGCCGCGCCAGCAGGTCATCCCGACGGTCGGCACCGCCGAGCCGATCGGATGGAAGGATGGCGAGCGCCCGACTGTCGCCGCGGGGCTGCGCGTGCAGCCGTTCGCGACCGGGCTCGACCACCCGCGCTGGCTCTACCGCCTGCCCAACGGCGACGTTCTGGTGGCGGAGACCAACTCGCCCCCGCGCGAGGGCGGCGGCATCAAGAACTGGGTGATGAAGACGCTGCTCGGTCGCGTCGGCGCGGGCGTGCCCTCGGCCAATCGCATCACGCTGCTGCGCGACGCGGACGGCGACGGCGTGGCGGAGATGAAGACGCCGTTCATGACCGGCCTCAACTCGCCGTCGGGCATGGTGCTGTTCGAGGG
>NZ_JBELMJ010000087.1:0-4864 GCF_042095875.1 Sphingomonas sp.
AGGAGGCGGGACGCCAGCGCGCGATCGCCGACGAGCTCGCCTGGATGCGCCAGACGCCCAAGGCGCGGCAGACCAAGTCCAAGGCACGCATCCGCGCCTTCGACGAGCTGATGGAGAAGCAGGAGAATCGCGTCGCGGGCAAGGCGCAGATCCTGATCCAGCTGCCCGAGCGATTGGGCGGCAAGGTGATCGAGGCCAAGGGGCTGACCAAGTCGTACGGCGACAAATTGCTGTTCGACGGGCTCGACTTCACGCTGCCGCCGGGCGGGATCGTCGGCGTGATCGGGCCGAACGGCGCGGGCAAGTCGACGTTGTTCAAGCTCATCACGGGGCAGGAGCAGCCCGACGGCGGGACGATCGAGGTCGGCTCGACCGTCAAGCTCGGCTACGTCGACCAGAGCCGCGACCACCTCGATCCGAACAAGAACGTGTGGCAGGAAATCTCCGACGAGCTGGAGGTGTTCCGTTTCGGCAAGCAGGAGCTGGGCACGCGCGCCTACGTGGGCGCATTCAACTTCCGCGGGCCCGACCAGCAGAAGAAGGTCGGCCAGCTGTCGGGCGGTGAGCGCAACCGCGTCCACCTGGCCAAGATGCTGAAGGAAGGCGGCAACGTCCTCCTGCTCGACGAGCCGACCAACGACCTCGACGTCGAGACGCTGCGCGCGCTTGAGGAAGCGCTGGAGACGTTCGCGGGCTGCGCGGTGGTGATCAGCCACGATCGCTTCTTCCTCGACCGGCTGTGCACGCACATCCTTGCGTTCGAGGGCGACAGCCACGTCGAGTGGTTCGAAGGCAATTACGAGAGCTACGAAGAGGACAAGCGCCGTCGCCTGGGCGATGCCGCCGACCGTCCGACGCGTCTGGCTTACAAGAAGCTCACGCGCTGATGCGGGCCGCCTCCCGCAACGACGGCGATCTGTCGGCGTGGCTGGAGGCGGAGGGGATCGTGCCGGTCGAGGGGCCGGGCACGATCGCCGACGTGGCGCTGGTGCGCGGGTTGCTCGTATCCGCCGCGCGCGACGGGCGCGCGGTGAGCTACTCCGAGCTGCTGCGCGCGCTCGATCACCGCTTCACGCGACCGAAGATGCGGGCGTTGTGCAAGACGCTCGACGCGATCGACGCCGCGGGCGAGGCAGCCGGCGAACCGGCGCTCGCGGTGCTGGTCGTGCGCGAGGGCGATCGATTGCCGGGGCAGGGTTGGTGGACGACGCTCGGCGACCGGCGCGGCTATCGCGGCGCGTGGGAGGGACGTGAGGCGGAGCGCTTCGTGGCGGGCGAGCAGGAAAAGGCGTTCGCCTATTGGCGGGTGCGCTGACGCTCAGAGGTGGTCGGTTTCGATCGTCAGGTTGGCATAGTCGCAGCCGTCACACTAGCGCCGAACTGGTGTTCGACACGTTGAAGGTATGCACCGTCGGCAGGTGACCACAATTGGTGGATGATCCTGCCGTTGACGTCCACCAGCCGATATTCGGCGACCTGGTGGCGCGCGTAGATGGCGGCCTTGCGGGTCAAATCTGATTTCAATGTAGTATCCGCCACCTCAGCGACGAGGCGCACCGAGCGTAGTGGGATCAACCCGGCGCCGTCAGGGTCGCTCGTCAGCGTGATGTCGGGTTCCGGAACGTTGTGCGGAGGCACGTCGATCGACGCCTCCACCATCACCGCCAAGCGCTCGACGCTCTGCGACAACGCCAGCTTGAACGCCTCGTACAAGGCAATTTTCGCGCGTGCGTGGGGTCGGTGCTGCGCGTTCATGTACATGACCTCACCGTCGATCAGCTCCGTCTTGCCATAATCCTCGAAGGCGCCGTCGCGATCGAGCGACAGATAGTCCTCGACGCGTAGCTTCACGCGGGTCGGCACGTTGGTGATCGGCACCTGCTCGGTCATGCCATGAAAGCTATCATGCGTAGGCGCTGGTTCCAACCACGGCTCAATCGAGCAGGTGGAGCGGTAGCCGGGCGGCGACGACCTCGCGCAGGACGAATCCGGACTCCATGCTGGTGACGCCGGGCAGGCGCGACAGTTCTTCGCGGTGGACCACGGCGAAGTGCGCGAGATCGCGCGCCTGCACGGTGACGAGATAATCGTACGATCCCGACATCAGGTCGCAGCGCACGACCGAGGGGCTGTCGGCGATCGCGCGCTCAAACGCGTCGAGCACGTCCTTGCGCTGGCTCTCCAGCGTCATCTTGATGTGCACGGTGGTGCCGAGCCCGAGACGCGCGAGATCGAGTTGCGCGGCATAGCCCGCGATCACGCCCGCCTCCTCCAACGCGCGCTGGCGACGCGCGATCGCGGTGGCACTGCGCCCGATATGCTCGGCGAGCGCGAAGGCGGTCGCGCGCGCGTTCCCGACCAAGGCACCGAGTAGGCGGCGGTCGATGCGATCGAGCGGTTCGGATTGCTGCGTCATCTGACTCGATCTTGCAGGATCATGGCGTCGATCGGCAAGCGGGCATCGCGCTTCGCCGGGAAAAAGCGCGCGCGACGCAGTAAAGGGCGGGAAAATAGAGGAGAGTCATCATGCGTGTCGGCGTTCCGAAGGAAATTAAGAATCACGAGTACCGCGTCGGGCTGACGCCGGGCGCGGTGCGCGAATATGTCGCGCACGGTCACGAGGTGCTGGTGCAGGCGGGCGCCGGGCTCGGCATCGCGGCGTCCGACGACGTCTACCGCGCGGCGGGTGCCGAGATCGTTGACACCGCTGAAGAAGTGTTCGCGCGCGCGCAGATGATCGTGAAGGTCAAGGAGCCGCAGCCGAGCGAATGGGTGCAGCTACGCGACGACCAAATCCTGTTCACCTACCTCCACCTCGCGCCCGATCCCGAGCAGGCCAAGGGGTTGATGGCATCGGGCGTCACCGCAGTCGCGTACGAGACCGTCACCGACGCGCGCGGGCAGTTGCCGCTGCTCGCACCCATGAGCGAGGTCGCGGGTCGCCTGTCGATCGAGGCGGCCGGCCACGCGCTCAAGGCGCCGAACGGCGGGCGCGGCGTGCTGCTGGGCGGAGTGCCGGGCGTGCAGCCGGGGCGCGTCGTCGTGCTCGGCGGCGGCGTCGTCGGCACGCACGCGGCGCGCATGGCAGTGGGCCTGGGTGCCGAGGTGACGATCATCGACCGCTCGATCCCGCGCCTGCGCGAGCTCGACGAACTGTTCGGCGGCCGCGTTCGCACGCGCGTGTCGACGCTTGAATCGATCGAGCAGGAGATCGCCGAGGCCGACGCGGTGATCGGCGCGGTGCTGATCCCGGGTGCCTCCGCGCCCAAGCTCGTCACCCGCCCGATGCTCGCCCACATGAAGCCGCGCGCGGTGTTGGTCGATGTCGCGATTGACCAGGGCGGCTGCTTCGAGACCAGCCACGCGACCACGCACGCCGAGCCGACCTACGAGGTCGACGGCGTGATCCATTACTGCGTCGCCAATATGCCCGGCGCGGTGCCGCTGACGTCGAGCCACGCGCTCAACAACGCGACATTGCCCTACGGCCTCGCGCTAGCCGACAAGGGCTATACCGCCTGCGAGGAGAACCCGGGGCTGATGGAGGGTCTGAACGTGCGCCGCGGCAGGATCGTCAACCAGGTCGTGGCGGACGCGCTCGCCTGATTGACTGAATAGCGGGAGGCAAGGAGGGCGGCGTGTCGCGGGCACGCCGCCCTTTTCGCGTCAGCGCCGCTTGCGATCGGGCCAGAACAGCGCGTTGAGGTAATCGGCGAGGCGAACCCCGCCCATCTCCAGTCGTTGCTCGACCCGCGCCTTGTTCTGGTACACGTAGGCGTAGGACAGCGCCGGATCGGTCGGGTAGATGTGGTCGCGCAATGCAGTGCTCTCCGCGATCCAGACGGCGGGGTCGGTGCTCGCCCAGGCGCGGCGGTCAGCGGGCGCGATCCGCGCGGCCAGCCACGTCGCCAACTCGCTGTACGACAGCTGCTCGTCGTCGATCAGCCCGGAATCCCACACCGAATGAAGATTGGTGGGCTTGCCGAAGAAGGTTACCGACACCTCGTTCCCGCCCTTGTCGGTGCCGTTGCCGGCGTGAAGCGGCTGGTGCAGGTCGCCGATGATGTGGATGACGAAGCGCAGCGCCGCCTGACGCTCGGCGAGCGGCGCGTGGCGATCCCGAACGATTGCGGTGAAGCGGCGCAGCGCGGTCACCGCGTCGCCCTCGGCGGGCGGCATGACCTGAGGATAGCTCTTTCCCTTCGGCACGGTGACGTAGTGCCACGGGGTGGATTGGCGCTGCCAGTAGGGCTCCGGGTCGGCGCGCATGAAGTCGGGCCAGTTCGACGCCTCCGCCATCGTCTCGACGCCCAGGATGCCGCGCACGCCCGCGCGCGCGCTGGGCGTGAGCAGCGGCTCCGCGATGGCGCCGACGACGCGGTGGCCGGTCTTGCCCCAGGCGTGGGCGGGGCTTGGCAGGGCGAGCAGTGCCGAGACGGCGAGGGCTAGGTAACGCATGTCGCGGTAATGACCCGCAATTATGTCGGGCACGTGATGGATTGAATGCCGTTGTAGATGAAGACCCGGCGCGATCGTCGTCGTTGTCGCTGCGGAACAGTTGCGGCGCGTGCCGGGTTGTTGGTGCCGTTGCCGGTGGATCCTATCGGCGACGCTATGTCGGGCGCCGCGGGCGTCGTGTTCCGGGAGGATTTATGAAGAAGGTTCATTTGGGTCTGGCGTTCGCAATTGCCGCGATGCCGCTGGCCGCGTGCAGCGAGCGTGCGCAGGAGCAGACGTCGCAGGCGGCGGACGCGATCGGTGACGATGTCGCCTCGGCCGGTGCACGTGCGGCGAACGCGACCGAGCGCGCGGCGGACGACGTGTCGGCAGCCGCCGACCGCGCGGGCGAGAACATCGAGCAGGC
>NZ_JBELMJ010000088.1:0-4757 GCF_042095875.1 Sphingomonas sp.
GGATAACACTGACGTGAATGCCGCCATCTTCCCAAAGATGGTGACCCCTACGGGAGGAGTGACCATCGTCTTGAAGCCAGCATTTCTGCTGGGTTTCTAATCGCGCGTTCTGTCTGCTGTACCTGCTCGCTGTACCAGCTGAATTCTCGAAAGTTAGGTTTGAGAAAGCAGGCTGTAAAGACGATCTGTCGATCCGGCGGCAATGCAAGCGTGCCGCCGTGGGCCGACGCGGCGTACTAACCAGCTTTGTGTCTAGCCGATGTCCGTCGCCATGATCAGCCGTGATCGCCCGCCCTTGAACTTTACGTCTGTCAAGCGACCGTCACGATCGGTCATCCTGGCGATCCTCCCTGCCGCGCGCATCGCCGGATGATCGAACAGCTGCTCGGCGGGCTGGCCGACCAGTTCGCGTCGACGAGCTTCGTCGAGCGGTCGATCGTAGCGGAGCGCACCCTCGTAGAAGAATGCCCCGCCAGGCGACGGCAGGACGTAGCCGTAGAGGTGGAGCCAGCCCCCGGTGAGCAGCACGGAGAGGCGCGTGTCGCTGTTCCTCGTCGCCTTGCCGCCGAGTTCGATCCTCGTCTCGCCGGCTGCCGCCCGGCGCAGCACGTCCTGCAGGTCGAGGCCCATCGCGGCGATGACCGCTTCGGTGCTGGCGCCGACCTCAAACAGGGCGCCGGCCGCGCGCAGCCTATCACGCTGCTTTGCCAGGCGGCGCTGGGACCGACCTATGAAGCGGAGGTGCCTCACGATGTCGGTGGCATGACCCGCCGCGTAGGTATGCTGCGACGTGGCCAGGTGGTGGTCGAGCTCCACATACGTCGCGTCGAACGGCACGTCGCGCAGGCTGATGGCAGCTTCGGCGCTGACAGGCGCGAACGACAGCCCTTCGAACCGCACCTCGCCGCCGACCCTGGCAGCGGCCTCCGCCACCCGTTCACGGCCGGTCGCGAGCAGGGCCAACAGCTTGTCCCTGCGCTGATGGACCTCCGTCATGCGCTTGCGCAGCATGGTAGCGGCCTGCTCGACGTTCGCTGCGAACAAGGACCAGGGCCCGAGATTCAAAGGCAATGCCGTCTGCGCGTCGAGCATGACCTCGACGGTGATGACCTCATCATCGAGGTGTTCCGACGTGTGGACGCGATAGGCGCTCGCGGGCGGCGTCGGAACGCCGGTGCCGCGCAGGCCGCGATCGACGGAAGCGATGATGTAAGCCAGAACAGTTACCGTCGTACCGGTTTTCGCGACCTTGACCTTCTTCGCTGCACCCTTTGTCATCTTCAATCCTTTCCCACGACCACATGGTCCTACCTCGACCGACCTTATCGAACAGTCAGCGGCGTCAGCCGGCGGTCTGTCTCCACCGGCTGCTCGGCGGCCAATGATCTACCCGCGCCGGTCAGTGCACCGAACGGCTGTGGGTCGCGGCGCGCGGGGCGGCGATGCTGTCGAGCCTGTTCGCGAGCACGGCCCGGCCGCGCAGCAGCGCAAGTTCGGCGAGCTCGACTGTGCCCTCGAACCTGTCGCCGAGCAGCTGGCCTTCCATGAAGGCCGTGCGCGTCGCCGTATCCGCGAAGGCGTGCTCGATGATCGGCAGCGATCGGGTGGCGAGCGTCATCACCAGCCTGATGCTGGACGTGCCCACGTTCTCGATCTTCGCCCCGGTGCAGAGCTCGAACATGTAGTTGCCCGCGCCGTAGCGCTTGCGCGCATCGGCAAGTGCGAGCTCGGCGATGATGGCAGAGAGGTGGTTGCCGCCCTCGCGCTCCGCAATCGCGCGCCACTCGGGCCAGAGGTGCTGGCGTTCGCCCAAGAAGACGACCGCGCCGCGCAGCTTGTCCTCCTCGAAGCAGCGCATCCACATGAGCGTCTTCCTGCCCGCGGCGTGCAGCGGGCTGAGAAGCGAGAAGGTCAGCGAATACTCCTTGGCGGGATCGGCCTCGAAGAACGCCGGGCCGGGATTGTCCATGATCATTGTTTCATCCTCGTCGATGGTGTCGGTCACCGTTTCGGTGCCACGCACGAGCGATCGGGAGATCGCTCCTTTCTTCGTGGGCGAGTCAGTCCGGCAGCTCGTCCTGCGGCGCTCGCGGCCCTGCAGGCGCCTGCGACAGCACGGCAGCCACGGCGGCGAGTTGCTCCTCACCGGCGGCCTTCCAGTGATGGCAGGTGACACCATGCGCCTCGTAGAGGTGGTCGGCGGCGGCCGCGACCTCGGCGTAGAGCTTGTCGCGACGACGCTCGGCCCGCGCCTCCTTCACCTCCCGCGATCGGGCGGCTTCCATCTCGAGCTCCGCCAACGCGAGATCACGCTTGAGCCGGACGCAGAGCAGCCGACCGGCGAGGTCGGCGATCTGGTCCTGGTTGTCGAGCACCAGCTTGCGCAGGGCGGTCTGGCGCACGCCGGGGTACGTGGTGCCGAGCCGAAGACTGTTGAGCCGCTGCGGTGGGCTGTCGCCCTTGGCGCTGGGGACGATGCCGGCGCGCTTGCGGACGAGGCCGAGGAGACGCTCCTGAACGAGGTCGAACCCGGCCTCGTGCTGGTCGATCAGCGTCACAATCTCGCCGGCTTCGATAGCCGGTGCATAGGTAATTATCTCCCGCAGCAAGCGGGAGAAATCTTCGATGTTCATGATTGTCCTCCAGAGTTGATGATGTCTGGAGGAAGGGTCAGGAAGCCTGCCACCCCGCTGGCGGGCGCATCACGACACGCTGCAGCCGATTGCACAACTGCCGGTCATCGACCATCCGGTTGTCGCGACTGCCCCGTTCGACCTGCGCGCGTGCCGGTCCATGCTCGCGCTGCGACGCGGCTCGGTCGAGTCCGAACAATCGAAGCAGCGCTGAGATGACCGCCGTCATTAGGGTAAGATAATGCTGCCTACGTAATCAGGCAATAGGTAGCGTTAAGATGACCGGGCAGCTAGTATAATTAACGATGCGTTAGCGTGCCGAGTAGTAGGACGCGCCATGCCTCTCGCCGATAGAAGGAAAGAGGTCACTTTCATCGTATCGGTTAATGCAGGCTTCTGTTGCATAAGGACCGCGATGCGCGGCCACTACCGCGTATACGGCCATGCTTGCCGGCGAGGTACTCGCGCCGAAGCGCGTGATTTGCTCGGTTGGCGCGTACAGTTCGGCACCGTGCATTCGTCTACTGTATGTCGCACATACCCGGACTATCCCTTACGCCCGCGATGTACCTGCCAGAGAGACCGATCGTGTTGGCGCAGCGACTATTTGACCCAGTTGCGGTCATCCACGGCCGGTTTTCACGTTCCCAATTTCTGCCATTCGTTCATGTCGGCCCTCCGGCACGGTCATCGCGTGGCGCGGTGACCGGAAGGTCGTAGTTGCTATTGGTGTGACACTCCGCGGGCTGGTTTGCTGGTGCCAGCCGACCTCGAGCCGGCTGGAGCACTTCATCAAATCTGCGCCAGGCCACCGTCGGTAAACAGCTCGCTGCCCGTCATGAAGCTGCTGTCTGATGATGCCAGGAAGGCAGCAGCAGCCGCGACTTCTGACGGCTGGCCGACATGTCCGATCGGCGTCGTCGCCCCCATCTCGATCATGGCATCACGGCCAACGACCTCGGCGGCAAGCTCGGTCAAAGTCGGCCCCGGTGACAGGACATTGACCCGGATACCCGTGCCCCGCAAATCCTGCGCCCAGCTGCGCGCCAGGTTGCGGACTGCCGCCTTTGAGGCGCTGTAGACGCTGAATGCCGGAGTCCCCATGACGCCTGTGGTCGAGCCTGTGAGGATGACCGAACCGCCGGCCTCCATCAGTTTTAGGCCTTTTTGAACCGTGAAGATCGTGCCCTTCACATTGACGTCGAACGTCGCGTCGACATGGTCGGGCGTGATTTCGGACAAGAGCACCAATGCCCCCGTGCCGGCATTGGCGAACAGGATGTCAAGCTTGCCGTGCTGCTGCTTCACCGTGTCGTACAGCCGGTCGAGATCTCCAGCATCAGTGACCGATCCTGGGACCGCACGTGCATTACCGCCGAGCGCCGCCACGGCTGCTTCCAGCTTATCTGCCCTGCGTCCGAACAGGTACACGAACGCCCCTTCGGCGACGAACCGCTTCGCTGACGCCAAGCCAATCCCCGTGCCACCCCCGGTAACAACAGCAATCTTCCCGTTCAGTCTGGTCATAAGTGCCTCCATTCATTGGTTGCACGCAGTTGGCTTGCGGCCTACCTAAGGACAAGTATGCACCTTTTGGTAAGTACCTATAATGTCTGAAATTCCACTGGTCTACGATCACGCCGTTCCCCCCATCGCGACTGCCTTCACCTGCGGGCTCGACGCCACGCTCAAGGTCATCTCGGGAAAGTGGAAGCCCCTGATCCTGTACTTTTTGCTGCGCGGGCCCACCCGCTATGGGGAACTGAAGCGCGCCATCCGCGACGTCAGTGACAAGGTGCTGATTCAGCAACTCAAAGAACTAGAAGCGGACGGCGTCCTGCGCCGGAACGACTACAAGGAAGTGCCGCCGCGGGTCGACTACACGCTCACCGAGCTCGGCCAGAGCCTCGCCCAGGCGCTTGAGCCTTTATGCCAGTGGGGCACCGACAATATGGTCGTAATGCAGAAGCTATTCGCTGAGCGTGACGAATGGGGGCGTGGGCGCAATTGAACGACAGGCCATTGGGCCTGACTAGCTGAGCATCGCACCCATCGCTTCTGGATCAGCCTGACCCACAATCGGCCGTTCCGTGGCGCCTTGACCTACCGCTAAAGCGGTCGCTC
>NZ_JBELMJ010000089.1:0-4503 GCF_042095875.1 Sphingomonas sp.
CGGCGTACCAGCGGCTGTCCCAGGTGCGGTTGATCTGCAGGCGCAGACCGATCGGGTTGCTCTTGTGACCCATTAGGCTTCTTCCTGCTCGCGCACGACGATCCGCAGCCGCGAGAACGGCTTCAGGATGCGGGTGGACTTGCCGCGGCCGCGCGTGGCGAACCGCTTCATGGTGATCGACTTGCCGACCGACGCCTCGGCGACGACGAGCGCGTCGACGTCGAGGTTGTGGTTGTTCTCGGCATTGGCGATGGCCGAAGCCAGGACCTTGCGCGCGTCGACCGCCATCGCCTTCGTCGAGAAGGAGAGGATGTTCATCGCATCGCCGGCCTTCTTGCCGCGGATGAGGCCAGCGACCAGGTTCAGCTTCTGCGCCGAGCCACGGATCTGGGTGCCGACCGACAGGGCTTCCTTGTCGCCGACCTTACGGGGGGATGCAGGCTTGCTCATCAGCGCTTGCCCTTCTTGTCAGCGGCGTGACCCGGGAAGTAGCGCGTCGGCGCGAACTCACCCAGCTTCATGCCGACCATGTCTTCATTGACCGACACCGGCACGAACTTGCGGCCGTTGTAGACGTTGAACGTGAGGCCGACGAACGACGGCAGGATGGTGGAACGACGCGACCAGGTCTTGATCGGCGCGCGGCCACCGGCATCCTGCGCGGTTTCCGCCTTCTTCAGAAGGCTCAGTTCGACGAACGGGCCCTTCCAGACTGAACGAGCCATGGTTTAGCCCTTCCTCTTGGTCGAATGACGCGACCGGATGATCATCTTGTCGGTCGACTTGTTGTGACGGGTGCGCGCACCCTTCGTCGGCTTGCCCCACGGGGTGACCGGGTGACGGCCGCCCGAGGTCCGGCCCTCACCACCGCCGTGCGGGTGGTCGACCGGGTTCTTCGCGACACCGCGCGTCAGCGGGCGCTTGCCCATCCAGCGCGAACGGCCGGCCTTGCCCAGGTTGGTGTTCTGGTTATCCGGGTTGGACACCGCACCGACCGTGGCCATGCACTCGCCGCGGATGTAGCGCTGCTCGCCCGAGTTCAGGCGAACGATCACCATGCCGCGATCGCGACCGACGACCTGCACGTAGGTGCCGGCCGAGCGCGCGATCTGCCCACCCTTGTTCGGCTTCATCTCCACGTTGTGGACGATGGTACCGACGGGGACCTGGCCGATCTCCATCGCGTTGCCGGGCTTGGTGTCGGTCTTCTTCGCCGCGATCACCTTGTCACCGACCGCGAGACGCTGCGGCGCGATGATATAGGCCTGCTCGCCGTCGGCGTAGGACACCAAAGCGATGAACGCGGTGCGGTTGGGATCGTATTCCAGCCGCTCGACCGTGCCCTCGGCGTCCCACTTGCGACGCTTGAAATCGATGTGGCGGTAACGCTGCTTGTGGCCGCCCGCGATGCCGCGGCTGGTCACGTGGCCCTTGTTGTTGCGGCCGCCGGTCTTCGACTTGCCCTCGGTCAGCGCCTTGACGGGCTTGCCCTTCCACAGCGACGACTTGTCGACGAGGATCAGGCCGCGCTGCGCGGGCGAGGTCGGATTGAAATGCTTGAGTGCCATCTTACTTGGCCCCCTCGGTGACGTCGATCGACTGGCCCTCGGTCAGGGTCACGATCGCCTTCTTCATGTCCGAACGCTGATAGGGCGCACCCTTCCAGCGCTTGGTCTTGCCCTTCTGCACGATCGTGTTCACGCTCTTCACGGACACGTCGAACAGCGCCTCGACCGCTGCCTTGATCTCCGGCTTGGTCGCCTTGTTGGCGACCTTGAACACGACCGCGTTCTGCTCGGAGAGAAGCGTAGCCTTCTCGGTGATGTGCGGCGCGACAATCACGTCATAGTGACGGTTGTCGATCGCCTTTGCCTGCTTAGCCATTGAAGCGAGCCTCCAGCTTCTCGACCGCCGCGCGGGTCAGGACCAGCGTGTCAGCCTTGATGATGTCGTAGACGTTCGCGCCCACCGCGGGGAGCATGTCGACGCCGACCAGGTTGCGACCGGCGCGGAAGCTCTCGCCCGCGTCGCCGTCGATGACCAGCGTGCGCTTGCCCGCGTTCAGCGTCGCGAAGTGACCCTTCAGCTCGGCGGTCTTGGCGACCGAGAAGCCGTCGAGCACGATCAGCGAGCCGTTCTTGGCGTGGCTCGACAGCGCCATCTTCAGGCCCAGTGCGCGAACCTTCTTGTTCAGGGACGGGTTGAAGTCGCGGACGCGGGCGCCGTGCGCCTTACCACCGCCGATGAACACCGGCGCGCGGCGATCGCCGTGACGGGCGGTACCGCCGCCCTTTTGGCGACCGAACTTCTTGCCGGTGCGTGCCACGTCGGCGCGCTCGCGCGTGCCGCGTGCGGTGGCACGACGCTTCTCGAGCTGCCAGGTCACGACGCGGTGCAGGATGTCGGCGCGCGGATCGAGGCCGAAGACCTCGTCGTTGAGCTCGATCTCCGCGCCGGCATCGCCGGTGAAGGAGAGAACCTTGACCTGCACTTACGCCTCCTGCGCGTCAGTCGCGTCGGCGGCGGGCGCCTCGACGGTGTTGGTGTTTGCGGCAGCCTTCAGGCCGGCCGGACGCGGCGCATCGGCATTCGGCTTGAGCTTCACGGCATCCTTGACGAACAGCCAACCGCCCTTCGAGCCGGGAACCGAACCCTTGATGAAGATCAGGCCGCGCTCGGCATCGGTGCCGACCACTTCCAGATTCTGCTGGGTGCGGTTCTTGTCGCCCATGTGACCGGCCATCTTCTTGTTCTTGAAGACGCGGCCCGGGTCCTGGCGGTTACCCGTCGAACCCAGCGAACGGTGCGAGACCGAGACGCCGTGGGTGGCGCGCAGACCGCCGAAGCCCCAACGCTTCATGCCGCCCGCGAAGCCCTTGCCCTGGGTGCGGCCCTGAATGTCGACGAACTGGCCGGCGACGAAATGCTCGGCCGAGATCTCGGCGCCCACATCGAGGAGGTTTTCCTCGGTGACGCGGAACTCGTGAACGATCGCCTTGGGCTCCACTTCCGCCTTGCCGAACTGGCCGCGCTGCGGCTTGGCGACGTTCTTGGCCTTGGCGACGCCTGCGCCAAGCTGGACGGCGGTGTAGCCGTCGGTGTCCTTCTCGCGGCGGGCGACGACCTGAAGCGCCTCGAGCTGCAGAACGGTGACCGGCACGTGGCGGCCATCGTCCTGGAACAGGCGGGTCATCCCCATCTTCTTCGCGATCACGCCGGTGCGCATGATCCTTGCTCCCAGACAGAGGCACCTGAAGGACCATCCCCCAGGTGCTTGCGATCCCCGCCGAAGCGAGGATCAGTCAGCCCGGAAATGCGAAGCGTGCCCCCGTCCCGGGCTGGTGCTTCCCGAAGGAAGCAGACGGGAGACGCTGTCCCAGCGCCCGAAGGCGACTGGCGGTATCTCGTTGTTCAGCGTGTGTCCCCGCGAAGGCGGGGACCCAGTCTGGGCTCCCGCCTTCGCGGAAGCACAACTTTCACTCGCGGGACTCAGTCAACCGCGAGCGAGCGGCGCCATTACGCCAGCTTGATCTCCACGTCAACGCCCGCGGCGAGGTCCAGCTTCATCAGCGCGTCGATCGTCTGCGGGGTCGGCTGCACGATGTCGAGCATGCGCTTGTAGGTGCGCACCTCGAACTGCTCGCGCGACTTCTTGTCGATGTGCGGGCCCCGGTTGACGGTGAACTTCTCGATGCGCGTGGGCAGCGGGATCGGGCCGCGGATCAGCGCGCCGGTGCGGCGGGCGGTGTCCGAGATCTCGCCGGTCGCCTGGTCGAGCACGCGATGGTCGAACGCCTTGAGGCGGATGCGGATGTTGCTGTCCATGTTCCCTACCGATTGCGGTCGACTCCGGCCGTCTTCCCACCGGCTGGCGCCGGAGGGCCCGTACCGCAGGCCAACGCCGGCGGGATAAGATCCTGGCCGATCCGCTGCGGGAGGCCGGGAAGACGAGAAAGAGCCGAAACTCAAGAATGCGAAGGCGCGGCCTGTAAAGGCGCTCCCACAAAAAGGCAACCGCCCGACGCACCATTCGGCGCGCCGGGCGGCTGTTTTTTACCGATCCGCCCAGAAGGGCGGCAGCAGCTTACTTCTGGATTTCGGCGACCACGCCCGCACCGACGGTACGACCGCCCTCACGGATGGTGAAGCGCTGGCCGACGTCCATCGCGATCGGCGCGATCAGCTTGATGCCGAGCGCGACGTTGTCGCCCGGCATGACCATCTCGGTGCCCTCGGGCAGCTCGACGGTGCCGGTCACGTCCGTGGTGCGGAAGTAGAACTGCGGACGATAGTTGCCGAAGAACGGGGTGTGACGGCCGCCCTCATCCTTCGACAGGACGTACACTTCCGACTTGAAATCGGTGTGCGGCTTGATCGAACCCGGCTTCGCGAGCACCTGGCCACGCTCCACCTCTTCACGGCCGACGCCGCGGATCAGCGCGCCGATATTGTCGCCGGCCTGGCCCTGGTCGAGCAGCTTGCGGAACATCTCGACGCCGGTGA
>NZ_JBELMJ010000090.1:0-4350 GCF_042095875.1 Sphingomonas sp.
CCAGCAAAGCCGGGACGCTTAGCGTACGTTTTCGACCATCCTCTCACCGGTCCCCATATTGTGCATGTCCCATTGTTCGTCTCCACGGCCGTGATTGGCCGTGGCATGAACGTGGTCACGAGGGTGGGATCGCGCGCCGTTGTCGGCTCCCGACCCAAAGGCAGACGTAGCCGAGGCAAGTTGCCGGTCTTGGAAGCTGACATTATGAACCGGGGTTCTGACACACGCAAACCCCGGGAAAACCGTGGTCGCGTCTGCAGCGTCAAAACCGACCGAGACTGTTGAAAAACTCGGCGAGCCGGCAGCGCAGCCACGTCGCGCGTAATATGATTGCTTACGGATAGCGGCTTTACACCAGGAGTTGCGATGGTTGACGCGATACGAGAAGAATATTGCTCAGACCAACGCCCCTTCCAAGCCGAAGCGACTTTTTCAACAGCCTCGTCCGGTTGTGACACCCGAGCCTGCGGAAATTACTGCCGAACTTTAATTTCAAGGCAACCGGTTCACGCTATCGTATTTCGATGGCGATTGCCGCACCTTACCCTCCGAGCCGCATGGCCTCGCTCTCTGTCGCGGCCGTGCTAATCCTGCTGCTGGGTTACGGCGCGGCGTCATTGGCGGGCCTTATCGAGCGGTGGGGCGCGTCGCCGGGCGGATTGGGCGTGCTGGCAGGCTGGATGGCGCTGGCCGCGCTCGCGCTTCCTCTGATGCGTGCGCGACCTACACGGCGCGCGATGGCGATGCTCAGTTCTCATCGAGCGATCGTTGAGCGCGTACACCAGCGGCAAGACGGAAGCTGCATTCGATGCGGAAGGGTTCACGTTCACCCTCCATGCACGCCTTGAAGACGTCTCGATCAATGATGGAAACAATTAGTGGGCCAGCGTAAGCCGATTGCGAACAAGACGATCCTGATCGTGGAAGACGAAGCCATCCTCAGGTTCGATCTGGTCGACTTCTTCGAACATGCAGGTTGGAAAGTGTTCGAGGCCACGAATGCCGAGAGCGCCATCGAATTGCTCGATCGTCACAGGGAGATCGGCGCTGTTCTGACGGACGTCAACATGCCTGGGTCGATGGACGGCCTTGCACTCGCTCATCACGTGCGCGGGCGCTATCCGCCAACCGTCCTGTTCGTGGTGTCGGGCAACGTGCCCCTGGACAGCGAGGATCTGCCGGTCCGAACCGCGTTCATGCCCAAGCCGTTCGATCCGCATCGCCTGCTTCGCGAACTGGAGGCGGCAAGTCTGTGACGGGGGGCTAACCTTAACTGCACAGGACTCCGGCGGAGGAAGGCGTTCACGCCGGTGCCAGTGCCGTCACATCGCCCGCGCCATTTCCCGGTCGATCTGCTGGACCGCGGTGACGAAGGCGAACAGCTTCTGCGGGTCGAGCTGACCACCCGTCCGGACGCCGGAGCACAGGTCGACACCATAGGGGCGAACCTGCCCGATCGCTTCCGCCACGTTAGCGGCGGTCAGGCCCCCGGCAAGAAACACCGGCTTCTCGGTCGCACGGACGAAAGCGGCGCTGACCGCCCAGTCATGCGCGCGGCCGGTTCCGCCCAGCTCAGCGACCGGGGCGTTGGGCCTGCCGGAGTCGAGCAGGAAGGCATGAACGCAAGGCTCATAGGCCGGGATCAGCTGTAGCGCTTCCGGCCCTTCGACGTGGATGACCTGTATCCGGCGGACGTGCGGCTCCAGCGCTGCCAGCTTGCCCGACTCCGCGGGATCGATGTGCGACACGATCTGGACCGCCGACGGAGCGGTCGCGCGGACATGGGCGGAGATGGCGTCGGCGGTCGTCTCGGATGTCAGCAGGAAGGTGGCCACCGGCGGTGGCACGAGCGCCGTCACCTCTGCGATCGCCCTGTCGGAGATCGGACCGGGACCAGAGGGCATGCGTGCTACCAGCCCCAGCGCATCCGCCCCCGCGGCGATCGCGATCCGCGCTTCATCCGGCGAGGCGATGCAGCAAATCTTTATACGAGTTCTCATGGGATGGAGACATGCCGCCAGGCCGATGCAAGGGCAATGCGCCGGTCCGTGCCGGTTGCCGTCGTGAGGTCGGGCGTCCTCTATCGTGGAGCAAGGCGGATCGTGGCCGTGCCGCGCCCCCATACGGGAAGGTACACGCCTTGCCCCGCCGCCTTCAGCTGGCCCGTGCGCACGTCCGTGATGTGGGCGCGCACGATCAGGTCGCCGATCCGCTTCTCGTCGATCGCACGGGTGATCTTGGCGAGCAGCTCGTCGAAATCCTTTTCGAAGTTCTGCGTCAGCGCGGCGGACACGGTGCTGGAGATGCCGGGGGCGTTGACGAGCTTCAGAAGCAGGCTTGTTCGGACCGAGTCGGTCACACCTGCGACGGTGAGATCGTCAAACGCGACACGGCGATCATTGACGGCGTTGCGCGGCGTGGCGGTAAGCCAGATCGTGCCCCGCGAAGGCTCCCCGCCTTCGGCTGCCGCACTGAAGCGGAGCCCGACCGCGATCTTGCCGCCCGTCGTGCCGTAGATGGTCACCTGGTAAAACTGCGCGCGCACCGCACCGACACCGGGCACCTCGAAGGGGCGGCGGGAACGCTTCACCAATGCCTTTGCGAGCACCGGCTCCAGCTGACGATAGTCGGCGATGACGGGTATGGCGAACAGGATGCGGCCGGGTCCAGGCTGCATGCGCGTCATGGCGGGGAGCGGCTGGCGCTGCGGATCAGGCGGCCGATCGCCGACAAAGGTCTCCGTCCCCGCCGTCAGCCCCAGCGCCAGGTTCACCCGATTGCGCGAAATAGTGTAGCCTCCGTAGCTCAACTGTCGGGGAGTGATCCGCATCCACACCGGCGGGTTCGCCCGGTTCAGCTGGACGGAGGTGAACGCCGCGCCCCACACCTGCGCGATCTGCTCGCGCAGCTGCAATCTGCCGAGCTCCTGCGGCAGAGTGTGCTCCAGGCGCGCGACGACGCCGGCGAGCTTGGCGTCGGCCTTGCTGGTGAACTCGATACGCTGGCCCAGGAAGTCGACGTGCGGCTCGTCGGTCCAGTCGTAGGCGATCGATACCGTTGCGCGCGGCGACCAGTCGCCGGCGATGTCGAGCCTGGCTACTGCCCGAACGCGGGCGTCCGCCTCGGCTGTTTCCCGGCTGAGCACGCCTCCCACGTCCCGGGCGCTGATCGCGGCGTGAAGCGGCATGGTGACGGTGATCGTTTTGCCCGAGCCCTCCAGCACCAACGGCCCTCGGACTACGGTGCCCGTGATGCGGCACCGGATCGCGGGCGTCTTAATTCTCGCAAAGAGGATCTTGACCTTCTTCGGCGGGACGCAGGTCTGCTCCGGCTTGTCGATTGACCAAAGGCGACGCGGAACCGCCTTTTCGAGAGTTGCCGCCAGCTTGCCCAGGTCCGCGACGATCGGCACGTCGATGGTGGAGGTCTGCGGCGGTACGCTGATCGTGTCCTTCGCTCGCGGAGGCGCCTCGCGAGGAGTTCGGTCGCAGCCAGTGAGGATGGCAACGCAGAGCAGAGCGAACACGATCGAGGCGCGGGAGACGTCGCTTTTGCGCAAGGAAAACCTCGCAATTCGGTCTGCCGCTTCAGATTTCGACTTAACCGGCATTGGAACGGCTTCAAGAGCCGCCATGTTCATCATCGCCGCGTACCTCCAGACGTCCGAGCGGCCACCTCTCCAGCAGAGCGCCGAGGTGCGTCGCAAGAAAGGGAACCGTTCCGTTTCCTTATCGTTCGACCCGTTGATTTCGGTCAATGCCTGACAACACCAACGGAGAACCTCGATGAAGATTGCGATTGTCGCTGCGCTGCTCACCCTGGCGCCGGTACCAGTGCTGGCGCAGGCCGTTTCGCCCGCCACTTCGGGAACAATGACCAGCGCTGACGTCGGCGTCTCGCCGATCGCGAGCCAGAGCGGACCCAATTACGTGCTCGCTGCGGCCGATGCGAACCTTTACCAGATCAAGGCCGCGCAGCTTGCCGCGACGCGCGCGCAGAGAGACGACGTCAAGGCCTATGCAAAGCGCGTGCTGGCGGAAACGCAGAGCAGCCACAAGGCGCTGCTGGCGGCGCTGAAGAATGATCAGCGCACGATCAAGGCGCCGTCCTCGAGCCTGTCCGCCGACCGCGCTGCCCTCCTCAAGCTGCTCCAGAAGGCGCCCAAGAGCGCCTTTGACAATCTGTATCTGACGCAGTCCGCGCAGGTTCAGCAGGCCGCCTGGGCCGTGCACAAGGGTTACGCGCAGGACGGGACCGACCCGGCGCTGCAGCAGGTCGCCGGCACCGCGGTCCCGGTGCTGGAAAACGAGCTCACCACCGGCAAGTCGCTTACTCCCTCCGGGCTTGCAG
>NZ_JBELMJ010000091.1:0-4313 GCF_042095875.1 Sphingomonas sp.
TCGCGGGCAGCGGCGACAGCGCGTGGTGCGCGCACCAGTCGACGAACTGCGTCCAGTCCGCCGCGTAGGCGCGCCTGGTCGCCGGGCTGCGCGCGGCTTCTATATACGCGCGCGCGCGCGAGGCGTGACGCGCGAGCTCCGCCGACACGTCGCGCGCGTGGACGAGCGCGAGCGCGTGCTGGTCGGTCGCGCCGTTCGGGCTCTCATCGTCGGCGTCGCGCATCGCTCATCCCCCCGGGCAGCGACGGCCCGCGGGCGGCGCTGCTGGCGTCCATTTTACCCCGCTTCCCGCACCGGAACAGCCATGTTCGATAATAAAGCATTATCGCTATTCGCAGCGGCCGAAATCTGGTTTCCGGCCGATGTGCTCCGCGAAATCGAGGCCGCGCGTGACGCGATCGGCGGATCGGGCGGTCAGTTATCGGTCACCTTCACCGCGATGCGCAGTGACGCACGTCGATCGCCGAGCGACGATCACGACCCGACCGTACGGTTACCACGACGCGCGCGGATGCGTCGCGCTGGTACATCATGCTCAGCCGCACCGTGCGGAAATACCAGGAACGATCACTTCTAACATAGGTTGATGGGGCCGGAACGGAGGCATTGCGCACCCGTAACGGCATCGATCGGCGCATTTCGACGCGTCGATCACGAGGAAGGACGCATGAACAAGAACGAACTGCACGGCGGGGCACGCTACCTGGGCGGCAAGGTCGAGAAGGCGGTCGGCGACGCGGTGGGCAGCCGCGCGTGGCAGGTCGACGGCGTGGTCGATCAGATCGCGGGCGGTGCGGAGAATCTGTACGGCCGCGCGCGCGGGATCGCGGAGGACGCGGTCGACGCCGCGCCCGGCTTCGTCGACGTGGCGAAGGAGCGGCTGCGCAATGCTGGCGAGGCAGTGGGCGACGCGGCATCGCGCGCCGGCAACCGCGCCCGCGACGTCGCCGATCGTGCGGCCGGGCGCGCCCATGACGTCGCCGATCGCGTGTCCGGGCGCGCGCACGACGTCGCGGATCGCGCCGGCGACGCGGCGTCGCGCGGGGCGGCACGCGCCAACGCCACGGCATCGAACAGCCCCGCCTTGTGGGCGCTGGGGGCCGCAGTCGGCGGTTACCTGCTCGGCTGGCTGATTCACGGCGAGCGCGCCTGAACGCATGGCCGCGTCGCTGACATCGCTGCGCGAGACCGCGGATCTGCGCCACCTGCGCCAGATCATCGCGGGGCTCGACGAGGGCGTGATCCTGATCGATCCCGACCAGAGCCTGTTGTGGGCGAACGACGCGGCGCTCAGGATGCACGGCGTGTCGTCGCTCGAGCAACTGGGTCACGACGTCGACGATTACCGCTGGCGCTTCCAGCTGCGCTACCGCAACAACCACCGCCTCGACGCCGACGATTACCCGATCGAGCGCGTGGTGGCGGGCGACAGCTTCTCCGAGGTGGTGGTCGAGGTCACGGTCGCGGGCGAGGAGGAGCCGCGCTGGGTCCACCAGGTCCGCAGCCTGGTGCTGAACGACCATGACGAGGACGCGCCGACCTGCGTCGTGCTCGTCATCCAGGACGTGACCGCGCAGTTCGAGGCGGAGGACCGGTTCGAGCAATCGTTCAACGCCAATCCCGCGCCCGCGGTGATCTGTCGCCTGTCCGACCTGCGCTTCGTCAAGGTGAACCAGGGTTTCCTCGAGATGACCGGCTTCGCGCGCGACCATGTGCTGAGCCGCACCGTCTACGACATCGACGTGCTGCGCGACGCGGACCGCCGCGACCTCGCCAAGGCGCGGCTGGCCGAGGGCGCGACGATCCCGCAGATGGAGGCGCGGCTGGAGCTGGCGGAAGGCGGCACCAAGCTGGTGATCGTCGCCGGGCAGCCGATCGAGCTGTGCGACGACCCCTGCATGCTGTTCACCTTCGCCGACCTGGAGCCGCGGCGCCAGGCGGAGGAGGCGCTGCGCCACAGCGAGGAGCGCTTCACCCGCACGTTCCAGATGGCGCCGATCGCGATGGCGATCGGCGCGCGCGACGGCCACGTGCTGTGCGAGATCAACGACAGCTTCACCAAGCTGACAGGTTACGGCGCGCCCGCGATCATCGGGCGCTCGCTCAGCGACGTCGGATTGTGGGCGGGCGCCGACACCGGCCCCGCGATCGAGCGCGCGATCGAGCAGGGCGAGGACCTGCGCGGGCACGAGGAAGGAATCGCGACGCGCGAGGGCGGGCATATCGACTGCCTCGTCTCGACCGAGGGCTTCACGCTGAACGGCGACGAGTGCCTGCTGTGGGCGTTCCAGGACATCACGCAGCGCAAGGCGACCGAGCTGGAACTGGTCGACGCGATCGAGGCGGTGATGAAGGACACCAGCTGGTTCAGCCGCTCGATCATGGACAAGCTCGCCCGGCTGCGCGCGCCGCAGCCCGACGAGTCCGGCGCCTCGATCGACGACCTGACCCCGCGCGAGCGCGAGGTGCTGGCGCTGATCTGCCGTGGGCTGGACGACAAGAGCATCGCGCGCGCGCTGGGCGTGTCGGGCAACACCGTGCGCAACCACGTCGCGCGCATCTACGCCAAGATCGGCGTCAACCGCCGCACCGCCGCGGCCGCCTGGGCACGCGCGCGTGGGTTCGACGGCGAACGCCTGCTCGCGCGGGAGCATGCGGCGTGACCCGCAAACCATCAGACGAACCCGCGACCGACGCCGCCAAGGCGCCGGACGTGCGCGAGGCCAAGGGCGCGGCGCACGAGGCGATCGGCAAGCTGCTGGGCGACGACCAGGCGGTGCGCGACGGGCGCAGCGAGCAGCGCGCGGCCGGGGCAGACGCCGACGCCGACACCGACGCAGCAGGGGAAGACGTCCCCCGCGCGAAGACATCCAAAACAGAACAGGAGTGAACATGGCGACGAATGTAACGGGGACCCACGCGGGCTATGCCGCGGTGGACGACGTGGTGGCGACGCGCACGCGCGCGCGGCTGTCGTGGGGGGCGATCTTCGCGGGCGTGGTGATCGCGGTCGCGGTGCAGTTGCTGCTCGGCATCCTGGGTACCGGCATCGGGCTGTCGATGGTCGACCCGACCGAGGGCACGACACCGGGCGCGGCGGGCTTCGGCATCGGTGCGGGGCTCTACTGGCTCGTCACCACGATCGTCGCGCTGGGCGCGGGCGGCTATGCCGCGGCGCGCGTGTCGGGCGTGACCGAGCGGTTCGACGCGCTGGTCCACGGGCTGGTCGTGTGGGGCGTGACGCTGATCCTGACGCTGTACCTGCTCACCTCGGCGGTCGGCGGGATCATCGGGGGTGCGTTCCGCACCGTCGGCACGGTGGCGGGCGCGGCGGGCTCGACCGTCGGCGCGGCCGCGCGCGCGGCGCCGCAGGCCGCGTCGGTCGCGGGGATCGACCAGAACGACGTGCGCCAGGAAGCGTCCGACTACCTCTCCGACGCACCCAGCGACCCGGCGCAGATGACGCCCGAGCAGGCGCAGAAGGAAGTGGCCAAGCAGCTGCCCGCGCTCGCGCGCGGCGGAGCCGACGGCCAGCGTGCCGAGAACCGCATCGTCGATATCGTCGCCGCGCAGCGCGAGATCAGCCGCGCGGACGCGCAGACGCAGGTGACCCAGGCCAAGCAGCGTTTCGTCCAGACCAAGAACGAGGCGATCGAGACCGCCAAGAAGGCAGCCGACGCGGCCGCGGGTGCGGCGTCCAAGACCTCGTTCATCATCGTTCTGGCGCTGCTGGTCGGCGCGGGTGCGGCCGCCTTCGGCGCGACCGCGGCGACGCGTCGCCGGGTACGCTGAACACCGCGCGGCGGGGTGGCGTATCCGGCCCCGCCGCGTCTTACCTGAGGAGGTTTCCATGAAGAAGATCATGCTCGCGACCGGTCTCACCGCAATGCTGGCGCTCGCCGCGTGCAACACGGTCAACGGCGCCGGCCGCGACCTGAAGTCCGCCGGCGACGCCGTCTCCGACGCGTCGGGCAAGGACAAGTAACACCCATTCCACCGGGCAGGAGGTGTACGCACCCCCGCCCTCCCCCTCTGGCGGGCCCCCGCCTGCCCGGTGGGATCGCGCCCGGATGCCGGCTCGATACGAACCGGCGTCCGGGCGTGTTTTCGTTGGCCGACCACCGGACCGATCACGTACCTACATGTCGAGGTGTCGACGTATCGTATCGTCGATTGGGAGCGAACGCTTCCTGCGCCGTGGTTCGCAACCCAACCCCATGCACGCTCGTTCGGCGGATTATCAGGCGTTTACCATCCACCCGAACCGGACGAACCAGCATGAAACTTCAAGGCAAGACCATCGCCATCCTCAT
>NZ_JBELMJ010000092.1:0-4255 GCF_042095875.1 Sphingomonas sp.
CGCTGGAGCCCGCCGCGGGTGGCGAGGCGACGACGCTGACCGCGGACTGCGTGCTCGTCTCGATCGGGCGCCGCGCCAACACCGACGGCCTCGCGCTCGACAAGATCGGCCTGGAGCCCAACAAGCGCGGGCAGGTCGAGACCGATCACGACTTCCGCACCTCGGTCGACGGTGTCTGGGCGATCGGCGACGTGATCCCGGGTCCGATGCTCGCGCATAAGGCGGAGGACGAGGGGATCGCGGTCGCGGAGAACATCGCCGGCCAGCACGGCATCGTGAACCACGCGATCATCCCCTCGGTCGTCTACACCTGGCCCGAGATCGCGGGCGTCGGCCTGACCGAGGAGCTCGCCAAGGAGCAGGGCGAGGTGAAGGTCGGCAAGTTCCCGATGATGGCGAACAGCCGCGCCAAGACCAACCACGAGCCCGACGGCTTCGTGAAGATCATCGCCGACGCGAAGACCGACCGCGTCGTCGGCGTGTGGGCGATCGCATCGGTCGCGGGAACGATGATCGCGCAGGCGGCGCAGGCGATGGAGTTCGGCGCGACGAGCGAGGACATCGCCTACACCTGCCACGCGCACCCGACGCACTCGGAAGCGATCAAGGAAGCCGCGATGGCGGTGACGGGCAAGCCGATCCACATCTGATCCGCGGCCACGCGAGAGGACCTCGGCGGCTGCGGTGCAGCGATGCGCCGCCGCCATTTTTCATCTCGACCAGTTCGTGCGCAGCGTCTCAGACGTTCGATCATAGGCAAGTGGGGCGAGCCTTTCCGCTCCGCGTGCGCTGACGCGTTGCAGCTGTCGTACCCGGACGTCAGACCGCTACAGGAGTGCCTTCAAGATGAAGATCAGCGCGCGTAATCAGTTCTCGGGCACGATCACGGCGATCAGTCCCGGCGCGGTCAACGGCACGATCAAGGTCGACATCGGCGGCGGCAACGTGGTCACTTCCTCGATCACCGAGGAAGCGATCGCCGAGCTCGGCCTCGCGGTCGGCGATCAGGTAACGGTGCTGGTGAAGGCGAGCGACGTCCTGATCGGCAAGTGACGCGCGCGGCGCTCGAGCAGCGCTGGCTGACGCTGACGCGCGAGTTGATGCCTACGCTCGCCAGCGAGTGCGGCTGGCCGGTGCGCAACGATCACTGCTTTCAGCGCATCCTCCTCGACGCCGCCGTCGGCGGCTGCTGGTACGACGCAATCCCGCAGCGGCCCGCCTATCGTCACGCGGAGGCGACGTTGCTTGCCCGCGCAATCGACCTCGGTGAGGCGGTCGTTGCCGGCGAGGCCGATCTGGCAGCACTCAATCGCCAGTCGCTCGCGTGGCGCGGCAAGGCGTCGCGCTGACCTGGTCAGGCAGCGTTGGCCGGGCCGCGCGACGGCAATGCAGAGCTCACCCGGTCGCGCGTGCGCGTGCGATGGCGGATTGCAGCTGATCGATCGGCAGCGCACCCGTTAGCACCTGATCGCCCACGACCCAGCTCGGCGTGCCGGTGATGCCGAGCTTGGCCGCGGTTTCCAGATTGTCGCGGATCGTCGCGTCGGCATCGCTCGGGATCGCGGCCACGTCCACGTCCGAAGCACGGCCCGCCGCCGCGATCGTCGCGTCGCTGACCGGGCCCGCGCCGTAGAGCGCGTCGTGGAACGGCTTGAACTTGTTCTGCCGCGCCGCGGCCAGTGCCGCGCGCGCCGCGACCCGGCTCTGCTCGGACAGGACCGGCAATTCCTTGAACACGATTCGCAGCTGCGGGTCCTGATCGACGAGCTTCTGCAACACCGGCAGCGTCGCGCGGCAGAAGCCGCAATTGTAGTCGTAATATTCAACCAGCGTCACGTCGCCTTTGGGATTGCCGATCCACGCGCCGGCATAGGGTTGCTCGATCGCGCCGCGGCTCGCCGCCACTGCCCTGGCCGCGTCGCGCTCCTGCAGCTTCTGCATCGCTTGGGGGATCAGTTCGGGGTTGGCGAGGACGTAGTCGCGCACGACGCGCTCGACCCGCGCCTTGTCCGCACCGTTCAGGTCGCCGGGCGCCATGCGATCGGCGAGGAACATGCCGCCCGCGCCGAACGCCGCGCCGAGCGCCACCATGCCCAACAGGGTCGACCGGTTCATCGCCGCTTCTTGCCCTTGTCGATCACGTCCTGCGACGTCATCGAAATGTCCTGCGCCCGAATCCAGTCGGGCGTATTCTTGGGTATGCCCGCGAGCGCGACGCGCGCGCGCATCGCCGCGGTCCTGCTGTCGCCGGTGAGGCTCGCCTGCTCGGCGCCCGCGAGCGCCGCACGCGCCTCGTCGCCGGTCCGCTCGTACACGGTGCCGAGCTGGAACCAGGCGAACGGATTCTCGTCGTCGCGCTGCACCGCGGTGCGCAGCACGCGCTTCGCCTCGTCGTAATTGGCCGGGTTCTCGGTCGCGATCAGCGCGTGGCCGTAGGTTGTACCGATCAGCGGATTGCTGCGCGTTCCGTCGTAGGCGGCACGAAGCGGCACCAGTGCGTCCTTCGGGTGCCCCGCCTCCAGCATGATCTGCCCGACGATTTCCTGGAAATACGGGTCGTCCGGCTTCGCCTTGATCAGTGCGGCGGCCTCCGCGTCGGCTTTGTCGGGGTAGCCCGCCTTGTGATAGGCGTAGGCGCGCGCGTAATGCGCGTAGATCGTCTGATCGCTGTCGGGATACTCGTTCAGCGTCCGCTTTGGATCGGCGACATAGCCGAGCAGCTTGGCCTTCACGCGGCGGAACCGCTCCTGCAACTGCGGGTCGATCGGCTTGTCGTAGAACGGCGACTCCTTCACGTCGCCTTCGAGCGTCGCGATACGCGTGCCCGACAGCGGGTGCGACTGCATGAACGGGTCGATGTTGGCGAGCCCGTAGCGATATTCCTGCTGCTGCAACGTCTTGAAGAACGTCAGCATGCCCTTGGCAGAGATCCCTGCGGTCTTGAGATACTTGATCGCGCTGGCGTCGGCGGTCGCCTCCTGCGTACGGGTGAACGAAAGGTAGCTGCCCATCGCGGCCTGCTGCCCCGCCGCCATCACACCCATGCCCGCGGCGCCCCCGCCGGCTGCAGCGGTCGCGAGGCCAAGCACCATCGACAGCAGGTACATCGCCATCGCGGGCTTCTGCCCCGCGTCGGCGTTGGCGACGTGACCATCGGCGATGTGACCCAGCTCGTGCGCGATCACGCCCTGAACCTGGTTCACGTTGTCCGCGGCCTCGATCAGCCCGGAATGGATGTACACCGTCTGCCCGCCTACGACGAAGGCGTTGATCGACCCGTCGTTGACCAGCGCGAACTGCACGTCGTTCGGTCGCAGCCCAGCGGCGACCACGATCGGCGCCGACATGTCGTGGAACAAGGCTTCCGTCTCGGCATCGCGCAGCAGCGACTGCGCCTGAACGGGCCCTGCAACCAGCATGGCAGCGCCGGCGACCAGCGTGACGAGCCGATGAATCATCGCGCGACACTCACCCGAGTCGGAGCCGAAGACGAGGTTAGCCGCATGGGCGTCACCGTAGCGCCGAACGGCGCGGGATCATAGCAGCGCATCGCCCGGGCGCTTGCCGCGATGGTGCTTAACCATCGCTGAAGCGCCCGGGCGACGTGACCACCTTTAGTCGGCGATCAGTTGCCGAAGGTGCGCTGCCACCAGCCGCGCCGCGGGGTGCTGTCCGCCTCGGCGGACGCGCCATCCTCGTCGTTTGCCGCCTCTGCCTCGAGGGAGGCTGGTGCCTCGTCCGCCGGGGCGCTCGCCTCGACCGGCTCGGCCGGGGCCGGCTCGGCGGGATTGGCATCAGCCTTCTTGCGGCGCGTCCGCTTGGGCTTGGGCGGTGCCGCCTCTTCCTGAGCGGCATCGGGTGCCGGAAGACCGTCGACGACCGGTGCGGCGTCGGCGGCCTCGACGGCGGGCGCATCAGCCTTCTTGCGCCGCGTCCGCTTCGGCTTGGCGGGCGCCTCGGCCGCTTCCTCGCTCACCGGCTCGGCCGGGGTCACCGGAGCCTCGACCGCTGTCTCCGCCGCGCGCGCGCGCGGGCGCCGGCGGGTCTTGGGCTTGGCGACGGCCTCGGGAGCCGGCTCCTCGGCTGCGGGCTGCTCGACCGCGGGCTCAACGATCGAAGCGGTCTCCGCCTCGGCCTCGGCCGCGGGTGGCTGCTCGACCTCGGGTGCGGGGTCCGTCTCGGCAGCGTCGGCGCTCGCGTCCTCGCTCGTCGGAGCGGCCTGCCCGTCGCGGCGGCGACCGCGACGGTTGCGGCG
>NZ_JBELMJ010000093.1:0-4242 GCF_042095875.1 Sphingomonas sp.
ACCTGCCGTTATCGTTTGCGTCCCGGAAGCAATCGCCAGCATCGTATTGTCCGTTGCCGTTTTTGTCGTCCGTAAGTTTTTCGGGTGATCCAACGGCATCGAAATTCACGAAGCTTTGAACATCGACCGCCACGTATTTACGATCCACGATCACGCCAAGGTCGTCTTTTAGTTTCGTTGAGATATCACTTTGTGATTTGTTCCCAATTGACACGTTTCTAATCGCGGTCTCAAGCGCTCCAGCTGCGATTGACTTAATGTAGGCTTGATAGCCCAACTCAAAGAGCCCGAAGATGACGGCCAGGAGAGGAAGAAGAATAATGCCGAACTCAACGATGGTCACGCCACGTTGATCTCGGCAGAGAGAATCCCTGTGCAAAACCCTCATTTGGTAAGCCTCAGCTCGCTGATTTCCTTACCGATAAGTGAAAACTGATTAATGAGTGCATTCTGATCAGATACGGTCGCTGCCTGACCTACGTTCGCACACTTTTTTAGATGGTCGTCCATCGCGGCGTCCGATAGTTTGATCGTCCAGATCGAGACACCCATGTTTCGAACAACCTGACACATCGCATCGAAGCGCCCAGTGTGACGTGCGACCAGATCAGCCTTCATCGCATTAGCCGCAGAGAACGCCCTCTTGACCGGACTAACATTCGGAGTCCCGATTGAAACCCGTCGAAGCATCAACTCCACGCTGTACCCGCTATACGATATCGCTTGCGGTTCCATCTCGCCATCGGTCAGAAAGACCATGTACTTGTTGGTTCGCATGCCGTTGAAGGCCAATGGAGAGTCCGCGAACACTCCGCCATCGGAAATAAAACGCGCTCCCCAGATCATGCCGATGTCTAGATACGTTCCCCCGCCGGGAGCGAGGGCATTGACGTAGTTCTGCATTTCAGATTCGCTAAATGCCTTGAGGCGCACGGCGGACGTTGGGCAGGCCGCAAAGCCATACTGCACAAAGGCCTGGTCAGGGTCGGCCGGAGCCCACCGAGTTGCGTCATTCGTCGGCAGCAGGTTTACGTCCAGATCAGTCATCCGGGCGAGCTCTGCTTCGGTCGGAGTGGCGGAAGCGGTTACTGTCGTCTTTCGTTCTTCGACGAACCCATTGTAGCTAGATGATTGGATCCAATTGCTTGAATGCGGCAGGCCCTGAGAGATCCAGCTTATGTCCGGGTCGGAGCCGTTGCCGGAATAGCCAGTAATCCTGACGTACTGTGCGGAGTTTGACTGGTTTATATATGACTGGTTCGCGGCGAAGAGTAGCTTGCCGACGTTTACTGCCTGAGCATACGGCACGACAGCATAGCGCAGACGATAGCCGTTAGCTTCCAAGGATGACTGCAGGGGGGCCAGCTGCTTGTAGAATGACATCACTGCCGATCGCAGTGCTTCGATCTTCGTCTGTCCCGACGAAAGCTTGTCATCCATGGAACCGGTGGTGTCCAATACCATGACTACATCGACATTGATAAATGACTGCTGCGCGGTGCATGAAGCTGACACTGGAATATCGTTAAAGCCGAATATTCTCATGAGCACCGTGGGCACACTAGTGCTGGCGGTGATCGCTACAGTCCCAGGCGCCGGCCGAGTGATGTCAGGCGTGACCTTCGGGGTGTTGAACATCCCTACAGGAAAGTTGAAGTTGAAGAACTTGGTAGCTTCGCTCGTCACCGCACCGTCGATTTCATCCTTCAGCATCACGCGACGTCCCGCGAGTGATGCGGCATCGCATGCATTCTGAAGTCTTGTTTTGACTGTATAAGCGCGCGCTATGTCGACGGCAGAACCCACCATAGCCATAAGTGGCAGCACGGCAGCAGCGAATCCGATGAGAACGTTGCCCCGCGTATCGTGGCAAAGCCGTTTGATCAGCAGATGCATATTTCGCGGAAGACGCATGCGACCTCGTTCCTTTCAGGCCGCTATGTGACTGACTTGTATCAATAGACTCTAACAGGAATTGTAAGGATCAGCAAAAACTAACGAGGGCTTACCTGCGGTCGGTTGTCCGACACGCAACTAGCGCATTGCGCCTAAAGCTACCCCTTGCAGGAGGAGACCCGCGGCTAGCTGGATTGCGGCACACTCCGACCGGTTGGTAGAGGCCTTTCGCATGGTTGATCCTGCCGCGCAGCAAGGTCGAAAGTCCGCTTTCCACCAGAAAACGACATTCCATCGGCGATCTTGGCGGCACCTACGCGGCCCACTTCCCCCCGCATCCCCGCGTCGCTATCTCGCCGCCATGCTCGAGATGCGCCCCGATTGCGAACGCTGCGGCGTCGACCTGCCCGCCGACGAGGGCGGCGCGTTTATCTGTTCGCTGGAGAACACCTTCTGCGCCGATTGCGCCGACGCGCTCGATGAGCGCTGCCCCGATTGCGGCGGCGAGCTGCTCGATCGCCCCGCGCGCGTCGGCCGGGCATTGAAGCAGCATCCCGCCGCCACCACCCGCCACGCGCGTGCGCCGGCGAATTGAGGCAGGCGGCGCTGTCCTACTTGCCCGCCCGCTGCCACCCTCGCTCGGTGACCCTTCCGCCCTCCTCGCGCACCCGCGCCACGTCGACCCGCACGCGCATCGAAAACATGCGTGTGAACCTCCACTTCCTCCACTTCGTCCCGAAATGACACAGGTCACCCCGCGCATTCTCGTCGTTGCCGGCTCCGATTCCGGCGGGGGTGCGGGCATCCAGGCCGACGTCAAGACGGTGACGATGCTCGGCGGCCACGCGATGACCGCCGTTACCGCGCTCACCGCGCAGAACACGTTGGGAGTCGAGGGCGTCCACCCGGTCCCGCCCGCCTTCGTCGTTCAGCAGATGGCCTGCGTCGTCGAGGATATCGGCGTCGACGCGGTCAAGATCGGGATGCTCGGCGGCGCCGCGGTCGCGCACGCCGTCGCCGACGAACTCGCCTCCGGCCGCTACGGCGACCGGATCGTGTTCGATCCCGTGATGGTAGCGACCAGCGGCGCCATCCTCGCCGACGACGCGACGATCGCCGCGATGCAGCGCCTCGCCCGGCTCGCCGCGGTGGTGACGCCCAACCTGCCCGAGTTTCGCGTGCTGTGCGGCCGGCCCGACCTGCCCGACGACGCAGTCGCCGACGAAGCGGTCGCCTATGCCGCGCGCACGGCCACGCACCTGCTGGTCAAGGGCGGCCACGCCGAGGGGAATACGGTCGTCGACCGCCTGTTCGCGCCGGATGGCACGATGACGCAGTGGAGTCACCCGCGCGTCGACACGGTCCACACCCACGGCACCGGCTGCACGCTGGCGAGCGCGATCGCCACCAGCCTGGGTGCGGGGCTGTCGCTCGCCGACGCCATCGCGCGCGGCATCCGCTTCGTCCAGGCCGCCCTCGCCGCCGCGCCTGGTCTGGGGCAAGGGCACGGCCCGATGGGACACGCGCTCGGCGTCGCGCCGTTCGACCAACTGGCCGCGCGCTGACATGCCCGGGCTCCGCCACGAGAAGCTGTGCCTGCCCCCCGTCGCGGGCGTCGACGAGGCGGGCAGGGGGCCGCTCGCCGGACCTGTCGTCGCCGCCGCGGTGATCCTGCCCGCCAAGGGGTGCCCCCGCGGCATCGACGATTCGAAGAAGCTGCCGCCGGGCGAGCGCCAGCGGCTCCACGACCGCCTGCTCGCCTGCGCCCTGATCGGCATCGGCGTGGTCGAGGCGGACGAGATCGACCGGCTGAACATCTACTGGGCGACGATGAAGGCGATGACGCTCGCGGTCGACCAACTCGCCGCGCTGCTCGGCCGCGCGCCCGGTCACGTGCTGGTCGACGGCAACCGCCTGCCGCGCTGGGGCTATGCCGCCACCCCGATCGTCGGCGGCGACGCGGTCAGCCGCTCGATCGCCGCGGCCTCGATCGTCGCCAAGCACACCCGCGACCGGATCATGCTCGCGCACGCGGAAACCTGGCCGCATTACGGCTGGCATTCGAACAAGGGCTATGGCGCGCCCGAGCACCTGCGCGCGCTGCGCGAGCACGGCCCCGCGCCGATTCACCGGCGCAGCTTCGCCCCCGTCGCGCGCGCCGAACTGCCGCGTGCATTTGCGGGCTCGGGTGAGTCTTCCGCGCCACACCACAACGCCTTGAGTCCGCCCGCGCCTGCTTGACCCAACATCTGCCCGTGCGGCTGCTCGACCCGCCGCCCGGCGGACTCGGCTGGCGGCATCGTCGACGAAGCATGCTTGACGGAGTCCGACTTTCCCGCACGATAG
>NZ_JBELMJ010000094.1:0-4034 GCF_042095875.1 Sphingomonas sp.
GAGACGACAATGCACTAACTAACAACCCGGACCACCCGGTGGGGGCTGCTCAGGCAGCGTGGATTCATTCTGAACAATCCTTGGCTGCTTTCCTACAATAGGCCTTGGCGTAAGCCTATCATCTTACCTTCTTGCACGCAGTTCAAACTGATATTCACTCCAAACCACGGCTCTAACCACTCCATATCTAATGTTGTTAGACATCGTATTGCCTCTTAGCTTCTTGTGATAGGAGCGGTTTACTAAGCATTTGCCGCTCCGATCGTTGTAAGAGGCGGAGCGTTATCGTGCTTCCGGCAGGCTTATTGGCGAAAGCGATCCAGCTCTGCGCGTCAGGGATGGGAACGGCCGCATCGCCGGCACCGCCCTCCTACGCGATCATGATCCATACCGGCGCGGTTCTCAGGCAGTCCCCGGATAATGAGGTCGACGCAATCGCGACGGTCCGCGATCTCGTCGCGCTCGGCGCCGACTTCGAGGCAGGCCCGTTGGGGATCAACGGCCGCGATTTCGCCACCTATGGGGTCACACCCGCCTCGGTGTTCGACGCTTGCGCGCTCGCGCGTATCGACGACGGCAGCATCGCGCCACCCGCCGTCGGCTCTCCGGCGACGGTGTCGAGCGTCACGGCGCTGGTCCGAAGAGCCTTCGGCGCGAGGATCACCGACACGATCCGACCGATGAACGTGAGCTACGGGGCTCGCTACAGCTGGCACAAATTTGGACAGGCGATCGACTTCGTGCCGGCGGCCGGGGTCGGCTCGATCACGCGCGAGCAGATCCGGGCCCTGATGGGCGAGAGCGGTGTGCATCTGATCGAGCTGCTCGGTCCCGGCGACCGTGGCCATGCCAACCATTGGCACATCGCCTTTGCCCGACCCGGACAGATTACCGACCAGCTCCGCCCGATTGAAGCCGACGAAGACTGGATGGTCGACCTCGCCGCCAACGACGACCGCCGTCTGCCTCACGCCGGGTTCGGCGCCTCTGGCGGGCCGGCGTCGGACCTGCGGGTGCCTGAGAGGGCGCCTGCACAATGGGATGTCTTCGCCGCGGCCGAGTGGCGCGCGAGCCATGGAGGCGGATCATGATCGGAAAAGTGCTGAACAGGATCGGTGGCGCGGTCGGAGGGCTGGCGTTCCCGATTGCCGGTCTGGTCGCGCTCGCAGCGCCCCAGCCGGCCTACGCCTCGGACTGGGGCTGCCAAGTGGTCCTTTGCCTCGCGACGCCCGGTTCTCCGACGACCTATGCGGCGTGCGTGCCCCCCATCACCAAGCTGTGGCAGGAGCTTGCGCTCGGCCGTGGGTTCCCGACCTGCATCGGGGTCGGGATCCGCTCGAAGTCGGTGAAGCACGGCTACGACCTGACGCTGACGCAGCCGGATGGCACCTCGTCCAGCTACAGGCTCGATACGCGCACCCAGACGGTGACGCAGCAATGATCTATGACGTTTCCGCTCTTACCACGCTGGCGCAAGCGTGTGCGCCGGAGATCGCGACGGAGGCAGTGGTGCCGCTCGTCATGACGGAGAGCGGCGGGGACGCGCTTCGGATCAACATTAACCGAGGGCCGCGCGTCCGTGCCGGCTCGGTCGCCGAGGGTGCGACGATCGTCCGCCGCTACATGGCAGCCGGGTACACGGTCGATGTCGGCCTCGGCCAGATCAACTCGGCGAACTTCTCGCGGCTTGGCGTCACGGTCGAACAGGTTTTCGAGCCGTGCACCAATTTGCGGCTCGCCTCGTCGATCCTTCAGCAAAGCTACGGGTTGGCCAGCCGGTTCTACACGGGTCTGGACGCGATCTCGGCGACCTACTCGCTGTACAACACGGGAACGCTGACCCGAGGGTTACGCAACGGCTATGTCGGCCGGGTGTGGTCCGCCGCGACGGCGATGGGGTCGATCCAGGCTGCGCCGACCCTACCAATGGCGCAACGTCCTGCCGCCCTCCCCTACCCGGGTCCGGCCCGCGATCCGGCGGGTACCCAAGATGACTGGGTGGTGGGACAGGTCGCCTCGCGCGCGATCGAGGTGTTCAAGTGAGCGCCCAGAACAGCATCGCACGCGGAGCGCGGGAGCCTACCGTTCAGGCCGAACCGATCGGCCTCGACATCCCGCCCGAGCTTCAGTCGCGCTACGAGGTTCGACTGGTCGAAGTCGCCGGCACCGAGCCGCGGATCGGCCTGTTCCGCTTGAGCGACCGCGAGACCCCAGCGATCGAGATCACCGCCGATCGTATCGTGGCACGTCGCGAGGATGCGGAAACGATCGACAGTCTGGTCCGGATCGCGCAGCACAATGGTTGGGACCGGATCGACGTCGACGGCACCCCGGAGTTCCGCAAGGCCGTCTGGGCCGCGGCGGCACGCGAAGGTCTGGCGGTCAGCGGATACGAGCCTTCTTTCGCCGAGCAGGAACGGCTGACCAGCGCGCGCCGCGACGATACACCTCATCGAGCGCGCAGGCCGGTCGAACAGCCGCTGCCCGTCGCGCAGGTCGATGCCGAGGAAACGATATCGGCTCGATCGGCAGACAAGACAGCCTCCGAGCGGGAGCAGCCGGATCTAGCCGGCTCCTCCCTATCGGACGTCGACAGCCGCCTGCTGCTGAAGGTCAGTGCGCTCACGGAAGATCGCAGGGCTCTCCAGGAGAACCTGCGGAGTCCTCTGGCTCCCCTCGAGCGCGAGGTCCTGTACGAGCGGATCGACGAAAACCGCGGCGCGCTGGATGGCGCTCTTGAACGCGCGCTGGAAAGTCCGACCGTCCGCAACGCCTTCGAGCGGGCCGGCTATACGCCCGATGCCTTACGCGAGATGGGTCGCGGCGGCGAGTGGGACAGCGACGTCGCGGACGCGATCTACCTCGTTCGGTCGGGTCTCCGCCGCGATGCGCTCCCGCGAGACGCGGGCTCGCGCATGATTCTGGCTGACCGTGCCGACACAGAGCGAGCCGATGGTGCAGCCGCAGAACCGAACCTCGCGGATCGGACGTCCGCCGGCCAAACCCCGGCTGCGCGTGCCGAGGAGGCGATGCAGCAGCCGGCCGCCGGGCGGCCTGTAGGAGACGAGTTGGCGGACCTGTTCCTCCATGGAGCAGCCGAGCGGGTCGCGGCCGACCCTCGTCTGGCTGGCGCGCTGCAGGCGCAGTCGGCGATGGAGCAGCATATCGGCGAGGTTTTCGACGGCGACGCGACGCGCATGGCGTCGGCGACCCTCGAGAGCCGGCAGATGATCTCGGACGTGCTCCGGCGTGGCCTCGATGTCTCGGTGCGGGAGCCGACGCCTGTTCGGCAAATCGAGCCGATCCACGCCCTCCCCGACCTGGAGCGATAGACTCAATTGGAGGTTCGTATGAAGTTCACACCGAAGATGGGCCGGATGATGTCGGATCGACGCGCCCGCCAGATTGTCGGGATCGTCGGCGTGCTGGCCTTCATGTCTTTAACGCAGCCAGCGCTCGCCCAGGGTACTGCGATCGAATCCGGCCTCACAACGATCAAAGATTGGATGACCACCGTCGCGTCGGTGGTGGGCATCATCGCCGTTATGGCCGTGGGCTACGCCAAGCTCACCGGCCGCATGGACTGGGGGCGCGCCGTCACGGTGCTGATCGGGATCGGCATCATCTTCTCGGCTACAACGATCGTCGGCTGGATGAGCTCAGGTGGCTGAGGTCGAGAAGCTCGCGGAGGACAAGGTCTTCCTGGCCATGACAAGGCCGTCGGTGTTCATGGGGCTGCCGCTCGAGGCGATCCTCCCGATCATCATGGTCTGCATGGTCTTCTGGGGGATCATGCACAATCCGTTCTTCCCGCTCGCGCTGTTCGGTGCACTCTATTTCCCGGCGCGCATGGTCGTCCATTACGACTTCAATGCCTTCCGGCTGTGGGGCCTGTGGTTCCAGACCGTGTTCCTGTCGAAGAACCGGAAGTTCTGGGGCGGGGGAAGCTACTCACCCGTCCGCCTCGGCAAACCGGTCAAGTGAGCTGCCCCCTTCTGAGTGGTCCATCGACTATGACAGTCTGGATCAAGGAA
>NZ_JBELMJ010000095.1:0-3906 GCF_042095875.1 Sphingomonas sp.
CGTCGACCAGGTCGACCTTGTTCATGAACACGACCATCGCCGGCACGCCGACCTGACGGGCAAGCAGGATGTGCTCGCGGGTCTGCGGCATCGGGCCGTCGGTCGAGGACACGACCAGGATCGCGCCGTCCATCTGGGCGGCACCGGTGATCATGTTCTTCACGTAGTCGGCGTGACCCGGGCAGTCGACGTGCGCGTAGTGGCGGTTCGCCGTCTCGTACTCGACGTGCGCGGTCGAGATCGTAATGCCGCGCTCGCGCTCTTCCGGCGCCTTGTCGATGTTCGCGAAGTCCACCGCGGCGTTACCCGCCACGTTCTCCGCCAGCACCTTGGTGATCGCCGCCGTCAGCGAGGTCTTGCCATGGTCGACGTGACCGATGGTGCCGATGTTCAGGTGCGGCTTGGTCCGCTCAAACTTAGCCTTAGCCATTGTTTCCCTACCTTCTTGGATGTCACTGGAGCCGCACGCAGGACCCGCCGTGAAGGCGGCCCCATAGCGGCAGAATTCGTGTTGCGCAAACCCCTTGGCCGGGATGATCCCGGCCGGGGAGCCGACGCGGAAGTAAATTCCGCGTCGTCGATCCCCGGGCAAGCCCGAGGTCGCCCGGCGCCCGGCGTCTCCGGGGCAGGTCGCCCTGCCCCGGTGCGCCTTACGCGAGCTTGGCCTTCACCTCGTCGGCGACGTTCTGCGGCACTTCGTCGTAGTGCGAGAACTGCATCGAGTAGCTGGCGCGGCCCTGCGTGAACGAGCGCAGCGAGTTCACGTAGCCGAACATGTTCGCCAGCGGGACCATCGCGGTCACCGCCTGCGCGTTGCCGCGCGTGTCGGTGCCCTGGATCTGGCCACGACGCGAGTTCATGTCGCCGATGACGTCGCCCAGATAGTCCTCAGGGGTAACGACCTCGACCTTCATGACCGGCTCGAGCAGCGTGATGCCCGCCTTCTGGGCGCCTTCACGCATCGCACCGCGCGCGGTGATTTCGAACGCCAGCGCCGACGAGTCGACGTCGTGGTACGCGCCGTCATACAGCGTGATGTCGAAGTCGATGATCGGGAAGCCGACCAGCGAACCCGTGGCCGCCGTCTCGCGGAAGCCCTTTTCGATCGCAGGGATATATTCGCGCGGAATGTTACCGCCCTTGATCTCGTCCTTGAAGACGATGCCCGCGCCACGCTCGCCCGGCGTCAGCTTCACCTTCACGCGACCGAACTGACCGGTGCCGCCCGACTGCTTCTTGTGCGTGTAGTCGATATCCACGGCCTTCTTGAGGTATTCGCGATACGCCACCTGCGGCGCACCGACGTTTGCCTCGACCTTGAACTCGCGCTTCATGCGGTCGACGAGAATCTCGAGGTGGAGTTCGCCCATCCCCTTGATGATCGTCTGGCCCGATTCGTGATCGGTCGACACGCGGAACGAGGGATCCTCGGCAGCCAGGCGGTTGAGCGCGATGCCCATCTTTTCCTGGTCGGCCTTGGTCTTCGGCTCCACCGACAGCTCGATGACCGGCTCGGGGAATTCCATGCGCTCCAGGATGATCGGGTGCGCCGGATCGCAAAGCGTGTCGCCCGTCGTCGTTTCCTTGAGACCCGCCAGCGCGACGATGTCGCCCGCACGCGCCTCTTCGATGTCCTCACGCGAATTCGCGTGCATGAGGAGCATACGGCCGATCTTTTCCTTCTTGTCCTTCACCGAGTTCAGGTAGCCGCCCTTGGTCAGGACGCCCGAATAGATGCGCGCGAAGGTCAGCGAGCCGACGAACGGATCGTTCATGATCTTGAACGCCAGCGCCGAGAACGGCGCCTCGTCCGACGACGGACGCTCGTCCGGCGTCTCGCCGTCGAGCTTGACGCCCTTGATCGCCGGCACGTCGAGCGGGCTCGGCAGATAGTCGACCACCGCGTCGAGCAGCGGCTGGACGCCCTTGTTCTTGAACGCCGAGCCGCACACGACCGGCACGAACGACATGTTCAGCGTGCCCTTGCGGATCAGCTTCTTGAGCGTCGCCGTGTCGGGCTCGTTGCCCTCCAGGTACGCCTCCATCGCGTCGTCGTCCTGCTCGACCGCGAGCTCGATCAGGTCGCTGCGATACTTGGCGGCCTTCTCGGTCAGGTCGGCGGGAATGTCCTGATACTCGAACTTCGCGCCCAGCGACTCCTCGAGCCAGATGATCGCGCGGTTCTCGACCAGGTCGACCAGCCCCTTGAACTGGCCCTCCATGCCGATCGGCAGGTACAGCACTGCGGGCTTTGCACCCAGACGATCGATGATCGACTGCACGCAGAAGTAGAAATCGGCGCCGGTACGGTCGAGCTTGTTGACGAAGCACATGCGCGGCACGCCGTACTTGTCGGCCTGACGCCACACGGTTTCCGACTGCGGTTCGACGCCGGCAACGCCGTCGAAGCACGCGACCGCGCCGTCGAGGACGCGCAGCGAACGCTCGACTTCGATGGTGAAGTCGACGTGGCCCGGCGTGTCGATGATGTTGATCAGGTGCTCAGGGCCCTGACCCTCTTCGGCCTTCCACTTGCAGGTGGTGGCGGCCGACGTGATCGTGATCCCGCGCTCCTGCTCCTGCTCCATCCAGTCCATCGTCGCGGTGCCTTCGTGCACTTCGCCGATCTTGTAGGACTTGCCGGTGTAATAGAGGATGCGCTCGGTCGTGGTCGTCTTGCCGGCGTCGATGTGCGCCATGATGCCGATATTGCGATAGCGCTCGAGCGGATGGCTGCGGGCCATGATCGTGATTTCCTTAGAGATATGGGGAGCGCAGCTTTCGCCGGCTCCCCATGATATAGTTTAAAAGCGGTGCGCTTCCAAGCCTTACCAGCGGTAGTGCGAGAACGCCCGGTTCGCTTCCGCCATGCGGTGCGTGTCTTCGCGCTTCTTCACCGCGTTGCCGCGGTTGTTGGCGGCGTCCATCAGCTCGCCCGAGAGGCGGGCCGACATGGTGTTCTCGCTGCGGGCACGCGCCGCGGCGATGAGCCAGCGGATCGCGAGCGCCTGGGCGCGCTCCGGACGAACCTCGACGGGGACCTGATAGGTCGCACCGCCGACGCGGCGCGAGCGCACTTCGATGCCCGGCTTGATGTTGTTCAGCGCGTCGTGGAACACGCCGATCGGCTCGCGCTTCGCGCGCTGCTCGACGGTTTCCAGAGCACCGTAGACGATGAGTTCTGCGACGGACTTCTTGCCGTCCAGCATCACCGAATTCATGAACTTCGACAGAACCTCATCCCCGAACTTGGGATCAGGCAGGATGACCCGCTTTTCGGGACGACGACGACGTGCCATTTCAAAAACCTTTCAAACTTCAGCCTTCTGGACGAGCCTCTCGGGAGGCCGACCGGCTTACTTCGGACGCTTGGCGCCGTACTTGGAGCGGGACTGGCGACGATCCTTGACGCCCTGCGTGTCGAGCACGCCGCGCAGGACGTGGTAGCGCACGCCGGGAAGATCGCGCACACGGCCGCCGCGGATGAGCACCACCGAGTGCTCCTGCAGGTTGTGGCCTTCGCCCGGGATGTACGAAATGACTTCGCGGCTGTTGGTCAGGCGAACCTTGGCCACCTTGCGAAGCGCCGAGTTCGGCTTCTTCGGGGTCGTCGTGTAGACGCGGGTGCAGACGCCGCGCTTCTGCGGGTTCTGCTCCATCGCAGGGACCTTCGACTTGGCCTTCTGCGGGTCGCGGCCCTTGCGGACCAGCTGGTTGATCGTCGGCATGAAGCCTTCACCTCGTATATGGGTTACTTTGCTGGAGCCATCACAGCACTTCGGAATACAAAAAGGGACGCGGACGGCGAAACGCCACCCCGGCCCCACAACTTTTGCATCCAGCAATGTTCAAGCTTGCCCACCGGATCGCTCCGATGGAACGGGCGGGCCTATACGCAGAGTCGGG
>NZ_JBELMJ010000096.1:0-3864 GCF_042095875.1 Sphingomonas sp.
CGGCACTCGAGGTACGCCGCCGCCTGCGCGCCCGCGCCGTGCCCGATCGCGTGCTCGGCGTAATCGACCACGTCCAAGTCGGGTCCGGTCGTCTGTGCCAGCGCCGCGATCACGCCCGAGATCAGGCCGTTGCCGCGCCCCGTGATCGACTGCTCCTCGCCGTCCACCGCCACGCGCCCGACGAACAGCCGGTCGCCCGCACCACCCGTCTCCTCGTAATCGCGCAGCACGAAGCGATCCGCCTGGCCCGGCAGATACGTCGCCTCGAACCGACCCCAGATGTCGGCCGCGTTCAGCTCGCGGCTCGTCTCGTCCGCCATCGCCTGCACGTGCCGGCTGAAATCCGCCTGCAACCGCTTGGGCAGGCGCAGCCCCTTGTCCTGCTCGATCACCCAGGCGACGCCGCCCTTGCCCGACTGCGAGTTGACGCGGATCACCGCCTCGTAACTGCGCCCGAGGTCGGCCGGGTCGATCGGCAGGTACGGCACCTCCCACAGATCGTCGTTGCGCGCGGCCTGCGCCGCGAACCCCTTCTTGATCGCATCCTGGTGCGAGCCGGAGAAGGCGGTGAACACCAGATCCCCGGCATAGGGCGTGCGCGGGTGGACGGGCAGATTGGTGCAGTAATCCACCGTCTTCACCACGGCGTCGATGTCCGACAGGTCGAGCCGCGGGTCGACCCCTTGCGTGTACATGTTGAGCGCGACCGTCACGAGGTCGCAATTGCCCGTCCGCTCGCCGTTGCCGAGCAGGCAACCCTCCACCCGGTCGGCCCCCGCCATCATCCCCAGTTCCGCCGCCGCGACGCCGGTGCCGCGGTCGTTGTGCGTGTGGAGCGAGATCACCACCGCGTCGCGGTTCGGGATATTGCGCGCGAACCACTCGATCTGGTCGGCGTAGACGTTGGGCGTCGCGCACTCGACCGTCGCGGGCAGGTTGAAGATGATCGGCCGCTCGGGCGTGGGGCGCAGCACGTCCATGACGGCGGCGCAAACCTCGACCGAGAAATCGAGTTCGGCGGTCGAGAACGTCTCGGGGCTGTACTCGAATTGCCAGTCGGTGCCCGGACGCTTCGCCGCCTCGTCGCGAAGGATCTTCGCGCCCTCGATCGCGATCGCCTTTACCTCCTCCCGCGACATGCCGAACACGATCCGCCGCCACGTCGGGCTGACCGCGTTGTACAGGTGGACGATCGCGGTGCGCGCGCCCTCCAGGCTGCGGAAACTCGTCTCGATCAGGTCGCGGCGCGATTGGGTGAGCACCTGCAGCGTCACGTCGTCGGGCACGCGACCCGAGCGGACCAGCCCCGAGATGAAGTCGAACTCGGTCGCCCCCGCGCTCGGGAAGCCGACCTCGATCTCCTTCAACCCGACCTTGACGAGCAGGTCGAAGAAGCGGGTCTTCTTCTCCGCGTCCATCGGGTCGATCAGCGCCTGGTTGCCGTCGCGCAGGTCGGTCGACAGCCAGCGCGGCGCGCGGGTGATCGTCCTCGACGGCCATTGCCGACCGGGCAGGTCGATGGTCGGGAACGGGCGGTACTTGGTCGATGGGTCGCGCAGCATGGCTCGGCTCTCTGGCAGGGGAGTGTCGGCTGGCCCTTAGGCGCGTGGTGCGCGACGCATCGCGCACGTCGGACGGTCGCGCCTAAGGGCGCGTAAGTCGCAGAAGGAGAGACACCGGGGTCATCGCGCGCCGTTGTGCCCCGCGCCTCTCGCGCTGTCCACCCTGAACGGCACGCGACGTCGATTTGGCGAGGCCGTGCAGCGCCGCGGTGCAGCATTCACGCTTATCTAACCTCTGTCCCTTAGGTCCGACGGCAAGGAGGCCACGCTTATGCTGCAACTCGTCTACATTTCTTCCGTCAAGCGGAGCGCTGACCTCACCAACATCCTCGCGGTATCGCGCCTCAACAATCGCCGGGACGGCATCAGCGGGCTGCTCTACTCGGACGGAGTGCGCTTCCTCCAGGCGCTGGAAGGCCCGGCGCTCGCGGTCGAGACCGCCTACGCGCGAATCAAGCAGGACCCCCGTCACAATGCGCTCGTCATCCTGTCGCGCCGCGAGGTCGACACACGCGAGTTCGGCGACTGGGCGATGGCGGAGCGCCGCGTCGGCGAGGAGGGCGACCGATTCTGCGCGCGCGTCGACCAGCTGCTGGCGAACACCGCACCCAACGTCCGCGCGACGTTCGACAGTTTCATCAAACTGCGCCGCGCAGCGTGAGTGATGCGTGCGGCACGGCGCCGCCCGCTCGAATGGTCAGGCGGTGAACGCCGCGTGGATCGTCAGGTTGACCGTGTCCGACACGACCGGCCCGTAGGCGCCGACGCCGAAGTCGCTGCGCTTGATCTGCCCCTTGGCGGTGAAGCCCAAGTTTAGCTTCTTGCTCATTGGATTGTCGCCCGCGCCGACGAAGGTGACGTTCAGCGTGACCGGCTTGGTCTGGTCCTTGATCGTCAGGTTGCCCGTCATCGTCGCGGCATTCGCGCCCTTGGGCACGACGCGGGTCGAGACGAAGCGCGCGGTGGGATATTTCTCCGCGTTGAAGAAGTCTTCCGACTTCAGGTGCTTGGCGAAGCCGGAGGAGGTGACCGACAGCTCGTCGATGTTGAAGGTCATGTCGACCTTGGTCGCCGCCGGCTTCTTCGGATCGAGCGTGATCGACCCGCCGCTCGCGCCGAACTGCCCTTCCAGCATCGAGAAGCCCATGTGGTTGACCTGCCAGCTGACCTGCGTGTGGGCGGGATCTACCTGATAGGTGCCGGCGGGCACGCGCGAGGCGATCGGCTGGCCGGGCTGCTGCGGCGTGGTCGCGATCTGTGACAGCGCGGGTACGGATACGAGCGCCAGCGCGGTGGCGGCGAGATGATGGATGCGCATGGTCGGTAACTCCCTGTTGATCGTCCGATCCAACCACAGCGCCGCGACCAAGGGAATAGGTCGAGCCGAAACGGTTGGTTTCGCAGGCGTTCAATCGCTGTCGAGTTCCTTCGATCCTTCCGGCAGGATGTCGTATCTGATACGCACCCACACGCCGAGCATCGCCTGACCGCCCTTGCGCGGTGGTCGGATCAGGAACTGCCACGCCGCCTGCCGCACCGCCCCCGCGATGCGCGAGCCCGGCGTTTCGCCCAGCTCACGGCAATCCTCCACGTGATAGCGCGCGATCGTGCGACACGCGACCACGCCCCAGCCGAGCTTCCCCGCCGGCAGGTAGGTGGCCATCTCGGTGCGGGTCGGCTTCCTATACCACTCGGCCGCGTACATCGGCTCGCCGCCCGGCCCGGTGCCGATACTCGGATCGCCGCCCGCTTCGCCCGCGGACGCGGTCTGCGTGCCGTCGCCTTGACCCGCGGTGCCCTTGATCTTTCCGATGTTGGAGGCGGCATAGTCGGACCGGCTCAGCATGATAACGCCCGGCAGATGGAGCGTGACAGGCGGCGGCGGCACGACCGGCGCCTCGCGCGGCTCGGTCACGGTGCGGGGTTGCGGCGTCGCGGCGGGGGCTGCCGCGGCACGGGCGCGCTGCACCGATCGCTTGCTTGTCTCCGACGAGCCGAGCGGGGTCACGTTGAACGTTGCCAGCCGCCGCCCGTCGCCGGGCTCCTGCCGATCATACCCACCCATGCCGAGCAGCGCGAGGATGATCGCCGCCGCGATGCCGAGCGCCAGCGCCCACGACGCCGCACGACCGCCGCGGGAGGCGCGAACGTCGTACGAAGAGGACCGGTACGACGCCGCACTCATGACGAGCCGCCCCTACGCCCGCCCGCGCGTCGCGGCAACGGGGCCGCGACGCGTTTTTGCCCGCCTCAGTTCTTCGCCTTGTCGACCAGCTTGTTGGCGCCGATCCACGGCATCATC
>NZ_JBELMJ010000097.1:0-3686 GCF_042095875.1 Sphingomonas sp.
CGAGGAACTGACGCTCGCGATGGTGGAAATCATCCGCGCCGGCGGGTTCACGACCGGCGGGTTCAACTTCGACGCCAAGGTCCGCCGCCAGAGCGTCGACGCGGCCGACCTGTTCTACGGCCACATCGGCGGGATCGACGTGGTGGCGAAGGGGCTGCTCGCCGCCGCCGCGATCATCGAGGACGGGCGCGTCGACGCGATCAAGTCCAAGCGCTACGCCGGCTGGGACGGTGAGTTCGGCGCGGCGATCGGCGACCTTGATCTGGCCGGCATCGCCGATCTGACGGTCGAGCGCGCGATCGATCCCAAGCCGGTTTCGGGCCAGCAGGAGCGGTTGGAGAATCTGATCAACCGCTTCGTCTGACACGATCAGGTGACGCAACGGGCGGCTCGGTTTACCGGCCGCCCGTTTCGGATCGGCTTCACAATCAATCGGCGGCTGTGCGGCACGATGTCGGAGCCGCAGCCGGTCGAGGCGCCGTCCAATAGCCTGAGCCGAAGCACTCCCTGCCACCACCGTGAGGTGCATCCATGTCGCTGCGTGCCGCTTGTGTCCGTCTCATGCCGATCGCCTGCGCGGTCGCAGCAGCATCACCCTCAAGTGCGCTGGCATCGCAGACCGACGCCGTACCACAGAACCGCGAGGCGCTCGCCAGCGCCCTGCCCGACACGCCCGGCAGCGGCCCGTTTCCTGCGGTAAAGGAGATGGACGACACGCTGCCCGACCACGTGATCTACCGTCCGAGCGACCTGTCCGCCGCCGCGGCGCGCAAGCTGCCGATCGTGGTATGGGGCAATGGCGGATGCGCGGGCGACGGGGCGGGTCAGCGTTTCCACCTGCTGGAACTCGCGTCGCACGGTTATCTCGTGATCGCCAATGGCACGATCGCCAGCGGCCCGGGTGCCAAGCCCCTGCCCCCGCGCGCGGTACCACCGCCCGGACCCGACGGCGCGTTCGTCCCGCCGCCGCCGCAGACCTTCGCGACGCAACTGACCGACGGCATCGACTGGGCGGTGCGCGAGAACAAGCGCCGCGGCAGCCGCTATTTCGGCAAGCTCGATCCCGCGGCGATCGCCGTCTCTGGCTGGAGCTGCGGCGGAGTGCAGGCGCTCACGGTCGGCAGCCGCGATCCGCGCGTCAAGACGATCGTGATCCACAACAGCGGGTTGTTCCCGCCGCACGCGCCCAAGCGCCCGGAGATGGCGCTCGACAAGGCGGCGCTCGCGCGCATCTGCGTGCCGATCATCTACATATTGGGTGGCACGACCGACATCGCCTACGCGAACGGCAGCGACGATTTCGCCCGGCTCAGCGGCGTGCCCGCGGCCAAGGTCAGCCTGAACGTCGGGCATCAGGGCACCTTCTTCGAACCGAACGGCGGTCGCGCGGCCGTCATCGCCCGCACGTGGCTCGACTGGCGGCTGAAGAACAGCGCACGCGCACGCGCGATGTTCGCCGGGAGCGACTGCACGTTGTGCACCGATCCCGCGGTCGAGTATCTGCACAAGGACTAGCAGCGTCGGTGTCGAGGATCGTCGCCCTCGCCGACACCTGGCGCACCGAGCAGGATCGTTGCTGACGCCCAGACCGCACGCAGCTGCGTTTCACGCTTGTTAGCGCTCCCACAACAATGCTAGCTTTCGTCAAACGACCGGCAATCGGGGAATGATGGGATGAGGATGTGGGGAGCGCTGCTGGCGCTGAGCCTGACCGGTACGGCGATGGCGCGCGACACGCCGTCGGACGTTCCGATCGCCAATCCGATTATTCGCGACAAGTTCACCGCCGATCCCGCGCCGCTGGTCGTCGGCGACACGCTCTACCTCTACGTCGGCCACGACGAGGCGCAGCGCGACGAGATGTTCAACATGCGCGAGTGGCTGGTCTACTCGACCAAGGACATGCGCACGTGGACCGATCACGGCGCGATCATGCGCATCGCGGACTTCAAATGGGCGCAGAAGGACGCCTGGGCATCGCAGACGATCGCCAAGAACGGCAAATACTGGTTCTACGCCGCGGTCGAGCACGACCAGACCCACCCGGGCAAGGCGATCGCGGTGGCCGTTGCCGACACCCCCACCGGGCCGTTCCGCGACGCCAAGGGCTCGGCGCTCATCACCAACGACATGACGCCCAAGGGTACGCACAGTTGGGAGGACATCGACCCGACCGTCTTCACCGACGACGATGGCACCACCTGGATCGCCTGGGGCAACCGGCAATGCTACATCGCCCGGCTGAAGCCCAACATGATCGAGATCGACGGCCCGATCACCGAGATCACGCCGCCGCACTTCGAGGAAGGGCCGTGGCTGCACAAGCATGGCGGCACCTATTACCTGACCTACGCCTCGCTCGATCGCCGAACCCAGCGCGACGAGCACGTGTCCTACGCGACCGCGCCGTCGATCACGGGGCCGTGGACGCCACGCGGGCTGCTGACCGGCTCGGGCAAGTACAGCTTCACCATCCACCCCGGCATCGCCGAGTTTCGCGGGCGATCGTATCTTTTCCTGCACAATGCGGACCTGGCGCTCGGCGACCAGAGCGGCGCGATCGGTCGCCGCGCGGTCACGGTCTACCCGCTGCACTACAACAAGGACGGCACCATGCGACCGGTCGTGCAGACGACCGGCGCCGCGCGTCGATAAAGGAGAGTCGAGCATGAAGCGCTTGTTGAGAGCTGCCCTGCTGCCGCTGATGATGATCGCGTTCGCGACCCCCGCGGTGGCGCAGGACGATCGCATGACCCCGATCGCGACCCCGGCGCAGCCGACCGCCATCCCGCTCGGAACCGGGACACTGCCGAACGCGCCGGTTCCGGAGAGCTGGCACAGTCAATATGGCAGCGTGTTCGCGCGCAACGTGCGCGACGCGACGCTCACGCCGTTCCTGCCCGATCCGGCCAAGGCAACGGGCACCGCGGTGGTGGTCGCGCCGGGCGGCGGTTTTCGCACCCTGTCGATGGAGAACGAGGGCTGGGACGTGGCCAAGGCGCTGCAGGCGCGCGGCGTGGCGGCGTTCGTGCTCAAGTATCGCCTGAACCAGACGCCCGCCGGCATGCCCGCCTTCGAGCGCTCGATGAACGAGATGTTCTCCGCCACCGCGCGTCCGACACGGCCGACCCCGGAGCAGCAGATCGCCGGGCTCGCGCCGCAGATCGCGGACGCGCGCGCCGCCTTCGCGCTGATCCGCAAGCGCGCGGGCGAGTGGAAGGTCGATCCCGCTCGCATCGGCATGATCGGCTTCTCCGCCGGGGCGATGCTGACCATGGCGACGACGCTCGCGGGCGGCGACGCCAATCCCACGTTCATCGCCAACATCTACGGCCCCCTCGCCCCCGTCACCGTGCCCGCCGACGCGCCGCCGCTGTTCGTCGCGCTGGCGGCGGATGATCCCTTCTTCGCCAACGCGGGCTTCGGCCTGATCGAACGCTGGCACGCCGCGAAACGCCCGGTCGAGTTCCACTTCTACGAACAGGGCGGGCACGGGTTTGGCATGTATTCCAAGCCGACCACCAGCACCGGTTGGTTCGACGCCTTCGCCCGCTGGCTCGACATGCACGGCTGGACCAAGCGAGCGGGCTGAGCGCGCACGGTGGATGGCCGGCGATAGCGGCAGAACGATGGGCGATATGGATCGGCGCACCGCGCTGTCGCTGGCCGCGATCACCGCGGTTCAG
>NZ_JBELMJ010000098.1:0-3531 GCF_042095875.1 Sphingomonas sp.
AGCGGCGACACCGGCGCGCCCAGCGTCGCGGCGACCGGCGCGATCGCGCTGACGTAGCTGACCGTGCCCGGCAGGCTGACCGACCCGAGTGAGGTCAGCGTCGCGACCACCGTCGCGGTCGCGAGCGTGCCGAACGTCAGCTCCACCCCGAACCAGCGCGCGACGTAGATCGCCACCGCCAGGTTCATCGCCGGCCCCGTCGCGCGGAACACCGCGACCGCGAGCGGCAGCGTCACCCCGCCGACGCGCACCGGCACGCCCAGCGCGCGCGTCCCCTCCAGCATGGCGGGCAGCGAGGCGAGCGAGGATTGCGTGCTGATCGCCACCACCTGCGCCGGCAGCGCGGCCTTGACGAACCGCGCCAGCGACAATCGCGCGCCCAGCAGCGCCAGCGGGTACGCGAACGACGACACCACCAACCCGACCGCGATCACGGTTAGGATGTAATGCACCAGCGCGCCGAACGCGCCAGTCCCCGCGCGCGCGCCGACCACTAGCGCCAGCGCGAACACGCCGGCCGGCGCGATCCACAGCACCCAGTCGATCACCACCAGCATCGTGTCGCGCAGTGCGGTGAAGAACCGGACCAGCAGGATGCGCAGCTCGGGTTCGATCTTGCCGAGCGCGAACGCGAACACGAGCGCGAAGATGATCAACGATAGGAACGCATTGTCCCCCGCCGCCTTGACCACGTTCGACGGCACCACGCCCGCCAGGAACTCGCCCAGCGGCGGCACCTCGGGGATCGCCTGCGCCCCCGTCAGCGCGCCGCGCAGCGCCGCGGCCGACGCGGCGGGCAGCGGCACCAGCTCTAGGAACAGCGGCGTCAGCAGCGCGGCGGCGGCGGCCGAGCAGAACAGCAGCGCGACGTAGAGCGCGATCGCGCGCGCCGCCAGCCGCCCCGCCTTCGCCGCCTCCGCGGTCGCCGCCACGCCCGTCACCAGCAATGAGACGACCAGCGGCACGATCGTCATCTGCAACCCGTGCAGCCACGCCGACCCGATCGGCTCGGCCACGCTCGCCACGTCCGGCACATACGCCGGCGCGTAGGCCGCGAGTGCGATCCCCGCCGACAGCCCGACGACGAGCGAGAGTAATATTCGGGTCGCCTGCGACATTATCGCCCTTTTCACCGCGCTTCGTTATGACCCTGCCAGCGCAAGCGGATGGAAGGCGTCATGGCAAGAAAGTATTTCGGTACCGACGGTATACGCGGGCTTACCAACGCGGGCGCGATGACCGCGCAGATGGCGATGCGCGTCGGCATGGCGGCGGGGCGTCACTTCGCGCGCGGCGACCACCGCCACCGCGTCGTGATCGGCAAGGACACGCGCCTGTCGGGCTACATGATCGAGAGCGCGCTTCAGGCGGGCTTCACTTCCGTCGGCATGGACGTGACCCTCGTCGGCCCGATGCCGACGCCCGCGGTCGCGATGCTCACCGCCTCGATGCGCGCCGACATGGGCGTGATGATCTCCGCCAGCCACAACCCCTTTGCCGACAACGGGATTAAGCTGTTCGGCCCCGACGGGTTCAAGCTGTCGGACGAGGACGAGGAAGCGATCGAGGCGCTGATCGACGGCGCCGACATCGCGCTCGCCCCCGCCTCCGCGATCGGTCGCGCCAAGCGGATCGAGGATGCGCGCGGCCGCTACATCCACTTCGCCAAGACGACCTTTCCCGCCGACCTGCGGCTGGACGGGATGCGCGTGGTGATCGATTGCGCCAACGGCGCCGCCTACAACGTCGCGCCCGAGGCGTTGTGGGAATTGGGCGCGGAGGTGATCGCGATCGGCGACGCGCCCAACGGGCTCAACATCAACGACAAGATCGGCTCGACGCATCCCCAGCCGCTCTCGGCCAAGGTCCTCGAAACGCGCGCCGACATCGGCATCGCGCTCGACGGCGACGCCGACCGGCTGATCGTGGTGGACGAGCGCGGCCGCGTCGTTGACGGCGACCAGCTGATGGCGACGATCGCGGAAGGCTGGGCGCGCGCCGGCCGGCTGAAGGGCGGGGGCCTCGTCGCCACCGTCATGTCCAACCTCGGGCTCGAACGCCACCTCGCGCGCCAAGGCCTCGGCCTCGTGCGCACCAAGGTCGGCGACCGCCACGTGCTGGAGAAGATGCGCGGTAGCGGCTACAACGTCGGCGGCGAGCAGTCGGGGCACATCATCCTGTCCGATTACGCGACCACCGGCGACGGCCTCGTCGCCGCGCTGCAGGTGCTCGCCGAGGTCAAGCGCGCCGGCCAGCCCGCCAGCCAGGTGCTCCACCGCTTCGACGCGGTGCCGCAACTGCTCAAGAACGTCCGCTTCGCCGGCGGCAAACCGCTCGAGACCGAGGCCGTCCAGGCCGAGATCGCGCGCGCCGAGGCGTCGCTCAACGGCACCGGCCGCCTCGTCATCCGCCCGTCCGGCACCGAACCCGTGATCCGCGTCATGGCCGAAGCCGACGACCGCGCCCAGGTCGAACAGGTCGTCGACGCGATCTGCGACGCAGTCAGGCGCGCGGGGTGAGGCGATAAGTACCGCCAGCGATGCAAAGCCAGGGCATGAACGATGCAAGCGCATCCGCGAACGATCGCTTTCGCCCATAAACGGACATAAAGGCGCAAGCGCAACCTTTCACAATCGCCATCTCTGGAGCACTAGTTGCATCGAAGGATGGCCGAAGCCGGCAGCTTGCTGGTGTTGGTCAGATAGGCGTTTGGCCGCTTGCGAACGTTGAAGGCTGACTCGTACCGGACCGTACCGGTAGACGCCCAGCTCGGCGGCACGATCGAGCCGTAATCGATCTCGATCTCGATCTCGACGAACATCACGCTCGTACCCGTGTCCGCTTGCACTTGTCTTGATGGTGGCCCCATCCCTTGCAGGGATGAACCGACTTTTCCCGCATCTTCCTGACCATATCTAGGTTTTACAGGCGCCGAACCGTAGCATCGTTGCCACCTGATCCATTGACCATCGCCTTTGTCGTTCGGCTGTAGCGCTGAAAGGATCAAACGTCCGCGATGTTGTAAATCAAGTGAGCCTGACGACAGCTGAGCCGCTTTCATCAAATCGAGCACGTCTGTCTCGTCGATACTGTCGCGGATGCGGCTAGCATTATCCGCGGTCAAAGCTGCGACGCGACTGGCTGTCAAATGCGCCAGAACGAGGTTGGACAATTCGATCCCGCCAAGCCCTAGCAACAGCATCAACGGCAGGCCTAATGCGAACTCGATTAGGGCGACGCCGCGGCGATCAGCCCAAAGTGCAGCATGGCCTATCATGCGCAGACTATCCCTGGGGTAGTCGCCTTGGCATATGGCTGATTGCGCATCACGGCTTTCGAGATGACGGTACCCCGATCCGGCCAACCGAACAGCGTGTTTACCGGAAATAGGTGGGGGTAAGACACCGTCACCGTGTAGGAGACGACATCTTCCCCGCCCCCCGCGTTACTGCGACCCGCTGTTGCAGCCGTGTCATACCTGCCGTTATCGTTTGCGTCCCGGAAGCAATCGCCAGCATCGTATTGTCCGTT
>NZ_JBELMJ010000099.1:0-3433 GCF_042095875.1 Sphingomonas sp.
ACGGCGGCAGAGGCGGCGGAGCGCGCGGCGACCGAGCGGCGCGAGACGGCCGAGCAGGCGCGCGCCGCCGCGCACGCCGAGCGCGCGGCGCTGGAGGCGGAGGCGGCGACGCTGACGCGCGCGTTGCAGCGCGGCGGCGGGCGCGACCGGTTAATCGATCACGTGCGCGTGGCGGTCGGGTACGAGCGCGCGCTGGCGGCGGCGCTGGGCGACGATCTGGACATCGGACTCGACGCGAGTGCCATCGCCTATTGGCAAGGGGCGGCAGTGCGCGACGACGACCCCGCCACGCCGGCGGGTAGCGAGCCGCTGGCCGCGCACGTCGGCGCGCCGGACGTGCTGGCACGAAGGCTGGCGCAGGTGTTCGTGGTCGACGCCGACGACGGACGCGCGCTCGCGGTCGGGCAGCGCGTGGTGACGCGCGGCGGCGCGATGCGGCGATGGGACGGACTGGTGACGACCGGCGGCGGCGTCGCGGCGGCGGAGCGGCTGGAACGGCAGAACCGGCTGGCGACGATCGCGGCCGCGCTGCCCGCCGCGTGCGCGGCGGCGGACGAGACCGCGGCGACGCTGCGCGAGGTCGCCGAGGCGATCGCGGCGGCGCAGCGGGACGCGGGCGAGGCACGCGCGGCGATCGCGCGGGCGGAGGCGGCGACGCGCGAGGCGCAGGCGCGCCAGTCGCGTGCGGAGGCGATGCTGGAGCGGATCGCGGGGCAGCGCAGCGACGCGGCCGAGCGCGCGGCGCGCGCCGCGCGCGAGCACGACGAGGCGGCGGGCGATGTGGCGCGGGGCGAGGCGGCGGTCGCCGCGCTGCCCGACACGAGCGCGACCGCGCGCGCGATCGCGGCGCTGCGCGGGGAGGATGCGGCGCGACGCGAGGCGGTCGACGGTGCGCGCGCCGCGCGGCAGGCGGGCGAGCGACAGGCGGCGGTGCTGCGCGAGCGGCTGGCGGGCGCCCAGGGCGATGCCAAGAGCTGGCGCGCGCGGGCGGGCGACGCGGCGCGGCGGATCGACGACATGGCGAAGCGCGAGGACGAGGTCGCGCGCGAGCAGGCGGCGATCGCGCCGCGGCTGCCCGAACTCACCCGAACAGTGGCGAATGCGGAGGCGACGCACGCCGCCGCGCGCGATGCGGTCGAGCAGGCGACCGACGCGGAGCGGGCGGGCGAGCGCGCCTTGCGCGACGCGGAAGGCATCGCGCGGCGCGCGGGCGAGACGCTGTCGACCGCGCGCGAGGCGCGCGCGGGGGCGAGTGCGCGTGCCGACCACCACGAGGCGCGACGCGTCGAGCTGGGCCGCCACGCGGGCGAACGGTTCGAGTGCCCGGCGCCGGTCCTGCCCGAGCGGCTCGGCTTCGCGCCCGCCGATGCCGGTGCGCCGGACGAGGAGGCCGCCGCGTTCGAGCGGTTGACGCGCGAGCGCGAGCGGATGGGGCCGGTCAACCTGGTCGCCGCGCAGGAGCTGGCAGAGCTGGAAGCGGCGGGCGCGGGCAATGCCGCCGAGCGCGCCGAGCTGGGTCAGGCGGTGAACCGGCTGCGCGGTTCGATCGGCACGCTCAATCGCGAGGGGCGGCAGCGGCTGCTCGCCGCGTTCGAGGCGGTCGACGGGCATTTCCGGCGGCTGTTCACCACCCTGTTCGATGGCGGCGATGGTAATGGGGGGCAGGCTCACCTTGAGCTGGTCGACTCGGACGATCCGCTGGAAGCCGGGCTGGAGATCATGGCGCAGCCGCCGGGCAAGCGGCTGCAGTCGCTGACGCTGTTGTCGGGGGGCGAGCAGGCGTTGACCGCGGTGGCGCTGATCTTCGGGTTGTTCCTGACCAATCCGGCGCCGATCTGCGTGCTGGACGAGGTCGACGCGCCATTGGACGACGCCAACATCGACCGGTTCTGCGCGCTGCTCGACCGCATGACGCGCGAGACGCGGACGCGCTACCTGGTCGTCACGCACAATGCGGTGACGATGAGCCGGATGCACCGCCTGTTCGGGGTGACGATGATCGAGCGGGGGGTCAGCCGGCTGGTATCGGTCGATCTGGGACGCGCGTCGCGGCTGATCGCGGCGGAGTGACGCGCGCGATCCAGGCGGGCGCGGGGTCACGCACCGCCGCCCAGATGATCCACAGCACCGCGATGCCGCGCACCGCGGCGGCAGTGGCGACGTCGACCTGCGTCGCCGAGGGCCACGCGCCCTCCAGCCCCGCGAACAGCCAGAATTCGGCGAAATAGGCGAGCAGGTCGCCGAGCAGGAACAGGGCGAGCGGGCGCGCGCGCGTACCCGTCAGCACCAGCAGCGGCCACAGCCACAGGTCGAACTGCGGCGACCACACCTTGTTGGTGAGCAGGAACCAGGCGAGCGCCGGGGTGAACAGCACCCACGGGTGGCGGCCGTGGCGTCGCCAGCCCGCCAGCACGATTGCGACGGCGCCGAGCGCGAAGGCGACCAGCGCGAGGCGATTCCGGGTCGGAATGTCGGTCGGGTACCAGCCGAAGGTATTGGCGAGCTCCCACACGCTCGCCGCGGTGCCGCTGCGTTCCTGCGAGAAGGCGTAGAACTCGCTCCAGTTGGTGAAGGCAGTGGCGGCGACGGGCAGGTTGACCGCGCCCCAGGCGGCGAGCGCGACCGCGACGAGCAGCGCGGCGCCGGCGACGTTGGCTGGCGCCGCGCGACCGCGCCGGAACAACGCGTTCAGCCCCAGCAGCGGGAGCAGCAGCAGCGGGAACAGCTTGGCCGCGCCGCCGAGCGCCGCCAGCGCGGTCGCGCGCGCGTCGGCGCCGCGGTGCGCGGCGAGCACGGCGGCGACCGCGAACGCCGCGGCGAGCAGATCCCAATTGTGCGCGAGGTAGAGCACCAACGGCGGCGCGAGCACCCAGGCGTATTGGCGCATCCTTCCCACGCCCGCGCGGCGCATCATGTGCAGGATCAGATAGGCAAAGGCGGTGTTGCCGAGCCACACCGCGGTGAGGAAATCGGCCGCGTCGGGGCGCCCGAGCCCGAGCAGGCGCGCGACCAGCCCCTCGACCCAGATCAGCGCGCCGGTCAGCACGGGATATTCCATCCGCGCCTCCCAGTACGGCACCTGCCCCGCCGCGACGCCGCGCAAGCCCCAGAACGGCACCGCGTCGCTGTAGCAGCCGGTGGTGTATTGCTCCGACCCGAGCCAGTAGGCGCCGCAGTGCAGCTTGAACGCGAGCCCGGCCAGGCAGGTGACGGCGAGCGCCCAATAGGGCGCCTCATCCCCCAGCCGTGCGGCCCATCGGTCGATCGTGTCGCGCATGGCGACCGTCTTGGCGGAGCGCGTGCGGGGCGGCAAGCGGGGGTAGAATGGCGGGTGGGCGCGCCTCGACATTCGGCGCCTGCGAACATATATCGAACGCATGGCGCAGCTCGATGTCAAACAGAAGCTGGCGATCCTCGCCGACGCGGCGAAGTA
>NZ_JBELMJ010000100.1:0-3423 GCF_042095875.1 Sphingomonas sp.
GATCGACCTTGGCGTAGATGGCAGTGGTCTCGGGCGAGCTGTGACGCAGGATGGTTCCGACGGACTCCAGGCCTGCGCCCGCTCGCAGCAGGCTGGTGGCAAGCGAATGCCGGAATATGTGCGACCCGGTCGGCACCCCATCGATCCCACCGCGGTCGCGCGTACGGGCGACGATGCCAGCGATCTCGGCGGACGAGCGGAATGGCCGGAACGGCGCTTGTGCGCGCAGGAACAGATGCTCTTCGGCGGCCTTCGGGCGGGCTCCCGCAAGATATGCCAGGATCGCGTCGCCAACATCCTGCGGCAACGGCAGGCGGTCCGGCCGGCGCGTCTTGCCCTTGACCGTCAGGTGACCAGATCGCCAGTCGATATCCTCAAGGCGCATATCCCGAATATCACCGGCGCGCAGCCCAAGTCTGGCGAGCAAGAGTATGATGGCCTTGTCCCGGACCTCCACCGGACGATCTGTTGGACAGGCCGCAATGATCCTCTCGATCGTTGCCGAGTCGACGTGGCGCGGCAGCGTTGAAAGGCGGTAGCGCTGCACAGATGGAACTGCATGCGACAATGCCGGCCGGCACTCGCCACGCACGACCAGAAACCGGATGTAGCTCCTCATTATCGTGACGAGCAGCGATGCCGAGCCCGGCGTCTCCTGGCTTCGTCGTTGGAATGCGCTCCTGAGTCCGGCGGCATCCCATAGCGAAGGCTCGCCCAACATAGGGATGAGCCGTCTGATATCGGTCCGGTAGCGCCGGATCGTCTCGTCCGTGGCGCCGCGGTGTTGCTTGAGCCATGCCAGGTAAGCCGACATGTGCGGGTCATCGTCCGCCACCGGTTCAACCAATGGGATGGCGCCCCGGCCTCGAAGGAACTCGACGAAGTGCCGTGCGCATCGCCGCCGCCGCTTGGTGCCCGTTGCGACCAACTGGCCCCGCTTGCGCCAGACCGGGCATCGGCAATCATGCGCGGCGTACTGGTCGATGATCGTGTCATCGATATCGATCCATTGGCGCCGCGCCATGCGAAGCCAGGCCACGAAATGCTCGGCCTCGGACCGATAGGCCTGTGCCGGTCCCTCGGCGAGTTGCAGGCAAGCGATCGCATCGAAATAGTCAGCGAGGTGCCGTGGCAGATCGTCGATCCCGTCGTCGACTTCGACGTAGCCTTGATCTTCCAGGAACCGGACGAAGCGCCTGACCCTTGCTGCTTGGTCAGCCTTGTAGAGCGCTTGCTGCGCCGAATACCGGTGGCACCGGCACCCATGCTTCTCGAACCGCCGGACAGCCCGATCGTCAATCGTGCGGATCGCGATCCTATGCAGGCCCAGCCAATGCAGGAAATGGCGGACCGCCGCGCCATACAGAACCGCACAGCCTGACTTCTCGTCGAGGGACAGAGAGGAGAGGAATGCGGTGAGAAGAGCGCCGTGACTGGGCGGGTCTTCGACCCTGAGCGGGGCAGTCCGAAACGGCAGTGATGATCGTGTTCGCATGTTGGCTCCTTCGACTTGCTGAGGTCGACGGAACCGTAGTTATCTGGAGTGAAATCATGGAAAACCGGAGGAAACCTGCGCTTCCCGCCGCCACGCTCGACATAAACTGCGACTGCAAAGAATACGTCTAATGTTGAGCTCAACATTACACGGCCTCGCGCGGGGAGAGCTCGATGTCGAGGTTGGCGCGCTCCTCGGCACACAGGCCGGCAAGGGCGCGGTTGAGCATCGCCTCCGAGGTCGAGACGAGCTGCACCACCACGCTGTCACCGCGGGCAAGGTCCTTGGCGATCGCGGGGATCAGCGATGGGAGCTTCATCCCGATCAGGAGCTGGCCGAAGAACCGCTGCTTGGTCGACTCGAAGATCGACAACGCGGCGGCCTTGGCCCCGCTGTTGTAGGTATCCTTCGAGAAGCTGTCGGTGACGCGCGTCGCATCGAGGGCGGCGCGCAGGTTGGCGTGGATGATCGCCCATGCATCGGCATAGGCGTCGTACACCGCGATCTGGTCGACCGTGAGCTGATGCTCCAGGATGTCGTACTCGACGCCGGCGAAGCTCAGCGCGCGCGCGGCGTAGAGCCCCTGCATCTTGAGATCGCGCGCGATCAGCTCCAGCGCCGCGATCCCGCCCCGGCGCAGGCTTTCCACGAACGCCTTGCGGTCGGCGAAGGCCGTGCCCGGCCCCCACAACCCGAGGCGTGTGGCGTAGGCGAGATTGTTCACGTCCGATGCGCCCGTGGCGGAGACGTAGAGGACGCGGGCGCGGGGAAGGAGGTTCTGCAGGCGGACGCCGGCGATCCCCTGGTCGGACCCGTCCTTGGTGCCGAAGCGGCCTTCGCCGCCGGCGACACCCGCCATCTCGTGCGCCTCGTCGAACACGATCATGCCGTCGAAGCCGTCCCCCAGCCAGTCGAGGATCTGGCGAAGCCGTGTGCCTTTGTCGCCGCGGTTGGAGCGCAGCGTCGCATAGGTGAGGAAGAGTACGCCCTCGCCGGCGCCGACGGGTACCCCGAGCTTCCACTGGTTGAGGTGCTGGATGTCGAGTGCGAGGCCGCCCACCGCGGTCCAGTCACGGCGCGCATCCTCCAGCAGCGTCTCGGTCTTGGAGATCCAGACGTGCTTGCGACGGCGGCGGAGCCACTGGTCGAGGATGATCGAGGCGACCTGGCGGCCTTTGCCGGCGCCGGTGCCGTCGGCGAGGAAGAAGCCGGTTCGGTAGGGCTGGCCCGCGTCGTCAGGCGTCAGGGACAAGCCCTCTTCGGCGGGCAGGAACCGGCCCGGGAGATCGCGCTCGAAAGCATCGCTGGCGTAGATCAGCGTCTCGAGCTGGGCGTCCGACAGGACCTTGCCGTCGACGACGTGGGCCGGAAGCTGAGGCCGGTAGCTCGGCCGCGGCGCGGTGATCGAGCCCATGGCAATCGATTCCACCAGCGCCGTCGGGTGCTGCGACGCGCACCCGATCGCGATCCGGCTCGGCCGATAGGGCAGGTAGACGCCCACGGCCTCCTCCACGGGCGCCGGCTCGGCCATGACGGTATAGTCGATGTTGCGGGTGGCATTGGACACGCGCTCGCGCGTGGTCGGTGCCGGGAGGCGGCGCCGTGCCGAGAGTCCGCCGAGGAGCGAGCCGGAGGAGGGGCGCATGGAGCGCGGTACCGGCGAGGGAGCGGGCGACGCGGGCGCCTGGACGGCGGCGATGTGGGCGAGGGCGGCCGCCAGCGTCTCGCAGGGCGTCAGGTCGGCCCCCCCGGGCTGGCCCTTTTCGAGGAGCATGATCTTCACGGCCTGGCCAGTGCCGTGCTTGGCATAGGCGTTAGCCGGCAGGAGGAGGTGCAGGGTAAGGCCGCACCCTTCGCTGGCCTTGATCCAGGCCCGTGAGCTGCCCCCTTCTGAGTGGTCCATCGACTATGACAGTCTGGATCAAGGA
>NZ_JBELMJ010000101.1:0-3232 GCF_042095875.1 Sphingomonas sp.
CGGGTCCGATCAAGACCCTGGCGGCGAGCGGGATCGGCGATTTCCGCTACATCCTCAAGTGGAACGAGCTCAACTCGCCGCTGCGCCGTAACGTGACGATCGACGACGTCGGCGGCGCGGGACTGTACCTCCTGTCCGACCTCGCGTCGGGCGTGACGGGCGAGATCCACCACGTCGATGCCGGCTATAACGTTATCGGCATGAAGGCCGAGGACGCGCCCGACATCGCGCTGGCGTGAGCGGGGGCGGCAGCCTCTACGGCAGCGGGATGGCGGCGGACGCTATGCCGCAGATCGCTGGGGCTAAGCAAATCCGCGCGTGCGCGCGGGCATGATCGCGATCGCGCCGGCCGGCGGCCGCGACGTCGCCGCCATCGACGCGCTGATGCGCTCCAGCTTCGCGCACGCGGAAGAGGCCGATCTGGTGCGCGACTTGTGCATCGCGGGCGACATGGTGCTGATGCTCGCCGCACGCGACGAGGAAGCCGACGCGCTCGTCGGCGCCGTGGCATTCAGCCGCATGGACGTGAGCGTCGCGGGCAAGCCGATCCCGGCCGTCGCACTCGCACCGATCGCGGTCGCACCCGACCACCGCGACCAGGGCGTGGGCGAGGCACTGATCCAGGCGGGTCTCGATCGGCTGGAGCAGGAAGGCGTCGTGCTCTGCTTCGTGCTGGGCGATCCCGCCTTCTACGCGCGCTTCGGCTTCGACCGGGATTTCGCGCGCAACTTCGCCTCGCCCTACGCGGGCGATTACCTCATGGCACTGCCGCTCCAGGGCGGGTTGATGCCGTGCGGGGTGCGCGACCACGCGCATCACGCCCCTGCCTTCGCGAGACTGTCGCAGTCATGAGCCACAACACCTTCGGCCGCGTGTTCCGCTTCACGACCTGGGGAGAGAGCCACGGGCCCGCGATCGGCGCGGTGGTCGACGGCTGCCCGCCGGGGATCGCGCTCACCGAGGACGACATACAGCCGTGGCTCGACCGGCGCCGCCCCGGCACCTCGCGCTTCACCACGCAGCGTCGCGAACCCGACCAGGTACGCATCCTGTCGGGCGTGTTCGACGGCCGGACGACGGGCACGCCGATCAGCCTGGTGATCGAGAACGTCGACCAGCGTTCGAAGGACTATTCGGAGGTTGCGAAGGCCTATCGTCCCGGCCACGCCGATTACGCCTATGACGCCAAATACGGCTTGCGCGACCATCGCGGCGGCGGGCGTTCGTCGGCGCGCGAGACCGCGTCGCGCGTCGCGGCGGGCGCGGTCGCGCGGCTGGTCGTGCCGCAGGTGCGCGTGCGCGCCTGGGTCGAGGCGATCGGCGGCGACGCGATCGACCCAGCGAACTTCGACGACGCGCAGATCGACGCCAACCCGTTCTTCTGCCCCGACGCGCAGGCCGCCGAGCGGTGGGAGGCGAAGGTCGACGCCGCGCGCAAGGCCGGCTCCTCGCTCGGCGCGATCGTCGCGTGCGAAGCGACCGGTGTCCCCGCCGGCTGGGGTGCGCCGCTCTACGCCAAGCTCGACAGCGAACTCGCCGCCGCCGCGATGTCGATCAATGCGGTGAAGGGCGTCGAGATCGGCGACGGCTTCGCGGCCGCCAGCCTGTCGGGCGAGCAGAATGCCGACCCGATGCGCCCCGGCCCGGACGGCCCGGCTTTCCTCGCCAACCACGCCGGCGGCATCGCGGGCGGGATCGCGACCGGCCAGCCGATCCGGCTACGCGTGGCGTTCAAGCCGACCAGTTCGATCCTGACACCCGTGAAAACGGTCGACCGCGACGGTGCAGCGGCCGAGATCGCCACCCGCGGGCGGCACGACCCGTGTGTCGGCATCCGCGGCGTGCCCGTGGTCGAGGCGATGATGGCGCTGGTGCTCGCCGATCAGTCGCTGCTCCACCGTGCGCAATGCGGGTGATCGTTTCGAAACGGTAATGTCTTCGCCCATCGGCGAGCAGTTCTACGCGCGGACGGCAGACACGATGCCGATTATGGCAAGTAAATAGACGCGCGTAATCCCACATAATCTTTATCGGACGCCCGTAACCATTCGGGCTGGCGGCGCTCTTCGCATGGAACGTCCTGGCGATCACGCCGTTGTTGGCGACAGTTCGTAGGAGAGAACAACATGCGTATGATGATTTCGATCGCCGCCGCCGCACTCGCACTTCCCGCCCTCGCGTCGGCGCAGACGACCGGCGGTTCGACCGGCACCGGCATGGGTACCACGACCGGCACGATGGGCAGCCCGACCGGCACGATGGGGTCGCCCACCGGCACGATGGGCACGATGGATCAGACCTCGCCGAGCACGTCGACGACCACCACCACGACCAACTCGACGATGAGCAACCCGTCGACCAGCACGACGCGCTCGACCCGCTCGCGCACGCGCAACCGCTCGACGATGACACCGCGCACGACGACGCCGAACGCGTCGACCATGACGCCGAACTCGAGCACCATGACACCCAACTCGAGCACCATGACGCCGAGCCCGACCGACCCGAACGGCACCATGAGCACGATGGGTACGACGACCGGCACCACGCCGCCGCGTTTCTGATCCGCGCACATCGCTGAAACGACGAAGGCCCGGGATCACTCCCGGGCCTTTCCATATTCACGCGCCTGGACTGCGCTCAATCGGTGAACGGATCGCGCACCAGGATCGTGTCCTCGCGCTCGGGACTGGTCGACACCAGCGTCACCGGGCAGCGGATCAGTTCCTCGACGCGGCGAATGTACTTGATCGCCTGCGCCGGCAGATCGGCCCAGCTGCGCGCGCCCGCGGTCGACCCCGACCAGCCTTCCATCTCCTCGTAGATCGGCTCCACCTCCGCCTGATCCTTCGCATGCGCCGGATAGTAATCGAGCTCTTCCCCGCGCAGGCGATAACCCGTGCAGATGCTGATCGTCTCGAACCCGTCGAGCACGTCGAGCTTGGTCAGCGCGATGCCGGTGATCCCGCTCACCGCCGCCGACTGCCGCACCAGCACCGCGTCGAACCAGCCGCAGCGACGCTTGCGCCCCGTCACCGTCCCGAACTCGCGTCCGCGCGTGCCGAGCCGCTCGCCCGTCTCGTCGTCCAGCTCGGTCGGGAACGGCCCCGACCCGACCCGCGTCGTGTACGCCTTGGCGATGCCGAGCACGAAGCCGACTGCCCCCGGCCCCAGCCCCGACCCGCCCGCCGAGGTGCCCGCCATCAGCTCGGAAGAGCGGCGGGTAGGGAAA
>NZ_JBELMJ010000102.1:0-3120 GCF_042095875.1 Sphingomonas sp.
CCGGGTGGAGCTTCGGCACATTATGGGCGATCGGCTGGTGGCAGATCGCCAGGCGGACCCGTCCGCTGCTCGCGGTTTAAAGCTTTTGCGACTAGCTTGAGGCATTCTCCCGTCACCTCGGACTTGATCCGGGGTCCCGCTTTCTGAGAACGGCAGGAGAAGGCAGCGGGATCCCGGATCAAGTCCGGGATGACGGTAGTTTGGATCGGTTGAGAACCGCGCTAGACGCCCGCGAGCGCGAGCAGCCGCTCCGCCGCCTTCAGGTGCGGCGCGTCGACCATTTTGCCGCCCAGCTGCAGCGCGCCCGCGCCCGGATTGGCCGCGAACAGCGCGACCACCGCGCGCGCGTGCGCGACCTCCGCCTCGCTGGGGGAGAAGGCGGCGTTGATCACCGGCACCTGCGCGGGGTGGATCGCCATCATGCCGGTAAAGCCGTCGCGCCGCCCGCGCGCCGCATAGGCCGCGAGCCCTTCGAGATCGCGGAAGTCGGGATACACCGTCTCGATCGCGGGCACCCCCGCCGCGTGCGCGCCGAACAGCGTCAGCGCGCGCACCATCCTGTACGGGTCGGTGTAGCCGCCGTCCGCCTCGCGACTGGTCGAGGCGCCGATCGCGGCGGGCAGATCCTCCGCGCCCCAGGTCAGCCCGGCAAGGTGGTCATCATCATAGTCGCCGAGCGTGAACACCGCGCGCGGCGTCTCGCTCGCGATCGGCAGCAAGAGATATTCGCCCGGCAACCGCCGCCGCAGCTCCGCGACCGAGGCGCGCCCTTCCGCCTTGGGCAGCACCACCCCGCGCACCGCGGTGCCGCCGATCGCCGCCAGGTCGTCGGCGACGAACTCACTGTCGAGCGGGTTGACGCGCACGAACAGCGTCGCGTCGCCGCTGCGCATCTCGACGAACTCGCGCACTGCGCTGCGCGCCGCCGCCTTGGCGCCGGCGGCGACCGAATCCTCCAGGTCGAGGATCAGCGCGTCGGCGCCCAGACCCAGCGCCTTTTCCATCCGCTCGGGCCGATCGCCCGGCACGAACAGCAGCGAGCGCAGCCGCACGCCCTAGCGCCCCATCTCGCCGAGCTTGCGCTCCCACGCCAGCGCGTCGCGCACGATCCCGTCGAGGTCGGCGCGGCTGGGCGTCCAGTCGATCGTCTCCAGGATCGCGGCATTGTTCGAGATCAGCTCGGCCGGATCGCCCGCGCGCCGCCCCTCCATCCGGCGCTCGATCGTCATGTTGGTGACGCGGTCGACCGAGTCGAGCACCTCCATCACCGAGAAGCCGCGCCCGTAGCCCGCGTTCAGCGTCACGCTCTCCGCCGGATGGTCGACCAGCCAGGCGAGCGCGGCGACATGCGCCTCGGCGAGGTCGCTGACGTGGATGTAGTCGCGCACCCCCGTTCCGTCGCGCGTGTCGAAATCGTTGCCGAACACGCTCACCGCGGCGCGCTTGCCGGTCGCCGCCTCGACCGCGATCTTGATCAGGTGCGTCGCACCCACCGTCGACTGCCCGCTGCGTCCCTGCTGGTCCGCCCCCGCGACGTTGAAGTAGCGCAGCGCGGCGTAGTTCATCGGGTGCGCCGCCGACACGTCGCGCAGCATCGCCTCGCTCATCAGCTTCGACATGCCGTACGGGTTGATCGGCACGGTCGGGTCGGTCTCGCTCACCGGCACGCGCTCGGGCGTGCCGTAGGTCGCGGCGGTCGAGGAGAAGATGAAGTGCGGCACGCCCGCCTTCACCGCGCTCTCGATCAGGCTGCGCGTCGCCGCGGTGTTGTTGCGGTAATATTTTAGCGGGTCGCTGACCGACTCAGGGACCACCACCGATCCGGCGAAATGCATGATCGCGCGCACCTGATGCTCGGCGAGCACGTCGGCGACGCGCGGGTCCTCGACCGCCATCTCGACCAGCGTCGCGCGAGCGTCCACCGCCCAGTCGAACCCGGTGACGAGATTGTCGATCACCACCACCCGGTACCCCGCGTCGAGCAGCGCCAGCACCGCGTGGCTGCCGATATAGCCCGCACCCCCGGTCACCATCACCTTGCCGTCGAGCTTTGCCGTCTGCGTCATCGCTAACTCCCTTTCGCGCGCCCTAGCGGCTTCCTACATTCTTCTCAAAGGAGACTTCTTCCCATGACCGAATATGCGATCGTCGCCGGCGGCTGCTTCTGGTGCACCGAGGCCGTGTTCAAGGACGTGATCGGCGTCGATAGTGTCGAGAGCGGCTATATCGGCGGCCACGTCGCCGACCCGACCTACCGCCAGGTGTGCGGCGGCGACACCGGCCACGCGGAGGCGATCAAGGTCGGCTTCGATCCCGCGCAACTCAGCTACGGCGACCTGCTCGACATCTTCTTCGCGACGCACAACCCGACGCAGCTCAACCGCCAGGGCAACGACGTCGGCACCCAGTACCGCTCCGCGATCTTCCCGCAGTCGGACGAGCAGGCGGCCGAGGCGAAGGCGGCAATCGAGCGCGCGCAGGGCGATCAGTCGAAGCCGATCGTTACCACGATCGAGGACAACGACACCTGGTACCCGGCCGAGGGCTATCACCAGGATTACTGGGAGACCGAGGGACGCAGCAACCCGTACTGCATGGCGGTGATCCCGCCCAAGCTGCAGAAGCTGCGCAAGAGCTACGCCGCGCGCACCAAGAGCATGGCCGCGGCACAGGCGTGATCGCCCTCGCGCGGCGGTTCGGCAAGACGCCGGACCGCCGCGCGAAGCCATCGCTGCCCGGCATCGCCTTTAGGGCTGAGCGGCGATCCACTCGGTTGCAATGTAGGAGAAAGCGGGCCACGCTTCGTGTCCGCTCTTTCGCATCGCCGCACCCACCCGATCGCCGCCCTTCGCGGATCGCCAAACCGCCGCTCGCTTCCGACCCGCGTCTTGGCCTCACCTTAGCCTCACCTTCCACGGCAGGTTGGCCGATGACAGGTGCTACGACGCCGGACGGCGCGCCTTGGCCTCACCTTAGCCTCACCTTCCGCGGCAGGTTGGCCGATGACAGGTGCTTCGACGCCCGAACGGCGCGTCTTGGCGTGACCTTCGCCTCACCTTCCGCCACGTCAGCGGTGCGCGGCGCGGCGCAGCCGGTCGTTGATCGCGACGCCGACGCCCC
>NZ_JBELMJ010000103.1:0-3086 GCF_042095875.1 Sphingomonas sp.
TGTTCATCTCGCGCGCCAGCGCGTCGGGGTCGCCGCGCGACCAGTCGGCGACCATCTTGTCCATCGTCGCGTTGGCGGTCGGCAGCTCGTCGATCGTGCTTTCCAGCAGCCTGACCTGCGCGGGCTTCGACAACGCGTCGAAGATGCCGAGCTGCCCTTCGAACGTTTCCAGCCCCATCACCGGCTTGCCCGCCGCCTTCGCCGCCGCCGACAGCACCTGCTCCGGGCCGTTGGCGGCGCCATAGCCCGACTTCTGCACCGGCAGCAGCGACAGCGTCACCGCCGCGAACCACGGCCGCATCTTCTCGTAGGTCGCGGCCGGCACCTTGCCCGCCGCCATCGTGCTCGTCAGCGTGCCGCGATACTTCACCGCCACCTGCTGCGTCAGCGGCGGCTGGTCGGGCGCGAACGCCTTGGCCAGCACCACCTTCTGCTCGGTCGCCTGGTCGGGCTCGACCATCTCCAGCACCAGCGTCCCCGACTGGTCGAACGCGGTCTTCACCGCCTCGTCGAACCAGGTGAGCCCGGGTTTCAGCACGTGGATCGTCCCGAACAGGTAGATCGTCGTGTCGGCGTCCTTCACCACCCACAAGGCAGGATCGGCGTCGCTCGCCGCGACCGCGGGGGCGGGCGCCTGTTTGGCGCAGGCGGGCAGCGCCAGCAGCAGCGCGAAGGCGGAGGTCAGGGTCTTCATCACGGGATTCATGCAAGCGGCCTTCGGGCAAGGGAAGCGCGGATATGCGGTGCGTCTATGCCACCCGCAACTGAACCGCCCCCGAACGGGACGCGTCCCATATCCTTGCCTCGCCCGCACGCTTGCGCCAGAGCACGCCGCGTCATGACCGAGACACCAACCAACCGCCCGCTCTCGTTCCAGTCGATGATCCTGCGGCTCCACCAGTACTGGTCGGAGCGCGGCTGCCTCATCCTGCAACCCTACGACATGGAGATGGGCGCGGGCACCTTTCACCCCGCCACTACCCTGCGCGCGCTCGGGCCCGAGCCGTGGAACGCCGCCTTCGTCCAGCCCTGCCGCCGCCCGACCGACGGTCGCTACGGCGAGAATCCCAACCGGCTCCAGCATTATTACCAATATCAGGTGATCCTGAAGCCCAGCCCGCCCGACCTGCAGGAACTCTACCTCGGCAGCCTGCTCGCGATCGGCGTCGACGTCTCCACCCACGACATCCGCTTCGTCGAGGACGATTGGGAGAGCCCGACGCTCGGCGCCTGGGGCCTCGGCTGGGAAGTATGGTGCGACGGCATGGAGGTGACGCAATTCACCTATTTCCAGCAGATGGGCGGCTTCGACTGCAAGCCGGTTGCGGGTGAGCTGACCTACGGGCTCGAACGCCTCGCCATGTACATCCAGGACGTCGACAACGTCTACGACCTCGCGTTCAACGACGCCGGGGTCTCCTACGGCGAGGTGTTCCTCGAGAACGAGCGCCAGATGTCCAAGTGGAACTTCGAGGTCGCCGACACCGACGCGCTGTTCGACGCCTTCCGCAAGCACGTCGCCGAGTGCGAGAATTCACTCGATGCCAAGCTTCCGATCGCCGCCTACGAGCAGGCGATCAAGGCGAGCCACGTCTTCAACCTGTTGCAGGCGCGCGGCGTCATCTCGGTCGCCGAGCGGCAGGCGTACATGGGCCGCGTCCGCGACCTCGCGAAGGGCGCCTGCGCCGCGCAGATCGAGAAGATGACGCCCGCCTGGCAGGCGCGCTACCCGGAGTGGAGCCTGTGACCCTCGCCGCCCAGAACGACTTCCTGCTCGAACTCCGCTCGGAGGAGATCCCCGCGCGTATGCAGGCGAAGGCACGCGAGGATTTGTCGCGCCTGTTCGCCGCCGAACTCGCCCGTGCCGGGCTGGCCGCCGCCGAGATCGTCACCTACGCCACCCCGCGCCGCCTCGCGCTCATCGCGCGAGACCTGCCGCTGGCGACTGAGGCGGTCAGCGAGGAAGTGAAGGGCCCCAAGACCAGCGCCCCGCCGCAGGCGCTCGACGGCTTCCTCCGCAAGACCGGCTTGACGCGCGAGCAATTGACCGAGCGCAACGGTGTCTTCTTCGCGGTGACCGAGAAGCCCGGCCGCGCCACCGCCGACGTGCTTGCCGAGTCCATCCCCGCCATCATCCGTGCCTTTCCCTGGCCCAAGTCGATGCGCTGGGGCGACGCGTCCGCCTCGACCGAGTCGCTGCGCTGGGTCCGCCCGCTCCACGGCATCGTCGCCTTGTTCGGCGAGCAGGTGGTGCCCGTCACGATCGCGGGGATCGACAGCGGCGCGGTCACCTACGGCCACCGCTTCCATCATCCCGGCGCCATCACGATCGGCTCGGCCGCCGATTACGCCGACAAGCTGCGCATGTGCCACGTCATCGTCGACCAGGACGAGCGCGCCGCGACGATCCGCACCCGCGCCGCCGCACTCGCCGCCGACGCCGGCCTCGACCTCGTCCCCGACGAGGGGCTGGTCGCCGAGAATGCCGGGCTGACCGAATGGCCCGTGCCGCTGCTCGGCCGCTTCGACCCCGCCTTCCTCGACGTGCCGGCCGAAGTGATCCAGCTCACCGCGCGCGTGAACCAGAAGTATTTCGTCTGCCGCGATGCCGACGGAAAGCTCGCCGACGCCTTCATCTGCACCGCCAACATCGACGCGACCGACGGCGGCGCGAAGATCGTCGAAGGCAACCGCAAGGTCCTCGCCGCCCGCCTCGCCGACGCGCGCTTCTTCTACGACACCGACCTCAAAGTGCCGCTGGAGGAGCAGGCCAAGAAGCTAGAGAAGATTGTCTTCCACGAGAAACTAGGCACCGTCGCCGACAAGGTAGACCGCGTCGCCAAACTAGCCCGCTGGCTGGTAGAGGAAGGCATCATTAAGCCCTCTCCCCGCCGGGGAGAGGGTTTGGGAGAGGGGCAGTCCGGAAGCGCAACGCCCGCCTCAGCCCCTCACCCCAGCCCTCTCCGCGATGGTGAGAGGGAGCATTTGGCCACCCTCGCCTACGACGCCGCGCGCCTGTGCAAGGCCGACCTCGTCACCGGCATGGTCGGCGAGTTCCCCGAGCTACAGGGCCTGATGGGCGGCTA
>NZ_JBELMJ010000104.1:0-2913 GCF_042095875.1 Sphingomonas sp.
TCGAGCACCTGCTCGCTCATCTCGCGGTCGGAGAGGCCGCCGGTCGCCTGGATCAGCCGGTCGGCGAGCGTGGATTTGCCGTGGTCGATGTGCGCGATGATCGAGAAGTTGCGAATGTGCGAGAGCGGGGTAGCCATGATCCGCGCGCGTTAGCAGGCGCGCGGCAAAAGCCAAAGCGCCGCGCGCGGGGCAGAAGCCCCACCGACGTGCGCGGAGCAGAAGCAGAAGCGCCGCGCGTGCTAGCTGGCGGCGCGGATCGCGGCGAGCGCGGACAGGTAGCGCGCGCTCCCCTGCCCCGACACCAGCGCCCAGCGCACGCCGCGACGCTCCAGCTCGCGTTTGGACAGGTCGAAGAAGCGCTGCCGCTCAGCCGCGGTGCCGAACATGCGCGTGCCGTCCTCCTCCCACGGCAGGTCGATGTCGAACAGCAGGTAGAGGTCGGCGGTGTTCCGCCACTCAGCAAACCACGGATCGCGCCGCCCGAACAGCATGTCCGCCCACACCGCCGTCATCAGCGGGTCGGTATCGAGGATCACCGGCGAGGCGCCCGAGGCGACCGCCGCGCGCGTCTCCGCGTCGTGGCCGCGCGCGATCGCGAGGAGGTCCGTCATCGTCAGGTCGGTGCCGTGCTGCTCGCAGTAGGTGCGGCCGAACTCGGCGACGCAGGGCGTTCCGAAATGTAGCGCGAGCCTGGGCGCCATCGTCGACTTGCCGGTACTCTCCGGGCCGTGAAGGCAGATGGTGCGTAGCATCAGGCGGTGGCGACCCCTCGCGCCGATCCCCGCTCGGCGCGGCGCCAATCGATAAGTCCCCAGACCGACAAGGCAAGGTAGAGCAGGTAGAGCGCGGCGAAGAGGTGTAGTCCCTTGGCGAGGTAGAGCGGCACCGAGGCGAGGTCGACCGCGATCCACAGCCACCAGTGCTCGATCCGCCGCCGTGCCATCAGCAGTTGCGCGGCGACGCTGGTGCCCGCGATCAGCGCGTCCCACAACGGATAGGAGGCATCGGTGAAGCGGTGGACGAACGCCGCCCAGCCGAGCGAAGCCGCCAGCGTCACTGCCGTCCAGCGCAGGCGCTCGCTCGCGTCCATCCGTGTGACCCGCACCGTGCCGGTCGCCGCGTTGCTACGCGACCAGTTGCGCCAGCCGTAGATGTTGGCGGCGACGAAGAACGCCTGAAGCAGGGCATCGCTGTACAGCCGCGCCTGGAACACCACCATGCCCAGCAACGCGACCGAGGCTATCCCGGCCGGAAAGGTCCAGACGCTGCGCCGCGCCGCCAGCGCGACGCAAGCGAGCCCCAGCACGGTCGCGATCCACTCGATGCTCGCCATTGCTATCCCGCGCGCTCGTGCCGCGCCATGCCGACGGCGTTGCTACCGTTCGGCGGTTCCGCGCGCATCCGCGCCCTCAACCCTTGGCGTCGTCGCCGTAGTAGAGCTCGCCGATGCGTATCTCCTCGCGCCCCTGGCTGACGCGGTGCGCGTTGCTGTCGCGCAGCGAGTAGACGCAGCCGCAATATTCCTGCTGGTAGAAACGCTCGCGCTTCGAGATCTCGATCATGCGCGCGGCGCCGCCGCCCTTGCGCCAGTTGAACGTCCAGTAATCCACGCCGGGATAGTGCGACGCCGCGCGCTCGCCCGAGCCGTTGATCTGGTTCATGTCCTTCCAGCGCGAGATGCCGAGCGAGGAGGTGATGACGGGAAAGCCGTGCTCGTGCGCGTAGAGCGCGGTGCGTTCGAACCGCATGTCGAAGCACATCGTGCAGCGCGCGCCCCGCTCGGGCTCCCACTCCATCCCCTTCGCGCGCTTGAACCAATTGACTGTGTCGTAGTCGGCATCGACGAACGGTACGTCGTGCGCCTCGGCGAAGCGGATGTTCTCCTCCTTGCGGAGCAGATATTCCTCTTTGGGGTGAATGTTGGGATTGTAGAAGAAGATCGTGTAGTCGATCCCGCTCGCGGTCATCGCCTCCATCACCTCGCCCGAGCATGGCGCGCAGCAGGAATGGAGCAGCACTTTCTTCTCGCCGTTCGGCGGCACGAGGACGGGGCGTTGGAGATCGCTCATGCGGTGCGGCATAGCGGATTTGCGGCTCTGCGAAAACAGCCGCGCCCGCGCGAACGAAACGGGTACACGCGCGCGACGACCGCGGTTATAAGGCGCAGGTGACCGAGGCGCCCGTCCGCAAGATCATCCACGTCGACATGGACGCCTTCTACGCGTCGGTCGAGCAGCGCGACGATCCGGCCTTGCGCGGGCGTCCGCTGGCGGTGGGCGGGTCGAGCGCGCGCGGCGTCGTCGCCGCAGCGAGCTACGAGGCGCGCGTGTTCGGGGTCCGCTCGGCGATGCCCTCGTCGGTCGCGCGGCGGCGCTGTCCGGAGCTGCTGTTCGTCAAGCCGCGCTTCGAGGTGTACGCCGCGGTCAGCCGGCAGATCCACGCGATCTTCGCCGAGTACACGGGCGAGATCGAGCCGCTGAGCCTGGACGAGGCGTACCTCGACGTCACGGTCGACCGGCGCGGGCTCGGTTCGGCCAAGGCGATCGCGGAGGAAATCCGCGCGCGGATCAAGGCGTTGACCGGGCTGACCGCCTCGGCCGGAGTGAGTTACAACAAGTTCATCGCCAAGCTCGCGTCGGACCAGAACAAGCCCGACGGGCTGTGCGTGATCCCGCCGGGCAAGGGCGCGGCGTTCGTCGCCAGCCTGCCGGTCAAGCGCTTCCACGGCGTCGGCCCGGTCACCGCGGCCAAGATGTCGCGGCTGGGGATCGAGACGGGTGCCGACCTGCGCGACCGGCCGGTCGAGTTCCTGCGCGCGCATTTCGGCAGCTACGCCGACTATCTCTACCGCGCGGCGCGCGGCGTCGACGAGCGGCCGGTGCGCTCCAGCCGCGAGAGCAAGTCGATCGGGGC
>NZ_JBELMJ010000105.1:0-2892 GCF_042095875.1 Sphingomonas sp.
AACACGAACACCAGCCCGAACAGCAGCCCGTACGACTTGGCATCGCCCGACAGCGCCGCCGCGGCATAGGCGCCGGCGATCTCGTCGAACATGGTCGAGCCGGTGAAGCCGTAGACCAGGCTGATGCCGTAGAGCAGGATGCCCGACGCGAGCGCACCGAGCACGAAATACTTGAGCCCCGCCTCCGCCGAGCGCGCGTCCTGCCGCATGAAGCTGGCGAGCACGTAGGCCGACAGGCTCTGTAATTCGAGCCCGACGTAGAGCGTCAGCAGGTCAGCCGCCGACACCATCATGCCCATGCCCGCGGCGGACAGCAGGATCAGCACCGGATACTCGGGCCGCAGATTGTCGCCAGCGGTGCGCGCGAAGAAGTCGGGCGCCATGACGATCGCCACCGCGGCGGCGACGAAGATCAGCACCTTGGCGAATCCGGCGAACCCGTCCGCGCGGTACAGCCCGCCGAACGCGTCACCGCCCGACGTCGCCGGACCGACGAGCGCGATCAGCGCACCGGCGAGCACCGCCACCGCCGCCCACGACACCGCCTTGGTCGACGCTGGGCCACCCCAGGCGGCGACAAGCATCAGCACGATGCCGCCGAGCGCGAGGATCACCTCGGGGAGCGTCATCGCCAGTTGGGAAGCATAGTCCATCAGTGCGCCTCCCCGGACGCCGGATTGTCGTGGGCAGGTTCGGCATGCGCCGACGGGATGATGCCGGCGCCGCGCGTCGGCCGGCTGTCGCCCGCCGGTTGCGCCCGGTTGATGCGCGCGAGCAACACCTGCGTGTCCTTGCGCATCGGCGCCAGGAAGCTCTCAGGGTACACGCCCATCCACAGCACCACGGCGGCGATCGGCGCGAGCAGCCACAACTCGCGGCCCGACAGGTCGGACATGGCGCGCACCTCGTCCGACTTGATCTCGCCGAACACGACGCGGCGGTACAGGTACAGCATGTACGCCGCGCCCAGGATGATGCCGGTCGTGCACAGCAGCGCGGTCCAGGTCGACACCTGATACGCGCCCATCAGGCTCAGGATCTCGCCGACGAAGTTGCTGGTGCCCGGCAGACCGATCGACGCCATCGTGAACAGCAGAAAGAAGATCGCGTAGCGCGGCATGTTGATCGCCAAACCGCCGTAGCGCGCGATCTCGCGCGTGTGCAGCCGGTCGTAGATGACCCCGACGCACAGGAACAGCGCGCCCGACACAAGGCCGTGGCCCAGCATCACCATCATCGCGCCCTCGATCCCCTGCGCGTTGAACGCGAACAGCCCGATCGTCACGATCGCCATGTGCGCCACCGAGGAATAGGCGATTAGCTTCTTCATGTCGGCCTGCACCAGCGCGACTAGGCTGGTGTAGATCACCGCCACCGCCGACAGCCCGAAGATCAGCGGCGTCAGCTGCGCCGAGGCTTCGGGGAACATCGGCAGGCTGAAACGAAGGAAGCCGTATCCGCCGAGCTTCAACAGCACGCCCGCCAGAATCACCGAACCCGCGGTCGGCGCCTGCACGTGCGCGTCGGGCAGCCAGGTATGCACCGGCCACATCGGCATCTTGACCGCGAACGACGCGAAGAAGGCGAGCCACAACCACGTCTGCACGCCCACCGGAAAGTCGTATGCCATCAGCACCGGGATGCTGGTCGTGTTCGCGGTGATGCTCATGTACAGCATCGCGATGAACATCAGCAGCGAGCCGAGCAGCGTGTACAGGAAGAACTTGTACGACGCGTAGATCCGGTTCGCGCCGCCCCAAATGCCGATGATAAGAAACATCGGGATCAGGCCGGCTTCGAAGAAGATGTAGAACAGGAAGATATCCTGCGCCGCGAAGGTGCCGATCATCAGCACTTCGGTGAACAGGAACGCCGACATGTATTCGGGGACGCGCTTCTCGATTGCGTGCCAGCTCGCGCCGATGCAGATCGGCATAAGGAACACGCTGAGCGCGATCAGCAGCAGCGCGTAGCCGTCGATGCCAAGCGCCCAGCCGAAACGGCCGAACAACGGCGCGCTCTCGACGAACTGCCACTGTGCACCACCGAGGTCGAAGCCGGTCCACAGCACGACGCCGAGCGCCAGATTGATCAGCGTCGCGGCGAGCGCGGTGGTCCGCGCGGCCTGCGCCGACAGGAACAGGCACGCGACCGCGGCGATCGCCGGCACTGCGAGCATGACGGAGAGGATGGGGAAGCCGTTCATCGCGCCGCCTTCAACCCGCGATCGCCCAGGTGACCGCGGCGGTCAGCCCGATCAGCATGACAAAAGCATAGGTGTACACATATCCCGTCTGGACGCGCCCCGCCACGCGGCTGCCGACCTGGACCAGCCACGCCGATCCGTTCGGACCGAAGCGGTCGATCGTCCCCTCGTCGCCCTTGTGCCACAGCAGCCGCCCGATCGCGAACGCGGGCCGGACGAAGAGGAAGTTGTAGAGCTCGTCGAAATACCATTTGTTGAGAAGGAAGCGGTAGATCGGCTGAAACGTGTCCGCGGTCTTCGCCGGCGTCGACGGCGAGCGGATGTAGCTCGCCCAGGCGATCAGCAGCCCGGTCAGCATCGCGATCGTCGCCGACAACTGCACCAGCAGCGGCACCTCGTGCATTGCGTGCATCAGATGCTCGTTGAAGGCGATCGCGCCCTTCCAGAAACGCTCGCCCGCGCCCGGCTCGATGAACCAGCCGTGGAAGGTGAAGCCCGCCGCGACCGCGCCGATCGACAGCACGATCAGCGGGATCAGCATGACGATCGGGCTCTCGTGCGGGTGGTAGCCGCCGGTGCCGACAGGAATTTCGTTGAAACCGCGCGTCTCGACGTGCGGCGCGTGGCCGGCGTCCTCGTGCGCGACGTCACCGTGATGATGCTCGGCCTGCTTGCCGTGCTCGTGC
>NZ_JBELMJ010000106.1:0-2843 GCF_042095875.1 Sphingomonas sp.
GGGGCGTCGGCGTCGCGATCAACGACCGGCTGCGCCGCGCCGCGCACCGCTGACGCGGCGGAAGGTGAGGCTAAGGTGAGGCCAAGACGCGGGTCGGAAGCGACCGGCGGTTTGGCGATCCGCGAAGGGCGGCGATCGGGTGGGTGCGGCGATGCGAAAGAGCGGACACGAAGCGTGGCCCGCTTTCTCCTACATTGCAACCGAGTGGATCGCCGCTCAGCCCTAAAGGCGATGCCGGGCAGCGATGGCTTCGCGCGGCGGTCCGGCGTCTTGCCGAACCGCCGCGCGAGGGCGATCACGCCTGTGCCGCGGCCATGCTCTTGGTGCGCGCGGCGTAGCTCTTGCGCAGCTTCTGCAGCTTGGGCGGGATCACCGCCATGCAGTACGGGTTGCTGCGTCCCTCGGTCTCCCAGTAATCCTGGTGATAGCCCTCGGCCGGGTACCAGGTGTCGTTGTCCTCGATCGTGGTAACGATCGGCTTCGACTGATCGCCCTGCGCGCGCTCGATTGCCGCCTTCGCCTCGGCCGCCTGCTCGTCCGACTGCGGGAAGATCGCGGAGCGGTACTGGGTGCCGACGTCGTTGCCCTGGCGGTTGAGCTGCGTCGGGTTGTGCGTCGCGAAGAAGATGTCGAGCAGGTCGCCGTAGCTGAGTTGCGCGGGATCGAAGCCGACCTTGATCGCCTCCGCGTGGCCGGTGTCGCCGCCGCACACCTGGCGGTAGGTCGGGTCGGCGACGTGGCCGCCGATATAGCCGCTCTCGACACTATCGACGCCGATCACGTCCTTGAACACGGCCTCGGTGCACCAGAAGCAGCCGCCGGCGACGATCGCATATTCGGTCATGGGAAGAAGTCTCCTTTGAGAAGAATGTAGGAAGCCGCTAGGGCGCGCGAAAGGGAGTTAGCGATGACGCAGACGGCAAAGCTCGACGGCAAGGTGATGGTGACCGGGGGTGCGGGCTATATCGGCAGCCACGCGGTGCTGGCGCTGCTCGACGCGGGGTACCGGGTGGTGGTGATCGACAATCTCGTCACCGGGTTCGACTGGGCGGTGGACGCTCGCGCGACGCTGGTCGAGATGGCGGTCGAGGACCCGCGCGTCGCCGACGTGCTCGCCGAGCATCAGGTGCGCGCGATCATGCATTTCGCCGGATCGGTGGTGGTCCCTGAGTCGGTCAGCGACCCGCTAAAATATTACCGCAACAACACCGCGGCGACGCGCAGCCTGATCGAGAGCGCGGTGAAGGCGGGCGTGCCGCACTTCATCTTCTCCTCGACCGCCGCGACCTACGGCACGCCCGAGCGCGTGCCGGTGAGCGAGACCGACCCGACCGTGCCGATCAACCCGTACGGCATGTCGAAGCTGATGAGCGAGGCGATGCTGCGCGACGTGTCGGCGGCGCACCCGATGAACTACGCCGCGCTGCGCTACTTCAACGTCGCGGGGGCGGACCAGCAGGGACGCAGCGGGCAGTCGACGGTGGGTGCGACGCACCTGATCAAGATCGCGGTCGAGGCGGCGACCGGCAAGCGCGCCGCGGTGAGCGTGTTCGGCAACGATTTCGACACGCGCGACGGAACGGGGGTGCGCGACTACATCCACGTCAGCGACCTCGCCGAGGCGCATGTCGCCGCGCTCGCCTGGCTGGTCGACCATCCGGCGGAGAGCGTGACGCTGAACGCGGGCTACGGGCGCGGCTTCTCGGTGATGGAGGTGCTCGACTCGGTCGACCGCGTCACCAACATGACGATCGAGCGCCGGATGGAGGGGCGGCGCGCGGGCGATCCGGCCGAGCTGATCTCGAACAATGCCGCGATCCTGGAGACGATCGACTGGACGCCCAGCCGCGCCGACCTCGACGGGATCGTGCGCGACGCGCTGGCGTGGGAGCGCAAGCTCGGCGAGATGGGGCGCTAGGGCGTGCGGCTGCGCTCGCTGCTGTTCGTGCCGGGCGATCGGCCCGAGCGGATGGAAAAGGCGCTGGGTCTGGGCGCCGACGCGCTGATCCTCGACCTGGAGGATTCGGTCGCCGCCGGCGCCAAGGCGGCGGCGCGCAGCGCAGTGCGCGAGTTCGTCGAGATGCGCAGCGGCGACGCGACGCTGTTCGTGCGGGTCAATCCGCTCGACTCGGACTTCATCGCCGACGATCTGGCGGCGATCGACGGCACCGCGGTGCGCGGGGTAGTGCTGCCCAAGGCGGAGGGGCGCGCCTCGGTGGCGGAACTGCGGCGGCGGTTGCCGGGCGCGTATCTCGTCCTACCGATCGCGAGCGAGACGCCGCGCGCGGTGTTCACGCTCGGCGACTATGACGGTGCCGATGAGCATGGGAGCCTCGCCGGGCTGACCTGGGGCGCGGAGGATTTGCCCGCCGCGATCGGCGCGTCGACCAGCCGCGAGGCGGACGGCGGCTATACCGACCCGTACAGGATGGTGCGCGCGCTGACGCTGTTCGGCGCGCACGCGGCTGAGGTGCCCGCGATCGAGACGGTGTATCCCGATTTCCGTGACACGGACGGGCTCGCGGCCTATGCCGCGCGCGGACGACGCGACGGCTTCAGCGGCATGATGGCGATCCACCCCGCGCAGGTGCCGGTGATCAACGCCGCCTTCTCACCCAGCGAGGCGGAGGTCGCGCACGCGCGCGCGGTGGCCGATCTGTTCGCGGCCAATCCGGGCGCAGGCGCGCTGCAGCTTGACGGCAGGATGGTCGACGCGCCGCACCTGAAGGCGGCGGAGCGATTGCTGAGGCTCGCGGGCGTCTAAGCAGCCGCGAGCAGCGGGCGGGTACGCCTGGCGATCTGCCACCAGCCGATCGCCCATAATGTGCCGAAGCTCCACCCGG
>NZ_JBELMJ010000107.1:0-2745 GCF_042095875.1 Sphingomonas sp.
TCAAAGCGAGCTTAATCATCAAACCCCATCGTCGATCGATCAGCCGCGCGCTCGTGTCGAGCACCCGCCCGTGTTGTTCTCTCGGATCGGTGGGACCCCCCGGCCGTCCTGATGGCAGCTTTGTGGCGCAATGTGTCAGTCCGAGGCAAGCCCGCCCCAATATTCGCGCGTCAAACCGGCCAAGGTGCGCGCCGAGTCGTTGAACGGCGGCCGAACGAGCCCCCGGAAGTGCCGCTCGATCAGCCCGCGCCAGTGCGTCGGCGGGTTCAACTCCTGCTTCGCGCAGGCCCATTCGAACCAGGTCGTGCCGAATCGGACGTGGCGGATCTCGTCGGTGTAGATGCGCTGGAGGATGCGCGCGCCCGCCTCGTCGCCCGACTGGCGAAAGCGCGTGATCGTCGTCGGCGTCACGTCGAGCCCGCGCGCTTCGAGCACCATCGGCACGACCGCGAGCCGCGCGAGCGGGTCATCGGCGGTGCGCGCCGCAGTCTCCCACAATCCGGCATGAGCGGGCAGCGCGCCGTAGCAGGAGCCGAGCGCGCGCAGGCGGCGGTCGAGCAGCGCGAAATGCATTGCCTCGTCCGCGCCAACCGAGATCCAGTCATCGACGAACGCGCGCGGGAAGCCGGCCCCGAACCGCCCCGCCATGTCGAAGGCGAGATCGACCGCGACGAACTCGATGTGCGCCAGCGCGTGGAGCAACGCGATCCGCCCGCGCTCCGATCCGGCCTTGCCGCGGCGGGGCATCTTGCCCGGCGGCAGCAGCTCGGGACGCGGCGGCCAGGCGGGCTTGACCGGCATCGTCTGATCGAACTTGTGGGTGAGCGCGCCCTTGCGCCACGCGCGCGCGACGCGGCGCGCGGCCTTCAGCTTGGCGACCGGAGCGGCGGTGGTCAGCACCTCGCGGCACGCTTCCGCGATGCTGGTGGTGGACGGCTCGGTCAAAGCGCGCGCGCCGCCTCCAGCACCGCGGCGGCGTGGTCGGGCACCTTTACCTTCCGCCACGCGCGCGCGAGCCGCCCGTCGCGGTCGAACAGGAAGGTCGCGCGCTCGACGCCCATATAGGTGCGGCCGTACATCTGCTTCTCGCCCCAGACGCCGAACGCCTCGGTCACTGAACCGTCGAGGTCGCTGGCGAGCGCGACGCGCAGGTCGTGCTTGGCGATGAACTTTGCGTGCTTGGCGACGCTGTCGCGCGAAACGCCGAGGACGTGGACGCCCGCGGCGGCGAAGTCGTCAGCGAGCGCGGAGAAGTCCTGCGCCTCGCGCGTGCAGCCCGGCGTGTCGTCCTTCGGGTAGAAATAGACGACGAGCGGGCGCGGCAGGTCGCGCAAGGAAAGCGGCTGGCCATCGGCCCCGGTCGCCGCCACGTCGGGCAATTCATCCATTCACCAACTCCCGCCAAAAACGCGCCACCTCCTCGCGTGTCGCGGTGAAGCTGGCAAGCACCGCGTCCCAGTCGGGCAAGCGCAGCGCCTGCGCGATCAGCGCACGCGTCGCCTCCGCAGTCGGCTCGGCCGTGTCGGGAGCGACGAGGCGCGCGGTGACGAGCAGCCGCGTGAGCAGGTCGTGCGCGTCGCGCAAGCCGGGTGGCAGTGCGCAGGCGGCAACGAGGCGGTCGATCGCGCGGCCGAGGTCAGGATCGAAGCCGGAGCGCGTGGTGAGCTGGACGACGTGGGTGAGGAATTCGAGGTCAACGAGACCACCGGGCAGCAGCTTCGCGTCGAGCGGCCCTGCCGGCGGTTTGTGCGCCGCCATCTCGTCGCGCATCGCGCGCGCGTCCGACGCCACGTCGTGCGGCGTGCGCGCGCCGTGGAGGACATCCGCGATCACCGCGTCGAGCGCGGTGCGCGCCGCGGGCGAACCGTACACGGTGCGCGCGCGAGTGAGTGCCATATGCTCCCACGTCCACGCCGACTCGCGCTGGTAACGCGTGAACGACTCGAGGGTCACGGCGAGCGGCCCGTGCGATCCCGACGGCCGCAGCCGCGTGTCGACCTTGTACAGCGGGCCGGCGGCGGTCGGCACCGACAACGCCGCGGTGACGCGCTGCGCCAGGCGATTGTAGTAGAGCGTCGCGCCGAGCGGCTTGGCCCCGTCCGACTCGGCCAGGAAGTCGCCGGTGAACAGGAAGATCAGGTCGAGGTCGGACGCGTGCGTCAGCGCCGCGCCGCCGAAGCGACCGAGTGCTAGGATCAGCAACTCACTGTCCGGCACGCGGCCGTGCGCGCGCGCGAATTCGGCGACGGTCGCCTCCGCCAGGACGCGCAATGCCGCTTCCGCGACACAGGAATAGTCGCGCGCGACCTGGAGCGGATCGGCAGCGGAGGCGACGAGCTGGACGCCGAGCGCGAAGCGCTGCTCACCCACCACGCGGCGGACGTGGTCGAGCAGCGCCTGGTAATCCGCGCCCGGCTCGACGCGGCGCATCGCGCTCGACAAGTCGTCGATCGCGCCGACTGGGTCGAGCGCGCTGGTATCGATCAGGCGATCGAGCAGGTCGGTGCGGCGCGCGAGTTCCTCCGCCAGCGTCGGCGCGTGGCTGAGCACGCGCGCGACCAGCCTGGTGAGCGCGGGCTGCGCCTCCAGCAAGCGGAAGAAGTTGATCGCGCTGGGCAACCGCTCGATCACGCGGTCGAGGCGCTGGATCGCCGCCTCGGGCACGGGCGCGGTGGCGAAATTTGTGACGAGGTCGGGCAGCACGGCCTCCAGCGCCGCCTGCGCCGCCGCACTGCGCAGCGCGGG
>NZ_JBELMJ010000108.1:0-2713 GCF_042095875.1 Sphingomonas sp.
GCGCGACCGATCGCGACGCGCTTGGCCTCGCCGCCCGACAGCGTGCGCGGCCAGCGCGCGAGCAGATGCGTGAGGTCGAGCAGGTCGGCGACCGCGGCGAGGTCGGCGTCGTCGCGCGCGCCGTAGCGCAGGTTGGCGCGGACGCGGCGGTGCGGGAACAGGCGCGCGTCCTGGAACACGTAGCCGGCGCGGCGCTGGTCGGGCGGCAGGTTCACGCGCGTGCGTGCGTCGGAGCCAGAGTCGAACAATGTGCGACCGCCGACGTGTACGTGGCCGCGGTCGGGCGTGATAAGGCCGGCGATCGCGTCGAGCACGCTGGTCTTGCCCACGCCCGAGGGTGCGAACAGGATCGTGACGCCGCCGGGCACATCGAAGCGGGCGGAGACGCGGCCGCCCCGAACCGTCACGTCGACGTCAAAGGACATGGATGCCGCGTCCCGCGCGACGCGCCAGCGCCTCCGACAACACCAGCGCGCCGAGCGAGAGCGCGACGGATGTGGCGGCGAGGCGCCACACCTGCTGCTCGCCGTTCGGCTGTTGCAGCGCGGAGTAAATCGCGAGCGGAAGCGTCTGCGTTTCGCCGGGCACGTTGCTGACGAAGGTGATGGTAGCGCCGAACTCGCCGATCGAGCGCGCGAAGCCGAGCACCGCGCCCGCAAGCACGCCGGGTAGCGCGAGCGGCAGCGTGACCGTCGCGTAGGCGCGCCAGCGCGACGCTCCGAGCGTGCGCGCTGCCTGTTCCAGCCGGCGATCGACCGCCTCGATCGACAGCCGCATCGCGCGTACCATCAGCGGCAGCGCCATCACCGCGGCGGCGATCGTCGCGCCGGTCCAGCGAAACAGTACGCTGACGCCGAACCAGCGCTCCAGCACGCCGCCGACCGGTCCGGCGGGCGCGAAGGCGAGCAGCAGCACCCAGCCGGTCACCACCGGCGGTACCACCAGCGGCAGGTGGACGAGTGCGTCGAGCACGACCTTGCCGGGAAAGCGCCAGCGCGCGAGCACCCAGGCGAGCAGGAACGCGACCGGCAGGCAGGCGAGCGTCGCGCTGCCGCCGACGAGCAGGGTGAGGCGGACGATGTCCGCGAGGTCGCTCACCGTGTCAGGAAGCCGCGCCGCGCGAGGATCGCCTGGCCCGCGCCCGACAACAGGTAGCGGCGGAACGCCTCTGCCGCGGCATCGTGCGAGCGGGCGAGCCGGGCGATGGGGTAGACGATCGGCGCGTGGCTGCTCGGCGGAAAGACACCGACGACCCGCACCCGCGCGGACGCGCGCGCGTCGGTGGCGTAGACGACTCCGTAGGGCGCCGCGCCGCGCTCGACCAGCGCGAGCGCGGCGCGAACGTTCTCCGCGCGCACGACGCGCGGCGCGACCGCGCTCCACGCGCCCATGCGGGTCAGCGCCTCTTGTCCATAGCGGCCTGCCGGTACGGAGGCAGGGTCGGCCATCGCCAGCGGCCCGGCGGCGAGCACGCGCGCGAGCGCCGCGCCGCGCGCGCCCTTGAGCGAGGGCGTGCCCGGCCGCGCGACGACCACCAACTGTCCGCGCGCCACGATCGCGCGGGTTTCAGAGGCGAGCAATGCGCGACGCTGAAGTTCGTCCATCCACACGGCATCCGCCGACACGAACAGGTCGGCGGGCGCGCTTGCCTCGATCTGGCGCGCTAGCGCCGACGACGCAGCGAAGGCGAGCACCGGTCGCGCGTGCCCGGAGCCGGCCCAGGCGTCGGCGGCGTCGTTCATCGCCTCCTGCATGCTCGCCGCGGCGAGGACAGTCGGTGCGGCACGCTGCGCCTCAGCCGGCGAGGCGAGCGCGGCGAGAAGCAGCAGGACCGTGCGAAATAACATGGCGCCTGCTGTATCGCGCTCGATACGACGGCGCCAGCCGCGGCGATGACGCCCGGCGCCCCCACGCAACGCGGGCAGGCAACGCTCGCTGGCGCTTGATGCACGACAATGTTTCGTCGACGCTAATCCTCAGCCGCGCCGTCCGCCCCGGCAAGACCGACGACTTCGCGCGCTGGGTCGAGGAAGTGAGCGGCCTGGCGAAGCGCGCCCGGTTTCCATGAGGTCGTGCGGCTGGGGCAGACGAACGCGCTGCGCGACCTGCTGCTCCCGTTCGCCAGCCGCGAGGACCTCGAACGCTTTCGCGCCGGCGAGACCTATCAGTTGCTGGAGCGGCGCGCGCGCGACCTGACGATCGGCGTCGATCAGGTGACGGACGGGCGCGAGGTCGATATCGAACTGCCGAGCGATGCCAGCGCGGCGCGGTGGAAGCGCTTCCTCGTCATCTGGCTGTCGGTGCTGCCAGTGCTGCTGGTCGTCAGCACCGGGGTGCGCGCGCTGCTGCCGACGCTGCCGGCGCCGGTGCAGATCATCGTGTCGTCGCTGTGCCTCACCGCACTGCTGCAATGGGTCATCCTGCCGCGCGTGCAGCGCGCGGCGCGCGCGTGGATGCTGGAGGATGCGGCGGGGCGATTGCGGACCTGAGCGTCGCGCCCGCTGTCGCGGGCAAGCGACGCCGCCGATCAGCCCTCGTCGCCCATCCGCAGCGCGGCGATGAACGCTTCCTGCGGGATGCTGACCGAGCCGTACTCGCGCATCTTGAGCTTGCCCTTCTTCTGCTTGTCGAGCAGCTTGCGCTTGCGGCTGGCGTCGCCGCCGTAGCATTTCGCGGTCACGTCCTTGCGCATCGCGCTGATCGTCTCGCGCGC
>NZ_JBELMJ010000109.1:0-2558 GCF_042095875.1 Sphingomonas sp.
GCCTACGATCCCAACAGCTTCTCCGAAGGGATCAGCCACCTCGAATGGAACATGTTGTCGCAGGACGACCATGTGCCGCTGATGAACAAGGTGACGCAGGGGCTCTACCCGCCCGGCTCCACCGTGAAGCCGATGAACGGGCTCGCGCTGATGGCGGCGGGGGTCAGCCCGGACGAGCGCGTGTTCTGCTCGGGCGCGATGCGCGTCGGCACCAGCGTGTTCCACTGCCACAAGCGCGGGGGCCACGGTCCGCTCGATCTCAAGAACGCGATCATGCAGAGCTGCGACATTTACTTCTACGAGATGATCCGCCGCGTCGGCTACGATCGGATCGCGCCGGTCGCGCGCGCGCTGGGGCTTGGCGAGAAGTTCGACCTACCCTTCTCGACGCAGCGCTACGGCACCGTTCCCGACAGCGCGTGGAAGCTGCGCAAGTACAAGACCAGGTGGAGCGTCGCCGACTCGCTCAACGCCTCGATCGGCCAGGGTTACGTGCTCGCTAATCCGTTGCAGCTCGCCGTGATGGCCGCGCGCATGGCATCGGGCAAGGCGCTCGTGCCGACGATCCTGCGTGATCCATTCAAGCCGGAGGCCAAGCCTCTCGCGATCGACCCCGACCATTTTCGCATCATCCGCGAGGCGATGAACGGCGTGGTGAACCTGGGCGGCACCGGTGGCGCGGCACGGATGCAGGTGCCGGGCGTCGGGCTGGCGGCGAAGACCGGCACCGCGCAGGTGCGCCGCATCACCATGGCGGAGCGCCGCTCTGGCGTGCTCAAGAACGGGCAATTGCCGTTCAAGCTGCGCGACCACGCGCTGTTCGTCTGCTTCGCGCCGTTCGACAATCCACGCTACGCCGCCGCAGTGGTGCTGGAACATAACGGTCACACCGTCCGTAACCTCGACACGCCGCTGATCGGGCGCGACATCATGACCTATCTGTTCGACCGCGAGCGCGCGATGAAGTCGCTCGCCGAGGTGGAGCCGACCTGGGGCGGCGATATCCGCACCCGCATGGCGGCACAGGAGGCGGCCTACCGCGCCTCGCACGCGACCCCGCCCGCGCAGGCCGCCGCGACCGAGACCGACGCGCCCGCACCGACCGAGGCGCGCGCGGTCGAGGCCGAGACCGACATTCAGAACGAGAGCCAGGCCGCGGTAGAGCGCGACATCGCCGACGGCGCTGGCCCGGCGCAGACCGGGTCGCCCGAGCCCGACGGCGACGGGACGCGCCTGCTGCCGCCGCTTTCGTCCTCACCGCCGACAGAACAGCCGAGATGAGATCGATCGTTCCCTCGACGCTGGCGGTCCTGCCGTGGCGTACTCTGATGCTGGTCGTGGCGATTGGCTGCTTCGGCTTGGTGGTACTCTATTCCGCCGCCGACGGGAGCATCCGGCCTTGGGCACTGCCGCAGGGTGTGCGCTTCTTCGTCTTCCTTGCCGGCGCGCTGGTGCTCTCGCGCGTGCCGCTGTCGTGGCTGCGCAACCTCGCCTTTCCCGCCTACGGCGCACTGGTCGTCGCGTTGCTGCTGGTGGAACTGCTCGGCGCGGTGCGCGGCGGCAGCCAGCGCTGGCTCGACCTGGGCTTCATCCGGTTGCAGCCGTCCGAGCTGATGAAGATCGGCATCGTGCTCGCGGTCGCGCGCTTCTACGAGATGCTGCCCGCGGCCGAGACGCGCAAGTTCGTCGCGGTCTGGCCGGTCGCGGTGCTGATCGGCGTGCCGGCCGCGCTGGTCATGCTCCAGCCCGACCTGGGCACCGCGCTGATGATCTGCGCGGGCGGCGCCACCGTCATGTTCCTTTCCGGCGTTCCGCTGCGGCTGTTCGTCGGCGGCGCGGCCGCGCTCGCGGTGGCCGCGCCGCTCGCCTTCATGTTCGCGCTCCACGATTACCAGCGCAACCGCGTCCTGATCTTCATGGACCCGGAGAGCGACCCGCTCGGCACCGGCTACCACATCAGCCAGTCCAAGATCGCGATCGGATCGGGCGGTATCTTCGGCAAGGGCTTCCTTCACGGCACGCAGAGCCACCTCGACTACCTGCCTGAGGGTCAGACCGACTTCGTGTTCGCGACCATGGCGGAGGAATGGGGCCTGATCGGCGGCGTGTTCCTCATCGCCGCGTTTCTGCTGGTAATCCGCTGGGGCGTGAACGTCGGCGTGCGCGCCGAGAACCGCTTCGCCAAGCTGGTCGCCGCCGGTCTGTCGACCACCATCTTCTTCTACGTCGCGATCAATCTGATGATGGTGATGGGGCTTGCCCCCGTGGTCGGCATCCCGCTGCCGCTGGTCAGCTTCGGCGGCTCGGCGCAGATGACCGTGCTGATCTCGCTGGGCATCCTGATGAGCATCGACCGCTCGAACAAGCGCACGACGCACTGGTGATCGCGCCCTCGCTCAAGAAAATGCGCGGCGAGTGAAAAAGGGGCTTTGCAGCAGCGCGGTGTCGATGTAGAGGCGCGCTTCCCGATCGGGAGCGACCAACCAAGCCGCTCCTTTCCACCGGTCATGGACGCATAGCTCAGTTGGTAGAGCAGCTGACTCTTAATCAGCGGGTCC